>DATBJJ010000072.1:0-15871 GCA_036556425.1 Vicinamibacterales bacterium
GCGGACCGGCGTCGACCTTCACGTGAAAGCCGTGCCGACCGCGCGCATCTCGGGAACCGTCG
The DNA here is from genome assembly GCA_036556425.1 of Vicinamibacterales bacterium. Classification (GTDB taxonomy): domain Bacteria; phylum Acidobacteriota; class Vicinamibacteria; order Vicinamibacterales; family 2-12-FULL-66-21; genus DATBJJ01. The sequence continues at coordinate 63 of DATBJJ010000072.1, forward strand.
TCGGCACGGGAACGCCCGCGAACCTGCCGCTCAAGCTCGTGCCGCAGAACGAAGACACCGGACGGCAGAACGATGTCGCGGGAACGATCACGGACGCGAACGGCGCGTTCACTTTCCCCGTCGTGCCCGCGGGCGAGTACACGCTCAAGGTCGTCCAAGTACCGCGTTCGCTTGCGCCGTCTGGCGCCGTCACCACGATACAGATTGGCAGCGGCATGGTGGTGTCGTCCTCCGGTCCGTCGCCCGAACCGCCGCCTATTCCACAGGAGCCGACGCTGTGGGCTTCCGTGCCGGTCTCCGTCGGCGACAGCGACGTGACGAATCTGACGGTTCCGCTGAGAAACGGCGTTCGCATCAACGGCCGCGTCGACTTCGACGGCGCCAAGGAAAAACCATCGCCCGATGCCCTCTCTCGACTCCTGGTTGTCGTCGAGCCGGTCGACGGGATCGTGGATCGCGTCTCCTCTCCCCCGGGACGGGTCGATGCCAAAGGTCAGTTCACGACGTATGGCGTCGCGGGGGGAAAGTACTTCGTGAGAGTGCCCAACCCGCCGAGCGGTTGGACGTTCAACGGCGCGATGCTCGGCGAACGGGATCTCTCCGACACGCCGATCGATCTCGACGCGGCAGACATCGCCGACGTGGTGCTCACGTTCACCGATCGTCCGTCCTCTCTCAGCGGAAGCGTGCAGATGAACGAGGCCGCCGCGCGCGAGGGTGTTGCAGTCGTCGTCTTCCCCGCCGACTCGAAAGCGTGGATGGAAGGCGGAGCGAATCCGCGCCGAATGCGCCGCGTCGCGACGACCGACGCAGGGGCTTTCGACATTTCGCCGCTTCCGCCGGGCGCGTACTATGTCGCGGCGATCCGCGAGTCCGCCGGCACCGACTGGATGGATCCCAAGTTCCTCGAGTCGCTCGTGGCGGGCGCGGCGCACGTGCAGATCGAGGCGGGTGAAAAGGCGACGCAGAATCTGCGAGTGCTGGAGGCCAGGTGATGCGCGCACGGATCTTCAGAGCAGCTGCGGCGCTCGTGCTCGCGGCGACCTCCGCCGTCGTCGCCCAGCAGCCAATGCGCGATGCGGTGAAGCCCGCCGCCACCGGCACGGCCTCGATCGCCGGCATGGTCGTGACCGACGACCGCGACGCGCGGCCGATTCGGCGCGTTCGCATCTTCATCACCTCGTCGGATCGCGTCACGACGCGGACGGCAATCACCGACGATGCGGGCCGGTTCAGTGTGGGTACGCTGACGGCCGGCCGCTACGGAATCACGGCGAACAAGCAGGGATACGTGCCGTTCATGTACGGCGCGCGCCGACCGGGCCGGCCGGGCACATCGATCGTCGTCGCCGACGGACAGCGCATCGGCAATCTGACGCTGAAGATGACGCGCGGATCGGTGATCAGCGGCGCGATCGTCGATCACAATGGCGAGCCGCTGTCGAACGCGACCGTGTATGCGATGCGCTACGGCTTCACGACCAGCGGTCAGCGGCAGCTCGTGCCGTCCGGCATCGGCATGCCGACCGACGATCGCGGGCACTATCGCATTTGGGGTCTCCCGGCCGGCGAGTACGCGATATCGGCCAGCGCGGGATTCCAATCGCAAATGGCGTCGGGTGTCGACATCACTCGCGTCACAGACGCAGATGTGAAGCGCGCGATGGCGGAGATCGCCATGGGCACATCGCGGCCGGGCCCGGCCGCGAGCGCGGCCGACGCCCCGGCCCAGCCGAGAGCCGGTCGTTCCGTTGGATACGCACCGGTCTACTATCCAGGCACCTTCACGCAATCGCAGGCGACGATGATCAAGCTTGGCGTCGCGGAAGAGCGATCGGGTGTCGACTTCTCGCTCGCGCTCGTTCCGACGGCGCGCGTGCATGGCACAATCTCCGTCCCGGATGGATTCAATCCTCAACGGCTGATCATTCAGCTCGTCGACAACAATCCTTCCGGAATGCCGCTCGGTGTCTTCCGCCGCACATCCGCTGCCGCCGACGGAAGCTTCTCGTTTTCCGGCGTGGCGCCGGGCACGTACACGCTCGTGGTCCGCGGCATGCCCACACCGTCCGGTCCTGCGGCGACGCCGCCCGGCGGCGGGCGCGGCGGCCCGATCCAGATGACGCACTATGCAATGGCGGACGTCTCCGTCGACGGACAGGACGTTTCGGGAATCAGCCTCGCGCTGCAGGAAGGCATGACCGTGTCGGGACGGATCATCTTCGAGGGAACGGCGACGGCGCCCGACTTGTCGCGCGTGCGCGTCACGCTCACGCCCGTGCAGACTCAGGGCGAGGTCAGCATCGGCGGCGCCTCGACGCAGGCCGACGCGAACGGTCGATTCACGATCGCCGGCGTGACGCCCGGGCGCTACCGTCTCGGGGGTTCGATTCCTTCGCCTCGTCCCGATACGCAGGTGTGGCAGTTGAAATCGGCGCTCATCAACGGCAACGACTCCGCGGATTTACCGGTCGATCTCCAGTCGAGCACCAACGACGTCGTCATCACGCTGACGGATCGCATGCCGGAGTTGCACGGAACGGTGCAGGATGCCTCGGGCCAAGCGGCGCCCGATTATCAAGTGATCGTCTTCTCGGTTGACAGGTCGCTCTGGCCGGCGCTCCGACGCCTTCGATCGGTCAAACCCGCGGCGGACGGCAAATACACGGTCGCGAACCTTCCGCCGGGAGACTATCTGATCTCCGCCGTGCTCGATCTGGAACCGGGCGAGTGGTTCGATCCCGCGTTCCTCGAGCAGATTTCGCGCGGCGCACTCAAGATCGCGATTGGCGATGGAGAGAAGAAGACGCAGGATCTGCGGGTCACATCGCAGATCCCGTAGGCAGCTTTGCCCATTAATTCAGAGGCTAGCGGGACGTGGCAGTCTAGGGAGACGCGGATCGCGCGGATTGGACGGATCGCGCGGATGCCTGAGGTGCGGAACGTCCCGATGGTGGTCGGCGAGCGACCGGCAGGCTGGCGTGGCCAGCCTGGGAAGGGTGCGTCGGCGGGCCCATCTCACAAGTCCATGTTTTTGGGCTCAACATGTGGAACGAGGTTCTCGGATCCGCGAGATCCGCAGCATCCGCGAGATCCGCGTTTTCCATCGACCTGCACTGAAGAGTTTTGGCAGAGCCCCGTAGGCTAGACGCTCTTCTTCTTGCGCTTGCGCGACGCCGGAGGATCGACGGGTGTGGGGATCTCGTACCAGATCTCCACTTCGTAGCCATCCGGATCCGAGAAGAACACGTACGGCTCCCCCGGACAGAACTCGCCGTGGCTTTTGATCTTTCCGCCCGCTGCGCGGATTGCCTTCAACGCGGCGCCGAGATCCGACGGCTTCGTCAAACGAAAGCCGAAGTGCGCAATGCCGCCCGACGTCCCCGCTCTCACACCCCTCTCGAACACGAGCACGTCGCGGCTTCCCGGCGTCTGTGCCTGGATGAAGTCACCCTGACGGTACACTGCGACGACTCCGAGCACCGCGTTGTAGAAGCGGAACGATCGTTCGGGATCTTTGACTCTCAGCGCGATGTGCGTGAGGCCGTACGTTTTGACCACGCCAAACGATAGCGCGTAGCACACGAACGCGCCAGCCCTTACGGAGGCCGCGCATCGCGGCACGCATTCGCGTTGTTCACTGGCTAGCGATCGTGATCACGATTCATCGCGGAGAGCGCGGAGAGCAAGAGATGCGCCGAGGCAGATCCCAATCGAGCAGTATCGAGCGGCAGCCTCGCGGAGCGAGGCTGGTAGGGGCCCGCGCCTGCGGCGCGGCCGCTCGTTGAACCTGTTGAATGCGAGTTCCGCCTTCTCCGCGTACCTCAGCCCTCCGCGCCCTCCGCGATGATGAGACAAGTGAACATCCTTCGCCTGAGCGCAGTACCGAGACTAGTTCCCTCGCAGGACGACGAGCGGATCGACCGACGATGCACGGCGCGCGGGCATGAGGCAAGCGACGAGCGCGACGATGGCGAGGACGATGGCGACGCCGACATACGTTGGAATGTCTGTCGGTTGAGTGTCGAAGAGCAGCGTGCGCACCGTGCCCGCGAGCGCGGCCGCGGCAACGCCTCCGAGAACGAGCCCGATGAGTACCAGGCGCAGGCCCTGCGCGAGCACCATCTGCAGCACGGACGCGCGAGTCGCGCCGAGAGCCATGCGGACGCCGAATTCCTGCGAACGCTGGTTGACCGAGAACGCAATGACCCCGGCGAGGCCGGTGGCCGTGATGAGCAGCGCGATCGCCGCAAAGACGCCGATGAGCGTGGCCGTGAGCCGCGGCGCGGACAACGACACGGCGCGAACCTGATCGAGCGTCCGGAACTGATCGACGGGCTGCTGCGGATCGATCGCGTAAACCGCGTCCCGCATTTGTTGAATCATCAGCGACGGCTCGCCGGACGTCCGCGCGAGGAACATGACCGTCAAGAACGGGCTCTGCGCGAGCGGGCGATAGAACGTGGACGAGGGCTGCGAGGCCAGCGTGCTGCGCACGTCGCCGACGACCCCGACGATCGTGATCCAGCGCTGGCCGTTGTCGGTCGAGAGCCGCGCGCCGAGCGGCTCCGCGTCCGGGAAGAACTGGCGCGACATCGACTCGCTGATGACCGCCACGCTCTCGCGATCGGCGATGTCGCGCTCGTCGATCAAACGTCCACGGAGCAGCGGGATGCCGACGGTCTGGAAATATCCGGGCGTGGCCGCCTGCACTTCGGCGCGCGGCAGCCGGGCCGGATCGATCTCCGGCTGCCCCTGAATCCTGACGCCGGTCAGGAAGCCGCCTCCCTCGTTCAACGGGAACGTGCCCGCGCCGCCCGCCGATCGCACGCCGGGCAGATCCCGCAGGCGATCCGCGAGCGCCGTCAAGAACTGGGCGCGGAGCGGCGGCGTGGTGTACTTCGTGAAGTTCAGCGCGACGCGCATGCTGATCACGTTGTCCGTGCGGATACCCGGGTCGACCGCCTGCAGGCGCACCAGGCTGCGAAGCATCAAGCCCGCGCCGATGAGCAGCACGAACGACACCGCGACCTGCGCCACGATGAGGCCGCTTCTCAGCGAGCCGCGGCCGCCGGACACGGTGCGCCCTCCCTCTTGAATCGCGGACGCGAGGCTGACGCGGCCCGGCAGCGCGGGGATCGCGCCGACGATGACGCCGGTCAGCGTCGCGATCAAGAACGTGAACAGCACGACCGTTCCGTCGAGCGAGATCTCCTGCGACCGCGTCGTGAACCGATCGGCGAGCGTGACGAGCAGATCCATGCTGGCGATTGCGATCAGCAGGCCGACGGCCGCGCCCGCGAACGCGAGCAGCGTGCTCTCCGTCAGAAGCTGTCGAATCAGGCGCCAGCGTCCGGCGCCGAGCGACATGCGAATCGCCAGCTCGCGCTCGCGCTGCAAGAGGCGCGCGAGCATCAGATTGGCCACGCTCGCGCACACGATGAGGAGGAGGAATCCGGCGGCGCCGAGCAGGATCGCGAGCGTCGGACGGAATCCGCGCGTGAGCTCGTCGCGCAGCGAGATCGCCGTCGCCGTGAATCCCGCGCTCGCCGGATAGTTCTCCGGATACGCCTGCTGCAGGTTCGAGGCCACCATCGCGAGATCGCTCTTCGACGCGTCGATGGACGCGCCGGCGCGGAGACGTCCGAAGGCCTGCACCATCCGCGCGTTGCGATTCGTCCGCACGCCTTGCGACGACCGGAACGGGCAGGCCGAGACCGGCATGTAGACGTCGTTCTCGTCCGGGAACTGCGGGATGGGCGGGAGGATTCCGACGACGGTGTGGGGCCGGTCGTTCATCTCGAAGACCTGGCCCACGACGCGCGGATCGCCGCCGAAGCGGCTGCGCCAGAAACTGTTGCTGAGCACCAGCACCGCGTCGGCCCCGACCTGGTCGTCCCCTTCGCGGAACGTACGTCCGGCAATCGGCTTGACCCCGAAGAGATCGAAGTAATTCCACGAGACGACGCCGGTCTGCACGCGCTCGGGCTCGCCGCGGCCGAGGAGCACGAACCACATGTTGTGGTATTCGACGATGCCGTCAAGCGTCTTCGACTGTTGGCGGTAGTCCGCCATCTCGAGCGGCGAGAAGCCCTGCGCGGTCACGCCGGCCAGGGGCCGCTGCTGACGGAGGATCAACAGGTCGTCGCCGCGCGTGTAGGGCAGCGGGCTCAGCAGCACGCCGTGCACGACGCTGAAGATCGCGGAGTTCGCGCCGATGCCCATCGCCATCGTGAGCACGACGGCGGCGGCGAAGCCGCGATTCCGGCCGAAGGTCCTCAGCGCCGCGCGCAGATCCTGTCGAAGTGTGTCCATGGACGCTCCCCCGCGCTCCTTGTCGATCGTCGACAAGAGCGTAGCAAGCGCTCTTGTCGACTGTCAACAGGTGTTTCTCTTGACATTCGACAAGAGCGGCCCGTACAGTGAGGCCGTGGCACGACAGAAACAGGACCTGTTGCAGGGCACCCTCGACCTCCTGATCCTCCAGACGCTCGCCCTCGAGCCGATGCACGGGTGGGGGATCTCGCAGCGCATCCAGCAGACCTCGCGGGACGTGCTTCGCGTCAACCAGGGCTCGCTCTACCCCGCGCTCCATCGCCTGGAGCAGCAGGGATGGATCGATGCCGAGTGGGATGCGTCCGAGAACAACCGCCAGGCGAAATACTACCGGCTCACGCGCGCGGGACGGAAGCAGCTCGCCGAGGAGCGCGAGAACTGGGCGCGGATCACGGACGCCGTCGGCCGCGTGCTGCAAATACAGGAATAGGGTTCCAGGTTCCGAGGTTCCCAGGTTCCGCGCTCGGGCTCCGAATGTTCTCCCTCAAACGCATCCGATCGCTGTTTCGGCGCACGCGCATGGAGCGAGAGCTCGACGCCGAACTCGGGTTCCATGTCGAGATGCAGATCGGCGAGTACGTGCGCCAAGGCATGTCGCCCGACGAGGCCCGCCGCACCGTGCGCCAGCTCTTCGGCGTCGTCGATCGCGTGAAGGAAGACGTGCGCGATACGTGGCTCACGAGATTCTTCGAAACCGTGCTGCAGGACGTCCGCTACAGCGCGCGCAGCCTTCGGAGACAGCCGGGCTATGCCGCGGCCGTGATCGTCACGATGGCGCTCGGGATCGGCGCCAACAGCGCGATCTTCAGCGTCGTGAACGCGGTCGTGCTGCGGCCGCTCCCCTACGCGCGCGGCGACGACCTGATGCTCCTTCGGCAGCCGCGCGGCCCGTACGACCACGTCGGCTTCTCGATCCTCGACATCGATGACATCAAGACGCGCGCGCGGACGCTCGACGCCGTCGTCGAGTTCCACAACATGTACTTCATCCTGCTCGGCGGCGAGGAGCCGGCTCGCGTGTCGACCGGCGTCGTGTCGTGGGACTACTTCGACGCGCTCGGCGTCACGCCGGCCGTCGGCCGCACGTTCACGGCGGACGATGACCGTCCGGATCGTCCCGCAACGCTTCTGCTGAGCCACGAGTACTGGCAGCGCGAGTTCAACGGCGACCCTTCGATCGTCGGGCGCGTGTTCGAGATGAACGATCGCCCGCATACCGTCATCGGCGTCCTTCCCGATGTCCCGTTGTACCCGCAGCCGAACGACGTCTACATGACGCGCTCCGCGTGTCCGTTCCGCATGGGGCCGCAGGGCGCGCAAGATCGCGGCGGCGGGATGGCCGGCGCGATCGGCCGGCGGCGACCCGGCGTCCCGCTGGACGACGTGCGGGCCGATCTCGCGGCCGTGTCGGATCGGCTCCACGCCGAGTTCGCCGGCGAGTACTCCCCCGCCGCGCGTCAGCTGACCGCGACGCCGCTCCGCCGCGAGTTCAGCCGCAACTTCGAGTCGACGCTCGTCATTCTGCTCGGAACCTCCGCGTTCGTGCTGTTGATCGTTTGCGCGAGCGTCGCCAACCTGTCGGTCGCGCGAACGATGCGCCGCGAGCGCGAGCTCTCGCTGCGAACGTCGCTCGGCGCGACGCGCGCACGCCTGATCCGGCAGCTCCTGACCGAGAACGTCATCCTGTCGTTCGCCGGCGGCATCGCCGGGCTGCTGATCGCGTTCGTCGGCATGGATCTGCTCGTCGGCTACGCCGAGCGATTCACGACCCGTGCTGGCGAGATCCGGATCGATCGCACGGTGCTCCTCTTCACGCTCGCCGTGTCGCTGGCAACCGGTCTTCTGTCGGGACTTCTGCCGGCGTTGTCCAGGCGCTTCCTATTCGTGCCGGGGCTCTCGCGCACGAATCGGTCCGCGCTGCCGCGACGCGATCTCCGCCGCGCGCTCATCGTCGCGCAGATTGCGGCGTCGTTCGTGCTGCTCATCGGCGCCGGCCTGATGCTGCGGAGTCTGTTCAAGCTCACCCTCGTCGATCCGGGCTTCAGCTCCGATCACGTGCTGACGCTTCAGATCGACATGAACTTTTCGAAGTACGCGGACAATCGCCAACGCGCCGCATACTTGGATCGCTTGTTGACGAGCCTGCAGAACATCCCGGCGGTCACGAGCGTCGGCGCGTCCGGGAACATTCCGTTCCTCGCGCGGCCGGGCGGCAACCTCGGCCGCTTCGTCATCGAACGCGGACCCGCGACGACGGACGAAGGCGCGCAGCGGGCGTCGCTTTTGATCGCGAGCGAGGACTACTTTCGAGCGATGCGCATCCCGCTCGTCGACGGGCGCTTCTTCGTCAGGGGCGACGATCTCGACGCACCGCACGTCGTCATCGTCAATCAGGCGCTCGCGCGGAGATATTGGCCCACGGGCAATGCGGTCGGCCAACGGATCTCCGGCGACGGCAGCGACTGGCACACGATCGTTGGCGTCGTCGCCGACGTGCGTCAGCAGCTGTCGGCCGCGCCGGTCGAGGAAATCTACGCGCCGATGCGGCAGACGCCGTACGTCTCGACGCACTGGACGATACGATCCGCGGACGCACCCGAGACTCTCGCGCCCATGGTGCGGAAGGCCGTCTACTCCGTCGATCCCGATCAGCCGATCCACCAGATGCGCCCGCTGAACGACGTGCGGACCGCGTCGCTCGCGCCGCCCCGCCTCACCGCCACGCTCATCGGCATCTTCGCGGCGCTCGCGCTCGTCATCACGGCCTCAGGCATCGCCGGAGTGATCGCGTTCTCCGTCAGCCAGCGCACGCACGAGTTCGGCCTTCGTGTCGCCCTGGGCGCGCGTCGAGGGGATGTCGTCTCGTTGGTCGTCGGCGAAGGCGTTCGCCTCGCGCTCGCCGGCCTGGCCATCGGCGTCGGCGGCGCGCTCGTGGTTGGCGGTCTGCTGTCGACGACGCTCTTTGGCGTCGAGCCCACCGATACGATCACCTACGTCGCGGTGTCGTTGGTGCTGTTGAGTGTGGCGGGGCTTGCCTGTCTGTTGCCCGCATTGCGCGCGGCATCAATCAATCCGATGCAAGCGCTTCGAGTAGCGTAGCGTTCTTCCGAGCTCCGAGCCCCGCCCCGAGCCCCGAATCCCGATTACCTACAGATGGTCGGTGCGGACCAACGCGCCTCGCCCGTCGTCACCGACACGCTGCTCGTCGATGGATCGATATCCGGTGAGCGATTCCCGACCGGGCGCTGGAACGCGATGATCGCGCCGGCGCGATCGAAGTCGTTCGGCTCCGGGCCGATCGATGGATTCATGATCGACGCGCGCGACTCGACGTGCTGATAGCCGAGCGCGTGGCCGAGCTCGTGAATGCGGAGCAGGCGGCGACGGCTGTCGTTCGTGTCGAAGTCGCGGTCGAGGAACATCGCGCCGCCGCCGATCGAGCCGTCCGCCATCGTCGCCCATTGGCCGTAGCCAATGGTTCGCGCGAACGAGACGATCCCGTTGTAGCGTCCGACCACGATCTGTCCATTTCGCATCGGCGTCACTCTCGTGCCGGCCGCCGGGCGCTCCACATTCACCGACGCGAACGAGGTATACGTGCCGCCGGTCAGCAGCGCGAGCCCCTCGGTCAACTGCAGCACCATGAGCGTCGCTTCCTCGTCGCTCAACTGCTCGCCGGTCGCTTCGTACGAATCCCCCGCGCCGCGATAATCCATGACCGAGCCGAGCACGACGAGCGCGGGCCTCGACGTCCAGCGCTGAAGCTGCGAGTTCATGGTGCGGAACATCTCGTCGAACGCGCGGAGATCGAAGCTCGCGGGAATGAGCGACACGCGCGCGGGCGTGCTTCCCGGGCCGGTGATGCGCGTCTCGCGCTCGACGATGCCGTTGCCGCGAACGATCGCGCGGTACGTGCCGTTCGAGCCGACGTCGATCTCGAAGAAGCCGTTGCCGTCGCTGGTCACCGATCGCTCGGCGATCCGAAGCGAGAGGTTCGGGCTGGCCGCGCCGTCGATCGCGTTGACCGTCTGTCCTCGAAGCACGCCGCTGCCGCCGCCGTCCCCCGATGGGCCCGTGGGCGACTTGGTGCAGGCCGCAACCGGCAGGGCGAGAAGGACGGTCAGGGTGACGATCGTGCGTGGCATCTCGATGCCCGGTGCAATCCGCGTGCACCCGCCAAGGCGCTCTGTGGCAGACATTTAGCGATGACGAGGATTACCGATTTGGACGGCGCTTAACGTTTCTGCAAGCGCCGTACTCTTCGACTGGTCGTGCCGCGCCGCGGACAGACTACGATAGGGAGGTGCCGATGGTGCGGCCCGCGATCGTCCTCGTCTTCGCGTTCCTCGCCACGCTCGGCGGCATGCCGGCGCTCCTTGGACAACCCCAGCGGGACAACGTCCTTCGCTCCGGCGTCGACATCGTCATGGTGACGGCAACCGTTCTCGACGCGGAGAATCGCCTCGTGACGGGACTCGAGAAGGACGCGTTCGAGGTGTACGAGGACGGCGATCGCCAGACGATCACGCAGTTCACGAATCAGCGCGTGCCGGTAGGACTCGGCGTTTTGCTCGACACGAGCGACAGCATGTTCGGCCAGCGGATCGTCGACGCGCGGCGCGTGGTGGAGCGATTTCTCTTCGAGCTGCTGGACCAATCCGACGCGTGGTTCGTGCTCGCGTTCAATCACTATCCACACATCATCAGCCGATGGAACAGTTCGGCGGATGACGTGAAGGCCGCGCTCGGGGATCTCAAGCCATCGGGGGGCACCGCGATCTACGATGCGGTGATTGGCGCGCTGCCGATGATCGCGAGGCGCCCGCGCGAGCGCGCGGCGCTGGTCGTCATTTCCGACGGCGCGGACACGGCGAGCGACGCGTCGGTCGCGGACGTTCGCAAGGCACTTCTCCGCAGCGAGGCGTTCGTCTACGCGATCGCGATCGATTCTCCGAAGCGGCAGGCGATCAACACGCGCGTGAACGAAACCGCGCTGAGCGAGATCACGGGGCAAAGCGGCGGCCGCACGGAGGTCGTGCGCGACATGGATGGACTTCAGGCCGCCACCGCGCGGATCGCGGAAGAGCTGAACAGTCAATACGTCTTCGCCTACGCGTCGCCGCGCGCCACCGACGGAAAATTCCACAGCATCCGCGTCCGAGTCACGCTTCCGGGGCACAAGGTCCGCGCCCGCAACGGCTACGTCGGAATCGCGAAGCCGCGAAGCAGTCCCAACTAGAAGCCGCTGGCCTCCGATCCGCGTGATCCGTGCTATCCGCGTGATCCGCGTTATCCGCCTGATCCGTGTTATCCGCCTGATCCGCGTTTATCCGCGTGATCCGTGTTACCCGCGTGATCCGCGTCTACCGAGACAAACGATATAGGAGCAGCGCCGCTCGCTTCGTTTGCGACGGCAGCGTGGAGAGGTCCGCCGTCTCCTTCGCGGTGTGGCCGCCGTTTCCCATCAATCCGATGCCGTCGAGGATCATCGGCACGTGGCCGGCGACGAAGGACACGTCAGCCGCACCCGCTCGATCGGGATCCACGGCGGCGACGGGACCCGCGCCGACGTCCCGGCTCGCCTGGTCGTAGATCGCGAGCAGCTTTCGATTGCCGTCGGTCGGCGCGAGCGGCGGGTACCCCTCGTCGAAGGTGATCCCGGCTTTCGTCTGCGGCAGCGAGCTGGACGCCACGATGGCCGTCATGCGCTGACGAGCGCTCGCGAATTGCTCGTTCGACAGCGCGCGGACGTCGCCCGAGACGATCGCGTGCTCCGGAATCACGTTGTCCTTGCCGAAGGCGGTGCCGCGCGCCTGCACGGGATCGAAGCTCACCTGCGTGCCGCCGACGATGAGCGCCGGATTGAAGGTCAAGTGGGGCTCGCCGGCGAGCGTCTCGCGAAAGGCGTTCACGAGGCGCGCGGCCTCGAAGATCGCCCCATAGCCGATGTCGGCACGGAAGATCTGCGACGAGTGCGCCGGCTTACCCGTGACGGTCAGCGTCCATGCCGTCGTTCCCCGGCGGCCGATCACCGCCGTGCGCGGATCGCCGGCGCCGTCCTCGAACCCGATCGCGACGTCCGCGCCTTTCGCGGCCGCGACGAGCGCCGCGCGCGCCGCGTCCTGCGGATCCCCGGCCGATTCCTCGTCGCCCGTCAAGACGACCGTGACGTTCATCTGCTTCAACGCGCCGATCGCGTCGAGCGCCTCGAGCGCGTGAACAATGATCACGTCGCCGCCCTTCATGTCGATGATCCCAGGACCGCGCGCTTCGCTCTCGCCGACGCGCTCGAATTTCTGAAACGGACTGTCGGCCTCGAAGACGGTGTCGAGGTGCCCGATCAACAGGAACCGCCGCCCGGAGCCGCGGCGATCCGCAATCAGATGGCCTGCACGCTTGAACGGCGCGCCGTCGATCCAACGCGTCTGAAAGCCGAGCCGCTCGAGCTCGGCGGCGAACAGCTTGCCCACGTCACGCACGCCGGCGAAATTCTGCGTGCCGCTGTTGATGTTGACCGCGCGCTCGAGCAGCGCGAGCGCGGCGTCGTTCCGTCGATCGATGTGCTCCACGAGCCGCCGTTCGTCGTTCGAGAGCCCACCCGGCGCCTGCCCGCTGACGGTCGCCACCACGGCGCAGGCAACGGCGAGCGGAACGATCGAGGAGATGCGCATCTCACGATTATGACCAATCCGCCATCATTCGTCCCATTGCAGTAGCCTCGCGGAGGACCTGATGCTAGGCTTACAGACCCATGGCGTGGTGGAAGCGCAGCAAGGCTGGCGTCCAGGACGAACCCGATCCCCCAGCGGCCGATCTGCCGCTCATTCGGCTTCAAGGGATCAGCAAGATCTTCAAAGGGGACGCGGACGAGGAAACGCGCGCGTTGTGGGAGGTCACGACCGACATCGGCCGCGGCCAATACGTCTCGATCTCAGGGCCGTCGGGCTGCGGCAAATCCACGTTCCTCGCCGTTCTCGCGCTGCTCGAGACGCCCACGGCCGGACGCTATTGGCTCAACGGCCGCGCAACCGATCGCCTGTCGCCGTCCGAGCGCGCGCGCGTGCGCAACCTCGACGTCGGCCTGATCTTCCAGAGCTTCAACTTGATCGGCGACATGAGCGTGTACGAGAACGTCGAGTATCCGCTGACCGTGCGCGGCGCGTCGGCGCAGGAGCGAAAAGAGAAAGTCGAGCGGGCGCTCGATCGCGTCGGGCTCACGTCGCGCGCGAAGCAGCGGCCGGGAGCGCTCTCGGGCGGCCATCAGCAGCTCGTCGCCATCGCGCGCGCGTTCGCCGGACGTCCGCCGATTCTGCTCGCGGACGAGCCGACCGGCAACCTCGATTCGAAGAGCGGCGAGTCGGTGATGAAGATGCTCGACGAGCTTCACGCCGACGGCGCAACCGTCTGCCTCGCGACGCACAATCCGCAATACATCGCGCGCGCCGAGCGTCACATCTATCTCTTCGACGGCAGCCTCGTGGATTCCCCCGTCGGCTAGTCGCACGCCGGCTGCGCGCCGCGGCGCACGCCGACGATCACCTGCCCGAACCGCGCGCGCTCGTCGATCTCCTCGCGGACTTCGCGCGGAATCGCGTGCACGTCCGCAATCGCGAAAGGCACGCTCGTCCGCGTGATCCACCGGACCACGGCGTCGCGAAACGAGAATGCCGGCATGCGAGCGCCCGGCGGCGGGTACGACGGATTGCCGAGCACCGCGTGATGGAGCCAATACGCGGAGGCGTCCTGCGGAACGAGGTACTCGACGCACGCGGTCGGCACGTGCGCGCGCGCCCACGCGCCTGCACGAAAGAGATCTTCGGTGATCACGGGGACCTGCGGCGGCCCCGCGGCGGCCAGCCGCACGATCGCGGCAACCAGCACGAACACGACGGCCCAGCACGCGGCAACGGAGGCGTCGACGGGCACCGGCCCGGCAACGCGCGTGCGACTCCCCGCGTGCATCAACCAGCGAAACGCGGCTCCAATCGACAGGGCGGCGAGCACCGCCATCGGGTAGACCGCGAAGTGAACCATTTTCAACGCCATGTAGGGCGTATCCGATCCGCTGCGCGTCGCGAGGACGTACAGGACGATCGCTTGGAGCGCGATCGCGCCGAGAAGCACCCACGTGACGCGCAGGCGCCGCTCGCCGAACGCGATCGCCCCTCCGATCGCCGCGAGTAGAAGGAACGGCCAGCTGAATCGCGAGACTTCCGGCCAGAACGTCGAGCCGCCCGTCTGGACGATTGCGGCAGAGCTCGCGCGGCCCAACGTGTGAGCGATCGCCACGGCGGCAATTGGAACCAACGCAAGCGCGGCGTGCCGCATCCATGCGGTCTCGCGTCGAAGCGCGAGCGCGCCAACGAAGGCGAGCACGGGCGGACCGATCCACACGGGCCACGTGAGGAACACGCCGATCCCGGCGATCGCAAAGATCGCCGCGGCGTGCGTGGACGGAGAACGCTCCCACACGACGAGCGCCCACCACATCGCGACCGCGAACATCTCCGCGAAGGCCTGAGCCAGGAACGACGCGCGAACGAAGGACCCGGCGAAATAGTCGAATGGGAGAAACAGGATCAGCGCGGCAGCGGCGGCGGACGGAAGCTGAAGGCGATCGTCTGGGAGAAGCCGCCGCGCGATCAGAAACACGAGCGCGGCCTTCATCGCCGCCGATACCGACAGGACCGAGTACATCGCGTGCAGCCCGTCGCGTCCGATCCAGCGTCCAGCCATCGCAGAAATCAGGTGAACGCCGGGCGTGTAGCTCACCATCCCGCCAATCAGCCGTTCGGCGTCGGGGCCCTGCGGCAAGCGCCAGTGACGCTCGATGAAATCGACGAGCTGCAGGTGGTGCGTGAGGTCGCTGCCTCCGCCGAGCGGCAGCAGCGCGGGCCATCCCAACCAGAGAAGCGCGGCGAGGACGCCGCCGAGAATGGCGGCGAAGGGAAGCAGATCGCGAGCGTCTTCCTTCGCACGGCCGCGACGAAGCCGCACGGCAACGCTGAAAGCGGCGGCGATCGAAAGAAGCAGGATGACGCGCGGATGAATGGGGCCGCCCAGGCGCGCGACGGCGTAGGGCACGGCGATCGCGGCGGCACACGCGCCAATCCACGACGCGACAACGATCTCGGCTGTCGTGAGCTGGCTGCCGCGATCGTTCACGAGCGGCGCCTAGGGCGCCATCCCTCGGCCCTGCGCTCTGGCAATGCCCTCGCGCAGCGCCTGCAGCGTCGCGTCGCTTCCCGTGAAGAGGCCGTCCGGATAGCGCGCGTGCACGAGCATCTCGGAGTAGATCCGATCGCTCTGATAGAGATTGAGCCCGAGCCCCGCGAGGTATTGCAGCTTCAGGTTGCGATCGCGGTTGATGATCGCGTCCTTCAGCCACCCCTGCATGTCGCTGCGGCTCCCGGCGTAGGTCCCGAACAGCTCCACCGCCGAGTTGATCCCGATCTGCTGCAGCGACTTGCGAA
>DATBJJ010000073.1:0-7461 GCA_036556425.1 Vicinamibacterales bacterium
GGTCGTTCTGATTCTCGCGCGCACCTGCACCCCTACCCGCGCCGTCGGCGCGGCCGCTCGCTCCACACGCGTCGATTGAGATTGCCTCTGCGCATCTCGTGCCCTCCGCGTGCTCCGCGATGAGCTTTTTCAGTGAACGTCACCGTTCAAACGATAGGGTTGGGGTCAAACCAATCGCTCACCAACATTCGCGTCGAACGGCTTTCGCGACTGTCTGTCGACGACGAATCCGGAGAGCGATCGGAGGGAGTTCGGAGATGTTCACGGTCACGGCGGTCATCGCAGAGATCGCCGCGGGCATGAGGCACGCCGAGGCAGATCTCAGTCGTTAAGCTCAAACGAGCGGCAGCTTGGCCGTCGGCCACCCCTACCCGCGCCGGCGGCGCGGCCGCTCGCTCCACACGCGTCGATTGAGATCGCCTCTGCGCATCTCTTGCGCTCCGCGTGCTCCGCGATAAGCTTTTTCAGTGAACGCCGCCGTTCAGGCGGACGGCGTTGGCCAAAGCAAGTCGCTCACCACCATTCGGGATAAGATCTCGTCATGCGCCGACTGCTCGCCGTCGCTCTCTTCAGCAGCGTTGCCGTCTCAGCGTCTGCTCAGTCGAACAACGCCGACTACGCCAGCGCTGTCGAGGCGGCGCTGTCAAAAGTCGCTCCAAGCCTCGTCCGCATTCACGTGGTGTCGATCGAGTATCAGGATGGACGGGAGCTGAAGCGCGAGGCCGCGGGCAGCGGCACCATCATCACGCCGGACGGCCACGTCGTCACCAATCACCACGTCGCGGGGAAGACGCGATCCATCATGTGCACGCTCGCGAGCCGGGAGGAGATTCCCGCGGAGCTCGTCGGCACCGATCCGCTGTCGGACATTGCCGTGCTGAAGCTGCGGCCGTACGCGCCGCGCAAATTTCCCGCGGCCGCGTGGGGCGATGCCACCAAGCTCAAGGTGGGCGACCGCGTGCTGGCGCTTGGTAGTCCTCTCGCGCTCTCCCAATCCGTGACGATGGGGATCGTCAGCAACACCGAGATGATCATGCCGGGCATGTTCTGGCCCTTCAACCGCATGACGCTCGACGGCGAGGACGTCGGGTCGATCGTGCGATGGATCGGCCACGACGCGCCAATCTTCGGTGGAAACTCCGGAGGCCCGCTCATCAATCTTCAAGGTGAGATCGTCGGCGTGAACGAGATCAGCCTCGGCCTCGCCGGCGCGATTCCCGCCGATCTGGCGCGCGAAGTCGCGGACGCGATCGTGCGCGAGGGACGCGTGAAGCGAAGCTGGATCGGCCTCGAGGTGCAGCCGCTCCTTTCCTCATCGAAGGAAACGCGCGGCGGCCTCGTCGGAGGGACGATCGACGGCTCGCCCGCCGCGAGCGCCGGCTTCATGTCGGGCGACATCGTCACGAAGGTCGCAGGCAAGGACGTCATCGTACGCTTCGCGGAGGAAGTGCCGATCTTCAATCAGCTCGTGATGCGCTTGCCGATCGGACAGCCCGTGCAGGCGACCGTGCTTCGCAACGGCGCCGAGAAGACGCTGACGGTCACGCCCGTCGAGCGCGAGAGCGTCGAGGCGAAGATCCGCGAGCTGCCGCTCCTCGGTATCACTGCCTCCGATCTCACCGGATGGTCCATGAAGGAACTGAAGCGCACGAGCCGCGAGGGCGTGCGCGTTCGCGGCGTTCGGCCCGGCGGACCCGCAGACGAGGCCAAGCCGTCGTTACGTACCGACGATGTTATCGTGTCGATCGACGAGCGTCCGACGAAAGCGTTCGATGCGTTGGAAGGGACGGTGACGTCGCTCACGCGCGACAAAGCGGAGCGCGTGCCGGCGCTCGTGACGTTCGAGCGCGGCGGCGAGCGGCTGCTCACCGTCATCGATCTTGGCCGTCCGGGCCTCGAGGATCCGGGCCTCGAAGCGCGAAAGGCGTGGGTGCCCGTGTCGGTGCAAGTCCTGACGCGCGAGCTGGCGGAGAAGCTGAAGCTCGGCGAGCGCACCGGCGTGCGCGTGACGCGCGTGTATGGCGGATCGGCGGAGGCGGCCGGAATCAAGGTCGGCGACGTATTCACCGCGCTCGACGGCAATCCAATCGAGGCGTCGCAGCCGTCCGACGCGGATCTCTTCGCGACGCTCATCCGGCAATACAAGATCGGCGCGACGCCGGTGCTGACCATTCTCAGGGACGGCAAGGAACTGAAGCTGTCGGTGAAGCTGGACCCGTCGCCGCGGCTCCCGCGCGAGATGAAGAAGTACGAGGATCCGAACTTCGAGTTCCGCGTGCGCGACATTGCCGCCGCGGATCGCGTGTCGGCGCGACTGCCAACGGATCAGCCAGGCGTCCTCGTCGACGCCGTGCGCGAGGGCGGCTGGGCGGCGCTCGGCCATCTCGCCGACGGGGACATGCTCCTCACGATCGACGGCGAGCCGGTGCCCGACGTCGAGGCGGTCCAGAAGAAGATGGCGAGCGTGGCCGAGAAGAAACCGCGCTCCGTCGTGCTGAAAGTGCGGCGCGGCATTCGCACGTTTTTCGTCGAGCTCGAGACCAGTTGGCGGTAGAGAGATTCACTCAATGAGAAACAGAGCACTCACGGCGATCGTCGCGGCCGGCCTGCTGACCGCCCCCGCATCGGCGCAGGACAACCGCTCCGCCGCGCGCGAAGTGGTGAAGAAATGGGAATCCGCGATCGTCAACGTGCGCGTGGTGCTCAAGATGCGCATGTCGATGGGCGGACGCGAGATGCAGGCATCCGACGACCCGGTCGATGCCGTCGGAACCGTTATCGACCCGTCGGGACTGACGGTGATGTCGCTGGGCGCGCTGAATCCCGGCGCGCTCATGACCAAGTTCATGGGATCGAACGGCGAGTCGGGTGAGCCGTCGGTCGAGATCACCACCGAGCCTACGGACGTGAAGATCCGCTTGTCCGACGGCAGGGAGCTGCCGGCCCGGATCGTGCTTCGCGATCAAGATCTGGACCTCGCGTTCCTGCGACCGGTGAAGAAGCCTGACCGGCCGCTGGTCGCGATCGATTTGTCGAACGCCGCGAAGCCGTCGATCCTGGATCAGGTCCTCGTGCTGACGCGGCTCGGCCGCGTCGGCGGCTGGAGCGCCGGCGCGTCGCTGCACGACGTCGGCGCGATCATCGAGAAGCCGCGGACGTTCTACGTGCTGTCGGGATCGCCGTCCGGCATGGGC
The DNA here is from genome assembly GCA_036556425.1 of Vicinamibacterales bacterium. Taxonomy (GTDB): domain Bacteria; phylum Acidobacteriota; class Vicinamibacteria; order Vicinamibacterales; family 2-12-FULL-66-21; genus DATBJJ01. The sequence continues at coordinate 3,195 of DATBJJ010000073.1, forward strand.
ACGCCCGCCTTCCTCACGAACGGGCGCGTCGTCGGGCTCCTCACGATCCGGCAGATCGAGGCGGGCCGGCCGAGCATGGCCTCGATGATGGGCGGATCGGAAGGGCTCGGGATGCTGGGCGTCATCCTGCCCGCCGCGGACGTGCTGGAAATCGCGAAAGAAGCGCCGGACAAATAAGAAGGCGCGAACGAACAACGGCCCGCCCGACTCCACGCCGGCCGCCATCCGAGGCTCAGTGACCCGAACCGCGAAAATCGCGACGTGGATCTTTGTCGGCGTCGCCGGCACGCTCGTCGTGCTCACGCTCGTCGCGGCGGCGGGATCGCGCACCGGGCCGCTCCGCCGGCTCGTCGTCGCGACGCTCGCGGAGCGGCTCAACAGCGACGTCGAGCTCCAAGCGTTCAGCGCCGATCTGTTCCCGTCGGTCGTCGTGCGCGGGTCCGGGCTGGCGCTCAGGCTCCGCAATCAACCGCAGACCTCGCCTCCGCTCATTGAAATCCGCGGCTTCACCGTGCACGCGGGGTTGATCGATTTGATCAGGCGTCCGCGCCGGTTCAGGCACGTGGCGCTGGATGGATTGGTGGTCAACATTCCTCCCGGCGGACTGCGACGGGCGGGCAAGCCCGCGGATGAAACCTCTGCGCGTCCGGCGGAGTCCACTCTGCCGCCGCTGGGCGAGTCTCCGATCGTCGTCGACGAGCTCGTCGCCGACGGCGCCACGCTGCGCATCATTCCGCGCCGCGAGGGAAAAGACCCGAAAGAGTTCTCGATCCACCGCTTGACCATGCGGTCGCTCGGGCACGGACAGCAGATGCCGTTCACGGCCACGCTGACGAATCCGATTCCGAAGGGGCTGATCGAGACGAGCGGCACGTTCGGCCCGTGGCAGCGGGAGGATCCAGGATCGACGCCGCTCGGCGGGAACTACAGCTTCAAGAACGCCGACCTCGGGACGATCGACGGCATCGGCGGCACGCTGCACTCGACCGGCGAGTTCTCGGGCACGCTGCAACGCATCGCGGTGAAGGGACGGACCGAGACGCCGGACTTCCACGTCGAGCTGACGAAACAGCCGGTCGCGCTCGCGACGAGCTTCGACGCGATCGTCGACGGCACGGACGGCGACACGTATCTGACTCGCGTCGACGCGCAGTTCTTGAAGACGTCGTTGACCGCGAAGGGAGCGGTCGTCGGCCTCAAGGGCGTCAAAGGCCGCCTCGTGCAGCTGAACGTCCAGATCCACGAAGGGCGCGTCGAGGATCTGCTGCGTCTGAGCGTCAAGGGCGATCGGCCCGTGCTCGTTGGCAACATCAAGTTGACGACGGATTTCACGCTGCCGCCAGGCGAGCGCGACGTGATTCAGAAACTCGAGCTCGCGGGCCGCTTCGACATCGGCTCCGCGGAGTTCACCGATCCGAAAGTACAGGAAAAACTCTCCGGGCTCAGCGCGCGCGCGCGGGGGCTCGATGCGGACCAGGCGGCGTCAAACGTGACGACACGCCTCGAAGGCGCGTTCAAGATGAAGAATGCCGCGGTGGCGTTCAGCAATCTCGTCTTCGGAATGCCGGGCGCGAACGTTCAGCTCCACGGCTCGTACGGCGTCGCGAGCGAGGCGTTGTATTTCGACGGAACCGTGCGGATGCAGGCGACAATCTCCCAGGCAGCCGGCGGCGGCGTGAAGGGGTGGCTCTTGAAGGCGGTCGATCCGATCTTTCGGAAGAAGGGAGCGGGCGCCGTCATTCCGATTCGAATCCGCGGGACCGCCGATTCGCCGCAGTTCGGCGTCGACGTCGGGCGCGTGTTCAAGAAGTGAAGATCAGTTTGGGTTCAAGGTTCAGGGCTTCAGGGTTCTGGTTCGAACTTTAGAGCGACGCCGTTGATGCAGTAGCGCAGTCCGGTCGGCGGCGGGCCGTCCTCGAAGACGTGGCCGAGATGACCGCCGCAGCGGCTGCAATGAACTTCGGTCCGGCGCATGAAGTAGCTGTCGTCGACCGTTGTGTCAATCGCGCCTTGCAGCGGCGCGAAGAAGCTCGGCCAGCCGGTGCCGCTCTCGAATTTCCGATCCGCGACGAATAGGGGCTGCCCGCAGCCGACGCACGAGAATGTGCCTGGCCGATGTTCGCGAAGGAGCGCACACGATCCCGGGCGCTCGGTTCCATGACCTCGAAGGACCTGATACTGCTCGGGCGTCAGAATCTTCCGCCACTCTTCATCCGACTTCACGACTTCGAACGTTTTCTTTTCTGCTTGTGCCATCTCACCACTCTATCGCAGCCTGACCCTCAATTCCCGCCGATAAGATCGACCAGATCGGCGATATCGATCACGGATCGGGTGCCGAGCGTTGACGTCGTGCTCTGCCTGTCGCGCTCGTGCGCGGCTTTCCGCCGCTCGTCGAGCAGCTTCCGCTCCTCGTCGCGAATCTCCTCGAGCCGCCGCTCGCGCGCGCGCTCGAGGCCGCCGTCGAGGATGAACGTGACGATCTGATGCAGCTCGCCCGCGTCGAGGAACGTGCCGTGCCCCTTGCACACATCCACGACCGTCCCTGACACCTTTCCGAAGTTGACGCGGTTCATCATCTTGCCGCACCGCGGGCACGGCCGGTACTGCACGCGCGTCGACGCTCCGGCCGCCTCGCGGCGCGACAGGCGGTGCAGCACCGCCGACTGCGAGTCTCGGTCGGCGCACAGCCGCTCGAAGTCCTGGGCGTCCACCCAAATCCCGTCGCACGCCGCGCATTCGAGCATCGCCATCGTTCCGACGGCGATCCGCTGAAGCTCACTCTTGCAGCCGGGGCACCGGGCGTGCGCGCCCTCGCCCTCGTCAGCGACCCGCGCGCGCTTCGCGCCGCACTTCTCGCAGAACGCCGCGCCGGCGAACATCAATGCGAAGCAGGCGGGGCAGCTGACGGTCGCCAGCCGCGCGCGGCAGAACGGGCAGCGGCCCGCTTCGGACTGCACCGCGGCGCCGCAATTCGGACAGTGCAACGAGGAAGCGTCGGCCATGGTTGGCGGTAGAATACCCTGCTTCCGCCATCCGCTGTCCGCCGCCCGCTGTCCGCTGTTCGCCGAGGCGGACGGCGTTCTGCCGGGCCGGATGAATCGAAGCGCGATCCTTTTCGTCTAAACCGGACAGCGAGCCGCGAGCCGCGGACCGCGAGTCGACCGCTACGAGGAGACACAAATGGGCCTGATGGACTTCATCAAAGGCGAGTTGATCGACATCATCGAATGGACCGACGACTCGCGCGACACGTTGTCCTTCCGCTTTCCCGACGACGACAAGGCGATCAAGAACGGCGCGCAGCTCATCGTCCGCGAGTCGCAGCAGGTGCAGTTCATCTACGTCGGCGAGTTCGGCGACACGTTCGGTCCAGGCAAGCACACGCTCACGACCGACAACATCCCCGTCCTGACGAAACTGAAGTCGTGGAAGTACGGGTTCAACTCGCCGTTCAAAGCGGACGTGTACTACCTCAACACGCGTCTCTTCACGGGCAACAAGTGGGGGACCGCCAACCCGATCATGATGCGCGACAACGATCTCGGCATCGTGCGCGTCCGCGCGTTCGGCACGTACGACTTCCGCATCGTCGATCCAAAGTTGTTCCTGAAAGAGGTCGCCGGATCGGATCAGAACTTTCGCCTCGACGAGTTCACCGACACGATGCGATCGCGGATCGTCAGCGTTTTCGCAGACGCGCAGGCCTCAGCGAAGATTCCGGTGTTCGACGTGGCGAGCCGCTACACGGAGCTCGGCGAAGCGCTGCTCCCGCTGATCAATCCCGTGATCGCCGCGAAGTACGGCATCGAGATCGCGAGCTTCATCGTCGAGAACGTCTCGGTCCCGCCGGAAGTCGAGCAGGCGATCGACAAGCGATCGAGCATGGCGGCGGTCGGCAATCTGAACGACTACGTGAAGTTCCAGATGGCGCAGGGCATGGAGAAGGGCGGCGGATCCGGCGGCGCCGCCACGGAGCTCGCCGTCGGGCTGTCCATCGCGCAGCAGATCATGCAGCAGCAGGGCATGCCCGGGCCCGTCGCCGCGTCGGCCGCGACCGCCGCCGTCGCGCTGCCGGATCTTTTGTCGCCCGCCGACGCCGCGAAGGCGCTCGGCGTGCCCGAAGCGGACGTGATGAGCATCATCGAGTCCGGCGAGCTCGCCGCGAAGAAGATCGGCACGTCGTATCGCATCAAACGTAGCTCGCTGGACGAATACCTCGCGAAATAGGTTCACGGGTTCAAGGGTTCACGGGTTCAAAGGTTCA
>DATBJJ010000074.1:0-42719 GCA_036556425.1 Vicinamibacterales bacterium
AGCGATGGACACGCGCGGTTCGTGTCGGGCACGCTGCCGGAGACGCCCGCCGGCGCGTCCGTTGCGCAGTTCGTCGACTACGACAACGACGGTCTGCTCGATCTCTTTACCGCGGGCGGCCGCGCGGCGCGCCTCTTCCGCAATCTCGGCGCGAAGTGGTCCGACGTGACCGAGCGCGCTGGTCTCACGAAATTGGGCGCGGGCCTTGGCGCGGACGTCCGATCGATCGCGTTCGGCGACATCGACCGCGACGGCGATCTCGATGCGTTCGTGCTCCTGGCGAACGGCCAGTTGCGCCTGTGGCAGAACAACGGCGGCAGTCAGCAGCGCTCGCTGCGAGTCGACCTCACGGGCCGGATCAGCAATCGCTACGGCGTCGGCTCGAAGATCGATATTCGCGCGGGCAGTCTGCGTCAGCGCGTCGAGACGTACGCGGCGACGCCGCCGGTCGCTCCGTCCGACGCGATCTTCGGGCTCGGGCGGCGCGCGAGTGCGGACGTCGTCCGCGTGATTTGGCCCTCCGGCATTCTTCAGGCCGAGACGGCGGCCGACGTTCCTGGCGACGGCGCGCAAGGGCGGCGAACGCTCGCGGTGACGGAGCTCGATCGCAAGCCGTCGTCCTGTCCGTATCTCTACACGTGGAATGGATCGCGGTTCACGTTCGTCACCGATTTCATGGGCGGCGGGGAAGTCGGGTATTGGATGGCGCCTGGCGTGTGGAACACGCCGGATCCCGACGAGTACGTGCGAATCCCGCCGGGGCTTTTGCAGCCGCGCGATGGACGCTACGAGCTGCGCGTCACGAACGAGCTCGAGGAGGCGCTGTTCATCGATCGCCTGCAGCTCGTCGCCGTCGATCATCCCGAGGACACGGACGCGTATCCGAATGAAGGGCTCGGCGCGCCGGCGGCGGCGACGCCGTTCACGATTGCCCGGCAGTCGCGCCTGCCCGCGGCGGCAACGGACGAGCACGGCCACGACGTCCTCTCCCGGTTGGCGTCCATCGATCGCACGTATCCGGACGACTTCTCGCGGCTCGACGTGCGCGGCTATGCGGCGTCTCACGAGCTCCGGCTCGATCTCGGCGCGGATGCCCGCGATGCGATCCTTCTCGCAACGGGATGGACCGACTACGCGTTTTCCTCCGACAACAAGCGCGCGCACCAGCGCGGGCTTGCGCTCGCTCCGCCGTCGCTCGACGTGCGAACGGCCTCCGGCGCGTGGCGGCAGATCCTGCCGGACATCGGCATTCCCGTCGGCCGTCCGCAGACCGTGGTCGTCGACCTTCGAGGAAAGCTCGCGGCCGGCGAGCGTGAAGTGCGGATCGTCACGAACATGCGGATCTATTGGGATCAGATTCTGGTCGCAGCCGGCGCGTCAACGCCGCGGCGCGTGACGCGCGTCGATCCCGCGATCGCCGATCTGCGCTGGCGGGGATTCTCCGCGGAAATCTCGCCCGACGGCCGCGAGCCGTTCGGCTACGACTACGATCGCGTGTCGCTCGAGTCGCCGTGGAAGACGATGATCGGCCGCTATACGCGCGAGGGGGATGTGCGCGATCTCCTGCGCCGCGTCGACGATCTGTTCGTCGTCTCGCGGCCGGGCGACGAAGTGGCGCTGTCGTTCGATGCGGCGCTGCCGCCGTTGGCGCGCGGGGATCGCCGGACGTTCCTGCTCTACGCGGACGGATACAGCAAAGAGATGGACATCACGTCGGCGAGCCCGCACACCGTCGGGCCGATTCCGTTTCATGGGATGCGGCAATATCCGTACGGCGCCGACGAGCGCTATCCCGTCTCGGACGTTCACCGGCGCTACGACGACCGCTACAACACGCGCGTCGTCAGGCGTTCGGTGGCGCCGATGTGATCGAACCGGAATTCGAGCCTATGACCACGAGATACGCGGCGGCTGCGTGCCAGACGGACCTGCCGAATCCCACCACCCGCGCCCAGATGGCGGCCAATACCGATCGCATGATTGCGATGATTGAGGCGGCGGTGGCCGGCAGCGCGCCGTTCCTGCCGGTCCGCCTGATCGTATTCCCCGAGTTCGCGCACGCGGCCCCGGTCTTCCCGACCGTCGCGGAGCTCATCGATCGGCTCGCGATCCCGATCCCGAACGAGCACACCGAACGGCTGGAAGCCAAAGCGCGCGAGCACGACGTCTACATCCAGTCCGGCTCGATGCTCGAGATCGATCCGCAATGGCCCGGCGTCGTGTTCAACACGACGTGCCTCATCGGTCCGGAGGGGATCCTCTACAAGTACCGCAAGGTCAATACGTGGATCCCGTACGAAGTGCACGCGAGCCCGCACGACCTTCCCGGCTACGACGCGCCGCTCTTTCCTGTCGCCGACACGCCGATCGGACGGATCGGCTGCGCGATCTGCTACGACTGGCTCTTTCCCGAGGCGATCCGTCAGCTCGCCGCGAACGGCGCGGAAGTCCTGATTCGCGTATCGGCGTACATGGATCCGTGGGGCGCGACCGAGCCGATGAATTGGTGGTCGATCGTCAACCGCTGCCGCGCGCTCGAGAACACGGCGTTCGTCGTCGCCGCCAATCAAGGCGCGAGCCTGCGGCACTATCCGCCGTACTCTTGGCCGGGCGGAAGTCAGATCGTCGACTTCGATGGGCGCATGCTGGCCGAAGCCTCACCAGGACCGGGCGAGCGCATCGTCGTCGCGCCCATCGACGTCACCGCGCTGAGGCACGAGCGCGCGACCAGGCAGGGGCATCACATGCTGGCGCATCTGCGGACCGAGGCGTATCCGGTGTACGCCACGCACCGCTATCCTCCGGCGCTGGCGGACGACGCGGTGGGCATGTCGTACGAGCGCAACAACCAACTGATCGATCAAGCGAAGCGCGATTTGGACCGAGCTTCCGAACAACCGAACTTCCGGCAGCGTCAGTACATCGCAAACGCATAGAGCGTATCGTTCACGGCGACGAGCACGTGCTGCTTGCCGTCGATGAGATACGTCTGCGGCGCGTTGGAGATGTTGCCGATGCGGGAATGCCAGAGCGGCTTTCCGTTAGTGGCGTCGAACGCGGCGAAGTTGCCGCTGCCGTCGCCCGAGAATATCAGCCGCCCTGCGGTCGTCAGGAGGCCGCCACCGCCGCCGCCGTAGAACGAATGGCGCCAGGCGATCTTGCCGGTCTTCGGATCGATCGCCGTCAAGTAGTCGCCGAGCGAACCGAGCTGGAACACGGACTTCCCGCCGAGGCCCATGGAGCCTCGCGGATCCGGATCCGTGAGGTAGAGCATGTTGAAGCCGTTGTGCTCCTGCACGTAGAAGAGGCCCGTGTCGGGCGAGTACGCGGGCGGCGGCCAGTTCGTCACACCTCCCTCGACGGGGGACACGAGCGAGCCGGGGATCGTGGCTTCTTTCCCCGGATTGGGATCGACCTCTCCGGTCTGGCGCTGGCTCAACGCCCAGTTCGTCGTCGATCCGTACTTGCTCGTGACGAGGTGCTTTCCGGTGACGCGATCGAGCGTGTAGAAGTAGCCGTTGCGAGCGGCGGTCGAGACGAGCTTGCGCGGCTTGCCGTCGATCGTCGTGTCGATCAGGATCGGCGTCTGCGCCGAATCCCAATCGTGCGTGTCGTGCACCGATGTCTGGAAGTACCACGCCATCTTGCCCGTGTCGACGTTGACCGCGATGAGCGTGCACGTGAACAGGTTGTCACCCTTCCGTCCGACGCCGGTGTATCCGGGCGTGGGATTTCCGGTGCCGAAGATATAGAGCTTCGTCTCCGGATCGTACGAGCCGGGGATCCAGACTTGTCCACCGCCGTGACGCGCGGATTCGAGGTTGGGCCACGTATCGAGTCCGGGATCGCCCGGATTCATCGGAACCGTGTAGAAGATCCACTTCCGCTTTCCGGTCTCCGGATCGTACGACTGCAGGAAGCCCGGCGCGTCGAGATCGTTTCCGGTGCCGACGAGGACGTGGTTGTCGACGACGATCGGCGCCATCGTGGAGAAGTACTGCTGATCGAAGTCGGCGATCTCGACGTGCCAGCGCTCCTTGCCCGTTCGCGCGTCGAGCGACACGAGATAGTTGTCCGGCGTCTCGAAGTACAGATAGTTGTTCCAGATGGCGGCGCCGCGATTGCCGATGTGCGTGCCGCCCTTCGTCTTCCAGAAGTACCGCCAGAGCTCGCGTCCGTCGCGCGCGTCGATCGCCCAGACGTTGTCCGGCGCGGTGACGTAGAGGACGTCCTTGACTTGAAGGATCGCGCCCTTCACGCTGACGCCGCCTCCGGCGCTGAGCTCGCCCGTGCCTTCGCCACCGACGATCACGTTCGCGCCGCCCCCACCGCCGCCGAAGCCGAATCCGCCGCGTCCGCCGAAGCCGCCGCGGCCGGCGGTCGCAGGCGCGGCCGGGTCGCCTCCCGTCAATCGCATCGTCCACGCGAGGGTGAGGTTCTTGACCGTCGTCTGATTCACTTGCGTCAGCGCGCTGTATCGCCGGCCCGTGTAGTCGCCCGAGTAGGTCGGCCACGAGTCCGCCAACGGTTTCCGGATCGATGCCGGGTCGAGCAGCGCCGGCGCCTGGCCGGTCAATGGCACCGTCGCGAGCGGCAGCGCGACGATGGACGCCATCATCAACGTCTTTTTGAGTGTCATTTCAGGGTCACCAGATACGCAGTCACGTCGTGAATGTCCTTGTCGGTGTAGGTCGGCAGCAGTTTCCGATGTGCCTCGCGCGGATCCTTCAGCTCGATCTTGGGCACGTCGCCATTGCGCCTGAACGAGCGCGGCGTGCCGTCGTCCTGCACGAGCACGACCATGAAATCATCCAGGCGCACGAGGCGTCCTTGCGCGGTTTGACCCGATGCGTCCGTGACGGTGGCGGTCACCTGCGCCGGCGGGGCGCCGCGGCCGCCGCGGCCTCCGCCGCCCGCGAGCCAGAAGTTCTGGAGATCGACCGGTACGCGGACGCGCGTCGCGATCCCTTGCACGTCCTTTTCCGAGTGGCACGTCGCGCACTTCGCGGCGAAGTACGCCTGACCCGCTTTCGCGTCGCCGACGAGAATGTTCAGCTCGACCGGATCGCCGGCGGGCGGCGCGCCTTGACCGCGTGCGCTTGCCGTCACGCTGTGAATGAACGTCGCAATCGCTCGCACGTCCGGTTCGGGAATGTTGAGCGGCGGCATGACGGGCATGCCGGGATTCATCCGGCCGTTCTGCACGACCGGCACGATCAGCTCGCCGTTCTGATCGTTCAGCACGAGCTGCGATCGGAGCAGGTTCGGGCCGCCCTGGTCGCCGCCGCGAAGATCCGGGCCGTGGCACGCTCGGCAATAGACGCCGTACAGGCCGCTGCCTTTTTTGATCTGCTCGGGGTCGCCCGGCGTCCGCTGCTGCGCTGGGAACGTGCCCATTCCGCGCCCGCGTCCCTGCTGGCCGGCGGGCTGCGCCGGCGCCTGCGGCGTCCCCGCCGGAGGCGTCTGCGGCGGAGGCGTTTGTGGCGGTCCCTGCGCGCCGACTCTTATCGTGATACAGGCCAGCAGCAGATAGGCGGCTGTCGCCAAAGCATTCCTGGGTCGCACGCGTTACCTCGTCGAGAATGTGCTCGATCCCGTTGATTGGGAATCGATCGGGTCATGATACGTGCGTTTCCCCCGAAACCGTTTACATCGGTTATGGCGTCATCAATTCTTTCCATTTCGATCGGGCCTCAGCTGGTCCGGCACCGCGAGTAAAGTACGGTTCTCATAAAACAACGGAGTCGTCCGTGCGCACATTGAAACCCATCGCGTTCGTTCTGTTCGTTGCCTTCGGCGCCCTCGCGCTCTCCGCGCAGGATGCGCAGCAAAAGCCGGCGACCGGGCAAGGGCAAGCGGCGCGGCCGCAGCGAACCGAGGCGGACGCGCGATCGCTGGCGGACAAACATCGCGCGGAGCGCGCGCGATTGGCTGCCGAGAGCGGGAAGCCCGTGGAGCTGATCGCCGACTACGTCAAGGCGCAGATGCTTCCGGTTCCCGATACGCTCGGCGTCGACATGACGTTCTACAAGAAGTACGTCGACGCGCAAGGGATTCCCGTGCTCGCGTCGGAGAAGGTTCCCGACGCCGCGCTGCTCGTCGCGCGCGACATCGTCAACTCGATGCTCGCGATGCGGCCCGATCTGCGCAAGGCGCTCATCGCACGGAAGTGGCGCACGGGCGTCATCGCCGAGGTCGAGATGACGATGGATATTCCCGAGTACTCGAAGATGAAGCGGCCGGGGGCGTCGCGCGACGAGCCCGTGAACCAGTCCGATCGCGACTATCACGCGAATCGCTCGCGCGGCCTCGGCGGCAACCCGACGACCGGCGCCGAGGAGAACCTCCTTGGATATCCAGGGACGCGGTACTGGGGAGAGCACATCTTCGTCCACGAGTTCGCGCACTCGATCATGGGCGGCGGCATTCGCGACGTCGATCCCGCGATGTTCGCGGAGATCCGCACCGCGTACGACGAGGCGATGGCGGCAGGGAAGTACGTGTCAGCCGACGGCAAGACGAAGCACTACGCGACGACCAATCAGAACGAGTATTGGGCGGAAGGCGTCCAGTGGTGGTTCTTCTCGAACTACGGAGAATGTTTCGCCGGCAACGTGAAGGTCGAAACGCCGGAGGAGTTCGCGGCGTACGATCCGAAGTTGAACGAGCTGATCAGCCGCGTGTTCAACACCCATCACATTCCGATGGACGTGTTTCACGGCAAGAAGATACGAGAGGTGAAGTGTCAGTGACAATGACAGTCGTCAGTCGATAGTCGGCAGTCGACAGTCTCAGTCATCCGTCACAGTCGGCAGTCGACAGTCTCGGTCGGCAGTCGACAGTCTCGGTCGACTATCGACTGACGACAACACTATCCACGATATCCGAGGAACAGCCGAGGCAGCACGAGCGTTAGCGTCGGGAACGCCGCGATGAACGCGAGGCCCACGAGCAGCGCCACCAGATATGGCACGTAGCTCCGGCTCACGTCGTCGATATCGACGCGCGCGACGCCGGACGCGATCGACAGACCGACGCCGACCGGCGGGAGAAAGAACGCGATGCCCATCGCGGCCACGATCACGATGCCGTAGTGCACCGGATCGACGCCGACGGCGCGGCTGATCGGAAAGAGGATCGGTCCGAAGATCAAGAGCGCGGGCAGCCCTTCGAGCAGCGCGCCGATGATCACGAACACGACGACGGTGACCGCGAGGAACTCCACGCGGCCCGCGCCAATCCCGCCGATCCATTCGCCGAGCCCCTGCGGCACCCATTCCCGGACGAGGATCCAGGCGAAGGCGGAGGCCGCCGCGAGCACCCAGAGCGTCGTCGCCGTGACGATTCCGCTCTGCGCGAGCTGCCTCGAGACGTCGGGGCGGCGCAGTCCGCCCATCGCGACGCCGGCGACGAGCGCGTAGACGACGGCGATGAGCGCCGCTTCGGTGACGGTCGTCGCGCCCGAGAAGATGCCGCCGAAGAGAAGCACGGGGAGCCCGAGCGGCACCGCGGCGCGGCGGGCGGCGCGGAAGAGGTCCGCGCTCGACGCGCGTGCGCTCACGGGCCAGTTCTGCCTGCGCGCGCGAAACGCGATCAAGACGATCAACGCGGCGGCGAGAATGAACGCGGGAATGAAGCCGGCGAGGAAGAGCGTCACGATCGACAGGTTCACGAGCGAGCCGAGCACGACCATGGTGAGGCACGGCGGCACGAGGATTCCCATGGCCGACGCCGAAGCCACGATGCTCACCGATTCCGGTCCGGAGTAGCCGGCCCTTCGCATCGACGGCACGAGGAGCGAGCTGATCGCGGACACGTCCGCCGCGGTCGATCCGGAAATGCCGGAGAAGAGGATCTCGGCGACGACGGCGACCATCGCCAGTCCGCCGCGGACGCGGCCGACGATCGCCATGGCGAGATCGACGATGCGCTCGGAGATGCCGCCGGATTCCATCAGCGCGCCGGCGAGGATGAACAGCGGTATCGCGAGCAGGACGAACGAGTCGACGCCGCCGAGGATCTTGATCGGAAGGATGATCAGATTCACGCCGCCGATGCCAATCAGATAGGTGAGCGACGTCAACGCGAGCGTGAACGCGAGCGGCATTCCAAGCGCGGCGGTTGCAAGGAAACCCGCGATCAAGACGACGAGCGGCGCCGCGCCCGCGAGGAGCGGGACGAGCACCGAGGCGATGACGATGCCCGCGCCGCCCAGCGACCACGCGAGCGACGATCGATCGAGCCAGACGCGGCGGCCGTCCGCGTAGAACTGCTTCAAGAGGAACGCGAACATCAGGACGAGCGAGACGGGCAGCAGCGCGGAAATCCACCCGCCTGAAATTCCGCTCGCCGGCAGGCGCTCGCCGCTGCTCGCGACCGTGAGCCGGTACGCGGGCACGACGAGGCACAGAAAGAACGCCGCCAGAACGATGCGCAGGCCGCGATCGACCGCGGCGCGCCGCATCGGGGACAGCAGGCGCACGAGCGCGGTGACGCGCGGATGCTGCGCGCTTCGCAGCGCGGCGATGCCGCCGACGCACATCAGCCACACGAGCAGCAGACGCGCGATCTCTTCGGTCCACGGGATCGGCTGCCGCAGCACGTGCCGGCCGATCACCTGAAGCCCGACGACCGCCGCCTGCGCGACCACGATCGCCGCCGTGGCCCCATGCAATGCCCGGTCGGCGATCGAGGGAACGGACCCGACGGCCTCGTCGGTGGCCGTCACCCGCGAATCGCCTCGAGCCACGGCCCCACGCCGAGCGCGCGGGCTTCTCGCGCCCACAGACGCTCCGCCGCCGGGCGCAGCGCGCTGTTGTCGATCTCGCGAATCGTCATGCCGTGCTTCACGAGCTGGTCCGCCGCGGATCGATCTTCGAGCGGACCCATCACGCGCTGCTGCCGGCCCGCTCCGATCGCCGCGTGCTCGAGCGTTCCACGTACATCCGCCGGCAGGCGCGCGAGCGTGACCGCCGATGCCCACAATCCAACCACGCCCGCGATGTGGCGCGTGCGCGCCATGTAGCTCGCGATCTCGTAGAAGCGCTGCTGCAGCGTGGTGCTCGCGTCGTGCTCGTAGCCGTCGATGACGCCGGTCTGCAGCGACGTGTAGACTTCGCCGAACGCCATCGGCGTCGGGCTCGCGCCCATCAATTCCACGGCCTTCACATAGATCGGCGATTGAATCGTTCGAATCTTGAGGCCCGCGAGTTGACCCGGCTCCGTGATGTCGCGCGATCGCGTGATCACCTGTCGAAACCCGAACGAGTCGCCCCACGCGAACGGCCGCATACGCACCGTCGACTCGAGGTAGTCGGCCGCTTCGCGTCCGATCCTGCCGTCGACGATCTCGTGGACGTGCGCCCAGTCGTTCCAGAGAAACGGGAAATCGAAGACCTGGAGCTTCGGCGCGACGCTTCCCCAGATCGCGGTGCCGGACACCATGAAGTCGACGAGCCCTTCCTGCAGCTGCTGGACGACCTCGCGCTCCTGGCCGAGCGTGTTGCTGGGAAAGACACGAACGATGACCGCGCCGTTGGTTGCCGTTTCCACGAGCTCGCGAAACGTGTTGGCCAGAACGTGGAGGGCGGTCGTGCCCGTGTTCATCGAGTGCGAGAGGCGGAGCACGAGCCGGCCGCGATCGCCCGTGCCGCGGCACGCCGCGAGCGCGGCGCCTCCAAGCGAAGCCAGAAACGTTCGACGTCGCATCGTCTGCTTCTAGCGCATCAACTGCCCGCCGTTGATTTCAATCGTCTCTCCGACGATGTAGCTGGCGGCGTCCGACGCGAGGAACGCGATCACCGTCGCGCATTCGTGAGGGGTGCCGACGCGGCCGAGCGGAATCGTCTTCACGAAGTTCTGGATCATCTCGGGCGTCGAGAATACCTCGTGAAACGGCGTGTCGATCACGCCGGGCGAGACGGCGTTCACACGTACGTTGTGCGGCGCGAGCTCTTTCGCCATCGACTTCGTGTACGCGGCGAGCGCGGCCTTGGCGGCGGCGTAAGCGCCCGCGCCAGGGCCTCCGCCGTTGTGGCCCGCGATCGATACGACGTTGACGATCGCGCCGCGCCGCCGCTCGATCATCGACGACGCGACGGCCTTCGACGCGAGGACGGCGCTCTTCAGATTCAGCGCGAGCACTTCGTCCAGATGTTCGTCGCTGATCTCGCGGATACCCAAGCGGCCGATGAGCGATCCGGCATTGTTGACGAGCACGTCGATCGGCCCGAGCGCCGCGACCGCTTTATCGACGAGCGATTGCACGTCGCCGGCGTGCCGGACGTCGGCGGCAATCGCGACGGCCGATCCTCCGGATCGTGTGATCCGATCGCGAACGCTCTCGGCTCCCGCTGCGTTGCTGTGATACCCAATAGCGACCTTCGCGCCGAGCTCCGCAAGGATCGTTGCAGCGGCGGCGCCAATGCCGGAAGAGGCGCCGGTGACGAGCGCGGTTTTTCCTGTCAGGTCGAAATAGGAAGGCATCGACGCCGAGGGTCGCCTATTTTGAAAACACCACGACCCAACGTTCTTCGGCGTTCGCGATCACGCGCACGTTCGCCTGGCGGCGGCGGACGACGCGCACGCGGTCGTCGCCGTCGACCATGATCACGTCGCCGTCGTGCGCCTGAATGCGCTGTCCCCACGGCGGCGCCTCGCGCGTGTCGCGTGGAGAGCTGACGTATTGCGCGAGCGCCGTGCCCGGGCCGCCGATCGTCAAGAACGTAATCGCACCCGCGACGAGACGCATTCGAGTCATCGCGCCCTCCAGGCGTCATTGTAATGCGACCGCTGCCGCGGAGCTCATCGGCGATTCCGCTCCAGTTGGCAACGCTCGAGCAATGTAGAAATGCTTTCGTTGTCCGTGCAGCTGACAGACAACGGCGCCGAGTCTGCCGTCGAAATCGAAGAGATACGAGCCTTTTCGCGCGCGCGGGAGTGGCCGGCCGCTTGCACGACGCCCGAACAGGAGGGTTCGCGGCCAGGGTTTCTGCTCAAACCCCTGACCAGTGAATCGCGAGTTCACCGCTGGTCTCTACAACGGTCGCCTCAGGGGTGATGGCGCTCGATGTTGCAGCAGAGGCCGCGAACCCCAGTTCTCTCCCACTCAACAGCTGGCGCGCGATCGGCTCGCGAAGAGCCGATACAATGTCCCCATGCTCGGGATGGATCGACACCGCCGACGATCGATCCTGGTGATCGCGATCCACGTGACGTCGATCTCGGCGGTGATGCTGCTGACCGCGTCCGCCGCGAGGGCGCAAAGCCAAATCGATCGCGCGCGCGCGCTCGTCGCCGCCGGGAAGCTCGCGGACGCACGCGCCGCCGCCGAGAAAACGCTCGAACAGGATCCTTCGTCGGCTGACGCGTTTCACGTGCTGGGACTCGTCGCCGAGCGCGAGAACAATCTCCCGAAGGCGTTCGACGCGTATCAGAACGCGATCCGCTTGCGTCCGGCGTTTGCGGAGGCACACGATCGTTTGGGCTACACGCTCGGCCGCCTCGGGCGGACCGCCGATGCGCTCGCGGCGTTCGAGCGCGCCGCCTCCCTTGCGCCGGACTTCTTCGACGCGCAATACCATCTCGGCGCGACGCGCTGGTGGACGAAAGATCTCGACGGGGCGTTGACGGCGCTTCGCGCGGCCGTGCGCCTTCAGCCCACGCACGCCGAAGCGCGCTATTACCTCGGACTCACGCTCAAACAGCGCGGAAAGATCGCAGACGCCGTCGTCGAGCTTCGCGAGGCCGTCCGCGCGAATCCCCAACTCGCGCCCGCTCGCCACCAGTTGGGCGCCGCGCTGCTGGAGGTTGGCGACCCCGACGGTGCGGTCGAACAGTTGAAGGTCGCCGCCACGCTCGATCCATCCTCGGATGTGCATAACAGCCTAGGCCTCGCGCTGATGCAGCAGGGATCGGGCGATGAGGCGGTTGCGACGTTTCGATCGATCGTTGCCGCGAATCCATCGAACGACACGGCAAGGCTCAACCTCGGGACCGCATTGCTGCAGCGAGGAAGTCTCGACGAAGCGGTTGCCGCGTTGAAGGAAGCGCTCGCGCGCCGGCCGGACAGCGCGGTAGCCAGGTACAACCTCGGGCTCGCGCTCAAACAACAGGACGACTTTGCCGCCGCGGAATCCGAGCTGCGTCAAGCGTCGAGCCTCGACGCGACGCTTCCGGACGCGCCGTACACTCTCGGCGTCGTGCTCTGGCAGACGGGGCGCGCGGACGACGCCGTGCGCGCGTTTCGAGAAGCGATCTCGCGCAGAGCGGACTACGCTGACGCGCACTTCATGCTCGGGACAATCCTCGCGCAGCAAGGACAGATCGCCGAGGCGCTGAAAGAATTTCGCACGACAATCGCGCAGCGTCCGTCATCCGCGGAGGCGCATCTCAGCCTCGGTCAACTGCTCTCACGCACCGGCGAGCGCGGCGAGGCGGCAAAGGCGCTTGCCGAAGCGGATCGGCTGAACGCGATCAAAGCGAATGCGCAGGCGTCGACGTTTGCCGTCGGCGTTGGCCTCGAGAAGTTGAAGGCGTCCGACGTGGCGGGCGCGATCGAACGTTTCCGCGAGGCGATCCGCCTCGCCCCGGACAACCCTCGCGCGCATCTCCAGCTCGCGCTCGCGCTCGAGCGCCTGGGAAAGCGGGGCGAAGCGCAGGCGCACTTCGACGAGGCGAAACGGCTCGCGCCGTACCTCCGCCGTCCAAATGAATAGGAAGCCATCGTCATCTGTCCGCGCCGCGGCGATCGTCGCCGGATCGTGTCTCGCGTGTGCCGCGCTTTCTCGGGCCGGCGCGCAGAATGACGCGCTTGGATTTTCGTTCACCAACGTCGCGCGCGACGCAGGAGTGATCGCGCCGACGATCTACGGCGGACAAGAGACGAACACGTACTTGCTGGAGACGACGGGGACGGGCGTCGCCGTGCTGGACTACGACGGCGACGGACGCCTCGACATCTTTCTCGTCAACGGCACGACGCTCGAGGGATTTCCCAAAGGACAGGAGTCCACGAATCACCTCTATCGCAACAAGGGGAATTGGATCTTCGAGGACGTGACGCGATCGGCCGGCCTCGTTCAGGGCGGATGGGGGCAGGGCGCGTGCGCCGGCGACTACGACAACGACGGACATCCCGATCTCTTCGTCACGTATTGGGGGCAGAACCGCCTCTATCGAAACAACGGGAAGGGCGCGTTCGAGGATGTCACCAGCCGCGTTGGACTCGTAACGCCGAAGCCGCGATGGGGCGCGGGCTGCGCGTTCCTCGACTACGATCGCGACGGCCTGCTCGACATCGTCGCCGCGAACTACATCGATCTCGATCTCAAGTCGACGCCGGTGCCCTCGTCCGGTCTCTGCCGCTACAAGGGCATTCCCGTCGCGTGCGGGCCGCCCGGACTTCCCGGCGGGAAGAACGTGCTCTACCGAAACACGGGGCGCGGGACGTTCGACGACGTTTCCGAGAAGTCGGGCATCACGAAGGCTCGCGGTACGTATGGGCTCGGCGTGGCCACGATCGATTTCGACGCGGACGGATGGACCGACGTGTACGTCGCGAACGATTCGAATCCGAGCGCGCTCTATCGCAACAACCGCGACGGCACGTTCACCGACATCGGCATCACCGCGGGATGCGCGTACAGCCAGGACGGGAAGCCGCAGGCCGGAATGGGGATTGCCGTCGGCGACTACGATCGCAACGGCACGATGGACATCTTCAAGACGAATTTCGCGGGAGATACGTCGACGCTGTACTCGAACAGCGGCGAGGGCCATTGCGAGGATCGCACGTTCGCGGGCGGCATCGGCCTGAACACGCGATGGCTCGGCTGGGGCGTCGGGTTTCTGGATCTCGATCGCGACGGCTGGCTCGATCTTTTCCTCGTCAACGGCCATGTGTACCCCGAGGTCTCGCAGATCAAAACCGAAGCGGGCTACAAACAGCGCAAGGTCGTCTATCACAACCTCCGCAACGGCCGCTTCAGAGACATCACCGATCGCCTCGGGCCGCCGGCGACGATTCCGAAGGCCGGCCGCGGCGCGGCGTTCGCCGACTTCGACGACGACGGCGACGTCGACATCGTGATCAACAACGTGCACGATGCGCCGGATTTGTATCGGCTCGACAGCGCCAACGATCGCCACTGGATTGGCGCGGCGCTCGCCGGCAGCGAGTCGAATCGAAGCGCGATCGGCGCCAGGATCCGGATGGTCACGTCCGAGGGCAGTCAGATCCAGGAGGTTCGCGCCGGAGGCAGCTACTACTCACAGAACGATCTGCGCGCGCATTTCGGGCTCGGCGCGCTGACTGGGATCGAACGGCTGGAGGTGCGCTGGCCGAACGGCCGCGAGGAATCGTGGACCGGCCTTGCGATCGATCGCTATCACTCGCTGAAGGAAGGCTCGGGGCAGCCACTTCGATCGGCGAAGAAATGATAAAACGATGATTGCCATCTTTGCCGGCGCGCTGCTGCTTGCGACGGCGTCGCTCGAGCAGACCTCCGCCACGACATCGTCATCCGACGTGAAGACGCTGTTGATCGAGGCCCGGCGGTCGATCGAGGACGGAAGGCCGCAGGACGCGATCGCGCGGCTTCGATCGGCCGACACGAGCGTCGCCGAAGTCGCGCAGCTGCTCGGCGTCGCGTACTTCCATGCCGACGATCATCAGAAAGCAATCGAGCAACTGCTGGCCGTGCGCGATCGGCTTCCCGATGGATCGACGGCGAAGCGCGAGGCCGTTCAAGTCCTGGGGCTGTGCTATTACCTCACGGGCAAGTTCGCCGACGCGATTCCGCTTCTCGAAGAAACGCGGACGTGGGCCGACCACAACGTCGAATTGAGCCACATTCTCGGGTTGGCCTACATCCAGACGCGGCAGCCCGATCGCGCGCGCGCGTCGCTCGCGCGAACGTTCCGCGTCGCCCCCGACTCCGCCGCCGCGCACGTGATCGCCGCGCAGATGATGCTCAGGCTCGAAATGGAGCAGCAGGCGCAGGCGGAGCTCGAGCGCGCGCTCGTGAAAGACGCGCGCGTTCCCCGCGCGAACTACCTGTTGGGCCAGATCGCCTTGTTCAGAGGCCGCCTGGACGACGCGATCGCGTTGAGCGAGCGTGAGCTGGCGATCAGCCCGTCCGATGCGATGGCCTTCTATCAGCTCGGCGACGCGTACTTGCGCGCATCGCGGATCGACGAAGCCGCGATAGCGCTCCAGCGATCGTTGTGGATCAACCCTTATTACAGCGGTCCCTACCTGCTGCTCGGCAAGGTGTACTTGAAGAAGAACCAGCCCGCGACTGCCGAAGGCATGCTGCGGCGCGCGATCGAGCACGATCCGAACAACCGCGCGGCGCACTACACGCTCGCCCAACTGCTCCAGCAGACCGGACGCGTCGACGAGGCCAAGCGCGAGTTCGCGATCGCCGAGCGGCTGCAGCCGCCAGGCGCGCGATGACCCTGCGCGGCGCGAGCGCGCGTCGCCGGTTCGCGCCGATCGCGCTCGCGTCATCGCTCCTCGCGTTCGTCGAGCTCGCGCTCGAATCGCAGTCCGTCCAGCCGAATCAGACGCCGTGGAGCGTGACGTTCACCGACGTCGCGAACGCCGCGGGATTGCGACACCCGTCCGTGTACGGCGGCGTCGATCGCAAACGCTTCATCATCGAGACCAACGGCGCGGGCGTGGCACTCGTCGACGTCGACCGTGACGGATGGCTCGACGCGTTCGTGCTGAGTGGAACTCGGCTGGCGGATGACGGCAAATCGGACGCGACGTTTCCTCCAGCGGCCGCGCCGACGAATCGCTTGTATCGCAACAAGCATGACGGCACGTTCGAGGATGTGACCGACGCGTCGGGATTGCGCCGCACGGGGTGGGCGTCCGGCGTCTGCGCCGGCGACTACGACAACGACGGATGGATCGATCTCTTCGTCACGTACTTCGGGCGGAATGTCCTGTACCACAATCGCGGCAACGGCACGTTCGAGGACGCGACCAACGCGGCGGGCCTGGCCGCTGGCGCCGATCGGTGGGGGTCGGGCTGCACGTTCGTCGACACCGATCGCGATGGACGCCTCGATCTGTTCGTCGCGAACTATCTCCGGTTCGATCTGCGGTCCGCTCCAGAGCCCGGCTCGGGACCGAACTGCACGTGGAAAGGCATCGCGGTCAACTGCGGGCCGAAGGGCCTGCCGACCGACACGAATCTGCTGTATCACAACGACGGCGGCGGACGATTCAGCGACGTTTCCGCGAAGTCCGGCGTGGCTGGCGTCACCGGACGCTACTCGATGACGGCGACCGCCGCAGACTTGAACGGCGACGGGTGGCCGGACATCTACGTCGCCTCCGATTCGACCGCGTCGATTCTCTACCGCAACAACCGCGACGGCACGTTCACCGACGTCGGCGTCGAAAGCGGCACCGCGTTCAGCGAGCACGGCAGCCCGCAAGCCGGCATGGGCGTCGCGCTCGGCGACTACGACAACGACGGGCGGATCGACGTCGCGAAGACGCATTTCGCGGACGACATTCCAGCGCTGTACAAGAATCTGGGCAAAGGGCTGTTCGAGGATTCCGCCGTTGCCGCCGGCCTCCACGTGCAGAACCGATACGTCGAGTGGGGCACGGGCTTGACCGACTTGGACAACGATGGCTTCGCGGATCTCCTCTATGTCACCGGACACGTGTATCCCGAGATCGAGCGGCTGCTCGAGCAGTATCCGCATCGCGGTCCGCGCGTGCTGTTTCGAAATCTCGGCGGCGCGCGTTTCGAGGACGTGACGACGCGAAGCGGCGCGGGGATCGCCGCGGCGCACTCGAGCCGCGGCGCGGCGTTCGGCGACGTCGACAACGACGGCGACGTGGACGTGCTCGTGATGAACATGAACGAACCGCCGTCGCTCCTACGCAACGACGCTCGCGGCGATCGATCGTGGATCGAGATCGCGCTCGAGGGCCGCGCGTCGAATCGATCCGCGATCGGCGCGACGGTCGTCGTCACCGCCGGCGGCGCGCGTCAGGCGCGCGTGGTCACGAGCCAATCGAGCTACTACTCGCACGACGCGCTGCGTCTCCACTTCGGACTCGGAAGCGCGGCGACCGTCGACGAGATCGAAGTGCGATGGCCGTCGGGCGCCGTGCAGCGCGAGCGCGATCTCGCCGCGCGCCGCCTCCTGACGATCGTCGAACGCTGAGCTTAGGAGCTCGTCATGTCCGCAGCTCGACCTTGAAATATATTTGTCAAAATGCTTTGACTTGCCGAGGCGTGAGGACCACCCTAGATCACTTTCTGGGAGGGGGCCTCATGTTTGAGCGCGTCCGATCCTTCTGTGCGTCGTCGCGTGCCTCGCGGCGACTGACCATCCTCACGCTCGTCGCTCTCGCGAGTATCAGCGCCGTTCGATCGTCGACCGCGCAGGCCGTGTATGGCAGCATCAGCGGCGTGGTACTCGACGGGAGTGGCGGCGTGTTGCCCGGCGCGACCGTGACCATCACCAGCGTGGACCGAAAGACAGCCGACACGGTGGTGACCAACGAATCCGGCTTCTTTCTGAAGGAACGTCTGCTGCCCGGTCTGTACGAAGTGAAAGCCGAACTGCAGTCGTTCAAGTCGGCGGTCGTGCCGGAGGTGCGGGTCAACATCGATGCGCAGACGCCGATCAACTTCAAGCTGGAGGTGGGCGCAATCGCCGAGACCGTCACGGTGACGGGCGGGTCGCCGCTGCTGAAGACGGATCGGGCGGACGTCGCGACCTCCTTCGATCAGCGGCAGCTCACCGATCTGCCGATCGTCGATCGCAATTTCACGAAGCTGATCCTGCTGACGCCGGGCACGCAGCAACTGCAGTGGCAGCACGCGGCGAGCGAGAACCCGCAGGGCTCGACGCAGACGATGGTGAACGGGCAGCATTTCAGCGGGACGGGATATCAGCTGGACGGCACCGAGAATCGCGATCCGATTCTCGGCATCATCGTGATCAACCCGAACCTCGAGGCGATCGGCGAGACGAAGATCACCTCGCAAAACTACGACGCGGAATTCGGGCAGGCGACGGCGGGGGTCGTGTCCGTGCAGACCAAATCGGGCACGAATGAGCCGCACGGGAGCGCGTACTGGTTCTGGAACGGCGACAAGTTCCAGGCGCGCAACCCGTTCTCGCAGGCGCTCGCCAACCCGCAGACGGGCCGCTTCATTCCCGAGACGAGCCAGCACAGTTTCGGCGGCACGATGGGAGGCAGGATCGTCGCGAATCGTACGTTCTACTTCGGCGCGTACGGCGGGCAGCGCAACACGCAAGGGGGATCGCGGCTCCTGTCAGTGCCGACGTTGGCCGCACGGAGCGGCGATCTCAGCGCGTACGGCGTCAACATCTACGATCCGCAGACGGGGCAGCAGTTCCCGGGCAATCGCATCCCCTCCGGCCGTCTCTCGCCTCAAGCGCAGGCCCTGCTGCGGCTCATCCCGGAGCCCAACGCGCCGGGCCTCGACAACGGAACGCGAAACAACTTCGTCGGATCGGGATCGGAGAAGTTCGATGGCGACCAGGTCGACGTCCGCATCGACCATCGACTGACAAGCGGCGCAAACATGTTTGGCCGGTACACACTCGGCAAGTACTTCCGCGATGGTCCGACGGCGTTCGGCGCCGGGGGAGGTCCGGAGTTTGTGAGCCTCGGAGGCGTCTCCGATGTCCGCAACCAGAGCCTGGCGCTCGGCTACGATCGATCGCTCGCGCCGACGCTGCTGCTGGATTGGCGCTTCGGGTGGTTCCGCTATGACGTCAACGTCCTGCCGTTCGACTTCGGAACGCGTCCCGCCGCGGACGCGGGCGTGCCCGGCTTGAATGTGGACGAGACGTTTTCGAGCGGGCTGCCGGCGCTGTTCATCGAGGGGGACCGAGGTTTCAACGCGGGTTCCGGATTGGGCGTGAACCGCTGCAACTGTCCGCTCGATCAGGACGAGCAGCAGTGGCAGATCGTCAGCAACCTCACGAAGATCTGGAACGATCACACGTTCAAGTTCGGCGTGGACGTGCGCCGCGCCTACAACCTGCGCGTGCCGAGCGACGCGCATCGGTCGGGCGAATTGACGTTCAGCCCCAACCGCACGTCGCTGGAGGGTTCGGGCGGCCTCGGCCTGGCGACGTTCTTGATCGGCGACGTGACGAGATTGCGTCGATACGTGAGCTCGAGCACCGACGCGCGCGAGCGGCAATGGCGGCACTTCTATTACGCGCAGGACACGTGGCGGCCGACGTCGAAACTGACGGTCAACTACGGCCTTCGGCTGGACGTGATCAATCCACAGACCATCAATGCACCCAGCAATGCCGGATTCCTGGATCTGGACACCGGCGAGATCCTCGTCGTGGGCGTCGGTGGCATTCCCTTGAACGGCGGCGTGGAAAACAAGTTGAACTGGGCGCCGCGGCTGGGCGTGACCTATCAGATCGCCGAACGGACCGTCCTTCGAGGTGGCTACGGGCGCACGTATGACATCGGGGTGTTCGGGTCGCTCTTCGGGCACAGCGTGACGCAGAATCTGCCGGTCCTCTCGGTCCAGGAGCTGAACCCACCGTCGAACTTCGATCGCGTGTTCACGCTGGCGTCCGGTCCCCCGCCGCCGCAGTTTCCCTCGGTACCAAGCAACGGGCGGTTCCCGCTGCCCAATGGCGTCTTCGCGCGCGCACTGCCCGAACAGCAGCGGCCGCCGACGGTGGACGCGTTCAATGTTGCCGTGCAGCACCAGCTCACCGACCGGATGTCCGTGGACCTCGCGTACGTCGGCAACCGCGGCCGCGACGTCTTCGCGGGGGACGGCCCCGCCGTCGGCGTCAACGAGCCCACACTCGACGGGTTCCTGCAGGGCGTCTCGCGCGATCAACGGCGGCCGTTCTTCGCCGGCCGTCGCACGGCCTATCTCGATCTCGGCGGCGCGTTCGGCTGGACGCAGGGCATCGACTACTTCTGCAATTGCGCGAATAACTGGTACGACGCGCTGCAGGCCAAGTTGAGCAGGCACTTCGCGCGCGGGTACGCGTTCTCAGTCAACTACACGTGGCAGAAGGCCGAGGGCGAAGGCGGCGGCTACTTCTTCTGGGATCGGACCGTCGAGCGCGGCGTCCAGGACTGGAACCGCACGCACATCCTGAACCTCACACTGGTCTACGAGCTGCCGTTCGGACGAGGAAAGCAATACGGCGCAGATTGGTCGCCGGCCATGGATGCCGCGCTCGGCGGCTGGCAGTTCAACGCCACTCACACGATGCAAAGCGGGGTTCCCTTCAACGTCGAATATCGGGGCGCGGGAGGCGACCGCGACGTCGGGCCGAACCGGCCGGACCTCGTCGGCGACCCGGAGGGTCCCCAGACGCGGGACCAGTGGTTCAACACGACGCCGATCGGCTCGCAGGGCAGCGCGTTCGCCCGGCCGGCGCGGGGCACCTTCGGCAATCTCGAGCGAAACCACCTCCGAGGGCCGTCCTATCGACGTACGGACGCCTCGCTGTTCAAGCACATTCCGCTCGGCGAGGGCCGCGACATCGAAGTGCGCATCGAGGCGATCAATTTGTTCAACTTCGTGAACCTGGGCCAGCCGGACGGTACCATCGGCGTGCCGGGCGATATCAACACGAACGCGGGCCGCATCACCTCGACCGCGTACGGCGGTGCCGATCCGCAGCGAAACCTGCGGTTCGCCGTCAAGTTCGCGTTCTGATTCGACGCGGCGCCTTCCAGTCTAAAATGTCGCATGCGCGATCGCGGCGGCACCTGGAACGTTGTCGTAGCGGCGGTCTGGCTCTGCGCGGTTTTGGCGAACTCGTCGACGGTGTCGACGACCGCGCAGGGGCAGGCCGCTGCGGCGCCGCCCCTCAGCTTCAATCGCGACATCCGGCCGATCCTGTCGAACAACTGCTTCGCGTGCCACGGTCCTGACGAGAAGCAGCGCGAGACGAAATTCCATTTCGATACGAAAGAAGGCGCCTTTCTCGAGGAGGGTGTGATCGTGCCCGGCCAGGCCGCCCGGAGCATGGTCATCCAGCGGATCACCAATCCCGATCCCGAGAAGCGGATGCCGCCGCCCGAGTCGGGGCACACGCTGACCGCGAAGCAGATCGATCTGCTTCGCCGGTGGATAGACGAAGGCGCGAAGTGGGACACGCACTGGGCGTACACGGCGCCGGTGCGGCCGGAGCTGCCGCCGGTGCGCGACGCCGAGTGGCCGCGCAATGCGATCGATCGATTCATCCTCGCGCGGCTCGAGCGTGAAGGCCTCGCGCCATCGCCGGAAGCGGACAAGATCACGCTGCTTCGCCGCGTGACGTACGACCTCACGGGCCTCCCGCCGACGCTCGCCGAGATCGATTCGTTCGCCGCCGATCGCTCGCCGGACGCGTACGAGCGGCGCGTCGACGCGCTGCTGCGATCGCCGCGCTACGGCGAGCGCATGGCGATGCCCTGGCTCGACGCGTCCCGCTACGCCGACACGCACGGGTACCACATCGACAGCCACCGCGTGATGTGGCCGTGGCGCGACTGGGTGATCAACGCGTTCAATACGAATCTTCCCTTCGATCGATTCGTCGTCGAGCAGCTCGCGGGCGATCTGCTGCCGAACGCGACGCGCGATCAGAAGATCGCGTCAGGCTTCAACCGGAACCACATGATCAACTTCGAGGGGGGCGCGATCGCCGACGAGTATCAAGTCGAATACGTCATCGATCGCGTGGAGGCCACGTCGTCTGCCTTCATGGGGCTGACGATGGGGTGCGCGAGGTGCCACTCGCACAAGTACGATCCGATCACCCACAAGGAGTTCTATCAGTTCTTCGCCTTCTTCAATAACGTGCCGGAGGCCGGACTCGACGGGCGCAAGGGCAACGCCGCGCCCTTCCTGCCGCTCACGACGCCGCAGCAGGACGAGCGGCTCGAGGAGATCGATCAAGCGATCGAGGCGCGGGAGCTGGCGCTGTCCGACAAGATCGTTGGACCGCTGCAGCGCGAGTGGGAACGGCAGGCTGCGGAGAAGCCGCGGAACCTCGTCGTCGACGGGCTGACCGCGCACTACGAGCTCGATGGCAGCTTCTCCGACATGTCCGGCCACTACAAACACGGTCGAACGCTCGTCGGCGATCCGACGTTCGAGACGGGGCGATTGGGCCGCGCGGCGGCGTTCGACGGCGACACCGAGATCAGCTTCGGCGATGGCGGCCCGGTCGATCGCGCCGATCCGTTCAGCCTCACGGCGTGGTTCAGGAGCGGCAGCAAGCAGCCGTTATCCGTGTTCCAGAAGCTCTCGAGCGGCGATCGACGCGGCTTCGAGGTGCGTACGGAGGACATCGAGCTCTGGGACATTCAGCGTTGGTCCGCGCGGATAGTCGCCTCGCTCTCGGCTGGATCGCCGTCGAACGAGGTTCGGATCAAGACGCGCGATCGGATCAGGCTCAACGAGTGGAATCACGTCGCCGTCACGTACGACGGATCCGGCAAGGCGCGCGGCTTGGTGCTCTATGTGAACGGCGTTCCTGCGGACGTCGAGATCGTTCGCGACGCGCTGACCGGATCGATCAAGGCCGACGCGCCCCTCACCGTCGGACGCCGCACGACGGCCGAGCCGTTCACCGGCCAAATCGACGATTTGCGGCTATACAGCCGCGCGTTGACGCCGGCGGACGTCGATCGCCTCGCGCTGCACTACACGGTGAACGCGATCGTCTCCGGCGTCGTCGGCCGGCGCTCGAAGGACGATGCGCAAAACGTGCGCGACTACTACTTGACGTACGCCGCGCCCTTCGAGATGCGCGCCGCGAACGCCGAATTGAAAAAGCTCCGCGTGGAGCGTGAGGCGCTGCTGAGGAGCGTCCCGTCCGCGATGATCATGGGCGAGCTCAAGAAGCCGCGCGAAACGTTCGTGCTCGCGCGCGGCGACTACCGGAATCACACGGACAAAGTGGAGCCCGGCGTTCCGGCGATGCTCCCGCCGCTCCCGAAAGACGCGCCGCTCAATCGCTTGACGCTCGCGCGATGGCTCGTCGATCCCGGGCATCCGCTCACGGCGCGCGTGGCGGTGAATCGGTTCTGGCAGACGTATTTCGGGTACGGCATCGTGAAGACGCAGGAGGACTTCGGCGTGCAGGGCGAATCGCCCGTGCACCCGGAGCTCCTCGACTGGCTCGCGACCGAATTCGTGCGGTCCGGTTGGGACGTTCGCGCGATGCAGCGTCTCATCGTGACCTCCGCCGCATACCGGCAGTCGTCGAAAGCGTCGCCGGCGCTGCGCGAGAAGGACCCGGACAATCGCTTGCTCGCGCGCGGTCCGCACGGCCGCCTGCCGGCGGAGATGATCCGCGACGCGGCGCTGGCCGCGAGCGGACTGCTCAACGGTGAAATCGGCGGACCGAGCGTGCAGCCCTATCAACCGCCCGGCCTGTGGGAAGAGATGGCGTTCGGCGAAGGCTTCTCGGCGCAGTCGTACGAGCAGAGCCACGGCAAGGATTTGTACCGCCGCGGCATGTACACGTTCTGGAAGCGGACCGTTCCTCCCGCGTCGCTCGCGACCTTCGACGCTCCGGACCGAGAGAAATGCACTGCGCGGCGTGCGATGACCAATACGCCGCTGCAGGCGCTCGTCCTGATGAACGATCCGACGTACGTCGAAGCCGCGCGCGCGTTTGCCGAGCGCGTGCTGCGCGAGGGCGGCGCGAACGAGAAGAGCCGGATCGAGTACGCATTCCGTCTGGCGACCGCGCGCAAGCCGTCGGGCAAGGAGCAGGACGTGTTGCGATCGCTCCTCACGCGGCAACTGGCTTCGTTCCGCGCCGATCGCGCCGCCGCCGCAAAGCTCGTCGCCGTCGGCGAGTCGCCGCGCGACAAGTCGCTCGATGTGGCCGACGTGGCGGCCTGGACGATGGTCACGAGCACGATCCTGAACCTCGACGAAACGATCAGCAAGCAATGAACATCAAACGTCAACTCGATCTGTCGCTGACGCGCCGTCAACTCTTCGGCCTCACCGCTCGCGGCATCGGCGTCGCCGCGCTGGGATCGCTCCTGGGGCCTGAGCTCCTCGCCGCGCAGGAGCTTCGCGATCCGAAGACCGGCGGCTTGACGACGCTGCCGCACTTCCCGGCGAAGGCGAAGCGCGTGATCTTCCTGCACCAATCCGGCGGGCCCTCGCAGCTCGAGACGTTCGACTACAAGCCGGGCCTCGTCAAGTTCCAGGGAACGCAGATTCCGGACTCGGTCCGCATGGGGCAGCGCGTCGCGCAGACGATGGGACAGTCGCTGCTGCCGGTCGCGCAATCGCAGTTCTCGTTCGCGCGGCACGGCGAGTCCGGCGCGTGGGTGAGCAGGCTCCTGCCGCACACCGCGAAGATCGTCGACGACCTGACCGTGATCCGGACGATGCACACGGACGCGATCAATCACGACCCGGCGATCACGTTCATCCAGACCGGATTTCAGCAGCCCGGCCGCCCGAGCATGGGCGCGTGGCTCAGCTACGGCCTCGGAAGCGAGAACCAGAACCTGCCCGCCTTCGTCGTGCTGCTGTCGCAGGCGCACGCGATCAACACGGATCAACCGCTCTTCTCGCGGCTGTGGGCGAGCGGCTTCCTTCCAACGGGCTATCAGGGCGTCCGCTTCCGCGCGGGCAGCACGCCTGTGCTCTTCCTCGACGATCCTCCCGGGATCGCGAAGACGACGCGCCGTCAGATGCTGGACGCGGCGGCGAAGCTGAACGAGATTCGGCACCAGTCGTACGGGGATCCCGAGATCGAGACGCGCATCACGCAGTACGAGATGGCGTATCGCATGCAGACGTCGGTGCCCGAGCTGATGGATCTCTCGAAGGAACCGGACTCGGTGTTCGAGATGTACGGACCCGAGTCGCGAAAGCCGGGGACGTACGCGGCGAACTGCCTACTCGCGCGCCGGCTCGCGGAGCGGAACGTGCGATTCATCCAGCTCTATCATCGCGGATGGGATCAGCACCGGGATCTCCCGCGCGACATCGAGCTGCAGTGCCGCGGCACCGATCAGCCGACCGCCGCGCTCGTCACCGATCTCAAGCAGCGCGGCCTGCTCGACGACACGCTCGTCGTGTGGGGCGGGGAGTTCGGCCGCACGGTCTTCAGCCAGGGCAAGCTGACCGACGTCAACTACGGCCGCGATCATCATCCGCGGAACTTCTGCATGTGGATCGCCGGCGGCGGCGCGCGCCGCGGCGCCGTCATCGGCGAGACCGATGACTTCAGCTACAACGTCGTGTCGGATCCCGTGTCCGTCTACGACCTGCAGGCCACGATTCTCCACCTGCTCGGGATCGATCACACGAAGCTGACCTACCGGTTCCAGGGACGGGACTTCCGTCTGACGGACGTCCACGGCGAGGTGATGAAGAAGCTGATCGCGTGACGGCCCCTTCTTGATCGGCCGTCGGAAGGTGAAGACCTGCCGCGCGCGGCCGTAGATCCCCTTCAGGAAATAATGGAAGACGGCGAAGTACGCCACGTTCACAGCGAGCTGCACGATGACGACAACCCAGTTCGGCCACGCCGGATTGGCGAATTCCGTCATGAGGGCGACCACGCCGATCGTGCCGGCCACCGTTCCCGTTCGGATGACCCAATTCCACAGCGCCTTTGCCCGCGCGTCGATTTCGCGCAGATTCGTTCCGGCGGGGACGTTCCGCGTCCTGCACAGGATTCCGCGGCTGATGAAATCGCACGTTTCCATGACCACCTTCGTCCACGCGCAGAAATACAGGCCGCCGAATTGCGCGAAGCCTTGCAGCAGGTGGCGGCCGAGCGCGGCCGGATCGAGAACGACGTGCGGATGGATGCTGATGTCGGAGAAGTAGGCCAGCAGAAACGGATAAGGGAACGTGAGGGACTTGAAGACGATGAACATGCGGACGAGGCCGTTGCGGCGGAGCGTGCGGAGGACCGCGCGATCGCCGGTCCGAAGGCGTTCTCCATCGGCCATCGTCGCGCAGACGGACAACACGAACGTGACGAGGGTCAGCGCGAGTCCGACCAACGCCCAGACGCGCAGTTGAGAGAGCGGCATGTAGCGCGGCGGAAGAACGAAGGGCAGCGCCGCCCATGCCAACGGCGCGGCGACGTATTTGAACAACTCGCCCGTGAGTGATGTGGCCGACGCGGGGGGATGACTCATTGCAGTCCCCTTTCCGACCGAAGTCGCGCGGAAACGACTTTTTCACTACCGAGAACTCGACCATGCGTCGCGCTGTGTGGTCAAAACCATAACACTTTGCCGCGCGCCTGTCACGAAGGACGCGCGAATCTCTGCCAAAGAAACGTTAATATGTAACGCGTTTCATGGCGCGATACGCCCAGGCAGTGTCCCGGCTAGCCCGACCGTTCGAGATCTCAGCCAGAAATCTCAGCGATGGGAATGGTATTCTCACACGTGAGAATACCGCCATGGCAGACGACAAGCTCGCGACGATTCACGACGCGCTCAAGGACACGCTGAAATGGGGACGCGCGAGCGACGCGCTGGCGGATCTCGTGCCGTGGATCGAGTGGGTGACGGCGCACGGCGACCGCCTTCACGCGATCGACAAGAGCAAGCACGTGAAGGTCTGCGCCATGCTGGCGGAAGTCGCCGATCATTCCGGTCTCTACGCGCAAGCCGCCAAGGCCATTGCGCGCGCTGACGCGTGGTTCGGCGGGCTCAAGCAGCATCCCGACGACGATCTCTTGTACGTGCGCGAGTGCCTCCGCGCGCGCGTCGTGTCGGCGTTCGTGAAGGAATACCGGCAGGGACATCTCGGGTCGGCGCGCGAATCGATCGAAGAGTGTGTCGCGCTCATGGAGCGGCTGGCCGAGACGACGCCGAGCAAGATGTGGGCGACGCGTGGGCAGGCGCATCGCTATCTTGCCGAGGTGGAGCGTACGACCCACCAGTACGAGCGCAGCCGACAGCTGCTGTTCCGCGCGCTCGATTGCTACCACCAACGGTTTCAGCACGAGGTCGAGGCCGCGGCGAACCTGGCGGCTGACGCGCGCGCGGACCGCCTCAAGGAAGAAACGGCGTTCCTGCAGCATCGGAGCGCGCTCTGTTTCTTGTCCATCTCGAGGGTCGACTACCTGCGCGGCGTCGCGGGCGCCGAGGAGTCGGCGCGCGCCGCGCAGGCGCTGCTCGCGAATGGATCCGATCCGCTGTCTCTCGCGACAGTGTGCCTGGTTCGCGGACTGATCCAGAGAAATCAATTCAAGAAGGACGATCCGCCGGAGGAACTCGAGGCGCCACGGAAGCTGATCGAGAAGGCCCTCGAGGTGTTCGAGGAACACCATCACGACCCCAAACTCCTGTGGGCCCTCTACGAGCACGCGGTATTGGTAATCGTCGCGCGGCGCAGGCACGAGGCGGGACAGGCGCTCACGAAAGTGGAAAAGACCGCGCGCAAGCTGATCGCGCAGAGCGCCGGCATCGGGGGCGAGTGGATGGAGCGCCGGGCGTGGCGCTTCATTGCCTATTCGTACGCACGGCGCAGCCGCTTGGCGAGGGAATTGTCCGGATGGTCCCATCAGGCGCTGAGGTGGGCGGAGCGTGCGCTGAAGGAAGCCGAAGATCGGCGGCTGCCGCGCGCGCGCGTGGACGCCATGATTGCGCGGGCATCCGCGCGGTTGATGGACAACACACCGCAAAACGCCGCCTCCGCCGAGAAGGATCTCCGAGATGCCCAGAAGCGCGGCGAGCGCGCCGGAGCGCTCGATGCGCGGTTCAGGGCGGTGATTGCCGCGCTGCTCGCCCAGTGCCGTCTCCGGCAGGAAGACCTTGCCGGCGCCGAGAGCTGGCTGCAGCGCGCCCGGGTGCACGCGGCGCACATCGATCACGCGAACGTCCGCACGCTCATCGACGAGATCAGCAGCGAAGTCGACGAAACGCACGGATCGGTCGTGCTTCGCGTCGAGGACGTGACCACGTACGACGACGCCAAGGAGAAGCTGCGCAAGTTCCTGGTGGACGTGAGTGACCGGCTGCAACTCTCGCCGGTTGAAGCTGCGAAGCAATTCCAGGTGGGCGCCGCCACGTTCTACCGGTGGTTGGATGCTGCTGAGGCGCAGCGAGCGCGGCGGCGGGCCGCGAAGGAACCGGCGCGCCGCAAGCAGCGCTAGCGCGCTGTTCGCTTTCGTCCACCCCGGCGTTTTCCTTTACGGATGCGTCCGGCCGGGCATCCACCTGTTGACTCCACGTGGCGGGTGTGGACAAATGGCGCGTGCCCCGATGAATCCGCCGCACGCTGCGAAGGAAGGAATCCGACTATGCCGACGCGAGGATCGTACAACTTCGAAATCGACAACAACGGCGCGCTCGTCGACAATCCGGCGAACGCCGAAAAGCTGCGCAGCCTCTTTCGCGACGACGCGATCATCAACGGCAACTGGGGGCCGGGCAACTTCGGCGATTTCGACAACGGCTCGTGGCACATCCTCTGCCACCTCGCCGGCGGCTCCGGCGTGTTGAACACCCGATCGGGCCGCGCGTGGTGCGGCATCACGCACGTGCCCGCGAACGACACGTATCAGGCCTCGATCGTCGTGCGGCGCAACGGCGCCGTCGCGACGCTGCCGTTGGGATCCGGCGAGGGCGCCGCGCTCGCGAACGGCGCCGAGGTGCTCGGATACATCGAGGGATCGTCGGTCGGGCACATCTCCGCGCGCGGCGTCAACGATCCGCCCAACGCGTTCAACCGGTGGCCGCGTCAGAGCTTCGACAAGGACGCGACGAGCGACGAGGACGGCGGAACGGTCTGGGAGCACTGGTGCACCACGAGGGACATCCGGCCGACGAGCGCCATCGGCAGCTCCGTGGTGAAGGCGTACACGACGCTCGTGTCGCGGCTCGGCGGGCGCTACGTCGCCGCCGTCGCGCGCGGGCGCCGCGAGCACAATCACCCGAAGCAGCTCGCCGCGCTGGTCAAGGCGGGACTGCTGACGCCAGGAGACGCGACGTGGGATGTGAATCCCGATCCGATCCCGCGCGCCGCGCAGGACCTGCTCTACGAAGCGCGCCCCGGCGATGCGCTCGCCGCCGCGGAGTCGCTGCCGTTCACGCCGGGCGCGCAGCGCTACTTCATGTTCCAGCGCCGCATCCGCCGCTGGAGCCGCGCGCAGGACGTCAAACGAGATCTCGGTATTTGATCGCGGGAGAGCGCCGATGACACCGACCAACGGAGGATCGCCATCGCGCGGCCTGCTCGACGGCGCGCGCGTCTATCTCTCGGGTCCGATGGATTTCGTCGCGTCGCGCGAAGAGGAGATGAAGAACGGCTGGCGGACGCGCGTCGGCGCCTTCCTTCGCGCCCGCGGCTGCATCGTCTTCGACCCGTGGCAGAAACCGGAAGTGCGCGGTTTGCAGGAGTACGGCCGTGAAGGGCTCGACACGGCCAAGGCGCGCGACGATTGGACGTTCGAGGACACCCAATTCGGCGCAAAGGCGCGCTCGAAGCTGACCGGGCAGTTCTGGGAGACGCTGCACATCGATCTGCGCATGGTCGACACGAGCGACTTCACGATCGCGTATTGCCCGACGAACATCTACAGCGTCGGGACGCCGCACGAGATCGCGCTCTGCCGCCAGCAGCGGAAGCCGGTGCTGTTCGTGAGCCCGCCGGTGGAATTCCCCGCGCTGGACGAACTGCGCGCTCACCTGACGAAGCGCAAAGACGACGTCGCGCTCGCGAAGCTCACCGATCTCGAGAACCAGGTCCCGATCAAGCCGAATCCACGAGGGATCCCGAGCCTGTGGTACATGCCGCTCGTCGGCGGCGAGAGCTTCTTCGACGGATTCGGATTCGACACGTACCGCGGCGAGTACGGCTGGGCCGAGGGTCCGCTCGACAAGCGCGAGAAGAAGCACAAGCCGAAACGTCCGCTGCTGAAGTTCCTCGACGGCCTGGCGCACACGCTGCCGCAGAAATGGGATCGGAAGCTGAACAAGTACGTGAGGAACGACGATTGGCTGCTGTGGGATCTGCGCCGCGGAGACGGCGGCGCGGAGATCACGCGCGCGCACGGCGAATCGAGCGCAGGGAAGAAACAGCCGTAGCCATGGCGCGCGCTGAACCGGACGGCCTCGCGCTCCTCGACGTCGACCGCCTCAGGACCATCGAGGAGGATCGCGCGCTGTCGGATTGCTGCCGGCAGATCCTGATCGACTACCGCGTCGCGGTCGCGGGCGGCAAAGTGCCGCGGCGCCTCGCGGAGCGCGCGCGCCGCGCGTTCCTGCATCTCGGCGGCGATCCGTCGCGATCGACCGCGTCGCTCAAACACTACGATCACGCGCGCTACGGTCCGTTCCTCGGCGTGAGCGACGAGGGGAGCGCCGCGGGCGCGATCCGGGACGCCGCGCTCGCGTCACCGAAGATCCGCGCGCTGCCGAAAGCCGCGCCGCGCACGCCGCTCGTCGTGGGCGTTGCCGTCGACGCGGAGCGGCTCGGCGGCATCGGCGAGGTCAACGTCGGCGCGGAAGAATACGCCGACATCTGGCTCGACTGCGTCGATCGCGTGCTCGTCACGACCAACGTCGGCACGCGCGTCAACATGCGCGTGTACCGCCGCGAGCCGCTCGTCATCGTGAAGAGCGACAGCGCGAAGGCCATCGCCTGCGCGAAGGACGAGATCTCGAAAGCGTTTCAGCCGTTCGTCGAGACGCCCGACAGAAAGCCGCGTCCGCTGACGGTGTTCGTCGACGTTCCCAACTACGTGAGGATGACGGCCGCGCGGAAGCGCGCGCTTCTCGAGGAGCTCGCCGCGTTCGTCGCATCGGGCAAGGCCGCGGGCAAAGGACGAAAGAAGGCGCCAGACGGTCAGGCGCTCGGCCTCGCGACGTGGGTCAAGTTCGGGCCGCCCGGCCGCGATCAGGCGAAAGCCGCCATCGCGCTCGCCGCGAAAGTGGGCATCAAGGTGGTCCTCATCGACGGGGTCAAGCAGAAGGAAGCGGATCGCGCCGTGTCGCTTGCCGGCCTCCTCGACTATTTCAGGCCGGGGCTCGTCGCGCAGATTCTCCGCGAAGGCAAGAAGCACGACGTGCTGGTCCGGCCGGGGAATCTTCCCGACACCGACACGATCGCGCGAAGCACCTGGGTGGGATTGACCACGGCGCGGACCAACGGCGCGAATCTCGGAAAGTACGGATGTTTTCCGCTGACGCTCGACGAGACCGATCGCGTCGTCCAGCAGATCCAAGGCTGGTTGAAGGATTGGTCGGCCGCGCCGGTCTTCTTCGTCGATCAAGGGCTGATACGCGACGGCGCCGTGGACGTGGGCCACGATCTCGCGCGCGGCGTCGACTTCTGGTTGAGGACCGTCGCCAAGCACGGCGTGAAGGTGGTGCTGATCGACACGATCGACAAGGCGACGGGGAAGCGGCTGCTGCGGAAGGATCGCAAGGACGCCACCGGCTTTCTCGCGCTCTCGGAGATCGAGCGGATCGAGACGCTCGCGCGTGAGTTGGAGATCAAGGTGTTGTGGGCCGGCGGGCTGGGATTGCGCGACGCGTTCGCGATGGGGAAGCTCGGCGTCTTCGGCATCTACGTGACGAGCGCGGCGGCGACGACGATCCCGGTGGCGGGCACCGCCGTTCGCGATCCGTCGCTCGCGGGATTGAAGGAACCCTCGAAGGAGGCCGTGCTCCGGACGAAGATCCTGCTCGAAGCGGGGTTCCTCTCGGCGCAGGTGGGCGGCACGATCGCGGCCCGCATCGATCGGCTCGCGGACAAGCTGCTCGCGGCGCACGACAACAAGGACGCGGCAGCCGTGCAGAAGCAGAGTGCGGCGCTCGCGTCGGCGTGCACGACCGGCTGGCGCGCGCACTGGAAGCATTGACGGCGCCGGCGGACGGGCGCGATCGTGTTCGTCCACGGCTGAGGAGGTCCCGATGGCTCGAGAAATCAAAATCGCAACGTTCAACGTCGAGTGGATGGTGAACCTGTTCAAGCCGAACAAGCCGGATCTCCTCACGAAGCAGAACAAGAAGACCGCCGGTCTCGGCGCGAAGCCGAAGGATCCGCAGGGCGTGGCGAACCGAATCGCCGCGGTGATCAAGGCAGTCGACGCCGATGTCACCGGCATCTGCGAAGGGCCGCCGCGCAAGTCGCAGATGCAGCGATTCGTGAAGGAGAAACTCGGCAACAACTACGTCGTCTACTCGATGGAGGACGGGGCGCAGAGCGTCCACGCGCTGGTGCACAAGCGACTGAAGCGAGGCGTCAAGATCACGCAGCTGCCGAGAACCGACAAAGTGTACGAACGCCTGGAGAAGGTGCGCGCGCTCTACAAGTGGGGCGATCCACGGAACGAGCTCAAAGGCCGCTTCACGCGGATGCCGGTCATCCTGCGGCTGACCCGAAAGGGCAAGACGACCGAAGTCATGGTCGTCCACACGAAGTCGAAGATTTCCGATTTGAAGAAAGCCAAACAGTGGGAGAAGAAGGACAAGGCCGCCGTGATCAGCGCGATCTTCTCGAGGCAGAAGCTGTCGCTCGAGATGAACGTCATCCGCAAGTACATCGCTCACCGCCTCTATAGCGAGAACGCCGAAGCCGTGATCGTCATGGGGGACATGAACGACGGCGTCACGCGCGACATCGTCGACGAGAACTACTTGATGCACAGCATCGTCCACGAGCTGCGCGGCGCGTTCCATCACGAGCTGGCGCTGATGCGCCACGTGTTGAACGGGAAGCAGCTGCAGCGCAAGCAGTATGCGTGGAC
This sequence comes from Vicinamibacterales bacterium, assembly GCA_036556425.1. Classification (GTDB taxonomy): domain Bacteria; phylum Acidobacteriota; class Vicinamibacteria; order Vicinamibacterales; family 2-12-FULL-66-21; genus DATBJJ01. Next base: position 32,749 of record DATBJJ010000074.1, read on the forward strand.
GGTCGAGTTCAGGGATGCGACCGCGGGCGGCAAGCCGACGCGCGTGCTGCTCGATCACATGCTCTTCAGCCCGGCCTGCTACGACGGCGGCAAGTTCTGCTACGTGAAGGACAGCGGGCAGATCGAGCACGCGGCGTACGACAAACAGGTGACGAAAAAAGGCGACTCGCGCGACGAGCGCCCGAGCGATCACAAGCCGCTCAGCGCGCGCTTCGCGCTGCGATGAAGATGGACAGTGTAGTCGGGAGTCGTGAGTCGGGAGTCGACAGTCTCAGTCGAGAGTCGCAGTCGACAGTCGACTGTCGTCGACTTCCGACTGTCGTCGACTTCCGACTGTCGACGACTTCCGACTGTCGACGACTTCAGACTGACGACTGACGACTGCGCCTACCGACTGACGACTGCGACTCTCGACTGTGACTGACGACTCCCGACTCACGACTCCCGACTCACGACTCCCGACTACACGACGCCATAGTGTTTCTCGCGCTTGATCTTCAGGAACTCCACCGATCGCCGGATCTCGTCGAGGCCGTTCATACCATCCTCGACCGAGATCCATCCGGCGAAGCCGGCTGCTCGCAGAATTCGGAAGATCGCGTCGTAGTCGTTCGATCCGCGGCCCGTCTCACCGTGCGTCAAGCGATCCGGATAGCCGATCGTGCCGTCGTGCGAGCGAAGATCCTCGATCGTCGTGCCGGGCGCGAGGAATCGATCGGATGCGTGCACGGTCACGACCCGATGCTTGATCTTCTCGAGGAACGCGATGGGATCGAAGCCACCAACCACCGCGTTCGACGGGTCGTACTGAACGCCCAAGTGCGGTGAGTTCGGCAGCGCATCGAGCAGCGCCAGATAGGGCTCCTCTTGCTGCGCGAACTCCGGGTACTGCCACTCGCCGGTCTTGTAGTGGTTCTCGAGGCAGAGCACGACGTCGCGGCCGATCGCGTAATCGAGCGATTCGGAGATGCACGCCGCCGCGCGGGCGACGCCTTCCTCGAGCGAGAGTCCCGGATATTTCTGCCCGCTCAACGTGCGGCAATATCGCGCGCCGATGCGAACGGCGAGATCGATCGCGCGCTTCTGCCTCGCGACCTGCCGCGTGCGCTCTTCTCGATCGGGATGCGTGAAGTCCGGCGAGAAGCAGAGCATCGAGGAGATCTGCGATGTCTCCGCCATCGCGTCCATCACGACCGCCACATCGCGCTCCTCATAGCTCGCGAAGAACTCGTCGTAGTGCTCGACGCCTTCGCCGCCAAGCGTTGCGGCGTCGTGGATCCAGGACACATAGCTCCGCCGGCGCGACACGAGCTCGTCGAAATAACATTTGGGAAAGACGGAAATCCGTGGCGCGATGGCGGTCAAGCTGACAAGAATAGCGCGGGAACGGATTCTGCATCGATTGGATGAAGCTCATTGGAGGCCGCTCATGCAGCTCTACCATCGGCGATGGTTCGCGTCGTGTCTCGTCACGATGGCTGCGGCGGGCATCAGCACCGCCGCCGCCGCGCAGGGCGTCGTGACCGGCGTCACGATGAAACCAGTCGACGCCGCGGCGGGAACGGCCGTCACCGCGACGGCGACGGGTTCGAGTCCGTGCGGCGCCGTTCACATCGACTGGGGCGACGGCGCCGCCATCACGTACGCGACGTCGACGCTCCCCGTGACGCAGTCACACGTCTATGAAAGGGGGGGCGCGTTCACCGTTCGCGCGCAAGGCATGGGCAATTGCACCGGGGAAGCGACGGCGCGCGTCACGATCACCGGGCCTCCGCCGCCGCCCCCTGGCCTCAAGGGCCTCGACGTGTCGCCTCCCGTGCAGACGCCGCGGACCCCGGTCACGATCGCGCTGCAAGGCACCGGGTCGTGTCGCATCGCCGTCGATTTCGGCGACGGCAACAGCCAGGATGTCTCGGGCGCGCTGCCGATGTCGCTCAGGCACACGTATCCGGTCGAAGGCAAGTACACGATCACCGCGACGCCCGCGCCGCCCTGCGGCGAACGTCGCTCCGCGTCGCTCACGATCGGCCAGCCGCCGGCGGCCCCACGCATCGCCGGAATCGACGTCGCGCGCGTGCGCGACGCCGCGAGCGGAGTCCGCGCGATAACCGTGAACGGCACCGGCCAGTGCGCTTACACGCTGGACTTCGGCGACGGCAACAGCGAGGGGCGGAACGCGATCCTGCCGGACGTCGTTCGCCACAACTATCCGGCGGAGGGTCAGTACACGATTGCGGCGACGCCGGCCGCGCCGTGCACGGGCGGCGCGCGGTCGGTCGTCCTCATCGGCAGGGAGGGAAGCGGCCGCATCGCTCGCGTCGAGATCCAACCGCGCTTCGCGCGTCCGACAGAGCCCATCGCGTTCACGATCTCCGGATCGGGCACGTGCCGTCTGAGAGTGGATCTCGGAGACGGACGCTCGCGAGAGATGACGGCCGCGCTGCCGCATCGATTCACGTACCGCTATCCGTCTCCTGGAGACTACGAGGTCTTCGTGCGGACGGAAGCGCCGTGCGCAGGCGACGCGTCCGGCGTCGTCCGTATTCGGCGCCGCCTGGCCGGATAGAATAACCGCCATGCGCAGCGCGGCGCGGCTTTCCGTGCGGGATTACCTCGCGTACGCCGCGCTCGCGATCCTTTTCGCCGCCGCCTGCGTGTTTCAGTGGCGCGAGTCGCGCGATCGCCTCTCGCAGTTCGTGCGGCCCGATCAAATCCGCCTTCCATTCGAGGGAGGCGTCCTCAGCGATCAGATCAACGACGTGCAGCCCGAGGCCGAGGCGGTCGGCATTGTCCCCGGACACTATCTCGTCACGCTGAATGGACGCCGCGTGCGCGGCGCGGGCGAGATCGTCGCGCTGCTGCGGAACGCGAAGGCCGGCGACGTCGTCGTGCTCGGCACACGCTCCACGCCTGACGGCCCCGTCGAGCACGAGGCGAGCGTCAAGCTCGAGGCTGCGTACGGCGAGGCGCGACGGCCCAGAGACTGGCTGTTCGCGCTCACGTCCACCGTAGGCGTTCCCATCGCGTGCATCGCGCTGGGCTTTTTCGTGGCCGCGGTTCGCATCCGCGATCCGCAAGCGTGGATCATGTTGATGCTGCTCCTCGGCGTCTCGCGCGTCGGCGGCACGTCCACGGCCTATTGGGGACACGATGATGCGCTGCAGCCGTTCGCGATCGTGTACCTCGCCTCGACCGAGATGATGCTGCCGATTGGCATGGCGCTCTTCGGGATTTACTTCGGCGAGCGTCTCGCGATCGATCGCCGGCATCCCTGGTTGAAATGGCTGCTCCTCGGACCGCTGCTGTACTTCACGTGCGCGTTCGTGGCGATGACCCTGCTCGCCGGCAACAACTGGGCCGCGGCAATCGCCGTCGCGAGGCGCTCGCTGCTGTTCAGCCCCGCGTTCGTCGTGTGCATGGTCGCCTCGGCGGTCGTGTTCTTCGCCGCCATCGGCTTCAAGGCGATCACGTCCGCGAGCGCGGATGTTCGTCGCCGGCTGAGACTGGTGGGCGCCGGGACGTTCGTCGGTCTCGGCCCGTTCCTGCTCGGCTTCCTCAGATCGATTGTCACCGGGCGAGACGGCTTTGAGGATCTTCCGTTTTGGATCGTCCTCCTCGTTCTCGCGAGCGTGTTCGTCTTGCCGGTGACGCTCGCGTACGTCATCGTCGTGCACAAGGCGCTCGACGTCCGCGTCGTCATTCGGCAGGGCGTGCAGTACTTGTTCGCGGCGAGCTTCGTCAGGCTCCTGCAGATTCTGTTGATCGCGGGGGTCATCCTCGGCGTCGCGTTGCTCGTGCGCGACGGTACGAACCGGCCGCAGCGATTGACGATGGTTGCGTTTGGCGCGCTCGGCATCGTCGGGATTCAGCGCGGGTCGACGCGGGTCGGCGGCTGGGTCGACCGGTGGTTCTTTCGCGAAGCGTACGACGCGGACGTCGTTCTCAACGATCTCGCGAACAGGGTGCGGACGTTCGTGGAAGCCGCGCCGCTGGCGGAAACCGTCGCGCGCGGGATTTCGGCATCGCTCCACGTTCCGCGCGTCGCGCTTCTCGTACGAGTGAAAGACTCGTTTCAAGTTGCGTATGCGCTCGGCAAGGGGATCGAGACAGATGGGCTCCGTTCGATCACCATTCCGGACGGCAGCGCGACGATCGACCGCCTGGCGCGGGACGGACATGCGCGCGTCTATCCGGAAGATGATGACTCGTGGATTCATGATGCGCGCGTGAGCGGCGACGAACGAGCGGCTCTCGAGCGGCTCGAGGCACAGCTCCTGCTGCCGTTGACGCTCAACCAACGCATCATCGGCATCCTCAGCCTCGGTCCAAAACGATCGGACGCGCCGTACTCGAAGGGCGATCTCCGGCTGCTCGAATCCGTCGCGACGCAGACCGCGCTCGCGCTGGAGAACAGCCGCCTCGCGGCGGCGATCGCGGCGGAAGTGTCTCAACGCGAGCGCATGAATCGCGAGCTCGAGATCGCGCGCGAGGTTCAGGAGCGGCTGTTCCCGCAAGACTGCCCGCCGATCGATGGGCTCGACTATGCGGGCGCGTGCCGGCCCGCGCTCGGCGTCGGCGGCGATTACTACGATTTCATTCCGCTCTCGCCGACCGAGCTCGGCATCGCGATCGGCGACGTCTCGGGCAAGGGCATTCCCGCGGCGTTGCTGATGTCGGGGCTGCGCGCGTCGCTGCGAGCCCTTCAGCAGAGTCAGGGCGTCGCTGTCCACGAAGCGCCGGGTGTTCGCGCGTTCGCCCTCGATGCAGGGCTCGCGCGGATGATGTCAATCATCAACGAGCTCGTGTACGAGAGCTCGTCGTCGAACCGGTATGCCACGTTCTTCTACGGCCAATACGACGCGGTCACCCGATCGCTCGTGTTCGTCAACGCTGGACACAATCCGCCGATCGTGCTGCGGCGTGGCGGCGAGGTGCTTCGTCTCGAGACGGGCGGGCCCGTCGTGGGACTCCTGCCGGCGTGCCACTACGAACAGGGGATGGTCGAGCTCCACGCCGGCGACGTGTTCGTGGCGTTCACGGATGGCGTCAGCGAAGCCATGAATCCGAGCGACGAGGAATGGGGCGAGGAGCGGTTGATTGCGTGCGCGTCGGCGCTGAAGTGCGGCGCACGCGAAGCGATCGCGGCGATCATGTCGGCGGCGGACGGCTTCGCCGCCGGGGCGAAGCAGCACGACGACATGACGGTCCTCGTGGCGCGAGTGCTCAGTTGATCCCGATGAAGAAGTTCACGACCATCCCGATGGCGTAACCGATCGTCCACGCAGTAATCAGCGCGCACGTGAGGACGATCGCAATCCTCTCCCACGGCACGCGCCGAATCCCCGCTCGCGTCAGCATTGGCAGAATTCTACCGGGTCCGGGTGCCGGGTTCCAGGTCGTCCCGGGTTCCAGGTTCCATTGTTCTGGCGTAGAGTGTCTCACTATGCTCGAACGCTTCGGTCGAGACCTCCGCTACGCGTTCCGGATGGTGCAGCGACGCCCGGCATTCACCACGGCGGCCATTCTGTCCTTGACGCTCGGCATCGGCGCGAACACCGCCGTCTTCAGCATTCTCGACGCGCTGCTGCTGCAGCCGCTGCCCGTCAGCCGTCCGCAAGAGCTGGTCAAACTTGTCGAACCGCGACGCGAGAGCTCCACGCCGTACGAGGCGTTCACGTACAACACGTTCGACGCGCTGCGACGCGGAACGCGCGTGTTCTCCGGGGCGACCGCGGCGACGACGACGGCGAGCCGCGAAATCGACGAGCGCGGCGAGAAGATCCCCGCCGCAGCGCAGCTCGTTTCCGCCAACTACTTCGACGTGCTCGGCGTTCGAGCGGCGGTGGGCCGCGCGTTCGACGAGCGGAGCGCGGACCCGGCGCGCGAACCGGTGGCCGTGATCAGCGACGCCTTCTGGCGCCGCCACTACGGCGCGGATCCAAATGCGCTCGGCGCACGGTTCACGGCCTATAAACGCGAGGTCACCGTTGTCGGCATCGCGCCGGCCGCATTTCGCGGCCTCGAGCTCGAGCGCGCGATCGACATCTGGATTCCATTCGAGCAGATCGTCCCTGCCAATTCGGAGGAGCGCGCGCGCGGGAGATGGATGCGCGTCGTCGGGCGGTTGTCGCCGGACGCGTCGATCGCCCAGGCCGAAGGAGAGGGATCGGCGCTCGTCGGACGAGCGATCGTGTTCCGCGCCGGTGGAACGGGCTTTTCGACGCTCCGAACGCAGCTCGTCCGCCCGCTCGCGCTCGTCGAGCTCGTCGTCGTCCTCGTGCTGCTCATCACCTGCGTCAATCTGGCGAACTTGACGCTCTCCGGGAACCTCGCGCGCGCCCGCGAGCTCGCGATCAGACGCGCGCTCGGCGCGTCGCGCCCGCGTCTCATCGGGCAACTGCTCACGGAGAGCCTCGTGCTCGCGGCGGTCGGCGGCGCACTCGCGCTGCCCGTCGCCTATTGGATCAGCGCGGCCCTTCTCGCATTCGTTCCGCCCGCGTCGGCGCCTGCGCTGGCCAGCATGCAGTTCCGGCTCGATGCTGGAACGCTCGGCTTCACCGCGCTCGTCGCATGCGTCACGTGTCTCCTGTTTGGGTTCCTGCCGGCGCTGCGATCGGCGCGATCGCCGGGGCATGCGCTTGCCGTCAAGGGCGCGAGCGGCGAGCGCACGCGGCCCTGGTTGAGCCGCAGCCTCGTGATCGGCGAAGTCATGATGTGCACGCTGCTGCTGATGCTGGCGAGCGTCTTCGTTCGCAGCGTCCTGAATCTGCGAGGGCAGGACAGCGGGTACCTGGAAGATCGGCTGCTCATTGCGGACGTAGGTTTCCCGTCCAACTACGCGGAAGACCGCCGCGACGATTTGATCGAAGCGCTGCGCATGCGCGTCGCGGACGTGTCCGGCGTCGAGAGCGTCGCCTACAGCCACATGGGACAACTGTCGGGCGGCGCGTTCGAATACCGCATCGGCATGCCTGGCGTGCCGTTCCGCCGCGAAGATGCGCCGCTTGCGATCGAGCAGCGCGTGTCTCCCGGGTTCTTGCGCGCGATGGGCACTCGACTCGTGGAGGGCCGCGATTTCACCCGCGCCGACACCGCGACCTCGAAGCCGGTGGCCATCGTCAACGAGCTCTTCGCGGCCAGCTTCTTTCCGGGCCGCAGCCCGATTGGACAGAGTTTCTTCCAAGACGGCGGCTCGCGATCGCGCGAGCCGATCGAGATCGTCGGCGTTGCGCAGAATTCGAAGTGGGTGGACCTCAGGCAGGATCCCGCCGCGATGTACTACCGGCCGTACGCGCAGCAAGGCGGCACGCCGGTCGTGCGGTTCGCGATTCGCGCGGCTATTCAACCAGAAGCACTGGCCGTGTCGGTCGCGGGCATCGCGCAATCGATCGATCGAAAGATCGCGCTCGCCAACGTCGTGCCGTTCCGCGAGATCGTCAATCGTTCGCTCGTCGTCGAGCGCCTGATCGCGCACGTATCGACGGCGTTCGGCGTGCTCGCGCTTCTCATCGCGGCGGTCGGCTTTCACGGCGTGCTCGCGTACAGCGTGACGCGCCGCCGGCGGGAGATCGGCGTCAGGATCGCGATCGGGGCATCGCCACGGTCCGTCGAATCGATGTTCCTCCGAGAGTCGTTTTTGCTACTCGCCGCGGGCCTCGCGCTCGGTGTGCCGCTCGCGATTCTGATCGTGCGATCGGTTTCCTCGATGCTGTACGGACTCACGCCGTACGATCCCGCCGCGATTGCGATAGCAGTTGCTGTCCTCGCCGTGGCTACGGCCGCGGCGGCGTATCCGCCTGCCCGTCGCGCCGCCTCGGTCGATCCGATCCTCGCGCTGCGCGAGGAGTGACTTTGTGCTAAAAGAGGAGCAAGGAGCGTGGGATGAGCGGTGTACGCGTGCTCGTTGGAACTCGTAAGGGCGCGTTCGTTCTCGAAGCGGACGGACGACGCGACAAGTGGAACGTCAGCGGTCCGTTCTTCGGGGGATGGGAGCTGTACCACCTCAAGGGATCGCCCGTCGATCCGAATCGGATTTATGCGTCGCAGGGATCGGGTTGGTTCGGACAATTGATTCAACGCTCCAGCGACGGCGGGAAGACGTGGGAGCCGGTCGGCAACAAGTTCGAATACGCCGGCGAGACCGGGACGCACCAGTGGTACGACGGCACGCCACATCCATGGGAGTTCAAGCGCGTCTGGCACCTCGAGCCGTCGCTCACCGATCCTGATACCGTTCACGCCGGCGTCGAGGACGCGGCGATGTTCCGCACGACCGACGGCGGGCAAACGTGGCACGAGCTGCCGGGACTCCGCAATCACGGGTCCGGGAAGCACTGGCAGCCGGGCGCTGGCGGTTTGTGCCTGCACACGATCCTGCCCGATCCGAAGAACGCGCGGCGCATGTTCATCGCGATCTCCGCGGCGGGCGCGTTCCGCACCGACGACGGCGGAGACACGTGGCAGCCGATTAATCGCGGTCTGAAGTCCGAGGGGATCCCGAATCCCACGGCCGAGGTCGGCCACTGCGTGCACCGCATCGCGATGCACCGCTCGCGGCCCAACGTGCTGTTCATGCAGAAGCACTGGGACGTGTTGCGCAGCGACGACGGGGGCGACTCGTGGCGCGAGGTCAGCGGCAACCTTCCGACCGACTTCGGCTTCGTGATCGACGTGCACGCGCACGAACCGGAGACGATCTACGTCGTTCCGATCAAGAGCGATTCCGAGCACTATCCGCCGGACGGAAAGCTGCGCGTGTATCGCAGCCGCAGCGGCGGCAACGAATGGGAGCCGATGACGAACGGGCTTCCGCAGCAGAACTGTTTCGTCAACGTGCTCCGCGACGCGATGTCCGTCGATGCGCTGGATCCGTGCGGCGTCTACTTCGGCACGACCGGTGGACAGGTCTACGCGTCCGCCGACGGCGGCGAGACGTGGACGGCCGCGGTTCGCGATCTGCCTGCGGTTCTCTCGGTGGAGGTGCAGACGCTGTCATGATTCGCGTCGTGCTTCCCGCGCACTTGCGGACGCTCGCGGACGTCGACGGTGAGGTCGCCGTCGACGTCTCCGGCGTGGTGACGCAGCGGAGCGTGCTGGACGCGCTCGAGCGGCAGTATCCGGTGCTGCGCGGCACGATCCGCGATCACGGGAGCTTGCGCCGCAGGCCGTTCGTCCGGTTCTTCGCGTGCGAACAGGATCTGTCGCACGATCCCCCCGACACGCCGCTTCCCGAACCCGTCGTCCGCGGAGCGGAGCCGTTCCTCGTCGTCGGCGCGATGGCCGGCGGATAATCGCGGATCACCCGGATAGTCGCGGATCACGCGGATAGACGCGGATAGACGCGGATTACGCGGATCAAGGCGGATCACGCGGATCGGATAGACGCGGATCACGCGGATCAACGCGGATCACGCGGATCGGATTACACGGATCAAATCCGCTCGATCCGTTCGCCACCGGTTGTCAATCGATCAATCGATTAGCGTCTGTTCCACGGGAAGGCGACCGTGGGCTGGTTCACGTAGCGGCGCATCGAGAGCGTCACCGTGCTGCCGGCGCCCGGTGCGAGGCGGACGGTGAAATCCCTCGCGCCGAGCGGCACGGTGCGGCCGTTCCACTCGACCGACTCGAAATGATGCTCGCCGTAGCCCCCCGCCTGGACGATCACGTCGCGAGCTGACGTGCCGCTCAGATTGACGAGCGTGACCACGGTCCGTCGATCTTCGAGCGCCGACACGAGGACGGCGACGTCTTCCGGCACGCCTGCGCGCTTGCGTGCGGGATCGAAGTATCGCAGCCGCGCGTTGAGCAGGCCGCCCTCGCGGCTCGGCACGAGCGCGCCCCACATCAGCCGCACGAGCGAATCCGTCGCGGCTGGGTTCAGGTCGAGCATGTTGTCGGCGAGCCGCTTGTCGGGAGCTGTGCGATCGTCGCGGATCCCGGCGACCTTCCGGGGAATGCCGTCGACGTCG
>DATBJJ010000075.1:0-7907 GCA_036556425.1 Vicinamibacterales bacterium
CCGAACGTCGTCTTCCCGATCGTGCCGGTAATCTTGCTGCCGAAGATCGGATCGATGATGCGGCGCGTATGTACGGCCGTGCGCATGTTGCCGTCGCCGCCAGTGCCGGCGATGTTGAACAGGCCCATGCCCTCCATGAAAAACGGCCGTTTTTCCGAGAAGAAAATCGGGTACCGCTGATTCACCTGCACCTGAAACGCATCGCTCTCGACCTGGCTGAAGTCGGGATTGACCGTCGCGTCGAGCGTCACCGTCGACGTGATTCCGTACTTGCCGCTGACGCCGAAGTCTCCTTCGTCATCGGCGGACGCCCAGCGCGACGGCGCGGATCGCGCCTGCGTGCGGACGTAGGTCGTCGAGGGAATGACTTCGCGCGCCAGGCGAGGCCTCAACTCGCCGAGCGCGAGCGGTGCGTGCTTCTCGAAGACCCACTTGCCCGGCTCGAGCGGCGGCCACGACACCGACACGCCCGCGCGGCTCACGCGTCTCCAGAAGAGAATGCCCATGCGGACGTCCTGCCCGCCCTTGAAGCGAATGGACTGGAGCGGCACGCGCATCTCGATCGCGTAGCCCTTGTCGTTGCGCCGGCCCGCGCTGTCCCACACGTAATCCGGCGATTGATCTTCGCCGCCCGCGACGCTGTTCAACATGTCGAGCTGCACGCCGTTCGGATTGACCATCAGGTGATACGAGAGCTGGCCGGTGCCGAGCGCGTCGAGGCTGATGCCGACCCAATCGTCCGACCAGATGTTGTCGCGCCGCGTGACCGACGTCTTGATCCGCGACGGCTCGGGATCGTCGCACTGAAACGCGAAGTAGATGTAGTCGGAATCGTGCGCGATCCAGACCTTCGTCGTCTGTGGAATCTTGGAGCCGTGAAGCGGGTTGTACGACAACCAATCGCCCGTCTCCGCCGGCGCGTCGTGCCACGCGTCATCGTCGAGAAGCCCGTCGATGGCAGGCGGCTGAGAAAGTCGATGCGAACGAAGCTCGACCCTGGCCGTCGTCGTGGTTCCGTTCGTCGAAGTTGCCTGAGCTTGTGCGGAAATGGGACTGACGGACACGAGAGCGCACGCCGTCAGGATCGCTGAGAACCCACGCATGAGGGCTTAGACGGACGACACCCCCGAGTCGTTGCTAAAGGCCTAGCTCTTTTCCGATGTGAGCATTTTGCGCGCCTCGAGCAGCTCTTTCTTCTTCGCTTTGGTGAGCGTCGGATACTTCAGTTTCAGATCGTCCAAGGTCTGCACTGTGATGGCCGACACGGCATATCGCATGAACCATTTGTTGTCCGCCGGAATGATGAACCACGGCGCGGACTTCGTGCTCGTGTGCGTGAAGACGTCCTCGTACGCGCGCATGTAGTCCTTCCAGAACGCGCGCTCGCGCGCATCGTTGACGGAGAACTTCCAGTTCTTGTCGTCCATGTCGATGCGCTCGAGGAACCGGCGCTTCTGTTCCTTCTTCGACACGTTCAAGTAGAACTTCAGGACGACGACGCCGTTGTCGACCAGGTAGCGCTCGAACGCGTTGATCTCCTTGAAGCGCCGCTTCCAGATCTCGTCGGTTCGGCAATTGTCCGGCAACTGCTGCGAGGCGAAGATCTCCGGGTGCACGCGGCAGACGAGGACTTCTTCGTAGTACGACCGGTTGTGAATGCCGATGCGCCCGCGCTCGGGAAGCGCCTTGACGGAGCGCCACAGGTAATCGTGATCGCGCTCCTCCGCCGATGGCGCCTTGAAGCTGAAGACCTGACATCCCTGCGGATTGATGCCGGACATCACGTGGCGGATCGTCCCGTCCTTGCCGGCCGCGTCCATCGCCTGAAAGATCATCAGCAGCGCATACGTGTCTTGCGCGTACAGCTTGTCCTGAAGCTGCGAGAGCTGCTTGACGCCTTCCGCCAGATACGTCGACGCCTGCTCCTTGTCCTTGATGGATCCGGTCCAATCGGGATCGTAGTCCTTCAGCGAGATCTTCTTGCCGGGGCGGGCCACGAGCTTGTCCATCAGCTTCCTGATCTCTTTCATCGAAACCTCTTTGAATCGTGCTCAGGGCTGACCCGCGGCGGTTTTCAGGCGCGCCACGATGCCATCCGGGATCTCCACGGATCGCATCGCGTCCGGCTGCCGCACGGCGCACGCCGTCGTCATCGATCCGGTGCCGATCGTTTTGTCGCCGCGTTCGACGGCGAACGAATACTGGATCGTGCGCGCCGTCACCGCGTCGATGCGGACGACGATGACGAAATGATCTTCGAAGAAGAGGGGCCGCTTGTAATCGAAGGTCGCGTTGACGCGCGGCCATCCGAGATCCGCGCCCGCGCGATCGACCGTGAGCCCCGCCGCGCGCCACAGCGCGTGCTCCGCTTCTTCCATGTAGCGAAAGTAATTGCTGAAGTGAACGACGCCGGCAAGGTCGGTCTCGTAGAACTTGACCTGCCGGCTATACCGGAAGCCCGGAGCGTCTGACATTCAGTGAATTGTAGGCGGATTCTGGGGTTCAAGGTTCAGGGTTCAAGAACCTTGAACCGTTGAACCCTTGAACCCTTGAACCCTTGAACCCTTGAACCCTTGAACCTTAATCAGCTCTGAGCGCCACGACCGGATCCACGCGCGCGGCGTGTCGGGCGGGGAAGTACGCGGCGGCGATGGCGGTCGCCATGACGATGGCCACGGTTGCCGCGAGGACGAGAGGCTCGACCGGCTGTACGCCGTAGAGCAGGTGCGCGAAGGATTTGATGAACACGTACGACAGCGGAAGACCGAGGGCGAGGCCAGCGAGAACCACCGTCACGCTGCGGACGACGACCATCGAGGCGACGGCCCCTGGGCTCGCGCCGAGCGCGAGCCGAATGCCCAGCTCGCGGCGGCCGCGGACGACGGCGGCGGCAAGCGTGCCGTAGAGGCCGATGACGAGGAGCGCGAGTGCAACCGCGCCGAGCGTCGATCCGGCCCATGCGAGCAGCCGCTCTTGACTCAACGCGCGGCCGGCTTCTTCCTCGAACGTCCAGATCCGATCGACGAAGAGCGCGGCATCGAACGCCAGCACGTGCCGGGCGAGTTGGTCCCGGACGACGCGCTGGCCTCGAGCCGCGCGGAGCACGATCGTCATCGGAATCGGTTTGGTCGCGCCCGTCGCGGTTGGCGAAAACATGAACGCCGGCGGAGTTTGCGTGAGCGGAAAAAAGATCGTATCGAGGGCCGCCTGGCGGAGGTGCACCATCCGCATGTCCGCGACCACGCCGACAATCTCGATATCGAACGTCTCACCGCCGCCCCACGAGACCCGCCGCCCGAGAGCAGTCCCGGTCCCGAACGCATGCTTCGCAAACGTCTCGTTGACGATCGCGACTCGTCGTCCGTTCGACGTATCGGCGTTCGTGAAGTCGCGGCCCTGGAGAATTGGCAGCGCCATCGCGCCGAAGTACCCGGGCGAGATGTACGTGTTGTTGACGATCCAGAAATCCTTCGGGCGCGGACCGCGCTTGGGCGGAGGCGGCGGAGGCGGCGGCGCGTCGAGCCCATCGGGAATCCTCGGCCGGCTTGCCGGCGGCTTCGCCTGACCTTCCACCCGCACCGGTCCGGCGCTCGACGAGGACAACGGCCGCGCCGTGGCGATGCCGACCTGTTCGGCTCCCGGCATCGTTCGGAGATGCACGCGCAGCCGTTGCTCGAAATCGGCAAACGAGGCCGGCGACATCGGCATATCCGACTGAAGATCGGAGAACCACACGCGTCCCGGTGACGACGCGTCGATCTCGAGCTTCAACTGATACACCGTCTTGACGAGCACCCCGGCAGAAGCGAGCAGCACGGTGCCGAGTGCGACTTGCCCCGGGATCAACCACCACAGCCCCGCTGATCGCAGGAGCCGCGTCAATCCCACGCTTCCGCCCTGCAGTGCAGACACGATCGGGACCCTCGACCACCGCACGGCCGGGACCAGGCCGACGAGGAGCGCGGTCGCGATCGAGATGCCGATGGTGAACAGGACGACCGTGCTGTCGGCGCTCACATCCAGATCCCCAGGGCTGACCGGGCTGGCCATCATCGACGCCAACTGACGCGCCAGCCACACGCCGAGCACGCCGCCGATGAGGCCTCCCGCCGCCGCGAGCAGGAAATGTTCCGACAACAATTGCCGCAGCAAGCGAAGGCGTCCCGCGCCGAGCGACGCGCGGATCGCCAGCTCCTTCTGACGCTCGTGGACGGCCGCGCCCAGGAGCGTCGAGACGTTCAAGCAGCCGATGACGAGAATCAGGACGACGAAAAAGCTGACGAGGCGCAGGCGCGACTGTACCGACGTCCGCGTGTTCCACGTGTGGCCGCGCGGAATCCGCTCGATCACGGCGTCGTCGCGCGTGCCGAGCGCGCGCCACCGGGCGGCGAGCGCCGCGCGCGCGACTTCGGGGGTGCTCTGGCGATCGAGGATGCCCAGAAGGCCCAGCCATGTGGATCCCTCGCCGAGCATCGCGGGATTGTCGTCGATCAAAAGCCCGCTGGTGAGCGGTACCCACAGATCGGGACCGAAGCCGATGCGCGGTCCCGAGAAGCCGCGGGGGGCGATGCCGATCACTGTGAAAATCGACCGATTGAGCGTGATCGTGCGGCCGACGATCGCCGGGTCGGCGCCGAACTGGCGGTACCAGAACTCGTGGCTCACGACTGCCACGGGCGGCCGGCCGGATTGATCGTCCTCGTTCGTAAAGAATCGCCCGCGCCCCCCGCTGCCGCTGCCGACGCCGAGTGCGTCGAAGTAGTTGCCGGTGACCAGATCGATCACCACGCGGCGCCGCGACTGCTGCTCGCCGAGCAGCGCGGTGGTCCGGCCGCCGGCGGCGAGCGCCGACAGCCCCGCGACGTCGCGCGACGCAAGGTATTCGGGATACGAGAACGACCCGCCCGGCTTCGATCCGATCGCGACGAGTCGGTCCGCGTGCGCGATGGGCAGCTTCTTGAGGAACGTCGCATTCAGGACGGAGAACACCGCGGTGTTCGCGGCGACGCCAATCGCCAGCGTGAGGATCACCGCTGCCGACGTCAGCGGAGTTCGCGTGCAGAAGCGCACGGCGGCGCGCACGTCGGTACCGAGCCCATGGCGGTCCTGCATGATGATCCTCGGATTGATGAGTGAGGGCCGGTCGGGATCGAGCTGGCGCTCCGCGGCGCCGCGCGCGCATGCGGCAATCGACATGAGCGCCTGACGCCAATACCAACGCCGTGCCCTGCGAACCCCGTCGCGCGGCACGACGAAGCGCGTGTACTCTTCGTCGAGATCGCCGACGATCGCGGACCTCGCCGCGCCGTCGAGCGCGCGCCGCAGCAGCCATCGCGCGGCACGCGGCGGATGCACGGTCTCGTCGTTCGTCATGACCGCTCCACGTCGCGCGCCAGGCCCAGGAGAATCGACTGCGCCTTCGCGACGGCCTTCTTGCCTGCCGGCAGCACGCGGTAGAAGCGCTTCGCCTTCCCGCCGCGCTCGGCCGTGGGCTCGCCGAGCTTCGACTGGACGAGCCCTCGCGTCTCGAGCCGGGCGAGCGCGGTATAGATCGCGCCGACGGCGATCTCTCGTCCCGTGTGGCGCGCGAGCTCACGGCGGATCGTCATGCCGTACGCGTCCTCTTCGCCGAGGCGCAGCACGGCGAGGAGCAGGAGATGCTCGAAGCGTCCGAGATGGTCGCGGGCCATAATTGACTCTTTTGTAGTAAAAATCACGAACGGTGTCAAGGGGGCTCGGGGCTCGAACATTGACGCCGTACGCGAAGCGGGCAAGGCCAATGCGCCAACGGCCTCTTGACAGGCAGACGGGCCGCGGTATCATCCCTAAATCGTTTATGGGAACGCAGGAAACCCGCGAGCTGTTGCCTGGCACGCTCGACATGCTGATTCTCAAAGTGTTGAGCCGCGGCGAAATGCATGGCTACGGCATCGTGTCCGCCATTCAGCGCACGTCCGACGACGTGCTGGGTGTCGTGGAAGGCGCGCTCTATCCGGCGCTCCATCGTCTCGAGGTTCGCGGCTGGGTGCGCTCGAAGTGGGGCGCATCCGACAACAACCGACGCGCGAAGTTCTACCGTCTCAGCGCGCTGGGCAGGCGCGCGCTCGAAGAGGAAGCCGCGTACTGGGATCGCGTCGCGTCCGCGGTCACGCGCGTGATGCAGAGCGCGTGATCGGGCCGTCATGAAGCGCGTCGTGATCAATGACGCGATCAGTTGGTGGCATCGGCTGCTGACGCTGGTGCGTTCCGGCCGCCGCGCCCGCGACATCGACGACGAGATCGCATTCCACCTCGCGATGCGTCAGGCCGAGCAGGAACGTGACGGCCTCACTCCCGAGATCGCGCGGCGGACCGCCGCACGCCAGTTCGGCAATGTCACTGCCCTCAAGGAGCAGACCCGCGACATGTGGACGTTTCCTTCGTTCGAGAGTCTGGTGCAGGACCTACGCTACGCGGTGCGCACCCTCCGCCGCGCGCCGGCGTTCGCGTGTGTCGCCGTGCTGGTTCTGGCGATCGGAATCGGCGCGACAACCGCCATGTTCAGTCTGGTTGACGCGATGCTGGTGCGCGGTCTGCCGTACCCGCAGGCCGACCGTCTCGTCGTGCTGATCGGCAACGTCCAGCGCGCCGGCGGTGTCGAACGGCGCGGGAATTCCTATCCCGACCACGTCGACTGGCGCGCCCGGGCGACGAGTTTCGAGGACATGGCGGCGTATACGACGCTGACCACGACGCTCCAGGGCGCCGACGAACCCGAGCGCATTCTAGGCGAGGCGGTCTCGGCGCCCTACTTCACACTCCTCGGGGTGTCGCCGACGCACGGCCGCGGCTTCAGGCCTGAAGAAGACGCGGTGCCCAATCGCGACGCCGTCGTCATTCTCAGCGACGGACTCTGGCGCCGCCGCTTCGGCGCCGATCCCTCGATCCTGAATCGAACGATTCAGCTCGGCGCGCGAACCTACACGGTCGTCGGCATCATGCCAGCGGGCTTTACGGGCGTGTCCGACACGGCGCAATTCTGGGAGCCGTTCGCCATGAGCGGCACCCCGTTCGACAACCGCGGCAGCCGCGGGTTTCAGACGATCGCGCGCCTCAAGGCGGGCGTGACGCTCGCCGCGGCGCGCGCCGAGCTCGACACGATCTCGCGTCAGCTGGCGGCGGCCTATCCCCAGACCAACGACAAGCGCGCGGTCGAGGTCAGTCCCCTGGCGGATGTCGTGCTCCAGCAACTGCGACCGATCGTCGTCGCGCTCATGGCGGCCGTCACGCTGGTGCTGGCGATTGCCTGCGCGAACGTCGCGGGTTTGCTCATCAGCCGATCCGACGCCCGGCAGCGTGAAATCGCGGTGCGCACGGCGCTGGGCGCCGGCCCGGGTCGCCTGCTGCGGCAACTCGTCACGGAAAGCTGCGTGCTGACCATGCTCGGCGCGCTCGCGGGCATGGCGATCGCACAGATTTCACTGCCGTCGCTCATCGCCGCGAGCCCCGTTGCATTCCCGACGTTCGTGCGGCCGCAATTGAGTCTGAGTGTGCTGGCGTTTGGCGTCGTGATCGCGCTGCTCAGCGGCGTCATGCTCGGTATCGCGCCGATGACGCACGCACGGCTGCCCCGGCTGGGCGATGCCCTCAAAACGTCCTCGCGAGGTGGCTCCAGCGGCATGCGCTCGCAGCGTCTGCGAAGCGCGCTCGTCATTGGGGAGGTCGCGCTGGCCGTCGTACTGCTGGCCGGCGCGGGGCTGATGATCCGTTCGATTCAGAAGCTCGCAGCGATTGACCCGGGCTTCGAGGCAGCGAACGTGCTCATGGTGAACGCGACGATTCCCCGCCAGGCGGCGCCTCCAGCCGCGCCGGGCGCGGCGCCCGCGGCGCCCGCTCCGTTCGTGAGCTCGCACGCCGATGTGCTCGAA
>DATBJJ010000076.1:0-40305 GCA_036556425.1 Vicinamibacterales bacterium
CGTCGACGGCGAGGCGATACACCAACTCCATCAGCGCGGTCGGCGAGCCCGTCTCGGGCGAGTGAATCGCGCCGGTGATGTAGTAGATGGGGACCGACTGGTCGACGAGCTTGTCGGCCTCCGCGTCGTTGAGCTTGATCGTTCGCGGATCGGCGAGCTTCGCGAGCCGCGCGCGGTTCTCCTCGAGCTTCGCGAGGTTCGCTTCGGAAGAGACGGCGACCGCAATCATCTCGCGCCCCTCTTCGCTCTTGCCGATCGAGAAGACCTTCACGCGCGGGCTGGCTTTCTCGACCATCCGCATGTACTGGTGCACTTCGCGCGTGTAGGGCAGCTTGCCGGGCGCGCCGGCGACGTCTCCGAGGACCGCTTGCGGCGTGGGCACGCTCTTGGACGCCGGCAGATAATCCACGAGCGGCGACGTGAAGTACGTCGCCGTCGTGTACTCCTTCATCTTCCGCGTGTACGTTTCGTCCACCGTCTGCTTCGGATCGCGCGCGTAGGGATTCGACGGCGACTGCGTGATCCCGATCGAGCTCGCCGCAACGATGAGCGTTCCTGCCAGCGCGAACGTCGCTACACGTCTCATGCACACCCTCGGAGTGGAGGACTCGAAAGTTGGGAGAAAGGCTCCAGAATTGTACAGGAAGTCAGGAAGGGAACTTCATCCGCGCCGAAATGCGCCGAAACCTGGGAAGTTCGCGCAGCGGATCGAATCTTCCTCGGCACCGTGCCGGCGAAGGTCGTTCGCGTGACGATTCAGTAGAGACGAGGTCTCCGGCCGGTTCGCGGGAACACGGCCGGAGACGATCGCGCAGCGCTCAGTTCAGCTTCTGGAACTTGTTCTCGATCACGTATCGCGCCACGTTCGCGCCGAGCTCGGTGCCGACCTCGCACGCCGTTCGGAAATGGATGCCGGCGAAGATGCGCGCGTCCTTGACCTGCTCGAGCGCGTCCGCCGGTCCGTGATACGTCTGGCGCACGCCAAGCATCAAATCGCTGTCGAGCGTGAACGGCACGTGCGCCCCGAACTCCTCCGAGAGAACCGCGGCGGCGGCGCCGCTGCCGCACGAGTGGCCTGACGGATACTCCGGGTGCCCTGGCGTGGCGAAGAGCGGCACCCACGTCGGATCGGGCGTCGTGTTCGGATTGCCGTCATCCGCCAAATCGCGGATCGCCGTGATCGGGCGCCAGTACGCGTACACGTACTTCGCGTCCCAGCACCCGATGATCGCATCCGCCATCGCCACGTCCATCAACCCGAGAATTCGCGCGCTCTCGAGCAGGCCGTGCCTCCCCCGGCGCTTGAAGTCGTGCCGCTTGTCTTCGTCGCGGTCGCCTCGAATGATGAGCGCGACGGCGACGTGATTCCACAGATACGACACCGTCGCCGAATTCCAGAAGAGCGCATTGTCGGTCTGCTTCTGCGATCGGAACGCGCTCGACTGGCTGCCCATCTGCTTCACTTCATTGAAGTCCTTCGTGTACTGGTCGCTCGTCAGGCTCGGCGGCGGATCCGGGCGAAAGGCGGACGGTCCGAGGATCGCCCAAGGTATTTGAGTCGAGAGCGAGAGATAGCCGGCGCCGGCCACGGACAACGCGCCCGATACCGGCAGGTTTGGCGTGCGACGCCACTGGCCAACACCGCTGCCGTCGGGAAACGGCGCCGTGACGCTGAAGCCATCGCCCGCGCGCCACGTGAAGATCTGATCGGCCACCGACTGTCCCCATGCGATGCCACTGTTGATCGCGCCGGTGCTCTCGTCTTGCGCGATCTTGCCGAGCGACACGTTGCGCCTGGCGTCGAGTGTCGCCTGCTGCGCGGCGTTCGGCGTCGGCGCGCCGCTGCCGAAGATCTTCGTCAGCATCGCGTACGCCGCCTGGACCGCCGCGGCGCGTTTGGACGCGCCGGCCGGTGCGCCGGATGGGTCGACGCGAAAGTGGGTGTACTGCGGGTCGATGCCGTTGACGGCATCGAACACGGCCACCTGCACCATCGCCGAGACGCGCGTCATCGTCGTCGGCGACGTCTGCGCGATGAGGCCGGCGCGCAGCATCGCCAGGTTCCAGTCGGTGACTTCGTCTGCCGCGGCGCGAGCGGTGATCCCGAGGACGACGAGGACTGCGAGTGCGGACCGCACGAAGATTCTCACGACTCCCTCCTTTGGTTGTCGAACGTTGTCGATACGGAAGGCTACGTGAACGGCGCGGAACGAGTCCTAAGGAAGGTGTGGGGTTTGAATCAGCGTTCTATCGGGGCGCGTCGACCCGGCGCCTACTTCTGACAGAGACACCGAATGAGCGATTCTTTCGTCCTGGTTTCGACCTGGGTGTCCGCGTCGGCCAGCGGCGCGAGACCAGACTTGCCAAAGCTCCAGGACGCCCCGATGGTGAGGCCGCGAGACAGGGCGTGCCCATTGCGCCCGGCAATCGTTCGCATGAAGGAGCCGAACAGATCGATCGATTTCGTGACGGAGATCTGCGCGCCGCCGCCGACGTCGAGGCTCTCGATGCGCGCGACGCGGTCGTGATGCTGGCGGATGTCGGGCGGCAGCGCGGAGTATCCCGCCGGCGGCAGATCGACGCCCCCGTGGGTCTTCAGCCCGGTGCCCATCGTGAACACGCGGATGGACGGCGTGACGAAGTAGCCGACCTCGACGTCGAGCGTGCTGCGATGCCGGCTCACACCCGCGATCTCCTGCGGAAACCCAAAGGCGTAGCGCGCCTGGACGAACGTATGCGGCAGGCCCGCGCTCAGCGCGTGCGCGACGTAGGTGCCGATTTCGAGCTCGCGGACGCGCGTCCCGTACGCCGCATGCGCGAAGTACTCGTACCCGTGCGACGGAATGGTCGTTCCGATGAACGGGGTGATGGCGACAGGACCATCGACCAGGTTGTATCGCGCGCCGAACCGGAAGTCCTGAAATCCCGAGTGCGGCGTTCCATCGTCTTGCACCGTCGGATGCGGGCGCGCGCCCGTATAACGCGTGCGGATGAACGGCAGCGCGGCCGTCACCGCCAGCCTGTCGGTGACGCCGTAGGTCACGTCCATGATCAGATTGTTCGTCTGGATGTGGCCGTTGTCCTGGAACACGCCGTCGGCCGTGAGGTGATTCCGGACGAACAGATCCTGATAGAGGACGGACACGGATCCCTCGCCCTGTTCCGGCACCCATGCTTGCGCCTCGGCGGCACGCGCCGCGCCCGCGACGATCGCGCTCGCCGAGAGCAGCACGACAATGGACCGGGACGCTGCGGCGATCATCGGACCTTTACCGACGCCACTTTCTTGAGACGCTGCTCCATGAGTTGATCGATCTCTTGAAGCGCCTGGAACGCGGTCATCGCCGACGGATTGATCACGGAGTGGAACTCGGCGCGAGCTTGCGCCTCGAGCGACTCCGACGTCTTGTTCAGGACCGGAAGCAATCCCGGCTTGGCGGGAATCGCCTGCAGCGCGGGACCGAGACTGACCGCGTCGTTGTAGTCGGCGATGAGCACGTCGTACGACTGGCCGGCCAGCGCTTTCGAGACGCCGGCGCCGTCGACGACCAAACTACTGTGGCCGGCCTTCTTCAGCATCTTCTGCCAATCCTTGAGGCCGTTCGCGTTCGACCGGGCCGATTTCACGATCAGGATCGACGCGGGATAGGCCGCGGCATATCGCGCCTGGCGCGAGCTGCGGCCGGGGCGCAGGAACTTGTCGCCGCAGGCGAATGCGTCCGATCCCGCGGACGCAAACATAACGACGGCCATGCCCGTGACGGCGGCGCGGCGAATCTTCATTGAAGGTCTCCTCTCGAGGACGTGGAGGAAAACCTACGCCCGGCGCGGACCAGTGTCAAGCCGGGAACTATGGGGTTTCCATGGATTTTCAATCAGGTTTTCGGAGGCCCTGCCATATCCGCGCGAGGCGGCCGCGAACGTCGATGCCGCTGACAATCCACAGATCCCCGCGCATGTGGACCGTTGACGTGACCAGCGCATCGCCGTCTCGCGCGATGCTCATGCCTTTGACCTGATTGTTGACGGGCGGCGACGGTCCGAGGTCGGCAAGCACGCGTGGACTCCGGCCGTCGAGCGCGATCGCCACGAGCGACAGGCGCAGCTCGTCGGTCTCCTCGATGCCGAGAATCTCTTTGCCGGATCGCGCCCACGTGTGCACGAGGAATTGACCCGTGCTGAGCGCGCGCTCCGTCTTGCCGTCCGGCGACACGAGCACCAGGCCGTTGACGGTCTCCCACGTGATCCAATCGTCGTTCGGCGACCACTGCGGCGTGGCGTTGGGCACGCCGTCCGTGCGGAGCTCGATGCGTTCGGGATTGCCGACGCGGACTTTCACGAGCATCCACTTGCGATCTTTCCACTCGCTGAACGCAATCCACTGCCCGTCGGGTGACCACGTCGGACCGACCTGCACGCCGGGCGACGAGCTCGGCATCAGGGGAACGGGCGTGCCGCCGGCGACGAGCGACGTGTAGATCCTGAGCGGCCAGATCGGCCGGAATCCCGTTCGCACGTATGCGAGCCGCTGCCCGTCCGGCGAAAACGTCGGCGCGGCGAGCATCACCGTCGGATCGTCGCCGAACAGATCCTGCGTGATGACGGGCCGATCGTTCGAGCCGTCGCGCGACCGGATCCAGATTTCGTCCTGCCCGCGCCTGTCCGTCACGTAGGCGTACTCTCGGCCCTCGGGTGAAAACGATGGATCCGATTCGTTGCGCGCCGTCGACAGCGGCGAGCGGACGCCCTTGTGCAGCAGGGACACTTCGATGAGATCGAAATCGGGCTCGCCTCGTACGAAGACGATGCGATCGCCGGCGGGGGAGGTGGACGGATGCTGTTCGGCATCGGCGCTGCGCGTCAGGGGCCACGCCGTGTTGCCGTCGAGATCGGCGAGATAGAGATGCGATCGCACCGGCGCGAGCAGGTGCAGGCCGAGCACGATGTGGCGGTTGTCCGGCAGCCAATCGAAGCGGCTCTCGCGCGGCGCGACATCGGCCAGTGATTCCAGCCGCCGATAGGGTTGGCCGCCGTCGAGGGGGATGATCCAGAACTGCCAGCCGCGGCCCCACTCTTCGAGATTGCTCATTTCGCCGACGCCGGCAACGCCGAGCTTGCGGCCGTCGGGCGAGAAGGCAAGACCCGCTTCGACGAACCGCAGCTTGCCGAGCAGCGCGTAGCGCGTCGCGGCCGCTTCGACGGCGTCGGGCGACCACGGCGCCTCGCCGTTCGGCGTCGACAGATACACGCCCGAGGCCGGAACGATGTCGGCGCGCGCCTCGTCGCGCAAGAACGCGAGCGTCTTGCCGTCGGGCCCGATCGCGCCCTTGTTCGCGTTCTTCACCACGAGCTGCGGCGTGCCGCCCGCGGCGCCGACCGACCAGATCCCTTCGCGTTCCTGCGCCAGCGACACGTAGTAGATCCGCTTGCCGTCGCCCGACCAGAACGGATGACGGCAATCGTACGGCTGATGCGTCACCGGCGCGGACGTCGAGGCCGACAATCCGCGCGTGTGGATTTGCAGGACGCCGTTGACCTCTTTCGCGAACGCGATCGTCTGGCCGTCGGGCGACCACGCGGGCTGACCTTCGTACTCCGACGCCGTCGCGAACGGCCTGAACTGCAGATCGCTCGAGGCATCGCCCGCCGGCGGCGCGAAGATCCACATCGCGATCGCGCCGAGCAGGAGGCCGCCGGCGATCCCTCCGGCCATTCGCAGCCGGCGCCAGCGCGGACGCTCGACGCCGCGCACGTCCGGCTCCGCCACGATGGCTTCGGCGAGGCGATCGCGCAGCGTACGAAGATCGCGATAGAGATCCGAGGTCGACGCGTATCGATCCTCGGGCGCCTTGGCGAGGCAGCGCTCGACGATCCAGCGCAGCATCGCCGGCGTGCGCGGATCGAGGAACGTCATCGGCGGCAAATCGTCGTTGATGATCGCGTCGAGCGTCGCGGCCGGCGTCTCGCGCCGGAACGGCGCGCGCCCCGTGGCCATCTCGTACAGAATCAAGCCGAACGAGAATTGATCGGATCGGAAATCGGACGTGGCGCCGCGCGCCTGCTCGGGGCTCATGTAGGGAATGGTGCCCGCCCTCAACCCGAGCTCTGTAATCGTCTCGTCGCTCGACAGCACGCCGGTCCGATCCGACACCGACGAGGGCCACACGAGCCCGAAGTCGAGAATCTTCGCTCTCCCCGAGCGCGAGACCATGATGTTCTCGGGCTTCAGATCGCGATGCACGATCCGTGCGTCGTGCGCCGCGGCAAGGCCGTCCGCGATCTGCGTCGCGAGATCGAGCAGTCGTCTGAGCGGCACGGCGCCGCGCCGGATCTCTTCGCGCAGCGTCGGTCCGTCGATCAGCTCCGACACGATGAACGGCGTCGCGCCGTCGACCGAGGCGTCGAAGACGGTCAGGATGTTGGGGTGATTGAGCGCGCTCGCGGCCCGCGCTTCCGCGAGCAGCCGTTCGATCCGCTCGGGCGCGGTGGCCGATCGCTCGTGGAGGATCTTGAGTGCGACCTCCCGCTGCAGGCGCGGATCCCATGCGCGGTACACGTGACCCCCGCCGCCTTCGCCCAGCGAGGACACGATCTGGTACGGTCCGAACGACTTTGCGCCTGAGGTGCTGACCTGCATCGGACGGCGTGGTCCGGCCCGATCTTACATCCGGGCGAGGGGTCAGACCCCCTTGGGCAGGGTGTCGGTGGACGAGGGCGGCGGCGGGATGCGGAACGTGAGGACCATCGACCCCAGCCGGATCTGATCGCCGTCGGCGAGCGGGGTAGGGGCCGTGATTTGCCGCCCTCCGACGAACGTGCCGTTCTTGCTGCCCAGATCTTCGATCGTCGCGCGTTCACCCTCGATCCGGATCCGCGCGTGATGCCGCGACACGCCGGTCGCGTCGATCCAGACCTCGGCCTCGCGCGCGCGGCCGATCAGATTGTCGCCGCCGCCGAGCGCCACCTGCCGCGACTCCCAGAACAGCCAATACCGCACTCCGGACGCCGTCTGCTCTTCGACGCCGTCGCGCGTCACCGGCGCGATGAACCAATACCCGAACCGGTGCATCGTCCGCACGAACCGGGGCTCGTCGGCGGAATCGCCCAACGCTTGACGCACTTCCGCGATCAACCCCGCCAGGTTGGTGTCGACGACGAAGGTCGAGGGCCAGAGATGTTGATGGAGGTCGCTCTTGGAGAGCGCGCGCGACGAGTTCGCGACGAGCTCCAGGAGGAGCTCGAACGCTTTCGGCGAGAGCCGGCACTCCTCCTCACCGCACAGGAGGCGGCGCGTGCCGGAATCCAGCATGAAATCGCCGAATCGATATTTCACGCGCGCCTATCTTAGCCGACCGGCGGAACGTCGACGGGAACCGCGCTCGGATCCTTCGGCGGCAGGGGACCCATGATCGCCTTCAGCTCCTCGGCCTCGATCACTTCCTTCTCGAGGAGGCGCATCGAGAGCGCATCCAGCGTGTCGCGGCGCTCGCGCAGGATGCGCCGCGCGGTTTCGTGCGCCTCGCTCAGGATCCGCTTCACTTCGGTGTCGATCGCGAGCGCGGTCTCTTCGGCGTAGTTGCCGCGCTCGTGCGCGAACGGCGCCTCGAGGAACGTCGCGCGGCGGTGGCCGTCGTAGTTGACCGCCCCGAGCTTGTCGCTCATGCCGAACTCGGTCACCATCGCGCGCGCGATGTCGGTCGCGCGCTGCAGATCGTTCTGCGCGCCGGTCGAGATCTCGTTGAACGCGATCTCTTCAGCGCTCCGGCCGCCGAGCAGCACGGAGAGCTGGCTCAGAAGATCGGACCGCGTCATGAGGTAGCGATCCTCGAGCGGCAATTGCATCGTGTAGCCGAGCGCGCCGAAGCCGCGCTGCACGATCGAGATCTTGTGCACGGGATCGAGGTTGGGCAGCACGGTCGCGACGATCGCGTGGCCCGACTCGTGATACGCGACGATCCGCCGCTCCTTGTCGCTCATCACGCGCTTCTTCTCGAGGCCGGCGATCACGCGATCGATGGCTTCGTCGAAATCCTTCATCTCGACGGCCGTCTTGTCGCGCCGCGCGGCCAGGAGCGCCGCCTCGTTGACCAAATTCGCCAGATCGGCGCCGGCGAAGCCAGCCGTCCGCGCCGCGATCACCTTCAGATCCACGTTCGAATCGCATTTCACGTTCTTGATGTGGATGCGCAGGATCTCCTCGCGCCCGCGCACGTCCGGCTTGTCGACCAGCACGGACCGATCGAAGCGGCCCGGACGCATCAACGCGGGATCGAGGACTTCCGGCCGGTTCGTCGCGCCCATGATGATCACGCCCTTGCGCGCGTCGAAGCCGTCCATCTCGGCGAGCAGTTGATTGAGCGTCTGCTCACGCTCTTCGTGGCTGCCCATCGGCGTCTGGATGCGAACCTTCCCGAGCGCGTCCAGCTCGTCGATGAACACGATGCAGGGCGCCTTGTTCTCGGCCTGCCCGAACAGATCCCGTACGCGCGCCGCGCCGACGCCGACGAACATCTCGACGAACTCCGATCCACTGAGGCTGAAGAACGGCACGCCGGCCTCGCCCGCGACCGCGCGCGCCAGCAGCGTCTTGCCCGTTCCGGGCGGTCCGACGAGCAGCACGCCTTTTGGAATGCGACCGCCGATGCTCGTGTACTTCTTCGGGTTCTTCAGGAACTCGACGATCTCGCGCAGCTCCTCTTCGGCTTCGTCGACGCCCGCGACGTCCGCGAACTTCACCTTCACGTCGTCCTCGGCGTAGATCTTCGCGCGGCTGCGCGCGAAGGACATCACGCCGCCTTCGGCGCCGCCCATGCGGCGGAAGAAGACGCTGAAGAGCGCGATGAGGAACACGACGGGTATCACCCAGCCAAGGATTTCCGCGATCCATCGGTTCGCGACCTCACCGGTGTACTTCACTCCATGCCGCTCGAGTTCCTCCACCAGCTTTGGATCCTCGATCCGCACCGCGACGAACGGCTTCGGCTTTCCGTCGTCGCTCTTGAGCGTGCCGCGGACGCGATCCTCGGCGACGACGACCTCCTGCACTTTGTTCTCGCGCAGAAGCGCTTTGAATTGACTGTACGGAAGCGTCTCGCCCGAATAGAGCGTGAAGAAGATCAACTGCCCGATGGCGGCGAGGATCAGGAACCCGAGGACGTACCACATCGTCGAGCCGGCGGTTGCTCGCGGGGTCAAGCGGCGATCGCCGGGACGGCGGCCGCGCGGGTTCGGGGTCCCAGGGGTCTCTTCCGACATCCTGATCTGATTCTAGGACTTTCAGGGTCCCTTATGCGTGGACGGGACGCTCCCGCTTGGTGAACTCGAGCTGGCCGCCCGCCGCGCCGACGACGATCGCGTCGCCTTCGCGGAAGTCTCCCTGCAGCACGCGAACCGCCAATGGATCGAGCACTTCGCGTTGAATCGCGCGCTTGAGCGGACGAGCGCCGTACGTGGGATCGTAGCCTTCCGCGATCAGATGATCCTTCGCCGCTTCGGTGAGCTCGACGCGGATCTTGCGATCCTCGAGCCGCTTCATGAGCGACCTCAGCTGGATGTCGATGATCTGCCGGATGTGCTCGCGGCCGAGCGGATGGAAGATGATGATCTCGTCCACGCGGTTCAGGAACTCCGGTCTGAAACTCGACCGCAGCGTGTCGATGACCTGCCGCTTCGTCGATTCATCCAACGCGCTCTGATCGTTGGTGCGTACGGCGTTGGCCACCGCCGCTTCGGCGATGAAATGGCTGCCGACGTTCGACGTCATGATCACCACGGTGTTCTTGAAGTCCACCGTGCGTCCCTTGCCGTCGGTCAACCTCCCGTCGTCGAGGATCTGCAGCATCACGTTGAGCACTTCCGGATGTGCCTTCTCGATCTCGTCGAAGAGCACGACGGAGTACGGGCGGCGCCGGACGGCCTCGGTCAATTGTCCGGACTCCTCGTAGCCGACGTATCCGGGAGGCGCGCCGATCAGCCGCGACACGGTGTGCTTCTCCTGATACTCGGACATGTCGATCCGGATCATCGAATGCTCGTCGTCGAACAGGAACTCGGCAAGCGCGCGAGCGAGCTCCGTCTTACCGACGCCGGTCGGCCCAAGGAAGATGAAGCTGCCGAGCGGACGGTTCGGATCCTGCAGCCCAGCGCGCGCGCGGCGGATCGCGCTCGCGACCGCGGTAATCGCTTCCTCCTGACCGACGATGCGCAGGTGGAGGCGCTCTTCCATCTTGAGGAGCTTCTGGATTTCGCCTTCCATCAGGCGGCTCACCGGAATGCCGGTCCACCGGCTGACGATCGCGGCAATGTCCTCTTCGTCCACTTCTTCTTTCAGCATGCGCTGACCGGATGAGAGACGCGCGTCGGCCTCGCGGATCTTCGTTTCGAGCTGCGGCAGCCGTCCGTACTGAAGCTCCGACGCTTTTGCGTAATCGCCCGCGCGCTGCACCCGCTCGATCTCGAGGCGGACCTGTTCGAGCTCTTCGCGCAGCTTGCGGACGCTCTGGATCGCGTCCTTCTCCTGCTGCCACCGCGTCGTGAGCGCGACTCGCTGCTCCTTGAGATCCGCGAGCTCCTTCTCGAGCTTCTGCAGCCGCTCCTTCGACGCCTTGTCGGTTTCCTTCTTCAGCGCTTCACGCTCGATCTCGAGCTGCATGACGCGCCGCTCGACTTCGTCCAGCTCCGCCGGCATCGAGTCGATTTCCATGCGCAGCCGCGCCGCCGCTTCGTCGATCAGATCGATCGCCTTGTCCGGCAGGAATCGATCGGTGATGTAGCGATGCGACAGGACCGCCGCCGCCACGAGCGCGGAATCCTTGAACTTGACGCCGTGATGGATCTCGTACCGCTCGCGCAGACCGCGGAGAATGCTGATCGTGTCCTCGACGCTCGGCTCCTCGACGGTCACGGGCTGGAACCGCCGCTCGAGCGCGGCATCCTTCTCGATGTGCTTTCGATACTCGTCGAGCGTTGTCGCGCCGACCGTGTGGAGCTCGCCGCGCGCGAGCATGGGCTTCAGCATGTTCGACGCGTCCATCGAGCCTTCCGCGGCGCCGGCGCCCACGACGGTGTGGAGCTCGTCGATGAACAGCACGACCTGACCTGCGGAATCGGTGACTTCCTTCAACACTGCCTTGAGGCGCTCTTCGAACTCGCCGCGGTACTTCGCGCCGGCCACGAGCGCGCCCATGTCGAGGGCGACGACCCGCTTGTTCTTCAAGCCCTCGGGAACGTCCTGCCGGATGATCCGCTGCGCGAGCCCTTCGACGACGGCCGTCTTGCCGACCCCCGGCTCGCCGATGAGAACCGGATTGTTCTTGGTGCGGCGCGAGAGCACCTGAATCACGCGCCGGATTTCGTCGTCGCGCCCGATGACCGGATCGAGCTTGCCCTTGCGCGCGAGCTCCGTGAGATCGCGGCCGTAGCGTTCGAGCGCTTGATACGTCGACTCGGGATTCTGGCTCGTGACGCGTTGCGAACCGCGCACGCTCGCCATGGCCTGGAGAATCGTGTCGCGCGTGATGCCGCGCTGCTGGAGCAGACGCGTCGCGGCCGAGCGGCCGCCTTCGGCGGCAATCGCCATGAACAGGTGCTCGGTGCTGACGTACTCGTCCTTGAGGCGCTCGGCTTCCTGCTCGGACGCCGTGAAGACCTGCCGCAGCCGCGGCGAGAGCCCCACTTGCGACGCGCCGTGCGCGCGCGGAAGTCGATTCAGCTCGGTGCGCACCGCGGTCACGAGCGAGTTCGGATCCGGGTTCATCTTCCGGACGATTTCCGGGACGACGCCCTCGCGCTGCTCGAGGAGCGTCAGCAGCAGATGTTCTGGCAGGACTTCGGCGTGCCCTTCACGCTCGGCAAGCTGCTGCGCTGCGAGGATCGCTTCCTGTGCCTTCTCGGTGTACTTGTTGATGTTCATGATCTGAGTGCCGCCACTTATTTCTCCATCTTCGCCAGCTTCGCGTATTGTTCGCGCTGCTCGGGCGTGAGCGAGCGGGGAAGCTGGACGTCGACGGTTGCGTACATGTCGCCGCGGTTGTCCGACTTGCCGACGATCGGCATGCCGTGTCCCTTCAAACGAAACACCTGGCCGCTCTGCGTCGTTTCCGGAATCTTCAGGCGGACGGATCCCGTGATCGTCGGCACCTGCGCTTCGCCGCCGAGCACGGCGGTCGTCACCGGGACGCCGATCGTCGTGTGCAGATCGTCGCCCTTGCGCTCGAAGACCGGATGCGGCCGCGTCTGCACGCGCAGATACAGATCTCCGGCCGGACCGCCGTTCGAGCCGGCTTCGCCTTCACCCGCGGCGCGCACGCGCGAGCCGTCCCTGACGCCCGCCGGAATTCGAACGTCCACGCTTCGCGCGTGACCGCCATGCTTGATCGAGATGCGTCGCGTCGCGCCGTGATACGCCTCTTCGAGCGTCAATTCGACGGGGTGCTCGATGTCGCGCCCTTTTTGCGTCCGCGGGGCGCGGCCTCGCCCGCGCGCGTCACGCGCGCCGCCGCCGCCGCCGCCGAAAAACGTCTTGAAGAAATCGGAGAACGGATCTTCGTTGCCGAACAGATCCTGCATCTCCTCTTCGGTCATCGTCCGGTATCCGCCGGGGCCGCCCATGTTGATCGTCCAGGCGCCGCCTTGGCCCATGTCGCCGAAGGGGGAGCCGGCGCCGCCGGGCCAGCCGTGTCCCTGCTGCTGCGCCTGCTCGTACATCCGCCAGTTCGCGCCGAGCTCGTCGTACTTCTTCCGCTTCTCCGGATCGCCGAGCACTTCGTGCGCTTCGTTGATCTCCTTGAACTTCGCTTCGGCGGACTTGTCCCCGGGATTCACGTCGGGATGGAACTTGCGCGCGAGCTTCCGGAACGCTTGCTTGATTTCCTTTTCCGACGACGTCTTCGACACGCCGAGCGTTTGATAGTAGTCCTTGAATTCCATGTGACTGACGCGCTCAGAGCCCCGCCATCCGGCCGATCCGCTCGATCTCTTGCGCGACGCGGCGCCTCGTCTCGGTGCGCGTGGCGCCTTCCTGCATCAACGGCCGCAGCCGCTGGACCGCTTCGGCGATCGAGAGCAGCCGCTGCACGCCCGCGAGATTGACGCCTTCTTCCTCGACCAGATGTTTGATGAGCTTCAACCGATCGAGCTCCTCGCGCGAATAGACGCGCATGCTGCCGACCGTCCGCGTCGGGCTGACCAGGCCGAGACGCTCGTACTTGCGCAGCGTCTGCGGGTGCATCTCGAGCAGCCGCGCCGCCATGCTGATAAAGTAGAGATCGTGTTCGATGGCCATTGAGTTCGATCCCCGCCCAAGTGCGCGCGACGTGCTGCGGTGGGTCAACCCCTGGCGCCATCGCGCGACGCGCGACGGCGAGCATGTTGCGTCGATCCAAATATAGGCATTGATACGAACCGTGTCAAGGACGCCCCGCGCCTGAATGGACTTCCACGTCTCCGATCTTCTCACCATCGGCCTCCTCGTGCTGCTCGAGGGGCTGCTCAGCGCCGACAACGCGCTCGTGATGGCGGTGATGATTCTCGCGCTGCCGCGCATGGATCAGCATCGCGCGCTGCGGTACGGCCTCGTCGGCGCGTTCGGTTTCCGCACCCTGGCCACGATGCTCGCCGCGTATCTGATACGCATCGCCTGGGTGAAGCTCGTGGGCGGGTTCTATCTGATGTATCTCTCGTACCATCACTTCGCCGCCGGAGGGACGGCCGACGAGCGCGGCAAGCCCAAGCCGGCGCACGCATGGCTGGGCTTGTCGGCGCTGTGGGCGACGATCGTCAAGGTGGAGCTGGTCAACCTTGCGTTCTCAGTCGATTCGATCCTTGTCGCCGTCGCGATGTCGCCGAAGTTCTGGGTGATTCTCAGCGGCGGGCTGCTTGGCATCGTCGCGATGCGAATGGTGGTCGGGCAGCTCCTGGCGATCGTGCGCCGCTATCCGTCGCTCGTGGACGCGGCGTTCATCATCATCGCGTGGATCGGCTTCAAGCTGCTGATCGAGTACCTGCACGTCCTCGGCGTCCTGCACTTCGAGATCAACAAATGGATCTCGTTCGGCTTGATCGGCGTCATCTTCAGCGCGGCGTACATCTACGCGCGCCGGAAGGGTCCGGTCGAAGACGCCGAACACTCGGAGGACGCGGACGCCGAAGCGCTGCTGCGAGAGTAGCGGCGATCAGTAGCTGGTGACGAGCTTCAGATCCAACGTCTGCGCCGCGCCCTCGTCCAGCGTGAAGCGCTTGGCCTTCGACTTCAGTCTGTCGAGCAGCTCCGGATCGCCCCACTCTCCCTGCGGCACGTAGTCGACGGCTATCGCGTAGTACTGGCCCGCAGGGAGATTCGTGATCTTGAAGCGGCCATCCTGATCAGGTCTCGTGCCCGTGACCCAGCGCGTCATCGGCATGCGCCAGTGTTCCGGGCTCTCGGAAAAGACTACGGCCGTGTAGTCCTTCAGGATCGATCCGTCGCTTGCGGTCACGGATCCCGAGATGGTCGTCGGCTTCGACGTCAGCTCGATCTCCAGACCCGTTGTGGGTTCGCCGACCTTGAACTCCGCGCCGGTGTCGGTGATGTCGGTACCGTTCAACTTCACGGACTTCAGTGTCCACCCGGGCGGCGTGTTCGCCACGCGGATCAACCGGGCCCCCGCGAGCCCCTTCAACTCGAACGATGCATCTTCCTTGAGCGACGCGAGGCCGCCGCCCAACGTCGGACCGTCCGATTCCACCGGCACCGACGTGACGCGAATTCCAGTGATCGACGGCGGCTTGGCTCCCTCGAAGCTCACGTGTCCCGTCGCCGTGCCGCCTTTGCTCGTCGTCAAGAGGACGTTCGTGATGTCGTCACCGCCGACCGAGAGCGGCGTCGATCCGAACTCTTGATCGCCTCCGCCGCCGATCGATGATGCCCGAAAGACCATCATGTTGTCGCCGCTGGTGCTCGTGATGATCTGCATCGATCGCGCCTGAAGGTTGTAGTCGCCCGGCGCGACGCTGTTCATCGTGAACGTTCCGTCCTTCGCCGTGCGCGCGGTCGATGGTGCGATGAGGCCTCCGAGCTCGCGCGACGCGGGCGTCGCGCTGATCATCGCGCCTTCGACCGGTTTGCCATCCGAACTGAGTACGAGCCCGCTGACGCGCGCGAGCCGAACCGCGACGAGCGAGAAGTCTGCGTTCGATACTTCCTGTCCGGCTGCGACGGACACGCGCTGCGCTTCGCCGGCATTCGGCGTGCCTGGGTAATACGTCGATGCGTAGCCCGATCGCGGTGTGGACGCGCTGGGAGATCCAGCCGTGAACCCGCCCGCGGCCATCAGCTCGAGCTCCATCATCTCCAGCGGCCCGCCGCCGCGCAGCGACGCGCTCACGTAGTACTCGCCTGGCGGTAGGCCGTAGATGCGGAATTGCCCGAGGTCGTTCGTCTGCGCCACGCGGCCAGGCGACGGCACGAGGCGACGGCGGCCGTTCGTCCACGTCTGACGCATCGCCGTCACCGACGCGTCCGGTACGGCGTCGCCGAACTCATCGATGATGCGTCCCGAGATCACGCCGCCGCGCGGCATGTTGATGTCCGCGTTGTCGAGCGCCTGCTTGTCGGCGAGCTCGATCGGCCGGCCTTGCTCGAACGGACGCGTCTGCCCGTACTGAACGCTGACGAATCCGGACTTCGAGGACTGCAGCGTGAAGCGCCCGGCCGGAAGATCGCGAAAGTCGAAGCGTCCTTCGACATCGGTCAGCGCCGCCTTTGGCGCAATCTCCGATCCCGTGATGCGCACCTGCGCGCGGCGGATGGGTCCGGTGCCGTCGCTCGCGAGCACGCGTCCGCGAATGCGTCCCGTGCCCGTCTTGAATTGGCGCTGCGGCCCGCCGAGCAGATCCGGCAGCCGCACGGCGCCGCCGCCGCCCGCCGTATTGATTTGGATCGTCTGCTGCTCGACCACTTGTGCGCTGGCGTCGACGACGCCGAGCGGCGCGATAGCGATCGCCAAGGCAGCAGTGGTCAGGCGAAGGAGGTTTGTTCGCATGGCGTGTGTGGAGAATTCTCACATGTAGGACGCACGCCGAACCCGCATTTCTTGTTAAGGATGTAAAACCTGCTGGGAAAAGGGCGGGGACACCCAATCGGGACACCCAATCGGGACACTCAACGTTGAGTGTCCCCGCCCTTGGCCGCGAGGAACCCCGCCGCAGACGCGAGGACGCCGGCGACGACGGGCGTCAGCGCGCCGTAGCCCGCGCCGCCGGTGGCCACGTGGACCATGACCAGGACGGGGACCCCCGCCAGCGACGCGAGACCCTGACGGCGAGAGGTGCGGCGCGCGTAGAGACCCGCGAAGATCGGCACGAACAGCGTGACGACCATGACGGCGTAGAACGTGCCGAGCGCGGCGATGATCGACCGGTGCGCCATCGCCAGCGCGAGGCCGAGCGCCGCGCCGGCGATCGCGGAGAGGCGCGCCGCGCCGAGCAGCGCGCGATCGCTGGCGCCAGGACGGAACCGGCGATACAGATCGCGAGCGCCCGACGTCGCGAGCATAAAGAGCACGGCGTCGGCCGCGCTCGCTTCCGCGGAAAACACCGCCGCCAACGCGAACGCGCCGAACGCCGGCGCGAGGTCGTTGGCCATCGTCGCGAACGCGAGATCGCCCGTGATCCCAGGATGCAGCACGCGCGCCGACATGCCCATGACGACGGGCAGCGCCGCGAACGCCAGCAGCGCGAGCCCGTTCGAGGCGACGCCGATCGTCACGGCTCGCTCGCTCCGCGCGCCGAACGCTTTCTGCAGCAATCCTGGCGACACGATGAACGCTGGCCCGAGGAAGAACAGCAAGCGCCACCCTGATTGCGGGCTGCCGCCCGCGAGGAGATCCATCCGCGACGGATCCGACGCGATCGCGCCCCATCCGCCGGCGACGGAAAGAGCCATCGGCGCAACGATCGCGAATCCCGCGAGCTTCACCGCAAGCTGCACGAGATTCACGTAAGCGGAGCTGAGAAGGCCGCCCGCGACGAAGTACACGCAGACGATCGCCGCGCCCAGCGCGCATCCGGTCAGCGTCGACACGCCCGCGACGACTTGGAATACCGTCGACATGCCGAGGAGCTGCGCCGCGAGAATCGACAGCGTGCCGATCCAGATCAGGATCGCGACGGCGAATCGCAGATCGCGTCCGTATCGGCGCTCGAGAAAGTCTCCAACGGTGAGATCGCCGTGCGCCGTCGACTCGCGCCACATGCGCGGGCCGACCGAGAAGGCGAGAATCAAACAGCCGATTCCCGCGGACGCGTTCCACCACCACGCGCTGATGCCGTCGCGATAGGCAAGACCCGCCGCGCCGACCGTCGATCCAGCGCCGATGTTTCCGGCGAGGAACGTCGCGAAGATGAGGCCGGAACCGAGCGTTCTGCCGGCCACGAAGAAATCGCCGGTGGCGCGCACGCGACGGCCGATCCACAGGCCGACGCCAATCATCAGCGCGGAATACGCGGCGAGCAGGATCGGCGTGAGGCTCAACGCAGATCGCGGGCAGCGGGGTAGCCGGGGATGCTCGTCGCCGCTCGCACGGCGCGGACGATCGCCTCGGCCATCGCGTCCGCCGCGAGCGCGCCAATCAGCCCGACGTCCGCGGCGCCCTTGTGCGCGCCGGTCGCGAGCGCGAAGACCGCATCGCCGTCGGAGGGCGTGTGCGCCGGCACGACCGCGCGCGCGATGCCGTCGTGCGCCATCTGCGCGACTATCGTCGCCTGGGTCTTCGTGAGCTGCGCGTTCGTCGCGACGATCCCGATCGTCGTGTTCTGCATCGGCTCGGGAAGAGGCGGCTTCAGTCCGCTGCGCAGCCATGCACGCACGTCGGCGAGGCGTTTCCCATCCTCCGATCGCATCCCGGCAACGACTCGACCGGTTGATGGATCGATGACATCACCGCGCGCGTTGACGGCAACCATCGCGGCGACGACGAGTCCTTCGGGGCGGACGATCGCCGTCGTCCCCAGCCCACCCTTCATCGCGCGCTCGAGTCCCATCATCTTGCCAACGGTCGCGCCCGCACCCGCGCCGACGTTGCCTTCCGCGATTCGGCCGGTGCCGGCTGCCTGGGCCGCGGCGAGTCCGCAGTCGGCGCCGGGCCGGATCGACGCGTCGCCGACGTTCAGATCGAACAGAATCGCCGCCGGCACGATCGGCACGATTGCCCCGGCATATTTGAATCCGATCTTTCGCTGCTCGAGATACTTCACGACGCCGCTCGCCGCATCGAGGCCGAACGCGCTTCCGCCGGAGAGGACGATCGCGTGAACGGCCTCGACCGTCGCTGTCGGCGCGAGGAGATCGGTCTCGCGCGTGCCGGGCGCGCTGCCGCGCACGTCGACGCCGGCCGTCGCGCCCTGCTCGGCGATGACGACGGTGCAACCGGTCGGCCGTTCGGTGAGCGTGTGATGACCGACTTTCAGCCCCTGCACCGACGTCAGGCCGCGCGGCGGATCCGGCGTCGGCTGCGCGATCGCGATCGCGGCGGCAGCGGCGAATGAGAAAACGAGCGTCGCTCTCACGGCGTGGCGACGAGCTCCAGCGGACGCGCGTGCTCGTACTGACGGATCACCCGCATCACCATGTCCGCGAGCGCGTCGAGAAAGAGAGGGTGATCGTTGATCGCTTGCGCGCGTGACATCGGCAGCCCGATCTCTCGGCAGACGTCAGCGGCCTCGATGTCGAGGTCGTAGAGGACTTCGACGTGATCGCAGATGAACCCGAGCGGCGCGACGACAGCGGCCTCGAGGCCCGCGCGCCGCTCGTCGCGGAGATAGTCGCAGATGTCCGGCACGAGCCACGGATCTTCGGGCCGCCCGCTGCGGCTCTGATAGACGGTGGCGTGCGTCCGGCTGAAGCCGGAAGCCACGAGCGTCTCCGTTGCCTTCAATTCCTCCATCACTAATCGCGCGCTCGCTTCGAACTGCTCCCGATACGGATAACGCACCGCCATCGATTCGGGAATGCTATGAGCGGTGAAGACGATCCGCGCGCGATCGCGGACCGAGGGATCGAGGGCATCGATCGCCGCGCGGACGCGATCCGCGTTCGCTTGGACGAACAGCGGATGGTCGAACCAATCGCCGATGTACGTGATCTCAATGTCAGGCATGCCGGCGCGCGCGAGCGCGCCCCGCGCGTCCGCGACGTTCTCGCGATACTGCGTGCAGCTCGAGTAGCTTCGGTGCGCCGCCGCGACGACGCCGACCGCGCGGCGAATCCCATCGCGCGACATCGTTGCCAGCGTATCGGCGAGATAGGGATGCCAGTTGCGCATGCCGACGACGACGGGCAGCGCGACACCTGCGCGTCGCAGACGCGATTCGAGTCCCGACGCTTGTGCGAGCGTCAGCTCGGTGATCGGCGATCGTCCGCCGACCGCGTCGTAATGATGCGCGACCTCGTCGATCCGCCCGGGGGCGACGCGGCGTCCGCGGAGGACGTTCTCGAGGAACGGGCGAACGTCTTCCGGCCGCTGCGGACCGCCAAACGCGATCACGAGTACCGCATCGAAGGGCTGTGGCACGGTGGTCCGGCGATTATACTGACGTCTCGTAGTGTGAATCCTCCGGAAAAACCCTCGCCTCGACCGTTCGGCCTTCCCGGTCCAATCTGGCTCCTCGGATGGGTCAGCCTCGTCACCGACTCGGCGACGGAGATGATCTATCCGCTGCTGCCGCTGTTTCTCACGCGCGTGCTCGGCGCGGGCGCGATGTCGCTCGGCGTCATCGAGGGCGTTGCGGAGGCGGCGAACAGCGTGCTCAAGATCGCGGCGGGCAGGCTCGCGGATCGCACCGGCGCGCCGAAACGCATCGTTCTGGCCGGTTACGCGATCTCCGGCGCGTTCCGTCCGCTCATCGCGATTGCGGCGTCGTGGACCGACGTCCTTGGCTTGCGGTTCGTCGATCGACTCGGCAAGGGCATCCGCGGCGCGCCGCGCGACGCGATGTTGGCGCACTTCGCTCCCCCGGATCTTCGCGGCCGCGCGTACGGATTCCATCGCGCGATGGATCATGCCGGCGCTGTCCTCGGACCGCTCATCGCGTCGCTGTTCCTCTTCATCTATCCCGATCGCTATCGCACGCTCTTCGCGCTCACGATCATTCCCGGGATCATCGTCGTCGCCATCCTGCTTCGCGTCCCGGACGTCCGAATGAACGAGAGCGAGGTCCGGCTAAAGTCGGACACTGCACGAGCCACACTTTCAGGAACGTTCTATAGAGCGATCGGCGTCATCTTTCTCTTCAGTCTCGGCAACGCGAGCGACGCATTCCTCTTGCTTCGCTTGAACGATCTCGGCGTGGCGGCGGTGTGGATTCCATTGACGTGGTCGGCGCTCCACGTCGTCAAAGTGATCGCATCGGCGGCCGGCGGCGATTGGTCCGATCGCTTCGGCCGCCGCGCCGTGATCGCGGCGGGTTGGATCGTCTATGCGCTCGTCTACGCCGGCTTCGGATACTTCGAGTCGCCCGCCGCGGTGCTCGCGATTTTCCTCGTCTACGGTCTCTACTTCGGCCTCACCGAAGGCGTCGAGAAGGCGTGGGTCGCGGATCTCGCGCCGGCGGCCGGGCGCGGATCGGCGTTCGGGGTTTACAACGCTGCACTCGGCGTCGGCGGCCTCGCGGCGAGCGTGATGTTCGGCGCGATCTGGACGCGGGTCTCGCCGCAAGCGGCGTTCTACACGGGCGCGCTGCTGGCTCTCCTCGCGACGACGCTGCTATACTTGTTGTTTCTCCCGTCGGCATCTCGCGATGCTCCCCGCGGCTCTACTCAAGTCGATCGATGAAACAGATTCTCGTCACCAACGATGACGGTGTCAGATCGGAAGGACTCCACGCGCTCGCGAAGGCGCTCACGCACCTCGGCAGCGTGACGATCGTCGCGCCGCAGACCGAGGCGAGCGCGATCGGACACGCGCTGACGCTTCGGCGGCCGCTTCGCATGGAGCTCCTGTCGAACGGCGTGTACGAAGTGGACGGCACGCCGACCGATTGCGTCAACATCGCGATCACGCAACTCTACAAACCGCAGTCGGGCCGCCTTCCCGATCTCGTCGTCTCCGGCATCAACAAGGGCTACAACCTCGGGGACGACGTGACGTACTCGGGAACGGTGGCGGGCGCGCTCGAGGGCGCGCTCCTGGGCATCCCAAGCGTTGCGGTGTCGCTCGAGCGGTGCGCGGACCAATACGACTTCAGCGCCGCGGCGGCCGCGGGCGCGCAGGTCGCGGAGCTCGTGCTGACGCAGGGACTCACCGCGCGGACGTTCCTCAACGTCAACGTTCCTCGAGGGCGGCCGAAGGGGCTGCGCGTCACGTTTCAAGCGAAGCGCAACCACATCACGGTCGTGTCCGAGCGGCTCGACCCGCGCGATCGCCCGTACTACTGGATCGAGGAAGGGGAGGACGAGTGGGAGCCGCACGATCGCTCCGACTATCAAGCGGTCAAGGACGGGTACGTGTCCGTCACGCCGCTGCAGCCCGACCTGACGGCGTACGACGAGATCTCGCGAATGGAAGCGCTGATCGCGGCCGCTATTTCCGCGCGCGCACAACTTCCTCGATAAGGCTCACGACCAGATCGGGCTGTTCGATGTGCACGTGGTGCCCGCTCTTGTCGGCGATCACGTGCCGGCCCTTTCGAGACATCGCCGCGACGAGCTTGTGACCTTCGCGGCGCGCGGCTTCCTGTTCGGGTGAATCTTCTCCCCGCCCGCGCGTGATCACGATGACGGGGATATCCCCGAACGCCTGCGGATTCTTCTCGCGTTCCCCTCGAATGAGCGCGAGCTCTTCAATCTCGAACGAATTCACCCCCGCGGCGACGTGGCCGATCTGCGCGAGCGCCCACGTCCGCATCTTCTTCGCGTCCTCGGGCAGCCTGTCGCGCGGCGGATCGTTCGCCGTCGGAACGCTCTTCGCGTTGCCGGCTCGTATCGCCGCGAGCGCGCCCGCGGGAATGTCGGAGATGCGAAGAGGGCCGGACGTCTTCACCTCGGGAACCGGCACGCCCTTCACCAGCGCATCGGCACGAACGACCGTCCCGTCCCGAGTGATCCGCTCTGGATTGTCGTCGCCCGCGTCGACGAACACCATGCCCGCGACATCGGACGGATACGTCGATCGATACACGCGCACCAGCCATCCGCCGTACGACTGGCCGACCAAGACGAACGGCGGACGCTCGCCGGCGCGCTCGACGAGCGCGTGCAGCTCGTACACGATCTGCTTGTAGGTGCGCGGGAACGGGCCCATCTCGCTCCATCCGTCGCCCGCGCGGTCGTACGAGCAGACGCGCGCGAACTTCGAGACGCCTGGCTGCACGAGGCTCCACTCGACGGAGAAGTCGCCGATGCCGGATTCGAGAATCACGGTTGGCGTCTGCGGGCTTGCGGTGCCGGTGCAGTTGATGTGCAGTCGCCAGCCGCCGACGTCGACGAGCTTGCCAGGCGGCGGCAACGGCGGGGGAGCGCCCTCTTGTGCCGAGACGCGCGCGCTCGTCACCAATCCCGCGACGACAATCAGCGTGATCAGTCGCGGTCCAACGCTCTTCATCTATTCTCCAGACCGGAACGCCGCCCACGCCGCATGCATGCGCTGCACCTGACCGGCGGTGAACTGATACATGCACGAGTCCTGCGTGTAGTCCATGAAGTTGAAGATCGGATCGAGACCGGGCTTCGAGGTGCCCGAGCAGCTATCGCGTCCCACGGGGCAGAAGAACGCGGGCGCAAACTCCGCCGGCGTGTCCCCGACGAGATCGCCTTTCGAGCTGCACTTGCCCTCGAACGTGTGGTACAGCGCGAGCCAGTGGCCGACTTCGTGCGTCGCCGTATCGCCTTCGCTGTAGATGTCGAACGAGCCGCCCGGCACGGTGCGCCAGTCGATCACGACGCCGTCGAGCGCCGCGAATTCCGGCGTCGCGAGAATCGACGGGTAATACGCGAATCCCAAGTACGGGCCGCCGTCGACCGAGTAGATGTTCAGCGTCTCGGGGCCGCCGCGCCGCAGCAGTTGCTTCACGTGCAGCTCGAGCTCGAAGTTCGTCGCGAGCGTCTGAAACCAAGTCGCGTTCGTCGTGCGCGTGACGCCGGCGAGCTGGAACGCGAACCCGGCGCCCGCGCCGCCCGTCCGGCCGGAATAAGATTCCTCGAGCACGCGCATCTGCGCTCGAATCATCGCCTCGGAGAGCTGGCCGTTCGCGAACCCATCCCCTCGATCGATGATGTGGAACCACACGGGGATCGTCACCGAGCTCTTCACCTTCCCGCGCGAACGCGAGATCTGTTGCTCGAGCTGCTCGGCCTCTTCGAGGCCGGGCTGACGCGTGCCGCAGCGCTCTTTCTGTTGGGCAGAGGAGGGCACTATCAACAATGACGAAAGCAGCAAGGTCACAACGAGTCGGGTAGGCATGAGGAAGCTCCTAAGGGTAGTAGCGCGGCGATTCCGATCAGCGCTTGATTAATTGCGGAAACTCTTTCTCGAGATGGGCGATCTTCGGCGCATCGTTGTACACCACGTACGGCTCGTTGGGATGCCGCTTGACGAAGTCCTGATGCTCCGGCGCCGCCAGGTCGAACTTATCGAACAGCACGACCGTCGTCACAATCGGCTTCGCGAACGTCTTCGCGCTGCTCAACTGCCGAATGTACGCCTCGGCGATGCGGCGCTGCTCGTCGTTCACGTAGAAGATCGAGGAGCGATATTGCGGTCCTTCATCAGGCCCTTGCCGGTTGAGCTGCGTCGGATCGTGCGCGACGCCGAAGAATACCTTGAGGAGCGTGCCGTACGTAATCTTCGACGGGTCGTACTTGATCTTCACGACTTCGGCCTGCGGCATCGGACCGACGGGTCCTGGCGAGCCGCGGCCGGAGAAGCCGGAGACGACATCCTTCACGCCGTTGAGCCGTTCGAAGATGGCCTCGACGCCCCAGAAGCAACCGCCCGCGAGTACGGCCGTTTCTTCCGAGCTGCGGTTCGGTTTCTGATCGTCCAGCGGCGCAGGAAATTGTTGCGCTGTGCCCAACCACACGACAGCGGCAATGAGGATGAAGGCTTCTCGTTGCATACGCGCTCCAGCACACCTCAGTTCGAGCGAATGGCCCCATCGACGATGATCGAGCTGCGGTCGACCGCCGGCTCACCGCATTCCTTCGCGATCCACGTCCTGGCGAGATCGCGCAGCCTGACGATTTCGGACCATCCTTGGCGCTCGGGCCTCAATGGATTTCCGACACGGAGTTCCAGTGGTCCGCGCGTCAGCAGCCAGCGTCCGTCGGGAAGCACAGCCCGAGTGCCGCATATCGCAATGGGCAGGATCGGGGTGCCCGTATCGACGGCGGTGTGAAACGCGCCCAGGCGGAATGGCATCACCCCTGACGCTCGAACGAACGTGCCTTCGGGAAACACGAAGAGCGATTCCCCGTTCCTCAGCGTCGCGGCGAGATCGTCCGCGACAGCCGTAGCGCCGCGCTGGACCTCGACAGAGCCCGCGCGCCGAATCAACGTGCCGAGAACCGGGTACGTCGTGAGCTTTGCCTTTGCGGCGAAACGCACCGTGACCGGAAGCGTCGCCAGCAGCAGGACGACGTCGAGATAGCTTGCGTGGTTGGCGACGATCACGGCGGCGCCGTCGAACGCGTTCGGCGTCGTCATTTGCACGTGCGGCGTGAAGCCGCCGGCGCGGA
Organism: Vicinamibacterales bacterium; assembly: GCA_036556425.1. GTDB lineage: Bacteria > Acidobacteriota > Vicinamibacteria > Vicinamibacterales > 2-12-FULL-66-21 > DATBJJ01. Next base: position 24,707 of record DATBJJ010000076.1, read on the forward strand.
GAAGCACGCGGCAGGTCGTGCGAATCCTGCGCCGCGCGCTTGTTGGATTCCCGGCGAACCGCACCGCGAGCCAGGTCAGAGGAATCATGACGAGCAAGCACACCATCACCCACGCGGTGAGCGCAAGAGGTCCCAACCAGCGCAGGGCACTCGTCAAACGCCACACGATCGCGCCGATCGACAACCGAATGAACTGCCACGCTGCCCGCGTGCGACCGCGGCCGAGCGTTCCGCTCGTGAACAGCTGCTTCGTCGCGCTCCTGCGGATCTTGCCGCTCGACGATTTCGGGATCGCGCCCGGCGGTGCGATCACGACCTGGTCGGGCGGAACGCCAATCGCATCGGTGACGCGCGCCACGATCGCGACGCTGAGCGCGCTCCGCGCGCTGGTGGAGCGGTCGCGCGCTTCGGCAACGACGACGAGTCGCTCGGTGCCGGTGCGCGGATCGTCGACGCCGAATGCGGCCACGCACCCGCGACGCACGCCAGCCACGTCGCCGGCCGCTTCTTCGACTTCCTGCGGATGGATATTGCGTCCGGCGGCAATGATCACGTCCTTGACGCGGCCGGTGATGAAGAGATCGCCGTCCGCCCAGTAGCCAAGGTCGCCGCTGTCGAACCACCCGTCGCCGCGCGCCACCTCCGACGTTGCGTCAGGGTTTTGAAAATAGCCCTGCATCACCGATGGACCGCGGAAATGGATCGAGCCTTCGCTGCGCTCGCCGAGGACGCCGCCGCCCGCCGAGACGATGCGGACGTCATGGCCTCGAAGCGGTCGTCCGCAGCCGACGAACGTCAGCGGCGTGCGATCCGCGGCTGTGGCCGGCACGATCCGGCGCCCGCGCTCGAAGGGCTCGCGGGCCAAACGATCGGTACGCGGCTCCCGGCCTGGAAGCGGCGCCGTCACGCACAGGCTCGCCTCCGCCAGGCCGTATACCGGTTTCATCGCCTCGCGGCGGAATCCGCAGCGCGAGAACCGATCGCAGAAGCGATCGATCGTGGACGCGGCTATCGCCTCGGCGCCATTCAGCGCGCAGCGCCACGAGCTCAGATCCAAGCGATCGATTTCCTCGTCCGAGATCTTCCGCACGCACAGGTCGTAGGCAAAGTTGGGCGCGGCCGTCAACGTGCCTCGATGCGTTTGGAATGCCTGAAGCCAGCGTGCCGGACGCGACAGAAACGCGAGTGGAGACATCGCGACGAGCGGAATGCCGTAATAGAGCGCCCCGAGCCACGTTCCGATCAACCCCATATCGTGGTAGAGCGGCAGCCACGTCACCCCGACGTCGTCAGCATTGATGTCGAACGCTTCGCCGAACGCGCGGATATTCGCGAGCAGATTGGCATGCGAGAGGGCGACGCCCTTGGGCATCCCGGTGCTGCCCGACGTGTACTGGATGACGGCGAGATCGCCGGCATCGACATTCGGCACCGCGAGCGCGGGCACCTCGTGCCCGATGCCCTCGACCGTTGTCACCTCCGACAGCGAGGGCGCGAGCGGCCGAAGCAAGCGCGCGACACGCTCAGCCTCGGCGAACGTCAGCAGAAGCCGCGCGCCCGCATTCCGCAGAATGCCCGACTGGCGGCGCGCGTACTCCTCGAGACCGTCGGCGCGAAACGGCGGATACAGCGGCACGGGAACGGCGCCCGCGAGCAGCACGCCGAAGAACGCCTGGAAGAACGCCACCTCGGTCCGCAACAGCAGCGCGACCCGATCGCCGGGTGCGACTCGCCGGGCCGTAAGGCCAGCCGCCACGGCCGCCGCGTCGCGCCACAAGCCCGCGTACGTGATCGACCGCTCGCGGCCGTCGTCTTCACGCAAGTGGATGTGCACGCGATCGGGCGTCGCGTCCGCATGCCAGCGCAGAACGTCGACGAGGGTGCGCGCGGCCGTGGACGCGCCACGCCCCGGCCCTCGACCGGTGGGCGCGGGCGCGATCGCCAAGAGGTCATCGTCGATGCCAGGCGAGGCCGCGTGAGCCATCAGCGCGGCGAGCAATTGTCGAGGGGAGTCGGCGTCACCGAGCGTGGCCTCGTCGAGTCTCACGCCGGTCGCCTGCTCGAGACGCAGCAGCAACTCGACGCGCTCGAGGCTGCCGAGGGCCAGTTCGCGCGTGAGCGAATCATCGAGCCCAATGGTTCGCCGCAGCCGCTCCGGGTTCAGCTCGGCCACGAGATCGCGGACGACGTCGAGGACCAGGCTGGCATCGATCGGACGCGTTGCGGTGGGCATTTGGCGCTGATTCTAGAACTGATTGTGGAGGAGCAGCGAAAAAGGGAAGGGATTGCACGGTTGGGCCGCAGGAGTATTTGCGGTAGAATGAGGGGTCGCTGCGACGGTTCCCGGCCGTCGGGGCATCATCTCCGCATCTCTCGCCTGTCGGGGCGTGGCTCAGCCTGGTAGAGCACTCGGTTCGGGACCGAGGGGTCGGTGGTTCGAATCCACTCGCCCCGACCATTTTCCAAAACGGTCCCTTCACTTCACTCGCGCTTCGTCGCTCGCTTCGTTCCGATCGCGTTGAAACCGGCCGAGCTCGTCGAGGTAATAGTCGTCGGCGCCGCCAGAGTTCCACACGCCGAGCGACAGCGCCCATGTTGCTTTCAGCCTTCTTGCTTCGTCGTCCGATTTCAGCCGCGCGGCGACCCTCCGACGAGTGTGGCACGCGGTCAGAAGAGTTCGCATGTGAGAAATTGCAACGTCAACGATCGCAAATCTTGCCTCTTGAATCCGCCACGACGACGATGCCATCGTCGTCTCAGGGGGAGCGATCAGATGATAGACGGACTGAAACTCACGATGACAGGAGAAGAGTTACGAACGCTTCTGCAGCACCGGATCGAGCAGCATCAGCAGCAGGTGCAGAGATGGAAGCGAGAGGAGGCGCGGACACCCGAAGAACAAACTGAAGAGGAGCCCCTGCTTCCAGAGCACATGTGCGCGAATGAAGCGGAGAGACACGAGTGGCGCGCGGAGGTTCTCGAGTTCATTCGCGACCATGTTGACGCAGGCGAAACGTATCGGCTGGGTGAGGCCGATCTGGAGTTCACCGAACTGTTACCCGACAAGCCCGGGTGGCTGGAACAGGACGAGTACGAAGAGCGAACCAGTGTGGGATTCCATCTCGGACGCCTAGCCAAGACGATCGGACGACTGACGCCTGAGGCATTTTCGGTCGCGGCGAGGCAGGGCGTCGTCGACGAGTGACGTCTCGGCAGCGTACGGGTTTCTTTGCGTTTCATTCGGCGGTCACCGATACTGCCGTCTGTGAAAGCGCTCGCGCTCGCGTGTCTTGCACTCTTCACCTGTGCAATCGGTCCGAGTACGTTCGCCGCGCAAGGCGTCGTCTTTCAAGGCTCGGTTGCGCCGCTGCCCGATGAGGACCTCGCGTCGGACTGCCGGTACGAGCTCACCGTGCCTGACAGTACGAGACCCGTCCAGGCCGTCTGGGTGATCTTCGACCGTGGACGCGACATGCTCCGGTACTACGGAGACCCCGACGTTCACGCGTTTGCTCGACGGCACGGCTGGGCGTTGTTGCTGCCATTTCACTGTCCCGCGAAGGCCGGAACGGACGGCGACATGAACATGGACCCGTCGCAGGGTATCGGCCGTGCGCTTGTCGCCGCGCTTTCCAAGTTCGCCGAGGCCTCGGGCCATCCGGAACTGGCCTCCGCCAAGATAATTTTGCTTGGATTCTCCGGAACGGGAGTGCTGGCTGCGCGGCTCGCCGACTACGCGCCCGACCGCGTCGCGGCGGCGATCGCCGCCCACGCAGGACACAGCCCGCGTGGACTCGAGACGATCGATCTCTCTCCGAAGGGCAGCGCGATTCCTCAGCTGATCGTGGCCGGCAGCACCGACAGGATCACCGGCACGCAGAGGCCCTACGACTATTTCCGCAAGCACTTCGACCGCGGCGCGCCGTGGACCTTCGTGGTGCAGAACAAGACGCCGCATTGCTGCGTGATCAACATCAAGCCGCTGATACTGGAGTGGCTCGATTCCATAGTCGTTCAACAGAACAAAAAGGGCGGGAGCACGAGCTCATACGGATTCATCCGCACCGCTCCTGAGACAAAGGAAGGATGCAAGAATCTCTTTCCACCCGCCGTTCCGATCTGGTGTCACGGGACCAAGGACGCGTGGGGCGGGGAGAACTGGTCCGTAACCGCCGCAGCAGTCGAGCGACGTCAGCCTGGAACGGACGGTATGAAGCCAGCAGGCTGGCTGGCGACGCCGAGGTTCGCAAAGCTGTGGCTGTCGTTCATTCGTCAGGCAGAGCATCCGGTCACATCGCTTCCGTGAACGTGACTGCGGCGGTTCCGCTTGACGCGCTCGTAGGTCGCGTGCCATTTTCACTGGCATATCTAGTGAGCCAAGAGTGTCGAGCTCCTGCAGGGCACCCTCGATCTGATCGTCTTGCGGGCGCTCTCGACGATGGGGCCGCGCCACGCGTATTCCCTCGCCAACCGAAGCCGGGCGAACGCGAGCTCGCGCGCCAGGCGGAACGATGGCGTCGTCTGGCGGGGCTCGTCGACGCGCTGCTGACCGACTCGTAATTTGCATGTCGCGTTCCGTCCTTCCGATCGCGTCCGCGCTGCTTCTGACGATCGCCGCGTCAGCCTGGATGCAGCAGGCACCGCAGAGCCCCGCGCGAACCTGGCCCGCCATCACCAACGAGATGAAGCCGTGGACGCGATGGTGGTGGCAGGGAAGTGCCGTCGACCGCGGATCGCTGACCGCCGATCTCGACGCGCTCGCCGCGGCCGGAATCGGCGGCGTGGAGGTGACGCCGATCTACGGCGTGCGCGGCGCGGAGAATCGCTTCATTCAATACCTGTCGCCGCAGTGGATGGCGATGCTCGAGCACACGCTTCGCGAGGCGGCGCGGTTGAAGCTGGGCGTCGACATGGCCACCGGAACCGGGTGGCCATTCGGCGGACCATGGGTCGATGACGACATCGCTCCGCGATCGATCGCATACACGACGTGGACGCTCGCGGGCGGCGAGCGTCTGACGGAACCCATCACGCTCCGGCAAGCGCCGCTCGTTCGCGCCATCGGCAACCAGATCCACGTCGTCAACGAAGGCGCCCCCGGGGATCCGCCGCGCGGCTCTGCTGCGACGCAGACGATCAAGCCGGACGTGCGGCCGATTCAGATCACCGATCTCGTCGAGCCGGTGACGGCCAACAAGAACCTGCAGGCGCTCGCTCTCGAGCAGGTGAAGTATCCGCGTGACTTGCCGTTGAGCGTGCTGATGGCGTATTCGGAAACCGGCGACGTCGTGGACGTGACTGCCCGCGTGCGCGGCGACAAGACGCTCGATTGGATCGCGCCGCAAGGAAAGTGGACGCTCTACGCGCTCTTCGCGGGCTGGCACGGCAAGCTCGTCGAGCGCGCGGCGCCGGGCGGCGAAGGATTCGTGATCGATCACTTCTCGACCGACGCGATTCGCAAATACCTGTTGCCGTTCGATCGCGCCTTCACCGCACGCCGCCTCGGCGGTCTGCGCGCATTCTTCAACGACTCGTACGAGGTCGACGATGCGGCGGGTGAAGCGGACTGGACGCCGCTTTTCTTTGCCGAGTTCGAGAAGCGCCGCGGCTACGACCTGCGCCGCCGTCTGCCCGAGCTGCTCGGCCGCGATGCCGGCGATGCGAGCGCACGCGTGCTGGCGGACTACCGCGAGACGATTTCCGATCTTCTCCTCGAGACGTTCACGACGGAATGGTCCGCGTGGGCGAAGCGTCAGGGACGCCAGGTGCGCAATCAAGCGCATGGCTCGCCGGGGAGCCTCCTCGATCTCTACGCCGCGAGCGATATTCCGGAGACCGAAGGCGCCGAGCTTCAGCGCTTCAAGTGGGCCACGTCCGCCGCGCACGTGGCCGGCCGTCGCCTGGTGTCCGCGGAAGCGGCGACGTGGCTCGGCGAGCACTTTCGCGTGACGCTTGCCGACGTGCGCGCGGCCGTCGATCGGTTCTTCGCCGCCGGCGTCAACCACATCGTGTATCACGGCACCGCGTATTCGCCAGTGAACGATCCGTGGCCGGGATGGCAGTTCTACGCGAGCGTCGAGTTCAATCCGAGGAACGCGTGGTGGGACGACTTCCAGGCGCTCAACGCGTACGTCGCGCGCGTCCAGTCCTTTCTCCAGTCCGGCCGGCCCGATAACGACGTTCTCGTCTACTACCCGTTCTACGAATCGATCGCCGTTCGCGGAAAATCGCGGCTCGCGCATTTCGGCGGCGCCGCGCCCCCCGCGCAAGGCACGTCGTTCGAACGAGCGGCCGCGGCGCTGCAGACCGCGGGTTTCACGTACGACTTCATCTCCGATCGTCAGGTGCGACGGCTGCGCACCGAGAACCGCCGCATCACGACCGAAGGCGGCGCGTCGTACGGAGCGATCGTGCTGCCGTCGGCTCGCTATGTCCCGGTCGGGACGCTGCTGCAGATGTTGGAGCTCGCGCGCAGCGGCGCGACTATCGTGTCGTTCGAGGGATGGCCGGCCGACGTGACCGGCCTCGCGGATCTCGACGGCCGGCGCGGACGCCTCCGGAAAGCCATCGACGCGGTAACGTTCGGGCCGCCGGATGCGACCGGCACGCGCGAGGCGGCGATCGGCGCCGGCACGATCCTGCAGGGAAGCGATCTGCGGCGGCTGCTCTCGCGGGCCAACGTGGCGCGCGAGCCGATGGTCGATCGCGGACTTCAGTTCGCGCGGCGCGCGGACGCAATCGGCCGCGTGTACTTCATCAGCAATCCCGGTGAGCGCGCGATCGATGACTGGATCGCCATCGACAGCCGCGCGGACACGATCGTGGCGTTCGATCCGATGAGCGGACGCGAAGGCCGGCTGAACGTGCGACCGATCGGTGCGGCGCGCGAGGTGTATCTGCAGATACCAGCCGGCGGATCGTTGATCGTTGCCGAATCACGCAGCCCGGTGACGCAGACTTTTGACGCGTATCGCGCTGCCGGCGAGCCGACGGCGGTCGGCGGATCGTGGACGGTGAGGTTCACCAAGGGCGGGCCGCGCGTGCCGGCGCGGCGCGAGATCGATCGTCTCGTGTCGTGGACGACGTTCGGACCCAACGCGGAACGCTTCTCCGGTACCGCGGTCTACGCGACGACGTTCGCCAGGCCGGCGGCGGCCGCCGAGAGGTGGCGCCTCGATCTGGGACGCGTCGCCGAGAGCGCGCGCGTCCGCATCAACGGACGCGACATCGCGACGCTCATCGGCCCACCGTACCGCCTCGTCCTCGATCCATCGCAGTTGCGACCGGCGAACACACTCGAGATATCGGTGACGAATCTCTCCGCGAATCGCGTGAGAGATCTCGACGTTCGTGGCGTGCCGTGGAAGAAGTTCTACAACGTCAACTTCCCGGCAAGAGTGCCCGACAATCGCGGCGCGGACGGTCTGTTCACCGCCGCGAAGTGGGCGCCGCTCGAGTCCGGTCTGCTCGGACCAGTGACCGTCACGCCGCTGTCAATCGTTCGCTGACTTCTACCTGTCGTCGTTGCGAATGGTCCCGACACCTTGCGCGTCGCCAATCGTCCCGCCGTTGGGGTTCGAGAGGTTCACGTAAAACACTTCGTCGGGCTCGCGCTTGCGATCGCTTCTCACCGTGACGTAAACCGCCCATGTCGTCCGCCCCGCGGGAATGGTCACTGTCCCGGACACGGCGTCGTAGTCGCTGCCCGCGATGGCCGTTCCGTTCGCGGTAGCGTAGCGAACCGTCACGGGGCCGGTCGTCATCGGCGAGATATTCAGCAGGAAGCCGGCGTTCTGCGTGCCGGTGTTGCCTTCGAATACGAACGCGTCGGCGATCGAGACCATTGGCATCGGCGGCGGACCGTCGCCTGGCGTCAGCAGCACCGCGTGGTAGTGGCCCTGCGCGTCGAAGGCCGTCGCCGCAATCTGTCCCGCGTTGTTGATCGAATTCGCATAGGCGATGTGAAGACCGCTGCCCGGCTGAATCAGCGTGTTCAGGTTCGTGACGGCCCCGTCGATGTAGACCCACGCGTGAAAATTCGAGAATCCGCCGCCGGCCCGCATGGTGCCGACGACGACGCCCGCGTCATTGATGTCGCCGGCGTAGGCCTCCCAGCTCGGAACGGGCAGGGCCGTCATGACGCCGTTCGAATAGAGGAACGCTTTATAGAAAGATTCGTAGGTTTCCAGATCGGTGCGGCCTGACGATCCGACGATCTGACCGGACCTGTTGATCGCGCTGGCGCCGCCGTCCTCGTCACCCGGAAGGAGACCGAGGTCCGTCATGACGCCGTTCTGCCACATGAAGGGATGCGCCATGAACCCGAGCGGCAGCAACACGCCGGTGGAGGAGGCGCCCACGACGACGCCGCTGTCGTTGATGTCGTTCGCCGCGGTGCCGCCGCCGCCCAAATCACCGAGCGCGGTCCGCACGCCGTTTTCCCAGATGAACGCGGACGAGGAGAAGATGTTCCCCACGATCACGCCGTCCTCGTTGATTCCTGTCGCCATCGCCGTCTGGTTGGCCGGGAGATCCGGTGTGAGATCGGTGATCCCGCCGTTGCTCCACAGAACGGCGTGCGCCCCCGTTGGTGGCGTCGTGAGCGCGGAATGTCCGACGGCGTGGCCGGCTTCGTTCACCGCGAGCGCGCTGCTCGCAGACCCGCCGGCAAGCGCGCCGAGCTGGGTCTTGACGCCGTTCTGCCAGAGGAACGCTTTGTTGCCGCCCGCGACGCCCACCACCTGACCCGCGTCGTTGACTTCCAGAGCCTGCGCGCTCTGCACCGTGCCGAAGGTCCCGAGGTCGATGACGGTGTACGGCGGCGCGGCGCCGCGAGGCGACTCCGTGCCGAATGAGGACGAGAGGATCAGAGCGATCGCGGCGAATCGGGCGAAGAGCGCGGTCGAGGAACGCGAAGCCGTCATGTAGTTTCCTCCCTGCAGCCACACGGATGCAGCAGAGCAGCACAGCAATCGATGTGCCCGCAAGGAGTGGCGTTTTCATGCCGGGATTCGCGCCGCATTCGAAGAGCGGAGACGAACGAGCCGACGATTTTCGGTCGAGCTTTTCGGCCGTCGTAAGCGCTTACGAACGGCCGACGCGCAAGAGGGCCGCCTCGCGGTGGATCGCTTCGTAGCGATTCGCCGGGCTCGGATGATCGCTCAACCACTCGGGCCCGCCGTTGCCGCTCCGGCGCGCGATCGTGCGGAACATGTTCGCCATGGCGCGCGGATCGTATCCGGCCCGCGCCATGATCTGCGCGCCGAGCAGATCCGCCTCCCGCTCGTACTCCCGGCTGTACTTCAGGAAGTAGGTGCCGAGTCCAATCTGCGATCCCTGCGCGACCACGGTGCCGGCCCGGCCGCCAATCCATCGTCCGAGGAGCTGTCCGGCGATCGCACCGAGCTGAAACGTCTGGCCCTTCGTGGCCTGCGCGGTGCCGTGCCGCAGCACGATGTGGCTCAGCTCGTGCGCGATCACGCCGGCCACCTCGCCTTCGGTGCTCGCCGCGTCGAGCATGCCGCGGTTCACGAAGATCGGTCCGCCGGGCAGCGCAAACGCGTTGATGTCGCGGCGATCGACCACTTGGAACGAGTACCGGAAACTCGGCTCGCGGAGCCTACCCGGAATCGCGCCGACGAGCCGCTCGCCGATGCGCTCGACGTACTCCTGCGTGCGGCGATCGCGGACGATCGGCAGCTCGCGCCTGATTTCGGCGGCCGCTTGTCGTCCCAACTCGACGTCCTGCGCGGCGGAGAACCGATTGCTGTGACGCTCGATGCGCGTCTGCGCCTGCGCCGACGCCGATATCGTGAGGCTGGCGGCAAGCGCCAGAACCAGGTGCCGTGTCGTCCGATGAAGCGTGGAAGCCATGCCGCGCATCGGGGCAATCCCGGCGCCATCGCCGATCGTGAGGAATTCCCGCGAAAACACGCGTATTCCGGTTGAGAAAACGGTCGCGCTGTCCTCCCCGCAGGCCAGTGTGTGGAGCGGCGCGCGGCCACCTCGACCGCACGGCGGCGCGGACTCAGGCGGCGGCTCAAAGGGGCGTCCCGGGCGTTCGTGCGCACGGAGACCGAACAAACAGGTCAGTCTGTTTTATTACAGCCTGAATGACCTGTTTTTGAGGTACTGTGGTGGCCGGCCCGATGGAGCCTCGTCGAACGCGCACCAACAACCCTCAAGCGCTGCGCCGCCGCGTCATCGACGCGACCGCGGCGTTGTTTCAAGCGCGGGGATATCACGCGACCAGCACGCAGGACGTCATGCGCGAAGCGGGCGTCACCGCCGGCGCCCTGCATCATCACTTTCCAACCAAGAAAGCGCTGGCGCTGGCGGTGATCGAGGAAAGCGTCGCCGGCGCCGTCGACGAGACGTGGGTCGCGCCTGTCGTGCGAGCCCGCAGCACGGCCCGCGGCGTCCGCGACGTGCTCGAGTGCATCGCGGACGGTCTGGACGAGCGCGGGAGGGTCCAGGGCTGCCCCGTGAACAATCTGGCGCTCGAGCTGTCGTTCGGCGACCGGGACTTTCAGCGCGCGATTCACGCCATTTTCGAGCGGTGGCGCGAGGCGATTGCCAAGAAAGTGCGCGCCGACAGAGCCGCGGGGCGCTTCACGAAGGGGAGACCGGATGCCGTTGCGGCCTTCGTCGTGGCGTCGTACTCGGGAGCGATGGCCTTGGCAAAGGCCAGCCAGAGCGCGGAACCGCTCCGCATCTGCGCGCGGCATCTCGCGGAGTACTTTGCCGAGCGATCAGCGAGGCGGACGCGGACATCGCGCCCGCGCCGCCGTCGCCCGCTTGGTCGACGCCGCCGTCGCCATCACGTCAGGGGATGACACATGGCATCAGACGCATCGAAGCACGACTTCGATTTCCTGCACGGGTCGTGGACGATCCACAACCGCTATTTGAAAGAGCGGCTCAAACGCTGCACCGAATGGATCGAGTTCGATGCGCGATCGGAGACGGAGCCGCTCTTGAATGGGTTCGGGCAGATCGATCGCTTCAGTGCCGTTCGCAACGGCACCGCCGTCGAGGGGATCACTCTCCGGCTGTTCAACCCGTCGACCGGTGACTGGACACTCCACTGGGCGGACACGGTGCGCGCCGGCGTTCTACTGCCGCCGATGGTGGGGCGATTCATCGGCGGCATCGGCGAGTTCTTTGGAGAGGAAACGGTCGACGGACGAACGGTGCTCTGCCGCTTTCATTGGACGCGGACGCCGGATGGCCCGCGTTGGGAACAAGCCTTCTCGAATGACGACGGCAAGACGTGGGAAACCAATTGGATTATGACGTTGACGCGGCGCTGAACGGTGGAACGAAATCGAAGGCGGGGAACGACTTCTTGCCACTAATATTGTCCCGCAACTGAGCGGCACCTTCAAGACTGTTTCTTCGCCGCAATGGCCGGTATCATCGCCGGTCCCATGGCGAAACCGCAGTCCTTGCTCGTTCGCCTCCTGAACACCCCCGATCTCCCGGCCATCGTGCCGCGGCTGCAGCCCGAAGTTCTGCACCGTGTGATTCAGTCGTGCGGCCTGGAAGACAGCTCCGAGTTCGTGGCGCTGGCGACGCCCGCGCAGCTCGCGCGCGTCCTCGATCTCGACATCTGGCACGCGCGCGCGCCCGGCGCCGACGAAGAGCTCGACGCCGATCGATTTGGTCTGTGGATCGCGGTGCTGATGCAATCCGGCCCTGCAGTCGCCGCAGAGAAGCTCACCGGCCTCGACGTCGATCTCGTTGCCGCCGGTTTCACGCGCCACGTCGTCGTCTTCGATCGCGCCGCGATCTCGTCGTACACGACGCTGGACGGCGAACACGTCGAGGGCCGCGATACGGTCCGCCATGGCATGTCCGAGATCGGCGCCTACGCGGTCGAACCCAAGGGTACATCGGCGTGGGAGCCGATCGTCGATCTGCTTGCGTTCCTCGGAGAGTCGCACGGCGAGTACTTCCATCGCGTGATGACCGAATGCGTTCGGTTATCGAATGGAGCGCGCGAGGAAGACGGCTTTCACAATCTGCTGCAGGACGACGAGCAGGACATGTTCGACCTGGCGGCCGATCGCGAAGCCCGCCGGGAGCAGCAGGGATACGTCACGCCGGCACAAGCCCACGCATTCTTGACGAGCGCGCGAGACGTTCGTCTCGACGCCGGCCATCCGCCGCCGAGCCCAATCGCGCGAGCGTATTTCCGCTCGCTCGAATGGGCGCCGGCCGCGACCGGCGCCGTCGCTCGCGACTCCGGCGCCATCGCTGACTTCGTCGAGATTCTCCGCGAGGAAGGCGCGTTCGCGCCGGAACCGACGGCGCTCATCGGCGCCGGCGATGGTTCAGCCTCACGCCTGTCGTTCATTCAGTCGCACGCTGCGTCCCATCCAGCCAGCGCCGAAGAGCTCGCGTATCTCGCCAATGCGATAGTGGCCGGGTGCTCGATTCAAGGACGGCCGTTCACGCCGCGCGAGGCAGGCGACGCGAGCACGGCAATCTGCAACCTTGGTCTGGAGAACTGGCCGTCGCACTGGCCTGATCGCGATTTGATCGCGGCCTTCCAGGTCGGTTGGACGATCCTCCATCGCGATGTCGGCCTGTACGTCGCAGAACGTTTGATCGAGGTGCTCGGCGGTATCCACTGCGCCGATCGTCACATCCAGCTTCGACTGCGTGGCCTGCGGCATCAACTGATACGCCACGCCGGCAATCGCGAGCCGTGGCGCGTCCGCGGAGCGCTCGACGCGCTGCTGATGGTGGACGCGCGGTCGTGGGCGGCGTTGGCGGCGCTCCTCGACGAGTGTCCGGTCGCCCACGCCGCGCTCGGCGCGGCGGGACAGTGCAGTCGAACGATCGATCCAAGCGACTTCGAGTTCATCGCGCAGAGCGCACAGATCGAAGCGGTCCGCGAATTCATGGCATCCTTGCCGTCTGTGCTCCGACCGTGAACGGATCGATCACCGCGCCTTCGCCTGATCGCCGCGCAGGACGATGCACGTCGACGACGCCTTGGCGATCGCGCGTCCGTCGGCGTCGGTGACGTCGCATTCGACGTAGCCAACGTTCTTGCCGCGGTTGACGACGCGCGCCTCGGCGCGCAAACGGGTCTGCCAGACCGGCCGAAAGAACTGGATGCTCAGCGTCATCGTCGTGAACGACTCGTCCGCCGTCAGCGTGCTCACGAAGGCCATCCCCATCGCCGCGTCCGCGATGTCGCACAGCACGCCGCCGTGCAGCGTGCCCATCGGATTCGTATGCTGCGGACCGGCCTCCAACAGCGCGACCGCGCGGCCGTCGCGGATGTCCTCGACCGAGAAGCCAATCAGTTCGCCAATCGGCACGCGCGCGGAGCGTGCTTTTTCAATCAGTGGATGCATATCGGTTAGGAAAATGCTGTCGTGCGGGCGAATCCTAGCACGACGGCCGACGTAGAATCCGAACGGTATGTTCACGTCGGATCGCGTCGTCTCTGCGATCCGATCTACAGGTACTCGCAAGCTGAAATCGAAGCATGCATCGCGGCGACGTACGTACAGGTGACGTCGGCGTGGCCGTCCTTCGTAGGCTCCGCTATCTGGGCACGCCGACACGCCGTACCAAATCGACGAAACGCGAATCCTCGCGCAGCGCATCCAGCCTGGGATCGACGACGAGGTAGACGAGGAGATCCGAGCGTTCGCGCAACGCGCGTTGCAGCGAGGCGAAGGCTCGATCGCGATCGCCGAGCCCGGTATGTATGAGGGCCATCCCGAACGGCGAGACGTATTTTCGCGCCGAGGCCCGCTCCAGCTCCTGAAGCGCGAGTTCCGCCGCACGCCTGTCGCCGGCAACGGCGTGCAGGTGGCCGAGATCGGCGGCGACGACGGCGTTTCCGGGCAGGAGCGCGGCGGCTCGCTGCATCTCGCGCGCGGCGTCGGCGAAACGCGACTGCTGCTCGTACGCGAGGCCGCGGTACCAGTAAGCGAGACCATAGTTGGGATCGAGCTCGATCGATTTCGCGAGCTGGTCGAGCGCGCGCTCGTAGTCGCGCGCGAACAGATAGTGCCAGCCCAGATGGACGTTCATGATGGGGCTGAGCGGATCGAGCTCCAGCGCCCGTCGGCTCTCGGCGAGCGCTTCGTCGAAGCGTCGGCTGGAGCTCAGGAGATGCGCGTACCAATGATGGGCCTGCGCGTAGCCCGGGTTGAGCCGCAGCGATCGCTTGAACGCCGCTTCGGCGCCGTTCCAGTCCCAGTCGTAGGTCAGCTTCGCATACGCCAGGGAGTTGTGCGCCTCGGCGAGCGAGTCGTCGAGCGCGAGCGCTTTCGTCGCCGCGTCTTTCGCTTTGGGAATCGCCTCGCCCGGGGCCAATGATCCGACGTCGAATGAAAAACCGAGCGACAGATAGCAATCCGCGAGGCCGCTCAACGCCGCCGCGTAGCTGGGGTCCCGCCCGACGGCCTGCGTGAAGTAACCGATGGCGCGGTTGATGGACTCCTCCGTTCTGCGATCCCACAAGAAGCGGCCTTTGACGTAGAGGAGATACGCGTCGGGATCGACCGTGCGCGCGCGCGCGAGCCCCGCACGCTCTTCTGGGGTCAGCGCGATGCGAATCTCGCGGGCCACCGCCTGGGCGACTTCGTCATGGAGCACCAGCACATCGCGAATGCTGCGATCGTAGGCGTCGGCCCAGAGCAGCTCGTCGGTGGATGCGCGTATCAATCGCGCGCTGATGCGCACGCGATCGCCCGCGCGCTCGATCGATCCTTCCACGAGCGCATCGACTTTCAATTCCGCCCCAATGTCCGGCGATCGCTTCTGCGTCTTCTTGTACCGCATCACGGACGTACTCGACACGACGCGGAGCGCGCTGATCTGCGCGAGGTTGGTGATCAGCGCGCCCGTCATTCCGTCCGCGAGCGAGTCATCGTCCGCGCCAGACGTCAGATTCGCGAACGGCAGCACGGCGATCGAGCCGATCGAGCCCGGCGCCGTGCGTCGTGGAACCCAACCCGTCAGCCAGAGACCGAGGACGGCAACGAGCAAGATCGCGAGCACGCCGGCGGCGACACGCTGCGGGCGGGATATCGCGCGCGGCGGGGCAGACGCCGCCCCTTCCGAGACGAGCCGCACTACGTCCCGGCAGGAGTCGAATCGGGCATCCGGCGATTTCTGGAGACAGCGCTTCACGAGCTGTGCCAGCCGTTCCGCGCGCGGATCGCTCGACGGCTCCAACGGCGCGGGCTCCTGCTCGAGAATCGCGACCAGCGTATCCGCCGGCGTCTCGCGCTCGAAGGCGCGCCGCCCGCTCAGCATCTCGTACGCGACCGCGCCGAAGCTGAAGACATCGGTCCGGTGATCGACCGGCTGCCCACGCACCTGCTCCGGCGACATGTATCCCACCGTCCCGATGAGCGCGCCCGGCAACGTGGCGTCGCGTCGGGCCGCCCTCGGCTCCATCAGCTTGGCGACGCCGAAGTCGAGCACCTTGATCCGGTCGTCGCTCGTCACGAAGATGTTTTCCGGCTTGATGTCGCGATGGACGATTCCCTTGTCGTGCGCCGCGGCGAGCGCGGCGGCCACGTGCGTCGCGTACGTCGCGGCCCGATCTGCCGACAGCGGTCCGC
>DATBJJ010000077.1:0-72720 GCA_036556425.1 Vicinamibacterales bacterium
CGAGGCCCATCCGGCGCTGCAGATCGCGCAGCAGGTCCAGAATCTGTGCCTGGATCGTCACGTCGAGCGCGGTCGTCGGCTCGTCGGCGATGAGGAGCGCCGGCGAGCAGGCCAGCGCTATCGCGATGAGCGCCCGCTGCCGCAGCCCGCCCGACAACTGGTGCGGGTAGTCGTGGACTCGCCGGTGAGGTTCTGGCACGCTGACGGTCTCGAGCAGCTCAACCGCCTTGACGCGCGCGTCGCGGCGCGCGGCGCGCCCGTGAATGCGCAGCGTTTCCTCGATCTGATTGCCGATGGTGAAGACGGGGTTCAACGCCGTCATCGGCTCCTGGAAGATCAGGCCGATGTCGGCGCCGCGCACGCTCTGCATCTCCTGTTCTGAAATCCAGAGCAGATCGCGGCCCTTGAAGAAGATCCGTCCCGCCGCGATCCGTCCTGGCGCCTGCACGAGCCGCATAATCGACAGCGCGGTCAGCGACTTGCCGCTGCCGGACTCGCCGACGAGGCAGAGGGTCTCTCCCGCCTCGACGTGAAAGCTGACGTCCTGGACGGCGGGCACGAACCGCCCGTCTTGATCGAAGCCCGTCGTGAGATTCCTCACGGACAAGAGCCGGGCGTCTGGATTACGCATCGATCTCCCGGTGCTCGCCGAAGACCCGGCGCATCGCATCGGCGATCTCGCCGACCGTCGCGTGCGCCTCGATGGCGCGAACGATCGGCGGGACGAGGTTGTCCGATCCGCGCGCCGCGGCCGTGACCGCATCGAGCGCCGATTGCCACGCCGGCGCGTCGCGCGACGCGCGCACGGCGCGCACGCGATCGATCTGCCGGCGCTCGACCTCGGGATCGATGCTCAACACGTCAATCCTCTTCGGCGCGGTTCGCTCGTCCTCGGCGTACGCGTTGACGCCGACGACGATCGTCTCGCCGCCGTCGATCTGCTGCTGCGCGCGATACGCGGACTCCTGGATCGCGCGCTGAATGATGCCTTGCTCGATCGCGGCCAGCGTTCCGCCTGCCGCGTCGATCCGATCGAGCAGCGCACGTGCTCCCTCTTCGATCTCGTTCGTCAGCGCCTCGATCGCGTACGAGCCGCCGAGCGGATCGACGGTGTTCGGCACGCCGGTCTCGGCCGCGATGATCTGCTGCGTGCGGAGCGCGATCCGCGCCGATTCCTCCGTCGGCAGCGCGAGCGCCTCGTCGCGGCCGTTGCAGTGCAGAGACTGCGTGCCTCCGAGAACGGCCGCCAGCGCCTGCATCGCGACGCGAACGATGTTGTTGTCCGGCTGCTGCGCCGTCAAGGTGCTTCCCGCGGTCTGCGTGTGGAAGCGAAGCTGTTCGGCTCGCGCGTTGGTCGCGCCGAAGCGCTCGCGCATGATTCGCGCCCAGAGCCGCCGCGCCGCCCGGAATTTCGCGATCTCCTCGATGAAATTGTTGTGGGCGTTGAAGAAGAACGACAAGCGCTGGCCGATCCGGTTCACGTTCAAGCCGGAATCGATCGCCGCCTGCACGTACGCGATCGCATTCGCGAACGTGAACGCGACTTCTTCGATGGCGGTCGATCCGGCCTCGCGGATGTGATAGCCGCTGATCGAGATCGTGTTCCAGTTCGGCAGCTCGCGCTCGCAGAACCCGAAGATGTCCGTCACGATGCGCAGCGATGGCCGCGGCGGATAGATGTACGTGCCGCGCGCGACGTACTCCTTCAGAATGTCGTTCTGCACGGTGCCCGACAGTTTCGCGATCGCGACGCCCTGCCGTTTCGCCGCCGCGACATAGAGTGCCAGCAGGATGATCGCGGTCGCATTGATCGTCATCGACGTCGACACGCGATCGAGCGGGATTCCGTTGAGGAGCTCCGACATGTCTTCGATCGAATCGATCGCGACGCCGACGCGTCCGACCTCGCCGTTCGCGAGCGCATGGTCGGAGTCGTAGCCCATTTGCGTGGGCAGATCGAAGGCCACGCTCAAGCCGGTCACGCCTTGCGCGAGCAGGTAACGGTACCGCGCGTTCGATTCGGCCGCCGTCCCGAAGCCGGCGTACTGCCGCATCGTCCATAACCGTCCGCGGTACATGGTGGGTTGAATGCCGCGCGTGTACGGAAATGCGCCCGGAAACCCAAGGTCGATGGAAGGATCCCAGCCGGCGAGCGAGTCCGGATCGGCGTAGTGGATCGACATCGGTGATCGGTCGCGATCGGTCGTCATTCTATCAATGCGATTCCATTTACAGATGTTCAAAGCCTGACACGCGCGCGGTTCTGCCATTGACACTCGATCTGCAGACGTTTACAATGAAATTGCGATCCCACGCTGTAAATCCTTCATTATGAACAAATTTGTCGGCCGATCCCTGCCGCCTCCCTCAGGCGACAGTCTCGGCTCCCGGCGACGTTCATGCTGTTCCGGGAGAAGCCGAAGCTATGGATCGGAAGTCGCCCCGGGGTTCCCAGTTCCGGCGGCTTGAGGAGGTCCAGAATGGATGACGTCATGAATCGGATGGCTCGTGAGCTGTCCGACGCCATCGCCACCGCCGTCGCGGAGGATCCTCGCGTCGAGGCGTGCCGCGAGCGGGTACGCGCTGCCGGCTACGAGATGCGCGTGTCCCTCGAGGCCGTGATCGGATTCGTCAATCGGACGACGCCGGGCGCGCTCGCGAAGATCAGCGCGCCGCAGAAGGTCGTTCGTGGAGAGCGGCGGAATCTCGAAATGAGCGCGAACGATCGCCGGTTCCTGCGCTCGCTGCGAATTGCGGCCGATGAGGCCCAGGAGAAAGAGAAGGAAGTCGAGTAGCTAGACGCTCGCTTCGGGAATGGACAAAGGCCCTGGCGCTTCCGGCGCCTGGGCCTTTTTGCTTTTCCACTCGACGAGGCGGCCGTCGCGCGGGATGCGCAGCGCCACCGGCTGCACGTTGGCGTCGAGCGGCACCGACTTGCGCGGGTTCGCGTACACCGGATGCTTGCCGTGGACCTTGTACCATTCCGCCACGGTCGCGTTCTGGTGCATCTTTTCGACGATCTGACGCCAGCCCACGCCCGTGTTGTAGGCGCAGAACGAAATCTCGCCCATCTGCGTCGCGTACGGAATGATGCACATTTCGGTGCGGCGGAAGTCGTAGGTCCAGAGATCCTGGAACCACATGCCGGCCACGAAGAGCAGGAGCCATTCGTCCTGCTTCCGGTTCTGATTGTCGCGAGCCCCGAGCCGTCCCCCGAGCTGCCCCCCGCTCTGCTTGTCGTACTTCTTCAAAAGATCGATGAGCCGAAAGCCGCGCGGCGCATGGCGCGGGTCGTAGTTCCTCAGCAGGCTCAGCGCCGCTTGCAGCTTCGTGAGGCCCGGCCCGCGGGCGCTGTCCGCAATCGTCCGCGCATCGAGGAGGAACTGCTCGACGTCGACGAACGCGCCGAGCGGCGCCCACTCGCGCGTTCGCTTGCTGACCATGAACGCCGTGCCAATGCCGCAGTCGGGATGGCAGCCGCACTTCAGCGTGCCCCAGTCGGCCCCTGGCCCCTTCAGCAAATCCGTGACGTCCGACAACGCGCTGGATGCAGACAAGGGAAACCAATCGCGCAGCGGCTCGGTCACGCCGGTCTGCGCCTTCAGATCTTCCGCGAGGTGCGACAGCGTGTAGCGCTTGGCGTGGCGCTCCGCGTCCGTGATGTCTTCGTCGCGGCCGGTGAACGACACCGGCTGGAACGACACGAAGCTGATCTTGTCGCAATTCTCGATCGCGAACTTGACGATCGATCCGATCTGATGGTTGTTGATCGTGTTGACGACGGTGACGACGAGGCAGACGTCGATGCCGGCGGCGTGGCAGTTCTCGATCGCGCGCAGCTTGACGTCGAACAGGTTGCCGACCTTGCGGTGAGCGTTCGCCGCCTCGCCGATGCCGTCGAACTGCAAATACGCGATGCGCATGCCGGCGTCGCGCGCGGCGCTCGCAAACGCCGGTTCCTGCGCGAAGCGAATCCCGTTGGTCGCCGCCTGGATGCTGAAGTACCCGATGTCGCGCGCGTAGCGGACGGCGTCGAGGAAGATCGGCGAGATCGTCGGCTCTCCACCCGAGAACTGCACCGTCATCTGACGCCGCGGCTTGATCGTCAACGCGTCATCCAACAACTGCTTCACGTCGTCGAGCGTCAGCTCGTGGACGTAGCCGACTTGATTGGCGTCCATGAAGCACGGATCGCACATCATGTTGCAGCGGTTCGTCAGATCGATCGTCAGCACCGCGCCGCGCCCGTGCTTGATGGACGACGAGCCGTGATTGTGGAGCTTGTCGGTCACGGCCGCGAAGTCGCGTCCTGGGAAGAGTCCTTCGATGCGCTTGAGGAAATCCGGATTGACGGCGAGCGTGTCGGTGAACGTGCCGTGCTGCGGGCATGTCTTCTCGACGATCACTTTTCCGTCGCGCTCGATGATGCGCGCTTTGATCTCGCCGACGTTCGCCTCGACGAGCGAGGCGATCGATTGTTCTCCGGCAAGGATGCGCGCGCGCGCGTCGCGCACGCAGTTGGGGCAGAGCGAATCGGTCGTCCTCGGCCAGCCAAGTTGAGGCTTCGAGCGCTCGCTCGATTTCATCAGCGGCGCGGCCGCCCACTTCGGTTGAAATGCCTGGGATGCGAACTGTCGGTTAACGGCCTGGAACGCCGGCCATGCCACCCGCGCGCCGTAGGTGAGGACTGTCTCTATCGAACGCCACACGTTCATCCGATCGAGCTCCACAAGGGGTCGTCCGGCATGCTTCGCGAACTATAGCACACCGCTCTCGGCGGTCCGGTCAAGGTGTTCGCGGACCAACGCCTCCAGTTTCGCGCGGTCGGTCTTGCCTCGCTCGGTCAGTGGAATGCGGTCGAGCCGGATGATCGTGCGGGGCACTTTGTAGCCGGCGAGACGCGCCGCGCAGTACTGCCGGATCGCCGTCGCGGTCAGCGTCGCGTCGCGCGCGACGACGCAGGCGAGCACTTGCTGGCCTCGTACGGCGTCGACGGCGCCGATGACTCTCACGTCGTCGATGCCCGGCAGGGATCGCAGAACCTGCTCGACTTCTTCGGGCTGAACCTTCTTCCCGGCGACGTTGATGAACGACGACGCGCGTCCGGTCAGCACGAGGCGCCCCGCCGCGTCGTAGCGGCCGAAGTCGCCCGTGAGAAATCCGCCGCCGGTGAATCCCTCGTCCGCCGGCGTTGCATCCGCGTATCCCGACGCAACCGCGGTTCCCGCGACGTGGACGCGTCCACTCCCGCTCGGCGCACCGTCTTCAGGCTTCAGCGTGATCGTCACGCCGGGAAGGGCGCGGCCCACCGTGCCGACGACGTCCGGGTCGGCGGAGTCGTCGAACGAGATCCCGCCGCTCTCGGTCGTGCCGTAGAACGAGTGAATCTTCACGCCGAATGTCTTCGCGAAGGTGACGGCGGTTTCGCGCTGGAGCGGCGCTCCGGCGCTGACGAGCGTTTCGAGCGTCGCCGGCCAGAAGCGATCGCCGGGATTCGCCGCGAAGTGGGCGAACATGAACGGCACGCCGTGGAAGACGCGCGCGCCGAACGTCACAGCATCGGCGAGGATCGCCTGCGGCACGAACGCCTCCCGCAGCACGATCGCGGTGCCCTTCACCAGAATGGGGATCAGGAGATTGCCCAAGCCGTAGGCGTGCGACAGCGGGATGGCCGCGATCTGGCAATCGTTCGCGCGGATGTCCATGGCCTCCGTGATGTGCAGCGTGTCCTCGAGGAGCTGGGACTCCGTCGTGAAAGTCGCCTTCGGCAGTCCCGTCGATCCGGACGTGACCTTGAGCGCCGCCGCGCCTTTGTAGATGTGAGGCGCCGGAGCGGCGCCCGCGATTTGAACCGTCACGAGCCCATCGACGAAGGGCACGGCAGGTCCGAGATCGTGGCCCGCGCCTCGATCTGCGACGATTGCGGCCGTCGCGCCGAATCGCTTCGCAAGCGCGTCCATCTCGCCGGCCGGCGTGCCGACGTCGAGCGGCATCAGCGCAGCGCCGAGGCTGCGGCAGGCGAGCCACAGGGCGATCGCGGCGGGCCGGTTGCCCGCTGCCGAGAGCACGAGGTGATCGGATCCAATGCCGAGCGACTCGAGCCGCGAACGTTCGGCCGCCGCGAGCGCCGACAGGTCTTCCGCCGTCAGCGTCGCGCCGGTCGCGGCGGCGTGGATCAGCGGGCGCGCGGGCTCATCGCGTCTGATCCGCTCGAATCGTTCGACGATCTCGCTCATGGAGGCGAAAAGTATACTGAAACGCCGTGAGCAATCCGCTGGATTTCCTGCCGCACAAGCCGCCGATGCGCTTGATCGAAGAGATCACGGAGCTCGTGCCTGGGGAGCGTGCATCGGGCCGGCGGCGCGCGGAGGCGTCGGACTTCTACTTCGACGGTCACTTCCCGAATCAGCCGGTCGTCCCCGCGATCATTCTCGTGGAGATGCTCGCGCAGGTCGGAGGCCTGGCGGTGGGCGCGGCAACGGACGGCCGCGCGCATGCGCCGCTTCAGCTGCGCGTGGCGGGCTTCGGTCCGTTCAAGTTTCCGGCCGCAGCGGGTCCAGGATCGGAGCTCGAGGCGCGCGCCCGCGTCGCGGGCCGGCTCGGCGGGCTCTACAAGATCGAAGGCGACGTCACCGCGGACGGCCGCGTCGTCGCCAGCGGCAGCGTGACGCTCGCCGAAGTCGGAGACGCGGATCGCGCGGATTGACGCGGATTCCGCGGATCGGACGGATCGGGCAGAATGCTCCCGGGATGATCTCGTCGCATCTGCGGCGCGCCGTGTGGGAGCTGCGCACCGAGGGCGCCGGCCCTGCGCGCGAAGCGGCGGCGATCGGCCTCGGCGTCTTCATCGGCTGCTCGCCCTTTTATGGATTCCATCTGCTCCTCTGCTGGGCCGTCGGATGGTGCCTGCGGTTGAATCGTCTGAAGATGTACGTCGCGGCGAACATCTCGAATCCGTTCGTCGCGCCGTTTCTAATCCTCGCGGAGCTGGAGACTGGCGCGTGGGCGCGACGTGGCCAACCACACGCGCTCACGCTCGAGACCGTCCGCAACATCGATCCGTGGATGTTCGGCGCGGATCTCATCCTCGGTAGCGCGATCGTCGGCGGCGTACTCGCGCTCGTCACCGGCGGTGCGACCTATCTGCTCGCGCGCGCTGGCGCGGACGACCCGTGGTTCACGGAGCTCGTGCGGCGCGCGTCCGATCGCTACGTCTTGACCAGCATCACAGCGTGGGAGTTCGCGCGCGGAAAGCTGCGCGGCGACCCGCTCTACCGCGCGGCGCTCGAGACGTGCCGGCTGCGATCGGGTGGAACGCTCGTCGACGTCGGCTGCGGTCAGGGATTGATGCTCGCGCTGCTCGTGGAAGCGGCCGCGGCCTGGCGCGCGGGTGAATGGCCGCCGGCGGTTCCGGCGCCGCCGGTGTTCGATTCGATCGTCGGCATCGAGCTTCGGCCGAGAGTCGCGGCGATCGCCCGCGAAGCGCTCGGGGCCGACGCGACGATCGTCGAAGCGGACGCGCGCCGCCGGATGCCCGAGCGGTCGAGCGTCGTGTGCTTCTTCGACGTGCTGCACATGATGCCGGGCGAGGATCAGGAGCAACTGCTGACGGCCGCGTTCAACGCGCTCGATCCCGACGGGATGATCCTCGTGCGTG
The DNA here is from genome assembly GCA_036556425.1 of Vicinamibacterales bacterium. Lineage (GTDB taxonomy): Bacteria > Acidobacteriota > Vicinamibacteria > Vicinamibacterales > 2-12-FULL-66-21 > DATBJJ01. The sequence goes on from DATBJJ010000077.1 coordinate 7,658, forward strand.
AAACCGATGCAGCCGCAGGCTCGGGATTCACGGCGGTCAGGGCCGGCAATCGACTCAAGGCGATCATGACGGGGAATTGGCGGCAGGTGTTTCATTTCAGACCGGCGGCCGAATGGACGGCGCTCTTCGAGCGCCACGGGTTTCACGTCTCGCGCAGCGCCACAGGCGAAGGGACGCCGTTCGCGAACGAGCTGTTCGTGCTGACGATGCCCCAGGCCGGTATCACCGCGCGACCGGACGCGTCTGCGTGAACCCGCCGATCTTGACGATCTCGCGAACGGGTTGGCCGCTCGCATCGAGCTCGCCGCCAAACCACAAGACGCACGAGATCCGCCGGCGTCCGTCCTCGGATTCGACGATCGGCTCGAGCCGCGGCGCGCCGGGTTGTGCCGGATCCCAGCAGAAACGAATGTCCGACCAGAGGACGTGCGAGCCGCCTTCGGGCTCAGGGATGACCGCGGCGAACCCGAGGTGATGCACGTGGAGGAAGTTGCGGACGGTGGAAAACGATCTCGACGATCGGATCGATTCCGTCTCGCGTGGCAGCGGCCACGAGAAGATTTCCGTCGCTCGCGTTCCCGGCGACGCGCGCCAGACGCGCAGCCGCGCCGGCGTGCGGTCGAGCACGCGCCACGTGTCGAGGCTCGCCCATGTCGCTTCGATCACGCGCGCTTCGACGGCCTCGCCCGACGCTTCCCGCGCCGCTTTGTAGCCGGCGAATCCCCACGCGCCCACGACGCCTTTGACCAGCAGGAAGATTGCCGCCGCCGCGATGGCGATCGTCGCGGTCGCTGTCGGCTTCGATCGCCAGACCCACAACGCCACCGGCCCGCTCGCGCACAGGATTAGCAGCCACGGGTCGGCCATCGCCACGGCGGGGAGGCTGACGACCGTATCGATCGCGGGCCAGCCAGGCTGAAGGCGCGCGCTCGACAGAAGATCCAGGGCGATGTGGCTGAGCGCGCCGATCCACGCGGAAACGAACAGCGCCCAATAGGGCGTTTCGCGAGCGACGAGGCGCACGACTGCCGCGGTGAGCAGCGCGCAGGCGGCGTTGCCTGGTATGGAGTGCGTGCCGATCTCGTGCACGCGCAAGTACACGTCCCATCCGAACGGCATGAACACCGCGTCGAGGTCTGGTGCCAGCGTGCCGAGCACGCCGGCGGCGACGCTCCCTCGAATCGGTCGATCGTCTTGCGAACCAGGCGCGAGCGCGGCGATGAGCGTACGGCCGAGCGCGACGTGCGAGACAGGATCCATTGCACTGTCAGTCGAGACCGTGGTACTCGTCGCGCTGCGCGTCCCAGTAGCGGTAGAAGTGGTACCAATACTCGGGATGCGCGCGCACGCGATCGGCGATTGCGTCGGCGACCTGCTGCGCACCGTGGGCGATGGCCTCGTCGCGCGGGCGATCGTTGGCGACGAAGATCGGCTCGCTGGGTAGGACGCTGAAACGGCCCGGGCCGATCCGCTCGATCGAGCAGGGCAGCAGCGGCGCGCCGCTCACGTAAGCCATCAGCAGCGGGGTCCGCAGGATCCAGGCGGGCCGGCCGAACAGGGTGACCGGCACACGATCTCGCCCGTAATGCCGATCGACGAGCATCGCAACGACTCGATTGGCCGCGAGATGGCGCCGAATCTGGAGCGGCGTGTCGAGCGACTGCCGGACCTCGATCGTTTCCGCACCGAGCCGTTCACGGATCTCCCGCCGGATGCGATTGACCGTTGGATCGATTTCGGCCATGGCGACGATCGTCAACGGCATGTCGAGCGCGCGCCGGATCAAGAGGCTGCCCAGCTCCCAGTTCCCGTAGTGGCCGGTGACGAGGATGAGACCTCTTCCCTTGGCGAGGAGCCCCTTGAGCACCGCGCCGTGCTCGTCCACGAGGTCGAACATCGCGCGCGCGTTCTCGGTCGACAGCGCGCGCAAGAAGTCGATGACGTCGAGCGCATAGCTCCGAAGGATCCGCAGCGCGCGGCGATTGAGCGACGCGCGGTCCTCGCCCGGAAAGAGCGGCGCGAGGTTGTGCGCGAGCGCGTCTCGCGTGCGCGGCATCGTCCGCCAGGCGATCCACGTGCCGATGTGGCCGATGGCGTACGACACCGCGCGCGGAAGGGTGCGGACGCCGTAATACGTCGCCGTGAAGATCGCACCGTTGTTGAGACCGTGAAGAGTCCAGCGGCGGGGCGTGTCGGTTTTCGGCGGGCCGGTCACGGGCGTTCGATAAAGCGATAGTAGACGGCGAGAAAGCAGGTACGGGTCGTGTCGCGAACGGGACGGAGCTTGCTCTGCTGACCGGCGTACACCGCCGTCACTGGCACCGTCGTCATCGTGGCCCCGCGCCGCGCTAACTTCACCAGCATCTCGGTTTCGATGTCGTACCCGCGCGCCTTCAATGTGATTCCACGGAGCGCCTCCAGGCGGAACACGCGAAACCCGCACTGGGTGTCGCGAAAGCGGCCCCCCACGAACCAGCTCAGCACGCGGCTGCCTACACGGTTTGCGTGGTACCGCGACGCGGGCATCTCATCACGCGCGAACCGGCGCTCGGCGAGAACGACGTCAGCTCCAGACGTGGCCGCCGCCTCGAGGAGGCGCGGTGCTTCGCTCGGAAGGTGCTGCATGTCTCCATCCAGCATCAGCGCGTGCGTGAAACCTCGTTCCATCGCGACGGCAATCGCCGTGCGGATCGCGTGCCCCTTCCCGCGGTTGCCGCCGTACCCGAGCACCTCGGCGCCGGCGCGCCGCGCGATCGCGGCCGTTCCATCCGACGATCCGTCGTCGACGACGAGCACGCGATCGACGACGCCCGTGAGGCCGTTGACAACGTCCGCGATGGTGCGCGCCTCGTTGAAGGCCGGAACGATCGCGATCGTCCGCATGCTCGCGCTCATGCGGCCCGCTCGTGCCCCAGCCACGTCAGGATGGCAGGCAGGACGAACAGCGACGCAGCAGCGAGCGCGATGGTGCTCACCCCCGAGACGACGCCGATCGACCGAAGAGGCGGATAGGTCGACGTGATCAACGTTCCGTATCCGAGGAACGTGATCGTGGCAGCGACGAGAATCACGGGTGCGAGCTCTGATATGGCGTGCATCGCGTTCCCGCGCTCGCGATAGCGGTGCACGACGTGGACGCCGTAGTCGACACCGATGCCGACGAACGTCACGACGGCGAATAGCGCGAAGAGATCCAGCGCGACGCCGGCCAGTGCCAGCGCTCCAGCCGCCCACACGATGCCGATGGCGGTGGGCGCGAGCGACAGCAGCGACAGGCGCCAGTTGCGAAACGCTGCGAGCACGAGAACGATCACGACGATCGACCCGATCGACAAGCCTTTGACGAACTGTGGCAGGAAGCGATCCGCCAGCTCGCGATTGACGAGGGCGAGCCCCGTCAGCGTCGCGTGTGGATCGACGGCGGCAACGGCATTCGCAAGCGCCGAGGCATCCTCGTTGCGCGTGGGGAACGCATACGTCGCAAGCATCCACTCCTTATCGCGGCGAGCGATGAACCGGCCGATCAGATCGCCAAGACCGTGCTCCACATAGCCGTCGTAGGTGAGCCGTTGGCCTGGTTGCAGCAGCATCGGCAGACGTTCGCGAAAGGGCGCGAACGAGCCCGCGCGAAATCCTTCGGCGACTTCGGCCTCGCCCAGTCGAGCGGCGACCTTGTCGGGTGCGATTTCCTTCAGCATCTGCCCACGTGTTGCCTGCGTCGCTTCCGAAGGCAGCAGCGACGACGGCGCCTGTACGGGGATGAGTGGCAGCACGGTCGTCAGCTTCGATCGCAAGCGCTCGTTTGCCGCCAGGAGATCGTCTAGATTCGCACCTCTCGCGATCACCACGTACACGTCGTTCGGCAAGCCGAACATCGGCGCGATCTGCTGCAGCAACGTGGCGCCTGGCGTGACCGATCGCAAACGATCGAGCGTTGGATTGATCTCCAGCCGCGTCGCGGCCGCGCCCAGAACGAGCGTGACGACAGCGGCGGCGACGAGAATGAGCTGCGTGCGGCGACCCACCCACGCCGCGAAGCGCGGCATCAACAGCGATCGCGCCGGCCTCGCCGGCCGTTTTCTCGGCAAGAGCGCGGGAACGAGCACGAGCGTCAGCAGCCCGCAGAGCACCATGCTGTGCCCGATCAAGGCGCCGAGCTGCTCGAGGCTCGGAAAATCCACGAACATCAAGCCGTAGAACGTTGCCGCCGTCGTCCACATGCCGAGCAGCATGCTCGAGGCCGGACCGCCAAGGCCATCGATCGCCGACGGCGGATCGTCGCCGGCGCGGATCGCGAGCGTATACGCGACATAGAGCAGGACGACGCCGTCGACGCCGAGCCCGAACAACATCGCGCTCGAGGCCGTTGCGGCCGCCGAGAGCGTCGCGCCCGTCAGCCCGAGCATGCCGAGCGTGAGAATCAACGACACGGCGGACGGAATCGATCCGACGACGACGAGCCAGAGCGATCTGAAGACAATGAACAGGAGCGGAAGAATCAGCGCGAGCGATCCAACCGTGTTGACGATGCTCTCACGCCGGATCACCGATTCGGTCTCGACCGCAATCCGGTGGCCTCCGGCGAATTGCACGCGCAGCGGCCTCCGAGGCGCCGCGCCCGATCCGCTTTCCGCGTCGGGCGCCGGCGCCATCGGTGCGGCCCGAAGCGCCTCGAGCCGGCCCATCAACGCGCGCGAGAACTCGCCGTCGAACGGCGGCCGCTCGGGCTTTGCGATGAGCAGCCGGCTCTGGCCGTCGGCCGAGACGTACCCGGCGTCATTCACGCCCAGATTGACGCCGGCCTGCGCCGCGCCGAGCTCGTCTCGCACCAGATCGAACAGCGCGAGCGGATCGTGCCTCACCATGTCGGCGACCGCCGGCGACGGTACGGTCAGCAGTGCCCTGCGCGATCGCAGCGTTTGCCGCAGCGTGTCACCCTCGAAGCGCCGCAACGCTTGCCGCAGACGATCGTCGCTCAACAGGAGCAGCCGGCGATCGCCCAGCCAGTTCAAATCGCGCGAGCGATCGAGCCGCCCCGTATCGACGCGCGTGATGCCTGGTGTGCCACGCAGGCGTTCGGCCCAGGCGTCGACGTCGTCGTCGTGCTCGCCGATGTCCTTTCCCGGCGCGGAGAGGATCACATACAAATCGTCGGCGCTGCCGAAGGTCTCGACGAACGTGCGGAACGCCGGCACGGTCCGCCCTTCGCGCGGCAGCAGGCTCAGCACGTCGGTGTCGAAGCTCAGGCCGCGAAGACCGATCGCCGAGAGAGCGGCCAGCACGAGAACAGCAGCGATCGCGTTCGCACGATGGCGGCGCGACCACGACAGGATGCGAGGAATTGGTGAGCTCACAGCGGGAGGGCGCGCTCGATCACCCGCGCTTTCGGCACTATGTTACGCTTCGGCGCTGATCCATGCACGTGCTGCTGTTGCGTCCGGTTCCGGGAAACGAGCGATTCGGGCTCGGACCGTTCTTTCGCATCGAGCCGCTCGGCATGGAGTACATCGCGGCGGCGCTCGAGGCGAAGGGGCACACGGTCACGCTCGCCGACTTGCGATTCAGCGGTTCGATCGAGCGGCAGTTGCGAGCGAGCCGTCCAGGTCTCATCGGCATCGCGGCCATGCACGCGCTCGAGACCGATGACGTCGTGGCGCTCGCCGCCCGCGTTCGCCGCCTCGCGCCGGACGTCCCGATCGTCATCGGCGGTCATACCGCGGCCGCGTACCCTCGTCCGTTCTTGACCGATCCGATCGACGCCGTCATTCAGGACGACGGGGAGCGCGTGGTGCCCCGGCTGGCCGATGCGCTCGCGGCCGGACGTCCGATCCGCGACGTCGCCGGGTTGACGGTTCGCGAGCGATCGGGAGAGACGATTGTCACCGCACCAGATCCCTCGCCCTTCGAGCTGGACGAGGTCCCGCTGCCCGCACGCCATCACGTCGCACGCTGGCGCCGCCAATACGCCTGCCTCGCCCATCGTCCAGCGTGGCTGATCGAGACGGCGCGCGGCTGCCCGTTTCGGTGCTCGTTCTGTTCGATCTGGCAGCTCCACGCGCGCTCGGTGCGCGAGCGATCGATCGAGTCCGTGTGCGGCGACTTCGCGGCGTCGGGGGATCATGTGTTCGTCGCCGACGATTTGTTCTGGTATCACCCGCCGCGCAGCCTTGCGCTCGCTCGAGAGCTGCGGCGGCGGGGCATTCGCAAGCAATGGATTCTCGTGCAGAGCCGCGTCGATCTCGTCGGGCGTCATGCGGAGCTGCTCGAGGCGTGGCGGCCGCTCGCGAAGGACTTCGACATTTTCTTCGGGCTCGAGGCGGCGACCAACGAGGGCCTGAGCGGATTGAAGAAGGATGCGACGGTCGATCAGACTGCGCAAGGCGTTGCGATCGCGCGAGGTCTCGGGTACGGTGTCACCGGCAACTTCGTGATCGATCCGGATTGGCAAGAAGCGGACTTCGAGAACCTGTGGGCGTTCGTCGAACGGCATCAGCTGTTCCAGGCCGGGTTCACGATCCTCACGCCGCTGCCGGGGACGTCGTACTTCGAGGAGATGCGTTCGCGGGTCGCGTCGCAGCCCTGGGCGCATTTCGACATGCACCATTTGCTCTGGGAACCGAAGCTCGGCCCCGAGCGATTCTTCGCGCTCTATTGCGAGACCTGGCGGCGCTCGGTCTTGAATCTTCGCGGACGCAAGAGCGTGTGGCGATGGATGCGCGAGGTCGATCCACGCAATCTGCTGTTCCTGCTGCGCGCGCTGACGCGGACACAACGCATGATGTCGCCAGACCACTACCTGGCGGAACTAAGAACAGTCTTGACGTCCTCGAAGGTCATGAGTTTGGATTCGCCGCCCGGAAACGTCATGCGCATGGCGGAGAGCAACAGCGACGTGCGATCGACCCAGAGCTCGAGGCGCGCCAGCCCTTCCTGAATCTGCTTCCGCTTTGGCACCATCGTGACGAGGTAGGTACCGGGCCGATCGGTCGCCTCGCGCGCTGCGATGTCGAAGTGGCTCCGAAGCTCGCTCGGCGAGCTGTCGATGAAGTACTTCTGCACGCGCCGCTGCGCGGCGCCGATGTCCTTCGTGCTGTGAATGCCGGCGGCCGGCCACGAGACGGTCATCTTGTCGCCGTCGATCGAGACGACGCGTGGAGAGGGATCGGTGTAGCGCAGCGCGACGTGCGACGGGCGTTCCACGACGACCGTGCCGCGCTCGACCAGTGGTTTTGCGAGGAGCGTGGACGTCGACGTCTCCGTGAACGACGCGGTCAAGGTCTTGAGGCCGGCATTCTGCTTCTGGCCGCGCTCGTACAGCTCGTCGAACAGATCGCGTGCGGACGATCGCGAATTCGCGATCTGCGCCGCGGCGACAACCGCAATCGCCGCAATCAGTCGCGCGTGCTTTTGAACCTTCACAATCCGGAATGGTAACGTACGCCGCGATGCAGCAACCGATCGCGATCACCGGCGTCGGCGTCGTCTCGCCGTTCGGCGATTCGCCCGTGTCGTTCAGGGACGGGCTGCTGAGCGGACGCTCCGCGATCGCCCCGGATTCGAAGTTCGCGGCGTTCGGCTGCCGGTCGACGCTCGCGGCGCGCGTGGCTGGATTCGATCCCGCCGCGTGGATTGCTCCGATGAAGCTGCGCCGCATGGATGCGACCGGGCCGTTTGCGCTCGTCGCGCTGCAGCAAGCGATGGCGCAGGCAGGGTATGCCGTCAAGGCGGACGGCGATCCGCGCGCCGGCGTCGTGCTCGGAACCTACAGCGCGGGCGGCCAAGCGACGAGCGAATACCTCGACGCGCTGTTTCGCGGCGGTCCTTCGGGCGCGCCTGCGCTCCTCTTCAACAGCACCGTCGGCAATGCCGCGACAGGGCTCGCGGGCCTCGAGTACAAGCTCTGCGGACCGAACGCGACCATCAGTCAAAAGGAGGCGTCCGGTCTCGGCGCGATCGTGACGGCGGTCGACTTGCTGCGTCTCGATCGCGCGGACGCGTTGGGGACGGGCGGCATGGACGCGATCTTCGACACGTTCTATCGCGCCCACGATCGATTCGACGTGATGAGCGATCGGAGCGCCTTCGACGATTCGCACGCGCCGTTCAGCGCGTCGCGCGCCGGCTTCGTCATGGGCGAAGGGGCGTACACCCTTTGGCTCGAGCCGGCTGCGAACGAGGCGCGACCCGTTGTCGGCGAGATTCTTGGAACCGGCGCGGCCAGCGCGCCGTGTCCGCTGAACGCGTGGCCGGCGGATCCCGAACCACTCACACGCACGATGGCGCTGGCGATTGCCGACGCGGGACTGGCGCCCTCTGACGTGCACGTCGTGTACGCGTCGGCGAACGCGACGAGGGCGCTCGACGCCGTCGAGGCGCGCGCGTTGAAGGCGCTGTTCGGTTCGGCGCGGCCGGTCATCACCTCAATCAAAGGCGCGATCGGAGAATCGGGTGCATCGGGCGCCGCGGCCTGCGTTGCCGCCCTGCTATGCGGCGGTCTTGGCCGTGTTCCACCCGCCGCAGGTCTCGTCCGTCCTGACTCGTGGGCGCAGTCGCTGCGTCTTGCGACCGGGGCGACCGACGCGCCGGGAGAAATCGCGCTCGTCAACAGCGTCGCGAGCGGCGGCGCGCTGTTCAGCGTCGTGCTGCGCGTGAGACGCCGATAACGCGCACAAATGCGGATCACGCGGATCGGATTCGCGGAATCTGCGGAATCGGCGTCTATCCGCGCGGTCCGCGTCTAACGGATGTATGATTTTGCCGCCAGTTCCTCCATTCGCCTCGTGACCGTGTGGCCTTCGAAGATCATCAGCTCAGCGGACGTGTCGCCGTCGTAACCGGTGGATCGCGCGGAATCGGCCGCGGGATCGCCGAGTTGCTTGCCGAGCGCGGCGCGTCGGTCGCGATCGCGTACCGCGAGCGCGACGCATCCGCCGCCGAGCTCGTCAACGCGATCGGCGCCTCGGGTGGCCGCGCGTGGGCCGCGCGGTGCGACGTCACCAACGAGGGAGATGTCACGCAGTTCATGGACCACGCCGCGCGCGAGCTCGGCCCGATCGACATCCTCGTCAACAACGCTGGCATCACGCGCGATGCCCATGCGGTCTTCATGGACACCGCACGATGGACCGAAGTGCTGCAGGTGAACTTGCACGGCGCATTCCTCTGCTGCCGAGCGGTGACCCGCGGTATGCTGCTTCGAGGCTGGGGCCGCATCATCAACATCAGCTCGCCGAGCGCGCGCATGCCGCTCGGCGGCCAGAGCAGCTATGCCGCGTCGAAGGCTGGATTGGAAGGGCTCACGCGCGCGCTGTCGCGCGATCTCGCGAGGAAAGGCGTGCTCGTCAACGCCGTGTCACCAGGCCTGATCGACACGGACATGCTCGACGCGATGCCCGCCGATGCAAAGCAGGGGTACTTGAAGGCCGTGGCGATCGGCCGTCCCGGCACGCCGCGCGAGGTCGCATCGATCGTCGCGTTTCTGGCCTCCGATGCTGCCGCGTACGTGACCGGGCAGATCATCGGCGTCGACGGCGGACTTCTCTGAAACGGTGCGTATGGCTGAGCCTGCAGCGGATCTGAAAGAGGAAATCAAGCGCGCGATCGTTCGGAGCCTCCGCTTGCCGATGGCGCCGGAAGCGATCGAGAACGGCGTGTCGCTCTTCGGCGAAGGCCTCGGCCTCGACTCGATCGACGTGCTCGAGCTCGTGCTGGAAATCGAGCGGACGTTTGGCGTCGCGATCGCCGACGAGCAGACCGGCGCCAAAGTCCTGCGCTCCGTAGATTCGATCGCCGACTACATCACAGCCGCCAGGAATCCCACGTGACCACCTCCGTGGCGTCCGCGACGGCGCCGCGGCCTCGTCCGAACGCGCTGACCGTGGACGTCGAGGAGTGGTTCCACATTTGCGGCGTCGGCGGATCGCTCTCGCGCGAACACTGGCACGCGCTGCCGTCGCGGGTCGTTCCGACCACGCGCATGTTGTTGGAAGAGCTCGACCGCGCGGGCGCGCGCGCGACGTTCTTCGTGCTCGGCTGGGTTGCCGAGATGTATCCGTCGCTGGTCGCGGAGATCCGTGCGGCCGGCCACGACATCGGATCGCACGGCCACCATCACGATCGTGTGTACGAGCTGACCGCCGAGGCGTTCGTCGCCGATCTCCGGCGAAGCCTCGCCGCACTCGGCGCGGCTGGCGTCACGGGCATGGCTGGCTTCAGGGCGCCGGAGTGGTCGATCAACGATCGGTCGCTCTGGGCGCTCGACCTTCTCGCGAAAGAAGGCATTGGCGTGGATGCGAGCATGGCGCCCGTGCGGCTCGTCGGGCGCGTCGACTATCCGCGCGCGCCGCACGTGCGTCGCACGGATGCCGGCCCCGTCGTCGAGGTTCCGCCCCTCGTGGCCGATCGCTTCGGACACGCGATGCCGATCGGTTGGGGATGGGGATTGCGGATGACCTCGCCCCGCCGTTTGCTGAAGACGATCGAGACGGTGAATCGCGCCGGCGCGCCCGCAGTGCTCATGGTGCACCCGTGGGAGATCGATCCCGATCCGCCCCGGGTCCGGCTGCCAGCGCGGCTGCGCTTCGCGCACTACTTTCGGCTCGACGGCTTTCGATCGCGCCTCGCGTCCGTCCTTGCGCGCGGGGACTTCGGCGCCCTGTCAGATTTGCCTGCGATCCAAACGCTCAGGGGATCATGACTCGCCTTCGGCCGTCCACGCTCGTCTTCGCGCTTCTCGTCGTCGTGACGCTCGAGGCGCGCGCCCAGCCGGAACAGGAGCGTCGATCGTTCCCTCGCGTCGCGATTGAGGACGCGCTCGCGCCGGTCGCCGCCGTCGACGCGCGCCCGCCGTTTCCCGTTGGCGTGGCCGTTCGACTCTCGGGACGCGTCGACGATCGCGCGCTCGACGAACGCCTTGCCGACTACGCGTCGCGCAAGATCCCGGTATGGCTCGCGCTGCCGGCGCCAGCCAGCGTCGACCTCGTCGAACGGTGGCGCGCGGCCCTTCAGGAGCTGCTGTCGCGGCATCGCGAAGGGATCGACATCGTCGAGATACAGGGCGCACCCGATCCAAAGCTGACCGTGTTCAGCCTTCGGCTTGCAGCCACCGAAGCGCGCTCGGCGCGCGAGGCGATTCGTGTCGCGCTCGGCGTTCCACGCGGGCCGCAGAGCGGATGGCTGGCCGACGTCTACACGCGTGAGCTCTCGCCGTACGTCGACATCCTCGTGCTGCCGGACGTGGCGGACCGCGCCGCCGCGTCGGCCCACGTGCTCGAGATCGATCGTGACGCGCAGATTGCGCTCGTGGCGGGCGATGCGGGCAATGCCGCGGCCGAAGCCTTCGAGCGGATCGTCGACAGCCAGCTCGAGACCGTGGGCACCAACGTCGCGATCGTCGCGTGGCGCGCGTCGGATGTCGTGGCGGCGGCGCTGCGCAAGCTCGCGCCGATTGCGCCGCTCCTGCGCGGCGACATCACGCCGCTCGATGCGCCGAGCGCGAGCCTCTCGATGACGCTCGACGGCGAAAACGTCACCTCGTCCATCCGCCATCGTCTCCTCTTCGACAACCGGACGTTCGCGACGTATCTGGTCTACTGGGGCGCCGCATCCAAATCGCTGCTCGACGTCTCGCTGACGCTGCCGGTCGAAGGGGAGCCGGCGCTCTATCGGCTCGCCGACGGATCGAAGCTCGGCGCGACCGACTATTCCCGGAACCCGGAAACGAGCCGCGTGCGCGCCCGGCTGCCGCTCGCGGGCGGGCCGATGCTCGTCGACTTCAACGAAGGCGCGTCGGCCGTGTTCGTCGCGCGCGCGGACGTGTCGGCGGAGCGGCAGCTCTCGGTCGACGAGATCATCGCGCGCCATCAGCAGCAGCAGCGTGCGCAGGACGCGCTCGTCCGCAACTACACCGCGTTCGCTCGCACGCAGCAGCACTTTCGTCCGACGATGACCGATCCGGGATACGACGTCGTGACGGAGAATCGCTACTTCGTGGCGGCTGACGGCATCGAGTGGGAAGAGCTGTCGTTTTCGGTGAACGGATCGAAGTGGGGCGCAGATCGTCCGCCGTTTCCGCTGCTTCAGCCGGAGAAAGTCCTCTCGCTTCCGCTGCAGCTCCGCTTCGACGACGACTATCGGTATCGGCTGGCGGGCACCGAGCGCGTCGGCGAGTACGACTGCTACGTGATTCGCTTCGAGCCCGTCGGCGCCGGACGCGCCACGTCGTTCTATCGAGGGACGGTGTGGATCGAGCGAAAGACGTTCGCGCGCGTGAAAGTGTCCGCGGTGCAGACCGGTCTGTCGGCGCCGGTCGTCTCGAATGAGGAGATTCAAACGTACGCGCCGGTGACGTCGATCGGGAATCGTCCGATCTTTCTGTTCACCGGCCTGAACGCGCGCCAGATCATTCTAATCGCCGGACGCAACATCCTCGTCGAGAAACTGGTGTCGTTCGAGCGCTTCCAGGTGAACGATCCAGGATTCGACGAGGGCCGGTCGTCGGCGCGCCGCGGCAACGGCGTGATGTATCGCGAGACCGACAAGGGGCTGCGCTATTACATCAAGCAGGGCGACACGCGGGTCGTGAGCGATCGCGCGACGCGCAGCGCGCGTGCGATGGCGATGGGCGTCACGCTCGATCCGTCGTACGGGTTTCCGCTGCCGATTTTCGGGATCAACTATCTGAACTTCGAGTTCCGCGGCAGATCCGACACGCAGCTCGCGATTCTGTTTGCCGGCGTGCTTGCCGCGGGAAACATTCAGCGGCCGAAGCTCGGCGGCGCGCCGTTCGACGCGAGCGTGGACTTCTTCGCGATCGCGGCGCCCTCGAGCGACCGCCTCTACGACGCGTCCGGCGAGCGCGATGCCGAGCGGCTGCTGACGTGGCCGCTCACGACCGGGCTCAACCTCGGCTGGCAGTACACGCCGTTCCAGAAAGTCAGCGGTCAATATCAATTCAGGTTCGACGGATACGTTCGCGACCGGACAACTTCGGAGTCGTTCACGACGCCGTCGAGCACGGTGACGAACGGATTTGGCGCCTCCTGGGAGTACCGCCGCGGCGGCTACAGCGCCGTCGTCAATGGGACATGGTTCGCGCGGGCGGGATGGCGCGATTGGGGATTCGTGCCGGATCCGGCGTCGCGATCGCGCTACGTGAAATACAGCGCGAGCCTGTCCCGCGATTTCTATTTCAACGTCTTTCACAAGATCCACGTGAACGGCGCGTGGTTCGGCGGGCAGGATCTCGACCGCTTCGGGAAATATCAGTTCGGGATGTTCGACGACACGCGGATCCACGGCGTGCCCGCGTCCGGCGCCAGGTTCGAAGAGCTCGGCATGGCGCGCGGCTCGTATTCGTTCAACATCTTCGATCAATACCGGCTCGACCTTTTCCTCGAGCAGGCCTGGGGCCGCGACCGCGCCTTCGATCCCGATTGGCATTCGATCACCGGCATCGGAACGGCCGTGAACCTTCGCGCGCCTTGGGGTACGATTCTCCGCGTGGACGCCGGCAAGAGCTTCTTGCCCGAGCGCTATCGCGGGATAGGGTCCGCGACGCTGCAGGTGATGCTCCTCAAGCCGCTTCACTGACGACATGCGGACGCTTCGCGCGGATCTTCACGTGCACTCCTGGCAGTCGAGGAGGAGCGGCAACATGCGCTTCCTCGAGAGCCGCGACTGCTATTCATCGCCGCGGGACGTGTATCGCGTCGCCAAGGCGCGAGGCATGGACCTCGTCACGATCACCGATCACGATTCGATCGACGGGTGCCTCGAGCTCCTCGATCGCCATCCGGACGCGCGGGATGTGTTCATCTCGGAAGAGGCGTCGTGCTGGTTTCCCGGCGCGGATGTCCAGGTTCACTTGGGCGTCTACGGTCTCGACGAGCGGTTGCACCGCGATCTGCAGCCGCTCCGAAGGAACGTGTTCGACGTGGCTCGCTGTCTTCGCGAGGCCGGCGTGTTCTTCGCGCTCAATCATCTGCTGCACTTCTACCGCGGTCAGGTTCCGCTCGACACGTACCTCCGATTGATCGACGAGGTGCCGGCGCTCGAGGTCCGCAACGGGACGATGCTGCCGGCGCACAATGCGCTGGTGGAAGAGCTCGCGGCGGCGTGGAACGCGGCGCGGCCGCTCGGGAGAATCGGCGGCAGCGACGCGCATACGCTGCGGCGGATCGGACGCACGTGGACCGAGGCGCCCGGTGAAAGCGCAGTTGATTTTCTGCGAAGCCTGCGCGCAGGCCGATCGCGCGCCTGCGGCGCGCATGGGGCGACCGCGGACGTCACGGCCGACGCGTACGGCGTGATGTATCGCTACTGCGCGAGCCTGCTCGGCCGCGGCCCGCGCGATCACACGATCGCGCGCCGCGCGGCGTGCCTCGCGTTTTCCGTCGTGTCGCTGCCGGCGCAGTTCCTGCCGCTCGCGATCGTCGCGCGTGGCAAGCGCCGCGAGGCGCAAGAAGTCGCGCGCGCGCGCGCGGCGCTCTCGGGTCTGTTCGAGGAGATCCGGGCGTGAGCCGCGTCGCGATCACCGGCATCGGCCTGGTGACGGGCCTGGGCCTCACGCGCGAACAGACCTGGCGCGGGCTCACGAACGGAACGTGCGCCGTTCGGCCGGTGACGGCGTTCGAGACCGACGGCTATCGCAGCCGCGTGGCCGCAGAGGTCTGCATCGAGGGTATCGAGGCGCAGTTGTCGCCGCTTCAGCGCCGGCGGCTCTCGCGCGGCGATCAAATCGGCCTCGTCGCGGCGAACGAAGCGGTCGAGGACGCCGGGCTGCTGACCGATTCCTGCGATCGCGAGCGCGTTGGCGTGCTGCTCGGGGCCGGCACCGCCGATCTTCTTCGCAACGAGCGCTTTCAACACACGATGCTGTTTCGCGGGATCGAGCACGCGCGCCCGTCGCAGGCGTGGAATCACTTTTCCAGCACGCCCGTCGACGCGATCGCCTCGCACTTCGGCTTCGGCGGCCTGCGCTCGTGCATCGTGGCCGCCTGCTCCTCGAGCACGATTGCGATCGGCCGCGCCGCCGATGCGATCCGGAGCGGGCGCCTGGATGCCGCGCTCGCCGGCGGCACCGACGCGATCGCGCGGCTCACGTTCAGCGGATTCAACGCGCTGAAGCTGATGGATCCGGAGCCGTGCCGTCCGTTCAGCCGCGATCGCGCCGGCATGAACCTCGGCGAGGGGGCGGCGATTCTCGTGCTCGAATCATTCGATCGCGCGCGGGCGCGGGGCGCACAGATTTACGGCGAGCTGGCGGGATCGAGCTTCTCGTGCGAGGCCTATCACCCGACCGCTCCCGAGCCCGAGGGCAAGCCGGTCGCCGCCGTCGTGCGGGACGCGCTTCGCGACGCGCGAGTGGACGCATCCGACGTCGAGCATCTCAACGCGCACGGCACCGCGACGCCGCAGAACGATCGCGCGGAGACGCACGGCTATCGATCGCTCTTCGGCGATCGTGTCGCGAAGATCCCGGTGACGTCGGTGAAATCGATGATCGGCCACTGCCTCGGAGCCGCCGGCGGGATCGAGGCCGCGATTCTCGCGCTGACCGTGTCGCGCGGCGTGATCCCTCCGACGATCCACTACACCGAAATCGACCCCGAATGTCCCGGAGACATCGTGGCGAACGACGCGCGCGAGGTTCGCATTCGCCGCGGGGTTTCCACGTCGCTCGGATTCGGCGGCAACGACTCTGCGCTCGTCATCACAGCGGTCTAGTTCTTCCGCCTGAAGGCGGAAGCCGCGCAGCTCGCGGCTTTAGCCGGAAAGTTCCGATCGCGTCAGGCCGTTCTCCGGACCCTCGATGCGCCGCACGGCTGCAGCACGAGCGGAGAGATGTCCAGAAGCGGTCCGTCGATCGCCGCGACGAACCGCGGCAATGACGGATTGCGCCCGATCGCGATCGCCTGCCAGGTCCTGGCGAACGCCTCGAGCAGTAACAGATTCTCGTGGAGCGTTGCACGCAGCGTGTCGTCGTCCATCGCGGGCGCGCGCAGGCTGGCCTGCAGATCTCGCAGAAACGCGACGCTGACGACGTTCGCGTGGGCGTCCTCGTAATCGCGCTGATCCACGAGGTCCCAGGCGTTGAACAACTGCTGCATGCGCGCGTGCAGAACGAAGAAGCGCCGCATGAACGGATCGATCGAGTCCATGAATTCCGGCTGCCGGTACCGGCGCTGGAAGTAGAGCAGCGCCGAGATCGCCCAATACGCGGCGTTGTCCCATGCCGCCTTCGCCGTCATCACCTGCGCGTTCCCCATCAGCGGATACTGATGGCTGTAGAGCCGCAAGAACGCCTCGAAGAGCCGGAGATAGCTCCTGTTGAATTTCTCGGCGCGCTCCCCGATGTCCTCGCCGCGCGCGGCGCGGACGATCAAATCCGTCGTGCAGTCGTTGCCGATCGCGATGAAGTCCGAGCCGGGCGAGTAGAACGGATCGGTGAACACGCCGGCCTCGCCGACGAGCGACCACCCGTCCGGCGAGAACACGCGCTCGCACGCGTGCGCGTAATGCTTCAGCGCGAGGAAATCCTCGAGCCGATCCTTGTAGCACTCGACGACGCGCGCGCATTGCGGTTCGAACTCTCGCAGCCAGTCGAGCGCGCGATCGAAGCGGTTGATCCGTGAATACGGGTGGAGATCGCCGTCGGCGACAATCCCGAGGCTCGTGCTGCCGGACCCGAGCGGGATCAGCCAGACCCAATAGCCCCGACCCATCAAGTGATTCGTGCTCAGCCAGCGCTGCTTGCCTGGCACACGCGCCTGCCACGCGGCATCGTCGCTCCAGTCGTCGAGCCGGACGCGTTCCGGCACTCGGAACCAGGACGCGTTGGCCCCGTGATCCGCGGGCCGCGTGAGTCCGAGCTGGCGGCGGATCACGCCCGAGCGGCCGCTGGCATCGACGAGCCATCGCGCGCGGACGACGCGCTCGGCGCCGTCAGCCGTCTGCACGCGAACCGTGTGGTTGAGAGGCGCGAGAGAGATCTCTTTGACCGCGCAGCCGTCGAGCACTTCGACGCCCGACGCGCAGAGATCGGCCAGGAGCCAATTCTCGAGCCTGCCTCGATCGAGCTGGAACGACGGCACCGTCGGGAACATCGGCGGACCGAGCTCGACGCGCCGCGTGAGGTCGCTGTTGTCGCCCTGCGGAAAGAAATAGCGGAGCCCGAGCTTCGGCAGTTGGCCCGCGCGCAGGTGAGGCTCGAGCTTGAGCACGCTGCCCATGTAGTGCGCGCCGATCTCGACCGACGATTCGCCGACCTTGAACGCCGCTTCGCGCACCGGATGCTTCCGCTTTTCGGCGACCAGCACGCGAATCTCCGGCGCTTCGATCTGCAGTTGCCTCGCGAGCGTCAATCCCGCGAGACCCCCGCCGGCGATGACGGCGTCATAGCTCTCGTGCATGCGTGAATCTTAGCGCGGACCTGCGCCCTCGTGATTACCGCGGTGTCGAAGGGGCCAGGAGCACGTCACCGCCGCGCTCAGCGGCGGCCGACCGCGTAAAGCTCTCGGATACCGTCGTTCAGGATAGGGGTCAGACCCCGGAGCTCCAAGTCCTGACGCGAGGGCAGCGTCGGGATTCCAACGCGCTCCATCACCACGAACGCGACGCCATCGTCGGCAAGCGCGTGCGCCAGATCGTCGGGCAGCGCGGCGGATTCAGGCGGCGCGTTCCGCGACGAGAGAGCAATGAGCGCCGCGATCGCCGGACGGTCCCGGTACGCACGCTTGATGCGATCCGGTACCCGCGAGATGTAGCCGCCGACGATCGGCCGGTGATGCCGCATCTGATACGCGAGCGTGCTCGCGTCGAACCGGCCGGCCTCGCCGAAGCCATCCTGATAACCCGTCGGGATCACGAGCACCGATCCGGGGCGCGGATCGCCCGCGAGATACTCCTCGATGCGGCCGCCGCGAGGGACGGGCGAGAGCGGAAACGGCGCGACGAGACCGTCGAGGAACGCGAGCGCGATGAGCGCCGCGATCGTCCTCGATCGCCAGCGCATTTCCGTCACGGCCAGCGCGCAGAGGATCGCCGCGGCCAGCATGACCATGACGAAGCCGCGCCCGGGAATGCGCGCGTTCGACAGAAGCGGCACGAATCGCGTGAAGAACTGCGGCAGCACGACTCCCGTCGCGCTGCCGCCGATTTGAAGGAACGGGCCGGCGGCCCAGACGAGGAAGCACAGGCCGATGACGAGCCAGCGCCGGTACTCGAGCTCGAGGCGCGGCCTCATTCGAGCGACGCACGCGGCGACGACCAGCGGCGCCAAACCGATCCACGCCGATTGGTCGATGATTCCCAGGTCGAGACGATCGAACAGACGAATGACCGCGCGGCCATAAACGGCGTGCATTGGATTGCCCGCGACGAGGCCGAGCGCGTCGATGCCGGGAGGATCGCTGCGCCATTGATGCACCGGCGCCACGTAGTCGCCGGCTGAGATCATCGCGCCGGCGGCGACGAGCAGCGGCATCGCGAGCACGGCGCCGGCGGCAATCGTCCAGCCGAGATTGCGGACAATCGCGGAGAACGTCGAATCCGCCCTGCGGCGTACGACCATTCGCGACCGCAGTGCTGCCCACGACAGGAACAAGATCCACAGGGCTGTGACGGGATTGCGGACGCTCCGCGCGGAAATCGTCGAGCCCCCGATGCGAAATTCTCCGCCGCCGCTGAAGACGATGATCGCACTCGCGAGCGCGACGAGCGCCGCGAGTACCAGAATCGCGCGCTCGGCCGCGCGGTTCCGTGCTGCACCGAACTGGATCGACGCGCGCCACTCGGTCGCGATGACCCAGAGGACCGCGAAGACCACCGCGTAGACGAAGTAGTAGTAGTCGGAGTAGAGCATCACCGCGAACGCGGCCGCGGCGCGCACCGCACTCACCAGTCCGGGCCGCTCGACGAATCGGATCCACGCGAGCGCCGCAACAGGCAGCACCCACACGTGCACCAGATTGAAATGTCCGAGGAAGTGCAGGCCGACGTATGCCGAGGTCGAGAAGATCACGCCCGCGAGCACGGCCGGCATGACGCGCCGCACGTGCGCGTACGCGAGCGCGTATGCGGCGATCCCGTTCGCCGCGAGGCCCGCGAGCAGCGTGACGTTATGCGCGGCGACGATCGGAAGGGGCGCGAGAAGCGTCGCGCCGGTGAGTGACTGCAGCGCCATGTGCGAGTCGAGCACGAGCGACACGCCGAACGGTGCGAAGAGGTACGGGCACTCGAAGAACGACGCGCCGGATGCGAGCGCCAGCCGGAACCACCAGAAATTCCACACGAAGGCGAAGTTGTCGCCCGGCGGCCCGGGGACGTGCGTCGAGAGGTTCAGGATCAGCGGATAGGAGAACGCGCATGCGAGCGCGGCGAAGAACGCGACCGCTGCCGCGTGCCGGATCATGGCTCGACGAGCGAGTCTCCGGTCATCTCCGGCGCCTTCGCGATGCCGAGCAGCGCGAGAATCGTCGGCGCGACGTCGCGCAGCGTGCCGTTGCGCAGGCGCCGGCCGACGTAGGTGTCGTTGCAGAGGACGACGGGTACGGGGTTCGACGTGTGCGCGGTGTGGGGACCTTTCAGCTCGTCGTCCCACATCTGCTCCGCGTTGCCGTGATCCGCCGTGACGATCGCGGTGCCGCCGGCTGCATGGAGCGCGGCCATGATGCGTCCCAGGCAGCCGTCGATCGTTTCAACGGCCGCAATCGTCGCGTCGAGGCGGCCCGTGTGGCCGACCATGTCGGCATTCGCGAAGTTGCAGATGACGACATGATGCTTCCCGCCGTTGATGTCGGCGACGAGGTTGTCGGCGATCTCCGGCGCGCTCATCTCCGGCATGAGGTCGTAGGTCGCGACTTTCTGCGACGGAACGAGAATGCGATCCTCGCCCGGGTACGGCTCCTCGCGTCCACAGTTGAAGAAGTACGTGACGTGCGCGTACTTCTCGGTTTCGGCGAGACGCAGGTTGGTCCGGCCGTGCGCGGCGAGCACGTCCGCGAGGTTGTTGCTGAAGGTCTGCGGCGTGAAGACGGCAGGCAGATCGAACGTCCGATCGTAGACCGTCATCGTCGTCGTATGAACGTGCGGACGCTGTGGACGCTCGAACCCGATGCCGGCATCGTCCAATGTCAGGGCGCGCGTGATCTGCCGCGCGCGGTCCGCGCGGAAGTTGAACATGACGACAGAGTCGCCGTCGCGCACGGAACCGACCGGCGCGCCGTCCGCGCCGACGATCACGACGGGCTTGATGAACTCGTCGGTGACGCCCGCTTCATACGATCGCTCGATCGCTGTCGCCGGCTCCTGCGCGGTCGACTCCGCGGTGCCGTACACCATCGCATCGTACGCCTGCTTGGTGCGCTCCCACCGCTTGTCGCGATCCATTGCGAAGTAGCGGCCGCAGACCGTGGCGACGCGCGCGCTGGTGCTCGGGGGCAGATCCCGAATGACGCGCTGCAGATCGGCGAGGTACCGAACGCCCCCCGTCGGCGACGTGTCGCGGCCGTCCGTGATCATCTGCACGAACACGCGCGGCACGCGGCGGCGCGCGGCCATCTCGAGCAGTGCGTGCAGGTGGCGCTGATGGCTGTGAACGCCGCCATCGGAGACGAGGCCGATCAAATGCAGCGCGCTCCGGCCGCTCGCGACTCGGTCCATCGCCGCGAGCAGCGCGCCGTTCTCGAACAGCTCGCCGTCGCGGATGCTCTTGTCGATCCGCGTGAGGTCCTGATACACGATCCGGCCGGCCCCCATGTTCATGTGGCCGACCTCGGAGTTTCCCATCTGCCCCGCGGGCAGACCGACGGCTTCGCCAGACGCGATCAGCTCCGCGTGCGGGTACTTCGACGTCAACGCATCGAACACCGGCTTGCGCGCGAGAGCGATCGCGTTGTGCTCGCGCTGGGGGCGGATTCCCCAGCCGTCGAGCACAATCAGGATTGTCGGGGGAGACGCGGCCATTACCGATTGGCCGCGCGAATCGCCTTCTTACCGGCGTAGCGCCCGCGGCTTCCCAGTTCTTCCTCGATGCGCAGCAGCTGGTTGTACTTCGCGACCCGATCCGATCGGCTCGCCGAGCCGGTCTTGATTTGTCCTGCGCCGGTGCCGACCGCCAGATCCGCGATCGTCGTGTCTTCCGTCTCGCCGGATCGATGCGAGATCACACTCGCGTACTTCGCGTCGCGCGCCATCGCGACGGCATCCAGCGTTTCGCTCACGGTGCCAATCTGATTCAGCTTGACGAGCAGCGCGTTCGCGACGCCCTCGCGAATTCCACGCGCGAGTATCTCCGGATTGGTCACGAACACGTCGTCGCCCACGAGCTGCACGCGGCTGCCCAGGGATTTCGTCAGCGTCTTCCAGCCATCCCAATCGCCTTCGGCGAGCCCGTCCTCGATCGAGATGATCGGATACTGCCGCACCCACTCCTCGTACATCGCCACCATCTCGTCGGCGGTGCGCGTTTTCTCCTTCGACTTCTTGAACTCGTAGTTCTTGCCCTCGTGGTTCCACAGCTCGCTCGCGGCAACGTCGAGCGCGATGAACACGTTCTCGCCGGGCCCGTAGCCGGCCTTCACGATCGCTTCGAGGACGACGTCGAGCGCTTCGCGATTCGAGGACAGGCTGGGCGCGAAGCCGCCTTCGTCGCCCACGCCCGTGCTGTGTCCCTGCTTCTTCAGGATGCCGCGGAGGGTGTGGAAGATCTCGGCGCCGGCGCGAAGCGCTTCCGCGAACGTCGCCGCGCCGAGCGGCATCACCATGAACTCCTGGAAATCGACGCTGCTGTCCGCGTGCGCGCCGCCGTTGAGGATGTTCATCATCGGGGCCGGCAGGACGAAGTCGGCGCCGCCGTAGAGCCTCGAGAGATGCGCGTAGAGCGGTACCGCCTCGGCCTGCGCCGCCGCTCGCGCGAGCGCCATCGACACGCCGAGGATCGCGTTCGCGCCGAGGCGTCCTTTGTTCGGCGTTCCATCCAGCTCGATCATGACGCGATCGATCGCGCGTTGATCCGCGTCGCGGCCGACGACCGCTTTCGCGATCTCGCCGTTCACGTGGCCGACCGCTTTCGTCACGCCTTTGCCGAGATAGCGGGACTTGTCGCCGTCGCGCAGCTCGAGCGCCTCGCGCTCTCCCGTCGATGCTCCGGAAGGCACGCCCGCGCGGCCGCTGGCGCCGCCCTCGAGCGAGATCTGAACTTCTACCGTCGGATTTCCCCGCGAGTCGAGGATCTCCCGTCCGACAACGTGTGTGATTTTTGGCATGCTCGGTACGGTCAACCGGCGGCGGGCTAGCGAGAACCTCGACGGTCGAATTCCTGCTCGTTGCTCAAAGCTTCATCGTTAATGGGACCGACATACGGCTCATCGTCGGTCGTGACGACGACGATGCCGCTCTCGGTGACGGTGTGGCGCTGACGATCTTCCTCGGCGTTGTAGCCGATCAGCGCACCGCGCGGGATGAACACGTCGCGATCGACGATCGCGCGGCGAATCTGCGCGTGGCGGCCGACGCGGACGCCGGGCATCAGAATACTCTGTTCCACGATGCAGAAGCTGTGGACGCGCACGTTCGGGCACAGCACGCTGCCGGAGATCCGGCTGCCCGAGATGATGCAGCCCGCCGAGATGATCGAATCGAGCGCCTGCCCGCAGCGGCGCCCTTCATCCGCGAACACGAACTTCGCCGGCGGCGCCTGCACCTGGTGCGTGCGCAGGGGCCATTCGGGGTCGTACAGATTGAAGTCCGGGTTGACGTGGCAGAGATCCATGTTCGCTTCGTAATACGCGTCGAGCGTCCCGATGTCGCGCCAGTACTTCGCCTCTTTCTTGTTCTCGTCGGTGAAGCGGTGCGCGTACACCGGCGCGCGCGCGACGAGCTCCGGGATAATGTCCTTCCCGAAGTCGTGCGTCGTCGATCGCCGCGCGTCGGCCTCGAGCACCGGGACGAGGTACGACATGTCGAAGATGTAGATGCCCATCGACGCCAGCACCTGCTGGCCGGGCGGCAGATGCTTCGGCTTCTCGAGAAACCCGACGAGGCGATCCTGATCGTCGACCTGCATCACGCCGAAGCGGCTCGCCTCTTCCGACGGAATCTCGATCACGCCAATCGTCGCGGCGGCGCCGCGGTCGCGATGGATCTTCAGCATGCGCGCGTAATCCATCTTGTAGACGTGATCGCCGGAGAGCACGAGCAGCTGTCGCGGATTCTCGCGGAGGATGGAATAGAGGTTCTGATACACGGCGTCCGCGGTGCCGAGGTACCAGTGCTCGCCGACGCGCTTCTGCGGGCTGAGGATCTCGATGAATTCGCCGAGCTCGTCGGCGACGACGCTCCAGCCCATGCGGATGTGGCGGCTGAGCGAGAGCGATTTGTACTGCAGGGCGATGAAGACCTTGCGCAGGCCCGAATTGATGCAATTGCTCAGCGTGAAATCGATGATGCGATATGGGCCGCCGAAGTAGACGGCCGGCTTCGCCCGCTCCTTGGTCAGCGGATACAGGCGTTCCCCGGCGCCCCCGGCAAGCACCATGACGAGGACATCGTCCTGCATGCGCGCCCTACCTTACTCGACTCGAAGGACGCGGTTCGCGTGCCCTCGGACCGCTGATGATAACAAATCGAGGTTCAAGGTTCCGGGTTCCAGGGTCCAAGGCCCCAAAGGTTCCGGTTGCGATTCTGTAACAGAATGCGAACCTGGAACCCCGGAACCCGGGAACCCGGAACCCCCACCCTATCTTTGACTTGGCAGAACGATCCGCCTATGATCGACAAGGCTGGTCAGGGCTGAATGCTCGCACGGTTGGAGCTTGCGACGCGATTCTCGAGACGGTTGGCGGTGTCGATCGTCATCTCGAGCGCGTTCGCGATCGTACTCCCTCCGCGCGCGATCGCTCAGCGCCTGCGCGACTCGATCTCCGCGGATCGTGCACGCCTCGATCGTACGCATCGCGAAGAAGGCGAAGCGATCCTGGCGCTCGCGAATGCCGCGATGGCGGGTAAGCCGGTGCCGTCGGATTTCGGCGTCGAGTGGCAGAACGAGTTCGTCAAGGCGCGGCGCGGCACGTTCGTTCCGTTCACGCTGAGCGTCGACGCATCGAGATTCAGCCGGCCGGCGGCGCTGGTGTACGTGAGAGCGACGCGGCGCGAGGAAGGCGGCCGGCGAGGGGCAGCCGAACCGTATCCGGTGGACGCGATCTTCCCGGTGGAATTCGCGCAGCCGTTAAGCGGGCCGTTTCGCATCAGCCGCGGGTTTTCGATTCCGTCTGGTGAGTACGACGTCTTCGTCGTGATGCGCGAGCGGGTAGATCCCGAAGCGTCGCGCCCGCAGCCGAAAGCGTCGGTCGTCCGGCGTCAGTTGAGCGTGCCGGAGTTCTGGTCCGGCGAGCTCACGACGAGCAGCATCATCGTCGCCGATCGGCTGACGACGCTCGTCGAGGACGTGCCGGCGGATCAATTGGCCGAGCGGCCGTATGCGATTGGCCGCATCGAGGTGACACCGGCGGCGGATCGGACGTTTCGGAAGGACGAAGAGCTCGTTGTCGTGTTTCTCGTCTATCACCCGATGGTGACGGCCGAGCGGCAGTTCGACGTCAAAGTGGAGTACCATTTTTTCAGGAAAGAAGGGGCGAACAGAGCCAGAATCGAGGCAACGGAATCCGATGGGGCGCATCCGCCCGTAAGGCCTGGAGAGCGCTATTTCAACCACACGGATCCGCAGCGATTCAATCCGGCGCTGATGGGTGCGGCGTTCAATCCCGCGAACGGCGAGCCGGTGATGGCGGGGCAGATCGTTCCGCTGTCGGGTTTCGAGCTGGGGGAATATCGGCTGGACGTGCAGGTCGTCGATCTGTTGTCCGGCAAATCGATTTCGCGCGAGGTCGTTTTCACGGTCGGCTCGTGAGACGCGGATCGAAATCCGCGTCATACGGAGGTAAGGCAATGCAACGCCTCAACCGGGTGCTCACGGCGTCACTCGTCGCCGGTGCGTTCGGCACGATGGGTTCGTTCGGCGCATCGTTCGCGCTGGCCCAGCCGGCCCAGTACAGGTCCGTACGCGCGGTGCACGGCAGCATCACCGGCGTCGTGAGCGACGACCTCGGCGGTCCGGTCGCCGGCGCGATGGTCTCGGCGCTCGGCACCGCGACGATGGGGAAGGCGACGACTGATTCGAGCGGCTGGTTCACGATCGACGCGCTGCCCGTCGGCGAATACACACTTCAAGCACATCGATCCGGGTTCGCGGGATCCGCGCGGACGACGGTCCGCGTCAGCGGATATGCCGCTTCGTCGCAGCGGCTGCAGCTTCGGCGTCTCGAATCGGCTGTCGCGACCACCGGCGCGGCGCCGGTCGCGGCGCGGCCGATCATGGCTGCCGGCATCGGGCTTCCCGGCGGCACGCTCGCCGATCAACCGGACGCAGCGCCGTCCGACACCACGGTTCGCGACGATCATCCGCACTCCGAGAGCGCGTGGCGGCTCCGTCACATCAAGCGCAGCATCCTGAAAGAAACGTCTCCGATCATCACCGTGGTCGAGCGCGACGGCGACATCACGCCGGATTCGTTCGCGGGATCGTCGTTCTTCGAGCGCGCCGTCGGATCCGCCGCGAGCCTTGCGACGACGTTCTTCACCGATCTGCCGTTCTCGGGTGAAGTGAATCTTCTGACGACGAGCGCGTTCGCGACGCCGGGGCAGCTCTTCTCCGGCGATCTGCTGCCGCGCGGTGTCGCGTACATGGCGATCGGTGCGCCCGCGGCCGGCGGCGAGTGGCTCGTTCGCGCCGCGATGAGCCAGGGCGATCTCTCGTCGTGGAACGTGGCCGGCGGATTCCAGTCGCGCGGCCACGGCGCGCACGGCTACAAGTTCGGCCTCTCGTACAGCACGCAGGATTATCTCGGCGGGAATCCCGCGGCGCTGGCCGCCGCGACGGATGGAAGCCGCAACGTCGGCGAGATGTACGCCTTCGACAAGTGGGCGATCACGCCGCGATTCAGCGTCGAGTACGGCGGCCGCTACGGCCGCTTCGACTATCTCCCCGAGCGCGGGATCTTCAGTCCGCGCCTCGGCATCACGATCGAACCGGCGAAGAACACGCGCGTGTCCGCGATGGTCGCGCAGCGCATGGTCGTGCCCGGCGCGGAAGAGTTCGTCGCGAGCGAGACGCCGGGCCCGTGGCTTCCGCCGGAGCGTACGTTCGCGCCGCTCGGCGGCCCGGGACGCACGAACGCGTTCAGCGTCGAGCGCGCGCGCTACCTCGACGTGATGATCGAGCACGACTTCAAGGCGCCGTACTCGATTGGTCTGCGCCGCTTCTACCAGAACGTCGACGATCAGCTCGTCACCCTCTTCGGGTTGAACGTGCCCGGCGGTCCGCAGTCGATCGGACACTACTACGTCGCGAACGCCGGATCGCTCGGCGCCGACGGATGGGCGATCCGCTTCAGCAGCGCGCCGAACAAGCGCCTTCGCGGATCGGTCGATTACAGCATCGCGCGCGCGCATTGGCTGACGCGCGGCGACATGGGAGAGATCGCCGCATGGGCGCCCGCGGCGATTCGCTACGAGTCCGAGGATCTGCACGACGTGACGACGTCGCTCTCGACCGACATTCCGGAAACGGCGACGCGCGTGCTCGTGTTCTACAAGATCAACACCGGCTACACACGGTCCGATACGTCGCAGTTGCGCCCCGGCCTCGACGCGCGCTTCGACGTGCAGGTGAACCAGGCGCTGCCTTTCGAGATCGCCGGAACGCGCTGGGAAGTGCTGCTCGGCCTGCGCAACCTGTTCCGCGATCCCAACGACCCCGGCTCCGTCTACGACGAGCTGCTCGTGGTGAAGCCGCCCAAGCGCGTCGTCGGCGGCTTCCTCGTTCGTTTCTAAAGATCGTTCCCACAACCTCCACTTTCTTGGATCGGGGTTCGGTTCGTTGGAACGCGACTTCGTTTTCGCGGCTGAAGTCGTTGCGAAGCAATGATTTATAGGGACATTTCGACCGGCCGGCAGGGAACGTCGTTTGCTTCGGCCGACGCGGGAATCCCCTTGCCTGCCGCCAGCCTCCCGCGCGTGAGCCGAAGCGCTCTCCTCCGGGCCGTCGCCCAGCTCGCCGTCGTGGCCTGCCTCGTCGTCCTCGCCGCGCTGAACATCTCGGTCAAGGGATGGACCGAGATGGAGGACGGCGTGCTGTGGGTGGCGAACGGCAACGACGTCATGGCGAGCGTGATAGCGGAAGGCTCGCCGGGCGCCGCCGCGGGATTGCGGCCGGGCGACCTGGTCCTGAAGATCGGCGAGCGGCAGATTCTCACGCCGAACGACGTCGTCTCGGTGCTGCACAGCACCGGCTCCGGCACGGCGCTCGACTACGTCGTCGTGCGTCATGGCGCGGCGGGCACCGATCCGGATCTCCTCACGATCCACGTCTCCGGCATTCCCACGGGATCGCACTGGCTATATCTCGCGCTCGCGGGCGTTGGTCTGTTCTCGCTCTTCGTCGGCGCGGCCGTCCGCCTGCGGCGTCCGGAGAATCAAGCGACGCTGCACTTCTTCTGGCTGTCGATCGCGTTCTTCGGCGCGCTGACGTTCTCGGACAGCGGGCGGTTCGATCGGCTCGATTGGGTGTTCTACTGGGGCGACGCCGTGGCGCGGCTCCTGCTGCCGCCGCTCTTCGTGCACTTCGCGCTCGTGTTCCCCGAACGGCCGGACAGTTGGGCGAAGAGCGACAGCGGACGAACGATGCTGCCGCTGCTGTATCTGCCCGCGCTCCTCCTTGGCGGCGCGGAGGTCGCGGCGATCCTTCGAGGCGATCGTCAAGGCGACGTGCTCACCAACGTCGTCACGTTCGTCGAGCACGCGAAGCTGCTCTATCTCGCGCTGTGCCTCGTCGGCGGCCTCGTGATCATGACGCGCGCGCTCTATCGCGTGCGGTCGGTGACGGCGCGCCGCCAGCTGCGGTGGATCGTGTGGGGCACGGGCCTCGGCGCGATGCCGTTCGTCTTCGGCTACGCGCTGCCGTTTGCGCTCGGGTTCGTTCCGCCGCGCGCGTTCGAGCTGACGGCCGTGCTCCTCGGCCTCGTGCCGCTTGCCTTCGCGTCCGCGATCATCCGCTACCGGTTGATGGACGTCGAGGTCATCATCAAGCGCGGCTTGGTGTATGCGGCGGCGATTGCCGCGATCGCGGCCTTCTATGCAATTCTGCTTCGCCTCGCCGAGCAGGTGTTCCCGAGCGATCCCTCGAGAACCGGTCCGAACACCGTCGTCGCGTTCCTCGCGACGCTGGTGCTGGTGCTGCTCGCGCGTCCGGTGAAGAACGCGATTCAGACCGGGCTCGATCGCGTGTACTACCGCGATCGATACGACTATCGGCGCGCGCTCGTCGGCTTCGCGCGCGACCTCAACAGCGATCTCGATCTGTTCCGCTTGAGCGAGCGTCTCGTGCGCCGCGTGACCGAAACGCTCCTCGTCGATCGCATGGCGCTCATGCTCGCGCCGCCGACGCCGGCGCCGGACGCGCAGTTCGTCACGATCGCTCACGCGGGGTTCGGCGCCGAGCCTCCGGTGCTCGGCCGGAGCTCCGAGGTCGCCACGCGTCTCATCTCGGGCCACACGCTGACGCTGGACGATCCGCTCGCGCAGCGCCGGCTCGATTCGACCGACATCGAATTCTGGCGCGAATCCGGGATCCACTACTTCGTGCCGTGCGTCTCGAAGGAAGGGACGATCGCGGTGATGGCGCTCGGACGCAAGTCGAGCGCGGAGCCTCTGTCGAGCGAAGACATGGCGCTGCTCGCCGCGGTGGCCGCGCAGGCCGCGACCGCGCTCGAGAACGGCCGTCTCTACCGGCAGTTGACCGTCAAGGCCGACGAGCTCGAGCGGATGCGCGAGTTCAGCGAGAACATTCTCGAATCGCTGAACGATGGTCTTGCCGTCGTCGATCGCGACGATCGCATCGTGCGCTGGAACCGCAGGCTCGAGGAGCTCTACGGCATCCGCCACGAAGCGGCGGTCGGCCGCCGGCTGGATCAGATCGTCGACGAAGGGTTCTTCGAGATCCTTCGCTCGGGCCGGCGCGAATCGCCGGATGGCGCGGCGCTCTATCGCGTGCCGCTGTCGTCGCGGCACACGCCGCCGCGCCGGCTGCTCGTGAACGTCGCGACGACGCCGCTCAGGGACATGACCGGCGCGATAGCGGGAACGATCGTGGTCGTCGAGGATATTTCCGCCCGCGTCCAGCTCGAGGAGCAGCTGCAGATCTCGGAGAAGATGGCGTCGATCGGCCTTCTCGCCGCCGGCGTCGCGCACGAGGTCAACACGCCGCTCACCGGCATCAGCAGCTTCGTGCAGATGCTGATGCAGGGGACCGAGCCGGACGATCCGCGGACGCAGGTGCTGGAGAAGATCGAGCGTCAGACGTTCCGCGCGGCGAAGATCGTCAACGGCCTGCTGAATCTCGCGAGGCCCGCGCAGGTCGACAGCGGACCTGTGGACGTGAACGCGGTGATCAACGACGTGCTGTCGCTGCTCGAGCACCAGCTCCGCACCGGCCGGATCCAGGTCCGCAAGGAGCTCGCTGCCGAGCCGCCGATCGTCCTGGGCATCGAGTACAAGTTGCAGCAAGTGTTCTTGAATCTCTTCCTCAACGCGCGGGATGCGATGCCGAAAGGCGGATGGCTCACGATCGCGACGCGCGCGTCGGGCGAGACGGCGACGATTGAAGTCGGGGACACCGGCTCGGGAATCCCGGTCGATCAGCTGTCGCGCATTTACGATCCGTTCTTCACGACAAAGGACATCGGCAAGGGCACGGGCCTCGGCCTGTCGATCACGTACGGCATCGTGCAAGAGCACGGCGGCGCGATTACCTGCGACAGCTCGCCCGGCCAAGGCACGCGCTTCTCGCTCACGCTTCCGCTCGCGGCGGGCCGCACCCAAGCAGGCTCCGTCACCAGATGAATCGCACCGGCACCATTCTGGTCATCGACGACGAGGAGATCATGCGCGAGATCCTCGAGGCGCTGCTGACGCGCGAGGGGTACGTCGTACGCCTCGCCGCCGACGCCGCGGCGGGACTCGAGCTCGCGCGCACGGTACCCTTCGACGCCGCCATCGTCGACATCATGATGCCTGGGATGGACGGCATGGCCGCGCTCGACGAGCTGAAGAAGATCGACGACGACCTGCCGGTCATCATGATCACCGCGTTCGCGTCGGTCGAGAGCGCGATCAATGCGATCAAGCGCGGCGCGTTCCACTACATCATGAAGCCGTTCAAGAACGACGAGGTGCTTGCGGTGCTCCGCAACGCCCTCGAGAAACGGCGTCTGGTGGCGGAGAACCGCGCGCTCCGGCAGAACCTGCAGGCGCACGCGAACCGCTTCGGCGAGATCATCGGCCGCAGCCCGCGCATGAAGCAGGTGTTCGACCTGATCATCCAGGCGGCGCCGAGCCGCTCGACGATCTTGATCAACGGCGAGAGCGGGACCGGCAAGGAGCTCGTGGCGCGGGCGCTCCACCAGCACTCGACGCGCTCGGATCGCGCGTTCATCACCGTCAACTCGGGCAACCTTCCGCCGGATCTCCTCGAGTCGAACCTGTTCGGCCACGTGAAGGGCGCGTTCACCGGCGCCATCTATCCGAAGAAGGGCCTCTTCGAGCTGGCCGACAAAGGCACGATCTTCTTCGACGAGATCGGCAACATCCCGCTCGAGACGCAAGCGAAGCTGCTGCGCGTGATTCAGGAGCGCGAGTTCATGCGGCTGGGCGGCGTCGAGACGATCAAGGTCGACGTCCGCATCATCGCGGCAACCAACGTCGAGCTGCGGCGGATGATGGAAGAGGGGAAGTTCCGCGAAGATCTGTTCTACCGGCTGCACGTCATCACGGTGCAACTGCCCGCGCTGCGCGAGCGCCGAGAGGACATCCCGCTCCTCGCGCAGCATTTCCTCGAGAAGTACGGCGTGGAGAACAACAAGCCGCGCCTCGAGCTGACGCCGGAAGCGCTCGATCTCCTGCTCGAGTACGATTGGCAGGGAAACGTCCGCGAGCTCGAGAACGTCATCGAGCGCGCGGCCGTGCTGACATCAGGACCGCGGATCGACGTCGACCTCGTGCCGGACCACGTCCGCAACAGCCGCCGCTTCCAGATGCCGCAGTTCATCGTGCCGCCCGAGGGGATCTCGTATCGCGACGCGGAGATCGCGTTTCAGCGCGGGTTGATCGAGTCGGCGCTCGAGCAGGCCGGCGGCGTCCAGAAGCGCGCCGCGGAGCTCCTGCAGATCAAGCCGACGACGCTGAACGAGATGATCAAGCGGCACGACATCCGCCCGCGCCGCAAGCGCGCGGGGCAGCCGATCGACGAAGAAGTGTCCGTGGACAGCGATTAGAGGCTGCGAATCAGCGCTTTCTGATTGCTGCGCAGCCGAGCGAACATCTGCTCGTACTTCCCGAGAATCACGTCCCACCGATAGTTCTGCCGCACGTACCGCCTGCCGTTGCGTCCCATGGATTCTCGAAGATGTGGATCCGCGATCAGCAGCCGCAGGCATTCGGTGAACTCGTCGCGGTCGGCGTAGTACAAGCCGGCGTTGCTCTTGTGGCAGTGATCGACGAGGACTTCGCTGCGCGCGTTCGCGAGGATCGGCGTGCCGACGGCGAATGACTCGAGCGCGAGCAGCGAGAGGCTCTCGTAGGGAGAGGGCACGACGACGACTGTTGCGGCTTCGAGAGCCTGGAGCCGCTCTTGATCCGAGAGGCGCCCCGCGAACCGGATGAAGGGCTCCTCGGGCAGCGGCATCAGCTTCACGCCCATCAGCACGAGCGACGCGTCGCCGCCATCCTGCACGTAGCTGCTGAAGTACTCGACCAGCTCCTCGCACCCCTTGCCGGGATCGATCCGGCCGCCGTAGAGCGCGACAGGCCCGTGCAGGCGGTGGCGCCGGCGGAACATCGTCCCGCGCTGCGCGAGGTGCGGCCGGAAGCTCGGCGAATCGTCGGCCGGCGGCGTCTCGTCGCCGCTTTCCGGCCCGTCGTCCGTGTGCGAGGGCTCGCTCGAGTTGCGGTCGCGCGCCCATCCCTGGCTCGCGGGCAGATCGACGCCGCAGCCGACCGTCTGTTCCTCGACCGCCCGAATCGAGAAATGCGTCGTCAAAAACTTGCGCTCGACCTCGGTGTTGTACGCGATGCCGGCCGGGAGGCTGAACAGCTCTTTGTAGACGTCGAGGTGAATCGCCGGCTCGTCGTGCGCCGTCGGCACGAGGATGCTCTTGTGCGGCGCGACGCGCATGCCGAGCACGGTCGGCGCGTAGAGATACGTGAAGAAGATCAGCATGTCGTACTGCTGCTGGTTGCGATCGAGATACTCGAGCAGCGCCGGGCACCACGGTCCCTGCTGGCGGAGCCACTCGCTCTCCTCCTCGCGCGTATGCTTGTTGGTGAAGATCCACTCGGAGTACCGGTTGAACGCGTGGATGTCGCGCGTGCGCGCGTTCGCGAACCGGCGGACGGTGACGCTCCGGATACGGTCCGAGCCTTCAGCGTACTCGTTCTTCCACGACACGTAGTCGGCCGCGCAGGTCGTGAGCACTTCGACTTGGTGCTTCGGCGCGAGCCGCTCGGCGATGAGCCGGCAGTGATATTCGGATCCGCCGAGAATTTCCGCGCCGTAGCGCTGGACGATGAATGCGATTCTCATCTATCACCCGAGGGGCTTCGCCCCTCGGACTCCCCTGGGCGCTCTCTCGCGCGCCGCTTCGTCGGCGCGCTCGGTTCGCGTGGCTCGCTCGCCATGCTCGCTCGCACCCCACGTGCGAGCTTCCACGTTCGATCCCGAAGTCCCGGGCCGGGAGCCTCTCACGCGAGGCTCCTCAATACTTCGCGGAGGCTCGCATCTATCCGCGCCGTGCTGAAATCCTGCAGCCGCTTGCGCTGGCCGTTTATCA
Organism: Vicinamibacterales bacterium; assembly: GCA_036556425.1. Taxonomy (GTDB): domain Bacteria; phylum Acidobacteriota; class Vicinamibacteria; order Vicinamibacterales; family 2-12-FULL-66-21; genus DATBJJ01. The sequence goes on from DATBJJ010000077.1 coordinate 40,597, forward strand.
CGCGCGATCGCACGGACCGATCGTATACGAGCAGGCCGAGCATCTCCGCCGCCATCTCGAGATCTTTCGGCGCGAACAGCACGCCGGCGCCGCCGAGCGTCTCGGGCACCGCGCCGGCGGCGTACGCCAGGATGGGGACGTCCGCGGACATGGCCTCCACGAGGGGCACGCAGAATCCCTCGTGCTCGCTCAGCGAGACGTAGGCGTCAGCCCAGCGGTAGAACGCGCCGAGATCCTCGTCGGGGACTGGGCCCGTGAACCAGAACCGGTCCGGCAGCATGCGAAACTCCGCGATCATCGCGCGGATCTGCGCGTAGTACGAGGGCACGCCGTCGTAGCGGCCGACGAAGATGAAGCGATAGTAGCTGTCGACGTATCGCTTGTAGACTTCCGCCAGGCGGATGTGATCGTCGATGCGCTTGTTCGGGACGATGCGGCCGACGAAGAGGATGTTGATCAGGCCGTCGCCGAGAATCTTCTCGAGCGCGGGACGCCGCGGCGCTTCGGTGATTCGAGCGGTGTCGACGGCAATCGGCAGCACGCCGGTCGGCGCGAAGCCGAGCGACTCGAGCTCCTGACGATTGAACTCCGAATCGCCGAGCGCGAGATCGACGCGTCCGGCGAGCGACCGCAGCTCGCTGCGCCCGAGCGCGGCGAGACGAAACAGGGCGGGCGCGTACGGCGCGAAGAACGACGCGGGCGTGATGTTGTGGTACTGCAGGACGCGCGCGCCGCCGAGGCGCGCGAACGCGTCGGTCATCGGCGACGGCAACGCGAAGTGAAAGATCGTGACGTCGCCGCGCGTCGCGCCGGCGGACGAAAACGGAAGAACGTCGCCGCGCAGGCCGTCGTCGATCGTCAGCGCGTAGATCTCCGAGTCGTGACCGCTTCCGCGCAGCAGCTCTCGGACGCGCCGCGCGCTGTCCCCGATTGCGTCGCCCCGGTGCGCCGCTGGAACCCACTGGTTGATGATCATGGTCTTCCGCGGTCCGCTGTCCGCAATCCGCGGTCCGCACGCGGCGGTTCGTGGGGACTGGGGGTTTTGCCGGCCGCGGGCAGCGAACCCCGGGCAGCGTCGGGCTCTTCGGGAAGCGCCTTGAACAGCGCCGGTCGGAACTGCCTCAATTCCTCGAGCCGTTCCGCCTGGTCGAACTGCGCCCAGAAATCCCAGGGGACATCCGGAGCCGCGCGCGGCGGACGCTGCCGGACGCCGTCGACGAAGCGCAGGAGCGTCTCGCCGAAGTTTCGCGAGAGCAATCGCTGCAGCGCCGCGTCCTGCGACTGGAGCACCGCGTCCTCGAGCGCCGGATCGTCGAGCACCGCGTGCATGAGCTGCGCGATGTCGAACGGATCCGTCGTGTCATAGAGCACGCCGCCGCCATCCATCGTCGCCGGCACGGCGGTCGACGCATACGCGAGTACAGGCACCCGCTTGTAGAACGCCTCCACGATCGGCACGCAGAAGCCCTCGTGCGCGCTCGCGCAGAGAAACAGATCCGCGACGTCGTAGAGCGCCGTCAGCTCCTCGTTCGAGATGTGGCCGGTGAAGTGCACGTCCGGCGTGCCGAGCCGCGCGATCAGTTGCTGCAGCATCGCGAGGTAGCGTTCGAAGCCGCCGTACGAGCCGACGAGTATCAGGCGCGCGCGCGGATTGTGCCGCGACCGGTACACGTGGAACGCGCGGATGATCGTCTCGAATCGCTTGTTCGGGATGACGCGGCCCACGAACATCACGTTCGTCCACCCATCGTCGAAATCCGACGAGAGGAACGTGTTCGGCTCGCCGTGCAAATGGCTGAAGTCAGGGACGACTGGAAGCACGCCCGAGGTGGGAAACCCCAGCGCCTCCAGCTCGAGGCGGTTGTACTCCGAATCGCCGAGCGCGAGCTCCGATCGCCCGATGTAGGCGGTGAGCTCCCGCCGGCCGCGGAAGCACAGCTTCACGAGATCGCGGTGGATGCCGACGAAGTACTCCGGCGGCGTGATGTTGTGATAGACGAGCGCCATCTTGCCCGGGAGCGCGTACGCCGTGCGCGACGCGCGCGATCCGATCGAGAAATGGTGGACGAGCACGTCGTCGGGCGCGATCGCGCCGACCATCTCGCGATAGTCGATCGTCAGATCCTCGAGCCGGGGATCCGCGGTCTCGACGAAGATCTCGGAGTCGAAGCCTGCGCCGCGCAGGACGCGCTGAATCCCGAGGACTTCGTGCCCGATCGCGTCGCCGTAGCCGAGCGTCGCGAGCACCTGATGAACGCGCGGACGGCGCCCTCCGCGGATCGTCATGCGGTGCGATCCTGACGCGCGTCGGGGACCGCGGCGCCCGACGGCAGCCGCGCGAGCACCTCGCTCGCCGGCGGCAGCGTGCGCGCGCGACGCGCCATCCATCCCGGCAGCGGCTCGACGGCCGCGCGGCGCGGACCGCGCTCCTCCTTCTTCAGGAACTCGAACATGTCGAGGTACTTCTTCTCGATCACCGGCCACGCGTAGTGCCGCGCGAAGTACTCCCGACCGTTCCTGCCAAGGCGCACGTTCAGCGGACCGTTCGACTCGAGCGAGTACAACGTCTCCGCGAATTCCTCATAGCTCTCGTAGTAGAGCCCGGCGTTGCTGCGGATGCACTGGCCCTTCAGGACGTCGCACCGGCCGTTCGCGAGAACGGGACGGCCCAAGGCCCACGCCTCGAGCGCCACCATCGACAGGCTCTCGAAGTACGACGGCATGATCAGGAGATCGGCCGCGGCAAGCGCGTCGAACTTGTCCTCGTCCGAGAGATAGCCGAGATGATGGATGCGATGATGCGATGGAACGGGAATGATCGCTTTCCCGATCAGCGCGAGATCGAGGCCGCGCGGGAACGTTCTCGCGTAGCGCTGGAAGTACTCGAAGAGCTCGGCGCACCCTTTGTTCTCGTCGATGCGCCCGATGTAGATCGCGAACGGACGATCGATCTTGTGGCGCCGCCGGAAGCGCGCGGGATCGGTCCGCGCCGGAACTTCCGATCCGACGCCGACCACGACGCCTGGCACGTGCTCGTTGCGCGCGGCCGCCTGAATCATCGCCCGCTCTTCGTGCGAGTTGTACATGATGCCGCGCACGCCTCTCAACACCGGCCCGAAGATCGCGAGCGCCACGGCTGGATCGCGCTCGGCCGTCGGCACGAGCACCGCCTTCGACGCGAGGCGGCGCGCGCCATGCCACGCGTGATAGTAGCGAAAGCTGAAGAGCAGGATGTAGTCGAAGGAATCCGCCGCGCGCGCGAGGTAATCCAGCATGGCCGGGCTCGCCGGCCCTTCGCTGTCGAGCCACGCGAGCTCGTCGCCGATCGAGTGCGTCTCGTCGAACACGCGCCGCGATCGCCGGCCGAACTCCGCTGGATTGCGCTCGCGCGAGACCGGGAAGCGCCGCACCGGAATGCCGTGCACGGTCTCGGTGCCGGCCGGGAGCTCGTTGCGCCAGGTCACGTAGTCGCGCGCGCACGTCGTGACGACTTCGACCTCGCCGTGCTTCGCCATGCGCTCGGCGATGTACCGCGCGTGCTGCTCCGCACCACCGTTGATCTCGGCGCCGTAGCGCTGAACGACGACCGCGAGCTTCACGATTCGGCGGAGCCGCTGCCCGTGTCGCCGCGGGGCGGAGTGCTGCTCCCGCCCGACGACGATGAGGGCTCGGCCGGGGCTTGCGCGCTCGCCTCGTGGCGCTCGCCGCCGGGCGCGCCTCCAGGCCGACGCCGTCCGCGGCGGCGCCGCCGCCGGTTGCGCCGTTCCTGATCGTCGCCGCCCGGCGTCGCGCCGCCCGCCGGCTGCCCGGCGCGTCCTCCCGCGGGAGGCGGCAGCGGCGCCACCGCGCCGGGACGATACTGGACGACGCCCTCGAGGGCGCGCGCGCGGCGCTCGTCGAAGTCGAGACGGCTCGACATCGATTCCACGCGCATCTTCAGGTTCTTCACCTCGATCCCCATCCTCGTCGTCTCGAGCACGAGGTTGTGGATCAGCTCGTAGTAGAGCGCTTCCGCCTGATTGTAGGAGTCGTTCAGCTTCGACTGAATGTGCAACGCCTCGATCATCGGATTCGGGTTGAAGAACAGTTTCAGGATCGGATTGAAGAGCTTCCGGATCGCCCGCAGGAACGGACGGCTGGATTCGTAGATCGTCCGATCCTCGAACGCGTAGTTGCGCGCGGTCGTCGCGGCATCCTTCCGCTTGCGATACTGCTCGAGCAGATCCGAGCGCACGCCCTTCGGGTCCAGGAATCGCTCCAGTTTCACGCTCGCGAGCTCGCGGATCTCGTCCTCGGTGTAGTCGACGCCGCGCTTCTCGCGAATGCGCGACCGCACCTGCCGCATGATCTGCTCGACGTCTACGCTGTCGCTCTTGACGCTGAAATCACTCATAGCGCTGCTTCACGTCTTGCTCGCAAGTCTCCGCCGTCCGGCGAACTCGGGCGCTTCCTTGATGCACGTTCCGAGGATGCCGAACGACGTCACGAGCGCCTTCGCGCCGGTCTTCTCGATGACTGCGGCCGTGGTGCCGACATCGGGATAACCCGCGCCGCTTGAATCCGTCTTGACGGTCTCCCAGTTCCGGAACAGCCGGCCCCACGGGCTGTCCAGCGCTTCGCGCATCATCCGATTGGCGTTGACCGGATACCAGAAGCTGTCGTGATAGATGACGCTCGCGATGTACGCCCACGGCGCGAGAACGGTCTTGAGCGACCACTCGATCGGCTTCTTCATCGGGCCCCAGTAGATCTTGTGCTGCATCCGCGACGCGAACGTCATCTTCTTGAACGGGCCGTCGAACTGCCAGTTCTCGCGCGCCGCGGACGTATCGCCGACGATCTCGATATCGCGGGGGTCGCCGCACCCCAAGCCCATCTCGTGCGCGAGACGGATGAACTTGATCGACATCGGATCCAGCCCCATCATCTTCGCCGCCACGGCATCGATCGCGACTTGATCCGCGCTCGCGAGGATCACGTTCTTCGCGTGCGGCCGCATGCACCGCGGTCCCGGTCCGTCTCCCGCGAACGTGCCGTCCATCACCGCGAACACGCCGCGGTGGATCTTCTTCTGAATCATCAGGAGATCCACGAGCGTTTCGTGGATCACCGGATGCGTCCAGTGCCGGTGCTCGTTCAGCAGCCCGCCGAACGCGTTCTTCATCGCGCCCGTTGTCGTCGTGAACACGTGCGTCTTCACCGTCGGCAGATGGATGATGTTCTCGCCGATGAAGCGCTTCGGGATCATGAATCCCTTCGGGTACACGTCGTTCAGGCAGGTGAACTTCTTCGTCAGATCGCCGACCGCGTCGCGGATGTTGATCCACTCCTCGGTCTCGTAGATGTGGATGTTCCGCAGCTTGTGCGCGTCGACGACGTTGAGCTGCTTGTTCTCGCGCTCGCCGAGATGCGCGTCGATGACGACGGTGCGGTTGTGGCACGCATGGATGAGCGACGGGTCGTACCCGTCCGCCTTCATCGCCCGGATCACGCCCTCGAGCTGCCACGGCGTCGTCGACGCCGCCGGGAAGAAGAAATGCCAGGAGATGTTGACCTTGAGCGCCGTGTCGGCGTCCTTCGCGACCACATCCCGGTATCCGGCCAGGTTCATCAGGGTGTGGTAGTCCTTCAGAACCGTCGCCGGACTGGTGCGCAGAACGGCAACCTTGGATTTCTGCATAACTGGATTATAGGCCCCGGCCCAACGGACTATAGATGATGAGGGCCACGGTCGCGGCCCAGAGCCCCACGCAGATGAGCAGGGGCTTGTCGGTGAGCAGCAAGTCCGCCGGGCTGCCGCCGCCTTCCTTCTGATGAACGAGATAGAGGTACCGGAAAATCCCGTAGAGCGGAAACGGCAGGGTCATCCAGAGCAGATCGGTCCCGAACTTCTCCACCGTCTCCGGGCTCACCGTGTAGAACGCGTACGCGACGATCGTCGACGCGGTGACGACCGCAATCATCTGATCGAGCAAGTACGGACTGTATTCCTCGAGAATGCGCCGGTGCCCGGTCGCGCCGTCCCCCAGCAGCACCAATTCGTGCCGCCGCTTGCTCAGCGCGAGAAAGAGGGCGAGCAGCAGCATCAGCACGTAGAGCCAGTGGCTCGCCTGGACGCCGATCGCGACGGCGCCGCTCGCGGCGCGGATGACGAATCCGATCGCGATCGTGAGCACGTCGATGATCACCGTGTGCTTCAACGGCCCCGAGTAGAGGCTGAGCAGCGCGAGATACGATGCGGCCAGGGCGCCGAACGACGGCTGCAGCCAGAACGCCGCGGCGAGTCCGGCGCTCGCGAGCGCCGCCGCCGCGACGAGCGCGCTCCGCACGGGCAGCGCGCCGGACGCGATCGGCCGATGCATCTTGACCGGATGCCGGCGATCCGCTTCGCGATCCGCGACGTCGTTGATCAGGTACACGGCGCCGGAGAGGGCGCAGAAGATCACGAACGCTGCGGTGGCCTGCAGGACCGCGATCGGATCCAGCAGTCGTTGACCGAAGAGCAGCGCGACAAAGACGAAGAGATTCTTCGTCCACTGCGAGGGCCGGAGCGAGAGTACGAGGCTGACGGCCAGCGGACGCGCAGGTACCGGCTGTGTATCGACGCGATCGGTGAGATTCGAAACTGTGTGTCGCGCCATCCTGAGCGCGGCGGGACCCTGCGGCCGCTTAGTTGAAGCTCTTGACGGCTTCCGGCTCGGATTCGTACGTCTCGAAAACGGTCAGCAGCTTGGTGATTGCGAGCAGGTCCTGAATTCGCTTCGTCAGATTGAGCAGCTTGAGCTTTCCGCCTTGGCGGCTCACCGTCGTGTACGTCCGGACGATCTCGCCGAGGCCGGCGCTGTCGATGTACGGGACGCCCTCGAGATTGAGCAGCAGCCGCTTGCGGTCCTGCTGGATGAGCGAGTTGATCTTGTCCTTGAGCAATTCATCGCCTTCGCCGAGCGTCATCTTGCCCTTCAGGTCGAGAATCGTCACGCCGTCGACGACCCGTTCCTCGATCTGCATCGCCTCTCCTCCAGCCCATTCGTTACGTGCTAAAAAGACCGGCCAGCGTACTACGCGGGTTCAAAAACTGTCAAGAAATGCACACCTTGTCAGCGGTCCGTGGTCCTCTCACTGCACTTTGACACGCCCGCCCGACTGCAGTTCCCGAAGTGCGTAAATCCGGGGCTGGGGTCTGACCCCAGCTTAGAACCGGAACACCAGCCCCGCTTGGGCGTTGACGATCACGGGCCGAAAGCTGATTGGCTCGAGGCCGTCGAGCAGGTCCGAGACGATTGACGGCGCGCCTTCGGCCTGAAATCTCAGATCGTAGTCGCCGAAATAGAACCCCCGGACCTCTCCCATGACCGCGACCCGGCTGCCGCCAATTCGCAGCCCGATGCCGCCGTTGATGCCGGCGCGCCGGCTCGATTGCCCCGGAACGGCGGCCAGACGAACGCGCGCGTTCAGGCCGGGAACGGGGATGTCCGCGAGCTCCGCGGAGACGGGGACCGACCCCGTGATGTTGATGTCCGGAAGAAGGCTCAGGCCTCCCGAGGCGAAGAGGCCAATCGGTCCAGGCGTCCGCAGCCGCGCGTTCACCGACAGCAGGTAGAGCCGGTCGGCATCGAGGCGGCCGTCGCCGATGATGACCGCGCCTCGGAAGCCCTGAAACGGCGGAACGTTTCCCGCAAGCGAGTACCGCGTGCCGGCGACGTCGAAGCCGACGTCGGTGACGTCGAGCCGTCCTTCGATCCCGATGACGCCGAGCTCGAACGCGAGCGCGCCGCCGAACGCGAGGCCGCCGTCCGCTTTGATCTCGAGCGGTCTCGGCGCGGTGATGTCGACGCCCGGAAGCGACGGCGTCGACGCGCGCAGCGTGAGCCGTTCGTCGTACACCGGGTACGCCGTGCCGACGAAGATCGTGAGGTCGCCGCCTTGCGCGTGCGCGCGCGTGGCGGACGCGAGCAGCACGAGGAGAGATGCACACAGCAGAGTCGATTGACGCACGTCCGCGCTCCGATCTCGACGGCTACGATGCCGGCTCGGGTTCGTGCACGCGGTGCCCCCCGCCGCCGAATCGCTCGCGCAGCGTCTGCACCACGACGTAAAGCACAGGAATGAACAGCAGGTTCAACAGCGTCGAGACGAGCATGCCGCCCGCGACCGTCGTTCCGACCGATCGACGCGCGACTTGACCGGCGCCGGTCGCGACGACGAGCGGAATGACGCCGAGCACGAAGGCGAGCGACGTCATCAGGATCGGCCGGAGCCGGATGCGCGCTGCCTCGATCGCGGCCTCGACGATCGGGAGCCCGCGATCCCGCAGCTGCTCCGCGAATTCGACGATCAGAATCGCGTTCTTCGCCGCGAGGCCGATCAGCATCACGAGTCCGACCTGGCAGTACACGTCGTTCGCCAATCCACGCGACCACTGCGCCGAGAGCGCGCCGAGCACGGCAATCGGCACGCCGAGGAGCACGATGAACGGCAGCACGAGGCTCTCGTACTGCGCGGCGAGCGTGAGATAGACGAGCAGGAGCGCGAGGCCGAAGATCAAGTAGGCCTGCCGTCCGGCCTTCGTTTCCTCGAGCGAGATGCCGGACCACGCGTAGCCCATGCCTTCGGGCAGGCTGCTCTCGGCGATCCGCTCCATCTCGCGAAGCGCCTCACCCGAGCTCACGCCGGCGGCCGCCGCGCCGTTGATCGATGCCGAACGAAACAGGTTGAAATGATTGATGACCTGCGGCGCGGTCGTCTCTTTCATCTGCACGACCTGCTCGATCGGCACCATTTCTCCGGTTCGCGTCCGCGCGTAGAGCTGCTTCAGCCCTTGCGGATTCGAGCGGAACTCCTGCGACGCCTGCACGTACACGCGGTACGCGCGGTTGTTGAACTCGAAGTCGTTCACGTATTGCGATCCGAGAAAGATCTGCAGCGCGCTCGTGACTTCGGCGAGCGGCAGGCCGAGCGCCAGCGCGCGCTGCCGATCGATCGTGACCTGAAGCTGCGGATCGTTGGCGGTGAACGGGCTGAAGAGGCCCGGGCGCAGCAGGCGCGAACGATTGCCGGCTCCGCTGATGGCGCGCGTCGCGTCGGCGAGCCGCGTGATGTCGCCGCCGCTCTGATCCAGCACCTGGAACTCGAATCCGCCGAAGCGGCTCAAGCCCTGAATCGCCGGCGGCGTGAATCCCACGACGATCGCTCCCGGGATCCCGAAGAGCTGCCCGCCGATCCGTCCCAGCACCGACTGCACCGAGTGCTCGTCGCCGATGCGCTCCTCGAACGGTTTGAGCCGCGCGAACATCAGCCCCTGATTCGAGGCGGCGCCGCTGAAGCTGAATCCCATGACGGAGAAGAGCGCCATCACGTCCGGATCCTTGCGGATGATCGCCTCGGCCTGCCGCGCGATGTTGCTCGTGTACTCGAGCGACGCCCCGGACGGACCCTGCACCTGGATGATGAAGTAGCCAGGATCCTCTTCCGGAATGAACGCCTGTGGCACGGAGCGATAGACCCACCACGTCAAGCCGAGCGTTGCGACGAACACGAGCACGACTCCCCAGCGCAGGCGGAAGCCGCCGCGAAGGACCCGCACGTACCAATGCGTGCCGGCCGCGACGCCCCGCTCGAACAACGTGAAGAAGCGTCCCTTCTGATGGGTCGAGCGTTCCAGCAGCAGCGCCGACAACGCCGGCGTCAGCGTGATGGCGTTGAACACCGACAGCGCGACGGCGAACGCGATCGTGATCGAGAACTGCGCGTAGAGCCGCCCCGTCGTGCCTGGGAAGAACGCCACGGGGACGAACACCGCGATCAGCACCAGCCCCGTCGCGATGACGGCGCCGAGCACTTCGCGCATCGCGTCGGACGCCGCCTTGCGCGCGGTCACTTTGTATTCCTGGATGTGCCGCTCGATGTTCTCGATCACGACGATCGCGTCGTCGACGACGATGCCCGTGGCGAGGATGATGCCGAAGAGCGTCAGCGTGTTGATCGAGAAGCCCATCAGCTTCACGAACGCGAACGCGCCGACGAGCGAGACGGGAATCGTGATCGCCGGGATGAGCGTGCTGCGCCATGTCTGCAGGAAGATGAAGATGACGAGCACGACGAGCGCGATGGCTTCGGCCAGCGTCTTCAACACTTCCTTGATCGACGCCTGCACGACGTCCGTCGTGTTGAACGCGACCAGATACTCCATGCCGGGCGGGAACGAGGCCTTCAAGCGCTCGAGCTCCGCGACGACCGCGCGCTCGACGTCGAGCGAGTTGGCGGCGGGAAGCTGCGTGACGCCGAAGCCGACCGCTTGAACGCCCTGGAAGCGCAGCTCCGCGGCGTAGGTTTCCGCGCCGAGCTCCGCGCGTCCGACATCCTTCAGCCGCACGAGCGATCCGTCCTTGCCGCTCTTCAGGATGATGTTGTCGAACTCAGCCGCTTCGGACAGACGTCCGAGCGCGCGCACGCTGAGCTGATACATCTGCCCGGATGGCGCCGGCGCCTGGCCGAGACTGCCGGCGGCGACCTGCACATTCTGCTCGCGCAAGGCTTGGACGACGTCGCCGGCGGTCAGGCTTCGTGCGGCAAGGCGATCGGGATCGATCCACAGCCGCATCGAGTACTTGCGCTCGCCGAAGACGACGACGTCGCCGACGCCAGGCACGCGCTTGATCGCGTCCCTCACGAAGACGTCCAGATAGTTGCTGAGGAAGAGCGAGTCGTAGCTGCCCTGCCGGGAAAAGACGCCGACCGCCATGACGAATCCGGTCGACTGCTTCTGCACGGTGATGCCGGTGGTGCGCACTTCCGCCGGCATGCGGCCCAGCACCTGGTTCACGCGGTTCTGCACGTCGACGGCCGCGACGTCCTGATCGCGCGTGACGTCGAACGTCACCGTGATCGTCGCGACGCCGCTGTTCGTGCTCGACGACGTCATGTAGAGCATGCCCTCGACGCCGTTGATCGCCTGCTCGAGCGGCGTCGTCACGGCGGTCTCGACTTCCTGTGCGTTCGCGCCCGTGTAGACCGCCGTCACGTTGACCTGCGGCGGCGCGAGGCTCGGGTACTGCGCGACAGGCATCGTCGGGATCGCGACCGCGCCCGCGAGAATCAGCACGAGCGAGCAGACGGACGCCAGGATGGGACGGCGGATGAAGGTATCGACGAACATGGCGCGCCCCTACTCCGCGCGGACCGGCGCGCCGTCGCCGATCTTCTGGATGCCGGAGACGATCACGCGCTCGCCCGCCTTCAGCCCGCTGAGGACGACGTAGTCGTTGCCGACGAGCTCACCGACCTGGATGGGCTTCTGCTTCGCGACGAGACCGCCTTGCTGGCCCTGCTCCGCGACGAAGCAGAAGAACTGCCCGCCGATGCGCAGCACCGCGGTAATCGGAATCGTCAGTCCATCGCTCGTGCGCCAGACGATCCGCGATCGCACGAACTGCAGGACGCGAACGCTCGGCGGCACGTCGCGCAGCGCGCTCTTGACGAGCACCGTCTGCGTCGCATCGTCCACGCGGGGCGCGATGAACGTGATCGGGTTCACCGCCAGCACTTTTCCATCGGAGTCGAGCAGCTGCACCGGGAGGCCGAGACGCAGCTGCGGGGATCGATCGAGCGGCACTTGCACGTACGCTTCGAGGGACTGGTTATCGTCGATCGTCGTGATGACCGTCGCGGTCGTGACGCGATCGCCAGTGCGCACGGGAATGTCGCCGACGATGCCGGCTTGCGGCGCGTCGACGCGATAGTAGCCGAGCTCGACGCGGCCTTCGCGGACCTGCGCCTCCAGCGCCGCGAACTGCGCTTCGGCGGCGCGCAGCGAATTCTGCGCTTGATCGTATTCCGCCTTGCTGACGGCGCCCGCGGCGACGAGCGCTTCGAGCCGCTTCGTCTGTTGCCGCCAGTACTGCACGTCCGCCTCGATGCCGGCGCGGTTCGCTTCGGTGCTCGTCACGGCGGCGCGCTGCTTGGCTTCGTTGATCTGGACGAGCGGCGTCCCGACGCTCACACGCTGTCCGGATTTGACGTAGACGCGCGTGATCGTCCCGTCGACTTCCGGCTGCACCGTCGTCGATCGCAGCGATCGCAGCGTGGCGATGAACTCGGACGCATCTTCGATCGGCGTCGGCGCGAGCGTGGATACTTTCACGGCGGACGGCGGCGGCGCGCCGGCGGCGCCTTGAGCCGGGGTGTTGCCGCGGCACGCGCCAACGAGAACCGAGATGCCGACAACGATAAAGGCTGCCGAACGAACGAACGTTTTCTCGGATGCCATGGGGAACAACTCGACAACGTGGAGGCGCGGAGACAGCGGGTCCGCGCGTCAGGTGGCCCGTCAGTCCAATTAAATCGCAGACGAGCGAGGGTGCGGAAACTAATTTTTGGCGAGAAAAAGGCCACGTCATCCGTGGCCTTTTCAGCGTTTCGTCAAACGGCGGCTAGATGCCGCCCGCGCCGGCGAACTTGCGCTGCTGGAAGCATTCCCGGCAGAACACCGGGCGCCCCTGCGTCGGTCTGAACGGGACGGTCGTCTCTTTCCCACAGGCCGAGCAATTCGTCGTCGTCTCGACGCGCTCTCGTGATGCCGGTCCACCGGGGGCGGGCCGCGACGCGCGCTTCGCTTTACAACTCTTACATCGCTTGGGCTCGTTCTTGAAGTTCTTGTCGGCAAAAAACAACTGCTCACCCGCCGTCCAAGTGAACTCCGTCCCGCAGTCCACACACGTCAACGACTTGTCCTGGAACTCCATCGGTTCTACCTCTCACCAACTCGAGCCCACCGCTCGCGGGACGGCACCCGCAACGGCAGCGACGTCGCGCGCGCCGCACCATCATCGGCGCGGCCGCGCGCGCATCGCACTATCTTCAGCTCCTAGGTGCCCGGCAGCCCGGAGATCACCTAGTCCGATTCGCGGCGCTGCTTCTTGCGCGTCCGCTTGCGCGCGAGCGCTTGCTTCGCGCGTCGGCGGTCGCCTGGCTTCAAGTAGAACGAATGCTTCTTGATATCCTTGATGATATCTTCCTGCTGCACTTTCCGCTTGAAGCGACGAAGCGCGCTCTCGATCGACTCGCCTTCCTGAATCTTCACTTCAGCCAATATGAATGACACCCCCTTCAGGACACTCTCTCCGGCCTCGCGGGCTCGCCACGTACACATACGATGGGCGAGCAGCGATCAGCCCTCTCCAGGTGATCTCGCGCTCTAGCACCCTGCAAGGCCCATGGAGTTCGACGGAATGCGTTAGGCTATCACAAGACCTCGACTTTTCGGGCAGGAAAGCTCATCTAGCGCGAGCACGAGCGGGCCATTCGATGCGTGTTCATAACCTATTGACAATTAAACGGTTAGGCCGCGCTTTCGCGAGCGGGATCGGCGCGCGGTGAAGGTCCTGGTCGTCGGGTCGGGAGGACGGGAGCATGCCCTCGTGCGTGCGCTCGCGCGCGCCGAGCGATGCGCCGAAGTCGCATGCGCGCCGGGAAACGCCGGCATCGCGCGTGACGCCCGGCTCGCGCCCGTTCGAGTCGACGATCTCGACGCGCTTCTCGCGCTCGTCGAACGCGAGCGCTTCGATCTCACGGTCGTCGGTCCGGAGCGTCCGCTCGATCTCGGCATCGTCGATCGTTTTCGCGCCACCGGGCATCGCATCTTCGGGCCATCGCGCGCGGCCGCGCGCCTCGAGTGCAGCAAGGCGTTCGCGAAGACGTTCATGGCGCGTCACGGAATTCCAACCGCTCGCTACCGCGTGTGCGAGTCCGCGGCCGATGCGCTCTCGGTCATCGCGGGCGGCGAGCTCGGACTTCCCATCGTGATCAAGGCGGACGGTCTTGCCGCAGGAAAAGGTGTCGTCGTCGCGATCGATCGCGCCGAGGCGGACGCGGCGATCCGCGCGGCGATGGAAGATCGCCAGTTCGGCGAGGCCGGATCGCGCGTCGTGATCGAAGAATGCTTGAGCGGTCCCGAGGTGTCGTTCTTCGCGGTGTGCGATGGACGCATTGCGGTGCCGATCGGAACCGCGCAGGATCACAAGCGAATCTTCGACGGCGATCGCGGGCCGAACACGGGAGGGATGGGCGCGTTCGCGCCGAGCCCACTCGTCGACGCGGCGCTCGGCGAACGCATCATGCGGGAGATCGTCGACCCCGTGCTGCACGGCATGCGCGCCGACGGCCACGAGTACTGCGGGTTCCTGTACGTGGGCCTCATGCTCACGTGCGACGGTCCGAAGGTGATCGAGTTCAACGTGCGATTCGGCGATCCCGAAGCGCAGGTCGTGCTTCCGTTGATCGAAAGCGATCTCGTATCGCTCCTGGCAGCCGCCGCGGACGGGCGGCTCGATTCACCGGCGATCGAAATGAGCCGTGACGTCGCTGTTGGCGTGGTACTCGCTTCGGCTGGCTATCCCGGTGCAGTCGACACGGGCGTGCCGATACACGGTCTCGACGACGCCTCGCGCGTGCGCGGCGTGACGGTCCTCCACGCGGCAACGGCGATGAAAGAGGATCGACTCGTCACATCGGGCGGCCGCGTGCTGACCGTGATCGGCCGTGGAGCGTCGTATGACGAAGCCATCGCACGAGCGTACGAGGGCGTGAGCAAGATCTCGTTCGACGGCATGCAGTATCGCAAGGATATCGGGCAGAAAGCGGTCGGTCGGCCGGTCGTCGGGTCGCTCGGGAGCTCCTGAGCTCGAACCCGGAACCCGGAACCCGGAAACCAGGAATCCGGAACCTGGAACCAACATATGTCAGATATTTCCGTTTTGATCTTGATGGGCTCCGACTCGGACGCGCCGGTCATGCAGGCCGCGGTCGACGTGCTCGGCGAGCTGGGCATTCCATGTGAGATGACGGTTGCCTCCGCGCATCGATCGCCGGAGCGCGTCATGCGCCTCGTGCGCGAGGCGCCGTCGCGCGGCGTAAAGGCCTATATCGTCGGCGCCGGCGCGGCGGCGCATCTTGCGGGCGTGGTCGCCGCGCATACGACAGCACCGGTCATTGGCGTGCCGATCGATTCGTCGGCGCTGAAAGGACTCGACGCGCTGCTCTCGACCGTGCAGATGCCGCCGGGCGTTCCCGTGGCGACCGTCTCGATCGGCAAGCCTGGCGCGACGAACGCCGGCGTGCTCGCGGCGCAGATTCTCGCGATAGGCGATCGATCGATCGCCGCGCGACTCGAGCAATACAAGAAGACGCTCGCGGACAAGGTCGAGAAAGCTGCCGCGCGGCTCGCCTCCGGCGCGGACGCGTGATCAACTTGTGAAGTACTCCATCGTCACCTTCGGCTGTCGAGTCAATCAAGCCGACTCTCTGCGCATCGAGGAGGATCTTCGTGCGCGCGGAGGAGAAGCGGTCTCCTCCGATCGCGCGGACGTCGTGGTGGTGAACACGTGTTCGGTCACGGCGAGCGCGGACCAGGGCGCGCGCCAGACGATCAGGCGCATCGCGCGCGAGAATCCGTCCGCCCGCGTGGTCGTCACCGGATGCTACGCGACGCGCAGCCCTCACGAATTGTCCGCGCTGCCGAACGTCGTGCGCGTGGTGCGAAACGACGACAAAGATCGCCTCGTCCAGGCAATCGAAACAACCTCGGATCGATTCGGCGGCGGCGACGGCGCGTGCGGCGCGCGCATCGAGCCGGGCGTCGCTGGTCGAACCGCGTTCACCCTTCGCGTGCAAACGGGCTGCGAGGAGCGCTGCAGCTTCTGCATCATTCCGACGACGCGCGGCGCGAGCCGCAGCGTGCCGATCGACACAATCGTGCGCGACGTCGAGCGCGTATCGTCCGCCGGATTCAGGGAAATCGCGTTGACGGGCGTTCACCTCGGATCGTACGGCCGCGACCTCGAGCCGGCGACGTCGCTCGCAGCGCTGCTGCGGGCGCTGGCGTCGCTCGCGGCGGACGTCACGTTCCGCATCAGCTCGCTCGAGCCGATGGACTGCACGCCCGACATCGTGGAGCTCGTCGCCGCGAGCGGAGGTCGGTTCGCGCCGCACTTCCATCTCCCGCTGCAGCACGCGAGCGACAGGATGCTGAAGATGATGCACCGGCCGTATTCGATCGCGTACTACCGCCGCCTCGTCGACTCGATCGTCGATCGCGTTCCTCACGCGTCAATCGGCAGCGACGTCATCGTCGGCTTTCCAGGCGAGACGCCGGACGATTTCGCCGAGAACGTCGCGTATCTCTCCGCGTCGCCGCTGTCGCACCTGCACGTGTTCCCGTACTCCGATCGCCCGGGCACCGCCGCGACGGCCATGGCCGCAAAGGTCGCCGGCCCAATCGTGCGGGAGCGCGCGTCGGCGCTTCGCGCGATTGGGGCTTCGCTCGCCGAGCGTTTTCGCCGCGCGCAGCGCGGATCGGTTCGCCCCGCGCTGACGCTGGACGACGGCGCGCTCGTGGTGACGGACAACTTCCTGAAATTGCGGATTGCGCCGGGATTGGAGAGAAATCGCCGCGTGCAGGTGCGCGTCGAGGACGATTCGATCGGAACGGTGCTCGCCGCGTGCTAGCTAGCGCGCTACCGGATGCGCGTCGCGAGCTCTTGTCCGGGCGCCGGACGGCTCGTCGATTCCGTGATCAACTGACCGCACGCCGCGCGGATGTCGCGTCCCCGCGAACGGCGCACGGAGACCGTGACGCGATGCTCCGCGAGGATCTGCGCGAACCGATTCACGCGCGCGTCGGACGGCCTCTCGAAAGGAATGCCGGCGGCCTCGTTGAGCGGCAGCAGATTGACCTTCGCCTTGATGCCGTTCAACAGCTTGACGAGGCGCCGTGCGTCTTCCGGAGAGTCGTTCACGTCCTTCAGCATCACGTACTCGAACGTGATGCGGTTGCGGCGCTTGAGGGGGAAGCGGCGGCACGCGTCGAGCAGCTCCCGCAATCCATATTTGCGGTTGATCGGCACGAGCATGTCGCGCTGATCCTCGGTCGTCGAGTGCAGCGAGATCGCGAGGTTCGGCATGAACGGCTCGGTCGCGAGCCGCTCGAGCGCCGGCAGCACGCCGACCGTCGACAACGTGATCCGCCGCGGGTTCATCGCGAGCCCGTGCTCGTTCCCAAGAATCCGCAGCGCCTTCATCGTGGCGTCGTAGTTGTGCAGCGGCTCCCCCATGCCCATCAGGACGATGTTGAAGCGCTGGCCGTGCATGTTCAATTCGCGGAGCAGCACGCGAACCTGGCCGACGATCTCTCCCGCCGTCAGATTCCTCACGATGCCCATCTTGCCCGTGAGGCAGAACGCGCAGCGCATCGCGCAGCCGACCTGTGTCGAGATGCAAAAGGTCTGTGACGGCGTGTCGGGGATGAACACCGATTCGATGAAGCGGCCGTCGGCGAGCCGCAGCAGAAACTTCGTCGTGCCGTCGGAGGATCGCTCGCGCTTTGCCACGACCGGCGTCGTCAGCGCGAGATCGCGCGCCAGCGTCGCGCGCAGGTCGCGGCCGAGATCGGTCATCGACGCGAAGTCGTCGACGCCGCGGCGATACAGCCATTTGAAGATCTGCCGCGCGTGGAAGCGCGGCGCGGCGATGGAGTCGAGGTACGCTTCCAGCTCGTCCAATTCCAGATCGGCTGCGTCGGCGCCGAGGTTGGTAGGCATGGGCGTCTGGTGAAAGAGTCGAACGAAAAACCCGCAGATCGACCATTGTACAACGCAGGTTTTTGCGAGAATTCGCCTTGAACTGACGGAGGGGCGCATGATATGATTGCGTTTTCGATCAAGACACTTAACTCCTTCCGATCCAAGCAGTTGCGTTGTTTTGTCGCGGACGGCATCTCGAGCGAGATCGGAGTCGCGCCAACAAACGATGCCAGTCGTCGAGCCGCACACTGAGAGACACTTGAGCACAGCGACCCAGCCGATGGTGGTGCGGGAAGTACTGGATACCGGTCTCCGCCTCATTACCGAGGCGATGCCCCAGGTCCGATCGGTGACGATCGGCGTGTGGCTGATGCGCGGCTCGCGGCACGAATCGGACGCGCAGGGCGGCATCGCGCACTTCGTCGAGCACATGCTCTTCAAGGGGACCGACACGCGGTCCGCCGAGGTCATCGCGCAGGCGATCGATTCGATTGGCGGCCAGCTCGACGCGTTCACCGCGAAGGAATACGCCAGCTACTACATCAAGGTGCTCGACGAGCATCTCCCCGTCGCCGTCGATCTGCTCTCCGACATCGTGATGCGGCCCTCGTTCGCGAACGAGGAGATCGCGCGCGAGAAGAAGGTCATCCTCGAAGAAATCAAGATGGTCGAGGATACGCCGGACGATCTCGTGCACGAGCTGTTCACGCAGCACTTCTGGGACGGCCATCCGCTCGGCCGCCCGATCCTCGGATCGAAGGAGACGGTCGAGGGGTTCGATCGCGCGACGCTCAAGGAGTATTTCCGCGGCGCGTACTCGGCGCCGCACATGATCATCTCGGCGGCCGGCAATCTCGAGCACTCACAGGTGCGCGATCTCGTCGCGAGCGCGTTCGGGACGCTGCCGCGCAACGGCGCGCCAATCCTGCAGGCCGCGCCGCGGGTGACTGCATCGGTCGTCACGCGCACGAAGGAGCTCGAACAAAGCCATCTCTGCCTTGGCACGAACAGCTATCAGCAGAATCACGACGATCGCTACGTCAGCTACATCCTGAATTCCGTGCTGGGCGGATCGATGAGCTCGCGGCTCTTTCAGAACATCCGCGAGAAACGAGGTCTCGCGTATTCGGTGTTCAGCAGCTTGAGCGCGTATCGCGACGCGGGGAACATCATGATCTACGCGGGCTGCGCGGCGGACGCGGTCGAAGAGGTCATCGATCTCTGCGTCGAGGAGCTTCGCGGGCTCAAGCGCGCGCCGGTCCCGGAGGCGGAGCTCAAACGCGCGAAGGATCATCTCAAGGGCAGCCTGATGCTCAGCCTTGAGAACACGGCGAGCCGGATGTCGCATCTGGCGCGGCAGGAGATCTACTTCGATCGGCACTTCGGTCTCGACGAGACGCTGGCGGGCGTGCAGCGCGTCTCGGCGGACGACATCCGGCGCGTCGCGTGCGATCTGTTCGCGAACGGATCGCTGGCGGCCACGGTGCTCGGGCCGACGGCGCCTGATTTGCGGAAAGAGCGGTTGAATCTCAGCTAAATGATCAAGCGGTACACCCATCCCGAGATGGGCGCCATCTGGAGCGATGAGCGCCGGTACGAGACCTGGCTCGACGTGGAGCTGGCGGCGACCGACGCGATGTCGGAGGCCGGCCTCGTGCCGGCCGAGGCCGCGCGCGAGCTCCGGGCGCGCGCCGCGTTCGACATCACCCGCATCGAAGAGATCGAGCAAACCACGCAGCACGACGTCATCGCGTTCACGACCGCGGTCGCCGAGAAGGTCGGCCCGGCCGCGCGTTGGCTGCACTTCGGCCTCACCTCCTCCGACGTCATCGACACCGCGCAGGCGCTGCAGATGCGCCAGGCCTGCGAGCTGATCGTCAAGGACCTCGCGGGGCTGATGGAGGCCGTGCGCGAGCGCGCGTTCGAGCATCGCCGCACGCCGATGATCGGCCGCACGCACGGCGTCCACGCGGAGCCGATGACGCTCGGCCTCAAGCTCGCGCTCTGGTACGCGGAGCTCAAGCGCGATCTCGATCGCGTGCTGCGCGCGCGCGACGTCGTGTCGGTCGGCAAGCTGTCCGGCGCGGTGGGAACGTTCGCGCATCTCGATCCCGACATCGAGGCGCGCGTCTGCGAGCGCCTCGGGCTCGAGCCCGCGCCGGTCGCGTCGCAGGTCATTCAGCGCGATCGCCACGCGGAGCTCCTCTCGGCCCTCGCGATCACCGCCGCCTCGCTCGAGAAGTTCGCGCTCGAGATTCGCGGCCTGCAGAAAACGGAGATCGGCGAGATCGAGGAGCCCTTCGGCAAGGGTCAGAAGGGATCGTCGGCGATGCCGCACAAGCGGAATCCGATCGGCTGCGAGCAGATCACCGGCCTGGCGCGGTTGATCCGCGCGAATGCCATGGCGGCGCTCGAGAACGTCGCGCTCTGGCACGAGCGCGACATCTCGCACTCGTCGGTGGAGCGCGTCATCCTCCCGGACAGCTTCATCGCGCTCGACCACATGCTCCGCCGCTTCACGCGCATCGTGCGCGGGATGGTCGTCTACCCCGAGCGGATGCGCGAGAACCTCGATCGATCGCGCGGCGTCGTGTTCTCGGGAACGGTGCTCCTCGAGCTCGCCAAGCGCGGCGTCTCGCGCGAGCAGGCGTACGAATGGGTGCAGCGGAACGCCATGCGCGCGTTCCACGAGCAGCGGGATTTCAAGGCGCTGCTGCTCGCAGATCAGGACCTCGCGAAGGTCCTCGGCCGCGACGAGATCGAACGCGCCTTCGATCTCGACGATCAGCTCCGCAACGTTGACGTCATCTTCGACAGAGTGTTCGGACGGATATCCGAGCCGGCAGTCGCCGTCGCCGGGTCCGTCGGGAAGCGAGCGTAGCGCGTGAAGGCGAGAGTGTTCGTGACGTTGAAGCCATCCGTCTTCGATCCGCAGGGGCAGACGATCGCCGACGCGCTCCACTCGATGGGGTACGGCGACGTCGGCGACGTCCGGCAGGGAAAATACTTCGAGCTCGAGCTCAAGTCGGGCTCCGCGGATCGCGCGAAGACGCTGGCCGCCGAAGTTGCCGACAAGCTGCTCGCGAATCCGGTCATCGAAAGCTATCGGATAGAGGTTGAATAGCTTCCAGTTTCCAGCCTCCAGCTTCCAGCTATTGCTGGACAGGCTGGTAGCTGGGAGCTGGCAGCTGGGAGCTACACAATGCGTTTTGCCGTCGTCGTTTTTCCCGGATCGAACTGCGACCACGACGCGTATCACGCCGCCAAGCACGTGCTCGGCCAGGACGCGGAGCTCGTCTGGCACAAGAACACGTCGCTCGAAGGAGCGGACGTCGTCATCCTGCCCGGCGGGTTCTCGCACGGCGACTACCTGCGGACGGGCGCCATCGCGCGCTTCTCGCCAATCATGGCGGCGGTCGCCGAGTTCGCGCGGCAAGGCGGCCCGGTGCTGGGCATCTGCAACGGATTCCAGATTCTGCTCGAGTCCGGAATGCTGCCCGGCGCGATGCTCCGCAATCGCGACCTCAAGTTCCATTGCGAGCACGTTCACGTCGCCGTCGAGCGAACGGACACGCCGTTCACGTGTCAGGCAGTACGCGGGCAGGTGCTGAAGCTCCCAATCGCGCACGGCGAAGGCAACTACTACGCCGATCAGGACGTGATTCGCACGCTCGAGTCGGACGGACGGATCATCTTTCGGTACTGCCGCCCCGACGGGCAGCGCGATCCTCGCGCGAATCCAAACGGCTCCGTCAACGACATCGCCGGCATCTGCAACGAGCAGCGGAATGTCGTCGGCCTGATGCCGCACCCGGAGCGTGCGTGCGAGCTGGTGCTCGGCAGCGCGGATGGTCTCGTGTTGTTCGAATCCGTCGTCAGCGCGCTCACGACGCAAGGCGCGCTCGGAGCCGTCGCGAGTCTACTCGGATGACCGACATCGATCTCGCAGTTCTCGAACGCCACGGCCTCAAGCGCGACGAGTACGATCGCATCGTCCGCGCGCTCGGGCGCGAGCCGACCATGACCGAGCTCGGAATCTTCTCGGTGATGTGGTCGGAGCACTGCAGCTACAAGAGCTCGCGCGTGCATCTGCGGAAGCTGCCGACGACCGGCACGCGCGTGCTGCAGGGACCCGGGGAGAACGCGGGCGCCGTGGACGTCGGCCATGGCCTCGCCGCGGTCTTCAAGATCGAATCGCACAACCACCCGTCGTTCATCGAGCCGTATCAGGGCGCGGCGACCGGGGTCGGCGGCATCATTCGCGACATCTTCACGATGGGCGCGCGGCCGATTGCGCTGTTGAACTCGCTGCGATTCGGATCGCTCGACGGCCCGGAGGGCGCACGCACGCGGCGAATCGTCGAAGGCGTCGTCGCCGGGATCGCCGGCTACGGAAACAGCATCGGCATTCCCACCGTCGGCGGCGAGATCGCGTTCGACGATTCGTACGCGGGCAACCCGCTCGTGAACGTCTTCTGCCTGGGCATCGTGCGAGCGGACGCGCTCGTGAAGGGCAGCGCCGCCGGCACCGGGAACCCGGTCTACTACGTCGGCGCGAAGACGGGGCGCGACGGGATCCATGGCGCGACGATGGCGTCGGCGGAATTCGACGAGAAGTCGGCGGAGAAGCGGCCCGCCGTGCAGGTCGGCGATCCGTTCATGGAGAAGCTGCTGCTCGAAGCGTGCCTCGAGCTGATGAAGACGGACGCGCTCGTCGGCGTGCAGGACATGGGCGCCGCCGGCCTGACGTGCTCGACGTCGGAGATGGGCGCGCGCGGCGGCAGCGGCATCGAGATCGACGTGAGCCTCGTGCCGCAGCGCGAGACCGGTATGACGCCGTACGAGATCATGCTCTCCGAATCGCAGGAGCGCATGTTGCTCGTCGTCAAGAAAGGCCGTGAGGCGGAAGTCGAGGCGATCTTCGAGAAGTGGGATCTGCACGCCGTGCACATCGGCGACGTGACGACGGACGGCATTCTGCGCGTGACGGAGCGCGGCACCGTTGTTGCCGAGATTCCGAACACGGCGCTCGTCGATCAAGCGCCGGTCTACGATCGCCCGCGGACGAGGCCGTCGTATCTCGACCAGGTCGCGCGTCTCGACGAGTCGATCCTCGCGGACTCCCGCCAGCCGTCGTCGAAGGACGCGCTGTTTGCGCTCCTCGCGTCGCCGACGATCGCGAGCAAGCGCTGGGTCTACCGTCAGTACGATCACATGGTGAGGACCAACACGCTGGTCCTTGCCGGAATGGGCGCGGGCGTCGTCCGCATCAAGGGCACGCCGAGCGCGCTGGCGATCTCGACGGACGGAAACGGCCGCTACACGTACTTGAATCCGCGCCTTGGCGCGATGCTCGCGCTCGCGGAAGCGGCGCGCAACGTGGCGTGCGCCGGCGCCGTGCCGATCGGCGCGACCAACTGCCTCAACTTCGGAAACCCGGAGCGGCCGGAGATCATGTGGCAGTTCGCCGAGGCCGTCGAAGGGCTCGGCGACGCGTGCCGCGCGCTGGACGTGCCGATCACGGGGGGCAACGTCAGCCTCTATAACGAAACCGACGGGCAGGCGATCTATCCCACACCCATCATCGGCGTGGTCGGCTTGATCGAGGACGCGTCGCGCGTCGTCGCCCGCGCGTTCCGGCAGGCGGGAGACGAGGTCGTCGTGCTCGGAGAGCATCTCGGCGAGCTCGGCGGAAGCGAGTACTTGTCCGTCGTGCACGGCGTCGTAGGCGGAGCGCCGCCGCGTCTGGATCTCGATCGCGAGCGCGCGCTGATCGCGCTGCTGACGCGTGCCGCGTCTGCGGGGCTGTTGCAGTCGGCGCACGACTGCTCGGACGGCGGCATCGCGGTCACGATCGCGGAGAGCGCATTCGACACGAGCGGCATCGGCGTCGCCGTCGATCTGCCGCGATCGATCAGCACGGCCGGGACGCTCTTCGGAGAATCCGCGTCGCGCGCCGTCATATCGGTGAAGCCCGAGCATCTCGGGAAATTGATGGCGCTCGCGGGCGAGCTTGGCGTGCCCGCCGCGCGCGTGGGCCGCACGGGCGGATCGTCGATCGCGATCCGCGTCGATGGGCGATCGGAGCTGGAATGCTCGCTCGCGGAAGCAGAGAACATCTGGTCGAACGCGCTCGGAAAGTACTTCGCTGGACGAGCGGCGTAGAATAGACGTAATCGAACCCTGGAGGCGCGAACGATGCCGTTGCCCGCCGCCGCAAGACGTACGCAGGAGAGGCAAGAAAGGCGAGCGCCGGAGGCGCGAGCGCATGCCCTTTAAGGACGAATGTGGCGTCTTTGGAATCTTCGGGCATCCCGAGGCGGCGAACCTCACCTACCTCGGCCTCTACGCGCTGCAGCACCGCGGCCAGGAAAGCGCCGGCATCGCGACCGCTGACGGTGAGAAGCTGCGGCTCACGCGCGCCATGGGGCAGGTGGCCGAGGCGTTCAGCGAGCAGACGCTCGGCACGCTGCCGGGGCACATCGCGATTGGCCACACGCGCTACTCGACGGCGGGCGACAGCAAGCTCGAGAACGCGCAGCCGTTCCTGATCGACTGCGCGCACGGCCAGATCGCGGTCGGGCACAACGGCAATCTCGTCAACGCGCGCGAGCTGCGCGACGAGCTCGTTCGCAGCGGATCGATCTTCCAAACGGGCAGCGACACCGAAGTCATCCTTCACCTTTACGCGCGCTCGAAGGGGTCGTCGGTCGAAGACGCGCTCGTCGAGTCAATCGCCCAGGTCCGCGGCGCGTACTCGCTCGCGATCCTCACGAAGAACCGGCTCATTGCCGCGCGCGACCCACACGGGTTCCGGCCTCTCGCGCTCGGAAAGCTCGGCGACGCGTGGATCGTCTGCTCGGAGACGTGCGCGCTGGATCTCATCGGCGCGCAATACGTCCGCGACGTGGAGCCCGGCGAGCTGCTCGTGATCAGCGACGGCGGATTGCGCTCGATCAAGCCGTTCCCGAAACAACAGCTCTCGCACTGCGTGTTCGAGCACGTGTACTTCTCGAGGCCGGACAGCTACGTGTTCGGCCGCAGCGTCAACGAAGTGCGAACCGATCTCGGACGCATTCTCGCGCGCGAAGCGCCGGCGCCCGCCGACGTCGTCGTGCCGATCCCGGACTCGGGCGTCTGCGCGGCCATCGGCTTCGCGGAAGAAGCGGGCCTGCCGATGAAGATGGGCCTGATTCGTAATCACTACATCGGCAGAACGTTCATTCAGCCGCAGCAGTCGATCCGCCACTTCAGCGTCAGGGTGAAGCTGAATCCGGTCCGCAGCATTCTCGAGGGCAAGCGCGTCGTGCTGCTCGACGATTCGATCGTCCGCGGCACCACGAGCCGGAAGATCGTCAAGATGGTCAAGGCCGCCGGCGCGCGCGAGGTGCACCTTCGCATCAGCTGCCCGCCGACGATATCCCCGTGTTTCTACGGCATAGACACTCCAAGCCGGTCGGAGCTGATCGCGGCGACGCACACGATCGACGAGATCAGGAAATACGTCGAGGCCGACACCCTTGCGTATCTGAGCATCGACGGCCTTCGTCAAGCGGTCGGCCGCGAGCAATCCACCTACTGCACGTCGTGCTACACGGGCGTGTATCCGGTCGCGTTTCCGCGCAACGAGCAGGCATACCTGCAGCTTGCGTTGAAGAACGTCGACTGACGCTCGCCGATCGACCGATGCGCTGTCTCGCCTGCGTCCTGTCCGGCTTCATCCTGTGGGCCGTCGGCGCATCGGGTCAGGACAAGCCGCCGGCGAAGCCGGTTCCCCCATCAGAGTCGCAGGCGCCGGTCACCGCCGAACAGGTCAAGGCGGCGATCGACAAGCTCGGCTCGATCGACTACCCGATCCGGTCGTCCGCGGCGCGAACCGTCCGGCGCGCGGATTCGGCCATCGCAGTGCCCGCGCTGCTTCAGGCCGTCACGCAGCACGGCGACCAATACGTGCGCTTTCGAGCGCTCGTCATCCTGTCGGGATTCAACGATCCGCGAACGCGCGACGTCATGGCTGCCGCGATCGGGGACAAGAACGATCGCATGCGAACGGTCGCGTACGGATTCTTCGAGCGCAACCCCGACAAAGCGATCGCGGCGCGCCTCCTCGAAGCGTTGAAAACGGAGGAGTCCGAGTTCGTCCGGCCCGCGCTGACGCGCGCGCTCGCCGCGCACGCGGACGATCCGAAGGTTCAGCAGACCATGACGACGCTCGTCATGCAGGGACAGGCGTTCTTTCGCAGCGTGGTGATCGAGGCGCTGGGTGATCATCGAGGTGCATACGCGCTCAAGCAGATCGTCGAAGTCAGCAAGATTGACGGCCCGTTGCAGGACGACGCCGCGTTGGCGTTGGGGAAAATCGGCGACAAATCCGTGCTGCCCGTTCTGGCCGGGCTTCAGCGAACGGCTCCTCGCGAATCGCAGCCCTGCATCGCGGCCGCCATCTGCCTGCTCGGTGTCAACTGCGCGTCCCACCAGCCCTACATCGTCGACGCGCTGCGGTTCTCGATCGCGAACATCGGATTTCAGTCGCTGCTGAGGTCGTCGGCGACCTCGCTCGCCGCGCTCGGCGTCGCCGGGCGCCAGGACGCCGTGGAGCAGCTCGTGACGCAGGGCGCGCCGACGCAGGATCCCGTCCGCGCGCCGATCGCGCTCGCGCTCGGCACCGTCGCGCTCCGCAACGCGCCCCTCATGATGAAGCTGCTCGAGGCGCCGACGGCGCGCGATCCCGCGATCGAGCTGCTGCGCGAGGCGTTCGACATGCTCGAAGAGGACTTCGAGGAGGAGCGCTTCTTTGCGACCGTGCGGCGGACCTATTGGCAGTCCCCGGCCGGATCGCCCGCGCGCACGGTTGCCGACACGCTGGTGAAGAAGTTGGATTTCTAGAGCCGACGGTGTTGCGGGGTCCGGCGGGGCGAAGCCCCCCGACGAATGATGGACTACAAACAATCGGGCGTCGACATCGACGCGGGAAACGAAGTCGTGCGCCGCATACGGTCGCTCGCGCGGGGCACCGCGACGCCCGGCGTGCTGTCCGACATCGGATCGTTCGGCGGACTGTTTCATCTCGCCTCGACCGGGTTGAGCGATCCGGTGCTCGTGTCGAGCGCGGACGGCGTCGGCACGAAGCTGCGCGTCGCGTTCATGACGGGCGTGCACACCTCGATCGGCGTCGATCTCGTCAATCACTGCGTCAACGACATCCTCGTTCAGGGAGCGATTCCCCTCTTTTTCCTCGACTACCTCGCGACGGGCCGGCTGAATCCCGACGTTGCCGTGCAGATCGTCGAAGGCCTCGCACGCGCGTGCAAGGAGAACGCGTGCGCGTTGCTCGGCGGAGAGACGGCGGAGATGCCGGGCTTCTACGCGGACGGCGAGTACGACGTCGCCGGCTTCATCGTCGGCGCCGTGTCGAGAGATGCGGTGATCGACGGCCGGCGGATTGCTCCCGGCGATGTGCTGATCGGCCTTCCCTCGTCTGGCCTCCACACGAACGGCTACTCGCTCGCACGGCGCATCGCGTTCGACATCGCGCGATTGTCGCCGTCGAGCCGCGTGCCGGAGCTGAGCATGTCGATTGGCGATGCGCTGCTCGTTCCGCACCGCTCGTACCTGCCCGTGATCCGCCCGCTGCTCGGCGAGCGCGGTGGCGACGGCGCGAGCCTCGTCAAAGGCATGGCCCACATCACGGGCGGCGGCATCACCGACAATCTTCCGCGCGTGCTGCCCGCGGGCACGTCAGCGGCGATCGATCGATCCACGTGGACGCCGCCGGCGATCTTTCAATGGCTGAAACGCACCGGCAACGTTCCGGACGACGACATGCTTCGGACCTTCAACATGGGGGTTGGGCTGATCGTGGTCTGCGCCGCGCGAGATGAGGCGCGGCTGTTGTCGCTGCTGCGATCGGCTGGTGAATCGGGAGCCGTGAAGATCGGCGAGATCCGCGGCGGCGGCGAAGGCGTCGTGTATGGCTAGCGGAGACCCGCGCCGGGCGATTGGTGTGCTGATCTCGGGACGCGGAAGCAATCTTCAGGCGTTGATCGACGCGATCGCGGAAGGCCGCCTCGACGCGCGCATTGCGATCGTGATCTCGAACCGTGCGGACGCCGCCGGCCTCGAGCGCGCGCGCGGCGCCGGCATCGAAACGATGGTCGTCGATCATCGCGCGTTCGCGACGCGCGACGACTTCGATCGCGCGCTCGTCGCGGAGCTCCGCGCGCGCCAGGTCGCGCTCGTCTGCCTCGCCGGCTTCATGCGCCTGATCGGCGCGCCGCTGCTCGACGCGTTCCCACACGCGATCCTGAACGTGCACCCGTCGCTGCTTCCCGCGTTCCCCGGCGTCGAGGCGCAGCGGCAAGCGCTCGAGCACGGCGCCAAGGTCGCCGGCGCCACGGTGCACCTGGTGACCGAAGCGCTCGACGGCGGCCCGATTGTCGTTCAGGCGGCCGTGCCCGTTCGGGACGACGATACGGTCGAGACGCTATCGGCGAGGATCCTGATCGAAGAACACCGCATCTACGCGGAGGCCGTGAGGATCGTCCTCGACGGCGCGTGGACGCTCGACGGCCGTCGATTCATTCGGACCGGCGACGCTCACCAGACGCGCGGAACGAGCCGATAGCGTACGCGCTCGGCGTACGCCGCATAGCCCTCCAGATTCGCGCGCAGGAACGCGTCCTCGAAGAGCACGCGCCGGAATATCAGGATCGAGTACGCAGCGGCGAGCGCGAATCCAATCCACGATCCGAGCACGAGCGCGCTGAACGGGATCGACGTGATCATTCCGACGTAGCCGGGATGCCGCACGACCGCATACGGACCGCGATCGACGACGCGATGACCTCGTTCCTTTTGAATGCGCACTACCGGCGAGAAGAACCGGTTCGCCAGCATGGCGCTGAACACGAGCGGCAGCGTCAGCATGGTCCCGACGAGCCCCGCGAACCGTAACCCCTCCGAGACTTCGGCGAGGTGCCAGCGTCCGTAGTCGAGCGCGCCGACGATCACGTGCGCGAGCGCGATGAGGCGGATCGCTTTGAGCGGCACTCGATCCGCGCCCGGCTCCGCCGGACGAAACCGTTCCCTCGCGAGATCGTCGTCGAGATTCAGCGCGGCATAGAGGCCCACCGCAGAAAACATCGCGACGTACACCCAGAGCCACGGATCGAGCCACCGGCCCGCGAGCGCGAAGATGCCGCACGCGAGGATTGTCGTGAAGACCGCCCAGCGAACGATGCGCTTCGGGAGTCCAGTGATATTTGACATATAGAACTCGTGATTTTGATTATTCAAAATCATACGCCAGAGGTGGAGCCCGTGTCAAATCCTGGCGAGATTCACGCGATTGCGGTGGGGGTCAGGGTCAGAACGACCACCTCCGGAGGGCAGTCGACCCTCACGGGAAGGTAGACCGTTCCGACGCCGCGGCTCACGAACACCTGCGTGTTCTCACGCTGGGCGTGCCCGGCGACGACTGGAAAATTGCGGGCGGCGATCGGACCGAGCCCGGGCAGCACGACCTGACCGCCGTGCGTGTGTCCGCTGAGCATCAGTGGCAGCGCCAACGCCGCCGCCTCCGTCAATCGCGACGGCGTGTGGGCGATGAAGATCGACGCCGTCGTCGCGCCTTTGACGACGCGCGCGATGTCCGCCATCCTGCGCGTCCAATATCGGATGCCCATGATGTCGAACGGCTCGCCGCGGATCGTCACGCGCGTGCGCGCGTCCCTCAAGATCTCGAAGCCGCGGCGCTCGAGCGCCGACGGCATATCGCGGTCGTCGTCGTGATTTCCCAGCACGCCGAACACGCCGTGCGGTGCGTTCAACGGCGCGAGCGCCTCGGCTGCGGGCTCGACGAAGTTGCGATCGCCCCACGTGACGTAGTCGCCGCCGAGCACGATCAAATCGGGCCGCTCCGACACGAGCAGACGAGCGGCGCGCTCGACGAGCTCGTGCGAGACCGTCGAGCTGCGATGAAGATCCGTGAGAAAGCCGACGCGCAATCCGGAGAGTGCCTCCGGCAACCCGGCCATCGAGATGGACGTTCGCGTGACGCCGAGGTGATGCCGCTCGTACAGGAATCCGTGCGCGCCGGTTCCCGCGGCGGCGCCGACCGCAACCGCGGCGAGCCCGTGCAGCCAATCGCGGCGCGTCATGCGATCGGGCGTCGATGTCACCGCCGTGGCAACACCTTCGTCGAACAGGGCATGGGTCATAATATGACCGGCCGCCATGACAGTCGATGAACAACTTGCCTATCTGACGAAGGGTTGCGTCGACGTGGTCCGCGCGGCCGAGCTGCGGCTGAAGCTCGAACGCTCGCTCGCAGCCCGCCGGCCCCTGGTCGTCAAGGTGGGCTTCGATCCGACCGCGCCCGATCTCCATCTGGGACACACGGTGCTGATTCGAAAGATGAAGCACTTTCAGGATCTCGGCCACACCGTCGTGTACGTCGTTGGTTCGTTCACCGCGCTCATCGGCGATCCGACGGGGCGATCGAAAACGCGTCCGCCGCTCACGCCCGAGGAGATCCAGCAGAACGCGGAGACGTACAAGACGCAGGTGTTCAAGATTCTCGATCCCGCGAAGACGCAGGTGCGCTTCAACAGCGAGTGGCTCGAGCCGCTCGGAAGCGCGGGATGGATCCGGCTGTCGGCGCAGTACAACGTCGCGCAGATGCTCGAGCGGCGCGAGTTCAGAAAGCGGTACGAGGCGGGCCAGCCGATCGCGCTGCACGAGTTCCTCTATCCGCTCGCGCAGGCGTACGATTCGGTGTTCCTCCAGGCGGACGTCGAGCTTGGTGGAACGGATCAACTCTTCAATCTCAACGTCGGACGCGATCTGATGCCGGCCTTCGGCCTCGAGCCGCAGATCGTGATGACGACGCCGCTGCTCGAGGGGCTCGACGGCGTCGAGAAGATGTCGAAGAGCGTGGGGAACTACGTCGGCGTCACCGATCCGCCGTTCGAGATGTTCGGCAAGCTGATGTCGATCTCGGACGAGTTGATGTGGCGGTACTACACGCTGCTCACCGATCTGACGCCGGATCAAATCGACTTCAGGCGCAGGGCCGTCGAGTCCGGCGAGCTCCATCCGAAGCGCGCGAAATCGGATCTCGCGATGTCGATCGTGCGCGACTTCCACGGCGTGCAGGACGCGGAGCAGGCGGCCGACGAATTCGAACGGCGGTCGCGCGGCGGGCTGCCGGAGGATCTCGTCGAGCGTCCGATGCTGGCAGGGACGACGATCGAGCATCTGCTGCTCGAGTGCGGCCTCGCGAAGTCCGGGAGCGACGCGACGCGCAAGGTCGAACAGGGCGCCGTGCGCATCAACGGCGAGAAGTTCACGAGCGTGCGGACGCCGGTCGATCGCGACGACGCGTTCCTGCTGCAAGTCGGACGGCAGGTGGTGCGGATCTCGGTCCTCCGGTCGTCGGACGTGCTGGTGACCACGATTCCGAGCGAATCGGGGGACGCCTGGATTCTGATGCAGAACAAAGGGCAGGTGGACGTGCCGCACGCGGCGCGCGAGAGCGCGCTCGGGCGCGCGCGGGAAGTCGCGGCGGCGCTGCACGGGCGCGTGTTCGTGTTCGAGCACGACCGTTTGAGCGAGGACGCACCGTCCTGAGCCAAGCCGAGCGGTCCGCTCGAGGTTGACAGGGGTCCGGGGGGCCGGTATATTTACAGAACTTCAGGGTTTCCCCCTTTTCGATCGGCGTCGGGCTTCGGCTTCCGCTTTCCAAACGGACCTTCCCGTTCGGCACAAACGCTCGAAAAGGCTTGACAGCCTGGAGTTGCGTTAGTAAGATTGTAAGGTTCCCCTGACGACGATCTTCGGAGAGGGTCCGGGGAGCGCGGAACGCCGGTTCTTTGAAAACTAGATAGAACGTGCAAGCACAGTTCTGATGTCCCGCAAGGGCGTCAGATACCCGTCGAGTATCAGCGGGTGGCGCGGCAATCAACCGATCGTCAGGGTGTAGTTCACCAGGGCAGTCGGGTCGCGAACCACCCATAACTTGACGAACTGAACAACGTTAGAGAGCCAAATCAACAGGCGATCAACGTTAAGAGTTGCTCTCGCCAAAGCCGAGCGCGTCAGCGCGAGGCGGTGGCGGGCGACCCCTTTAACTTGAGAGTTTGATCCTGGCTCAGAATCAACGCTGGCGGCGTGCCTAACACATGCAAGTCGAACGCGAAGACCCCGCAAGGGGTTTGTAGCGTGGCAAACGGGTGAGTAACACGTGGGTGACCTGCCTTCGAGTGGGGGATAACGTCCCGAAAGGGACGCTAATACCGCATGACATCCTGCTTTTAGAGAAGCGGAGATCAAAGCTGGGGATCGCAAGACCTAGCGCTTGGAGAGGGGCCCGCGCCTGATTAGCTAGTTGGTGAGGTAACGGCTCACCAAGGCGACGATCAGTATCCGGCCTGAGAGGGCGGACGGACACACTGGGACTGAGACACGGCCCAGACTCCTACGGGAGGCAGCAGTGGGGAATTGTTCGCAATGGGCGCAAGCCTGACGACGCAACGCCGCGTGGAGGATGAAG
>DATBJJ010000078.1:0-4219 GCA_036556425.1 Vicinamibacterales bacterium
CCGGGTCCGCTGTGTCCCGCGAGATCGCCCGCGATCACACGAAGGATCGATGACCCATCGTGGTTGGCGAGCAGCGTAACATCGTTGGCCTCGATGTCCTGATAGCGCGGCGGCGTCCATTTCTTCGCGGCGGGGAGATTCACCCAGAGCTGGATGCCATGGAACAACCCGCCTTTCGCGACGAGCTGTGCCGGCGGCGTCTCGATGTGCTGAATGCCGGCGCCCGCGGTCATCCACTGCGTCGCGCCGTCCGTTATCAGACCGCCGCCGCCCGTCGTATCCTGGTGCTCCAGCGCGCCGTCGATCATGTACGTCACCGTCTCGAATCCGCGGTGCGGATGCCACGGCGTGCCCTTCGCCTCACCCGGCGCATACTCGACGGCGCCCATCTGGTCGAGGAGCAAGAACGGATCGGCCAGCGACAGGTCGGCGCCAGGGAATGGCCGGCGCACGACGAAGCCTTCTCCTTCGAGCTGCCGGTGCGCCGTCGTCACGGCGATGACCGGTCGCATCGCGGTGTCGCGTTCGGAGACACTCGGAAGTCGCGGGAGTGTGAGCGTGTCGGCGGTGACTGCGGGCATCTGAAATCTCGCTCTTTCTGGTGCGCTTTACAAAATACTGTACCAACGCGAGACACCGCTGTGCAAACACACGCTTACACTGCTCGCCATGAATGTGCCGCCGATCGACCATCAGATACGCCGTAACGCGGGCGCCGCAGCGGAGTCGACAGACTTCGGATCCGTGCACTGGGTCTCGCGCGACGGAGATCCATCGGGCGCCGAGATGACCGTCGGGATCGCCGTGTTCGCCGCCGGCAAGAGTAACGTCGAACACATCCACCCAAACTGCGAAGAAATCGTCTACGTCCTCGATGGTGAAGTCGTGCACACGCTCGGTGAGCAGCGCACGACGCTCCACGCCGGCGATCTCATCGTTGTTCCCCGAAACGTGCCGCACCGCTTGATCAACGACGGTGAGCAGAGCGCACGCTGCTTCATCGTCTTTTCTTCGCCAGATCGCAGGTTCGAGCCAACTGGATCCGGATAGCCGCGGGCACCCACCGTACAATGCCCACGGTGGAAAGCGAAACGGGCCTGCTGCTCGATGTCAGTGTTGCGCTCGCGATCGCGTTCGCCGGCGGCTGGATCGCCACACGCCTCAAGCTATCGCCGATCGTCGGCTACGTCACCGCCGGCGTCATCATCTCGCCCTTCACGCCTGGATTCGTCGGTGACGCTGAGCGGCTGCGCCTCATCGCGGACATCGGCATCGTCCTGCTGCTGTTCGGTATCGGTGTCCAGTTCTCGATGACCGATCTATTCCACGCGGGCCCGCGCGTGATCGCGGCAGCGTCGGCGCAGGTGATCATCGTCCTCTCGGCGGGGTGGGCAGCAGGCGCCATCGCCGGCTGGCCTGCGGATCGCTCGCTATACATCGGCGCGGCGGCCGCGATCACCAGCAGCGTGGTCGCCGTGCGGCTGCTGGATGACCGGGGCGACATCGCCTCCAACCACGGACGGCTGGCCGTGTCGTGGTCGATCGTCCAGGACATCTGGGCCGTCGTTCTGATCGTCGCGCTCGGCGCCGTCGCCGGCGGTGACGGTGCCGGCGAGATCAGCCGCGACGCTGGTCTCGCCGCACTCAAGGTCGCCGCGTTCCTGGCAGGCGTGTTCGTGATCGGTCTGAGGGTCATGCCGTTCGTATTGGGACGCGTCGCGGAGGAACGTTCGCGCGAGCTGTTCTTTATCGCCATCGCCGCGCTCGCCCTCAGCACCGCGCTCGCTTCTGAGTACATGGGGCTGTCGCTCGCGCTCGGCGCTTTCCTTGCGGGGCTCGTGGTGTCGGAGTCCGACTTGTCCCATCGCGTCCTCGGAGAGCTGCTGCCGACGCGCGACGTGTTCGCCGTCCTATTCTTCGTCTCCGTCGGGATGTTCATCGATCCGACGGTGATCGCCGACGAATGGGCGATCATCATCGTCTCTCTCGCATTGATCGTCGCGCTACGGCTCGCCGCGTCACGACTCTTGCTGTCGCGGATGACGCGGCCGCACACGGCAACGCTCGCGGCGGTCGCGCTCCTCCCGGCGGGCGAGTTCTCGTTCGTCCTCGCGCGCGCAGGCCTCGACGAAGGCGCGCTCTCCGAGCCCGCGTTCGCAGCGATCGTCACGGCCACCGCGATCTCGATCGTGCTGAGCCCGCCGGCGATGACGGCGGCATATGGCTGGATCGCGCGCGAAACGAGAGCGCGGCAAGCGCCATCATTAGAAGCGGGAGACGCCGGCCCTTCGCGCCTCGGCTATCACGCCGTGATCTGCGGCTACGGAGCTGTCGGTCGTATCGTCGCGTCTCTGCTAAGTCCGCGCTTCGAAACGATCGTAGCCGAGGACGATGCGCGCGCGGCGCGCGACGCCAGGAACGACGGATTCTTCGTCGTCGAAGGGAACCCGGCGAACGCTGTCGCGATCGAGCGCATGCGACTCGATGATGCGCGTGTACTGATACTGGCGCTGCCCGATGCGTTCGCGACGCGTCTCGTGGCGGAGCGCGCGCGTGAGGTCAATCCCCACCTGGACGTCGTTGGCATCGCGGCATCCGCGAGCGAAGCGGAACGGCTCGCATCAGTCGGCGTGGGCGACGCGGCCGTCGCCGAGCGTGAAGTGGCGTTGGAGCTCGCCAGGCACGCCCTGCACCGCTTCGGCGTGCCTTCCCAACAGGTCGCGCGGATCATCCAGACGGCGCGGGCGCGCCTCCGCTAGGCCTTACCCGTGGGATGCACGACAAGGACCGGCGCCACGCCGGAACGGATCACCGCTTCCGTCGTCGATCCGAACAGCAGCTGCCCGACGGGCGTGCGGCTGTGCGTCGCCATGACGATGACGTCGGCCCCTTCCGCACGCGCACACTCGATGATCGTCCCGGTGACGTCTTCGTCGCAGTGGGCGTCAATGTGGACTTTATGCCCCGCAGGTAGCCTGGCAGCAATCCCCGAGAGATAGTCCTGCACCTCCGCGAGCTTGCGTTCGATGGCCTGGTCCTTCGTCTCCGCCGCAGGCGCCTGCTCCCGTTCGATCACCACCGGCGTCGACCCGAGGATCTCGCCCGCGGCGATCACAGTCCTCCGCGGCGCCGATGTGCGTCTGCCGCCCGGGACATGAGCTACGGAGAGAAGCACCAGTTCTGCATCAGGAAGAGCGGCCATGCGCTGCAGGATCGGCAGCGTTGCTTCAGAAAATGGGGTGCCGTCGAACGTCGCCAGGATCTTCATCACACCCTCCCTTGATCCTTCCCGTGCAGCATAGATCGAAAATCGCGCATGGGCGTCGACGGGCGCCGATCAAGCCTGCGGCTTCTCCCACACCATCACGTTAAACCACGGCACGCGGAACGCCGGGTCGAACTCAGGCACACTACGGAACTGTTCTGGCGGCACGGGTTCCATGAATCGCCGAAGGGTCAGGCCCGCGTGCAGATACGCCGACATGTATGCGCTCAACGGCCGGTGCCAGTTCCGAATTCGGATCCCGCTCCAATCGAGAACCACGCTCCACTCTTCGCCGTATCGGTCGATGCGCACGTGCAGCGGGGAGCCGTTCTCGTCACGCACCCAGCCACTGCCTTCGGCCGTCAACACGGCCGCGCTGACGAAGCCGACGTTCACGGCGACGACGCGTCCGCCGGGACGCAACACGCGAGCCATCTGCGCGATGGCTTCTCGGTAGTCCTCGATGTCGACCAGCGTGATGTAGGTGATGGCCAGGTCGAAAGCCGCGTCTCGGAGCGGCATCTTCTCGGCGACGGCCCGGACTGGTGACATGCCGCCGCGATCGCGCGCCGCCGACAGGAGACCGCTCGTCGGGTCGATGCCGACGCAGAACGCTCCACGTTCGGCGAGTTTGCGCGAGAAGCGCCCTTCGCCGCAGCCCACATCGATCACACGCGCGCCAGAAACGTTGCCGCACAGGCGCAGGACGAGCGGGTCGAGCATCTTGCGCGCCCAATTCTCCTCCACCGTTTCGAGCCATGCAGACGCGGACGATTCCCAACCCCCGTCACGCCCGAGGTCGTCGTTCAATCCAGTCAGGTCAGTGGACACAAGGAGGATGTATAGCTGACGTGAACGGGGCGGTGCAAGCGCTGCGAGTCTTCACTCAGCGCGGGATAGGCAGATCATCCGGGATCTCGTACGGCGTGGCGTACGGCGTCGGCGATGGGCACG
>DATBJJ010000079.1:0-24595 GCA_036556425.1 Vicinamibacterales bacterium
AGATCAAGGCGACGATCGTCGAGAAGGACGGCAAGATCGTCATGACGAAGGACTGCCCCATCCACGGCCACTTCGAGGACGTGATGGCGATCGACACGGCGTTCTTCAAGCACCTCGAGGAAGTCTTCCCCGGCCGCGACATCCGCGCCCACAACGACGACAAGCTGCACAACCACGGCAGCAGCACGATCAAGCACGGCCGCGGCGCGGTGTTGACGGTGGACCTGACCAACCGCTGCAACATGATGTGCGATCCGTGCTTCATGGACGCGAACCAGGTGGGGTTCGTCCACGAGCTCACCTGGGACGACATCAAGACGGTGCTCGACAACGCCATCACCATCAAGCCGCGGCGCCAGATGTCGGTGCAGTTCTCCGGCGGCGAGCCGACGATGTCGCCGTACTTCCTCGACGCGGTGCGCTATTCGAAGAAGGTCGGCTACAACAGCGTGCAGGCCGCGACCAACGGGATCGAGTTCGCGAAGAGCCCTGAGTTCGCGAAGGCGGCGGCCGAAGCCGGACTGCGCTACGCGTACTTGCAGTTCGACGGCATCGGCAACGCGGCGAACTCGCATCGCCTCGTCGGGAACCTGTTCGACGTGAAGCTGCGGGCGATCGAGAACCTGCACTCCGCCGGCGTCGACATCGTCCCGGTGACGACGATCGTCAACGGCGTCAACAACGAGCAGGTCGGCCGCATCATCCAGTTCGCGCTCGACAACCCGAAGAAGATCAACTTCCTGTCGTTCCAGCCGGTCTCGTTCACCGGCCGCGACGAGTTGATCACCGACGAGCGCCGTCAGGCGCAGCGCTACACGCTGTCGCATCTCGCGCACGACGTGAAGAATCAGACGGGCATCGGCGAGCCGATTCGCGACTGGTTCCCGATCTCCTTCATGGGCACGTTCACCGACTGGGCCGATCTCGTGCACGGGCCGAGCGCGGAGTGGGGGAACCTGACGTGCGGCTGCCATCCGAACTGCGGCGTCGGCATGGCCGTGATGATCGACAAGGAAACGAAGGAAGCGGTGCCTGTGACCGCGTTCCTCAAGGCGGAGGATCTCGCGAAGGATCTGCGGAGGGTCAACGACGCGGCGCGCGGTCGCTTCCTCTCGGTGACCGGCATGGCCCTCGCGCTGATGAAGAACTACGATCCGTTCCGCGCGCCCACGCACTTCAAGTTGACCGACCTGTTGAAGAAGTTCGACAAGACGTTCGGCGCGACGGGCAAGGACTACGGCAGCGTCTCGGGCGATCGGACGAAGGCGGACATCGACCGGCGCCGCTCGGATCGCTGGAACTTCCTGTTCGTCGCCGGCATGTGGTTCCAGGATCTCTTCAACTACGACTTCCGGCGGACGGAGCGCTGCATCATTCCGTACGCGACGCAGGAAGGGGAGATCTCGTTCTGCGCCTACAACACCGGCATCGGCTGGCGGAACATCATCGAGAAGATGCACATGACCGCCACGCTGACGAAGTGGTACGAGGAGCACGGCCGCCACGAGATCTTCGCGGGCGGCAAGAGCGTCGAGCTTGCGGACAAGTCGCACCGGCTGATACTGGATCCGGTCGCCGTCGCGGCCGGCAAGCAGACGGATCTCGACGAGAAGGGCATCGCGAAGACCGCGCGCGAAGAAAAGCTGCGCGCCCGCGCGGCGAGCAAGAAGCCGGCCGACGCGGAGAACGAGCGCATGGCCGCGCTCTATCGTCAGCACGTGCTCAAGGAGGCTCCGGCCGAGCCGGTGATTCAGATCAAGGGCCTCGGCTCGAAGAAGAAGGAGCCGGTGCAGGAAGTGCTGCATAAGACGCACGAATAGTCTCGCGGTCCGCTGCTCGCGGCTCGCTGTCCGAGAACGCACGGGGAAGGCCTTTCGGCTTTCCCCGTTTTCTTTTTGCGGACAGCGGACCGCGGAC
This sequence comes from Vicinamibacterales bacterium, assembly GCA_036556425.1. Classification (GTDB taxonomy): domain Bacteria; phylum Acidobacteriota; class Vicinamibacteria; order Vicinamibacterales; family 2-12-FULL-66-21; genus DATBJJ01. The sequence continues at coordinate 1,918 of DATBJJ010000079.1, forward strand.
CGCGGACAGCGGACAGCGGATAGCGGATAGCGGACAGCGGACAGCGGACAGCGGACCGCGAGCAGCGGACAGCGGACAGCGGACCGCGATACGATCGCCATCCACGATGGTCCGTGAACGTCTCCTTCAGCGTGCGCGGCAGAGCTTCGAGTACGCGTTCGGCGCCGGCGCTCGTCCCCGGATCGTCGCCGCGCCGGGCCGCATCAATCTGATCGGCGAGCACACCGACTACAACGAGGGGCTCGTGCTGCCGATGGCGATCGATCGCCACGTGGCCGTCGTGTTCCGGCCGCGGGCGGATCGCCTGCTGCGCGCGTACTCGGACGAATTCAAGCAGACGCGCGATCTGTCGCTCGAGACGCTCGAGCGCCGGACCACGAACGAGCCGGGACGCCGGAGCGGCCGCGGCGGGTGGTTTGGATACGTGGCGGGCGTCGCGTGGGCGATGCTCGGGAACGCGCAGCCGTTGACGGGAGCGGATCTCGCCATCGTCAGCGATCTGCCGCTGGGCGTTGGCCTCTCGTCGTCGGCCGCCGTGGAGATTGGTGTCGCGCGCGCGCTCGCCGCGGCGTCGGGCGTCGACTGGGATCCGTTTCTTGCGGCTCGGCTCGCGCTGCGCGCCGAGCACGAATTCGCCGGCGTCGCCTGCGGCATCATGGACCAGTTGTCCGTGGCCACCGCGCGTGAGGGGTGCGCGATCTTGATCGATTGCCGATCGCTCGACGTGCGCCACGTCCCCGTTCCGCGCGCCGCGCGCCTGATCGTGTTCGACAGCGGCATCCGCCGCGAGCTGTCGACGAGCGCCTACAACGAGCGCCGCGCGTCGTGCGAACGCGTCGTGGCCGCGCTCCACGAGCGGTACTCGTGGGTGCGGGCGCTGCGCGACGTCGATGATGCGCTGCTCGCCGAGGTGGCCCGCGCGATCGATCCCGTCGACGTCCGGCGTGCTGCGCACGTCATCGCCGAGAACCAGCGGCCGCCGGCGCTCGCGGACGCGTTCGCGACGGGCGATCTCGGCCGCGCCGGCCGCTTGATGATGCACTCGCACGCGAGCTTGCGCGATCTCTACGAGGTCTCGCTGCCCGAGCTCGACACGATCGTCGAGCTCGCGACGGCGGAGCCCGGCTGCTTGGGCGCGCGCTTGACCGGCGCCGGATTCGGCGGGTGCGTGATTGCCCTGGTCGAAGAAGGGTCGGTCGAGCGGGTGATGTCGTCCGTCGAGACCGGCTACGAAGCACGGACCGGCCGCTCGACGTCTGCATTCGTCTGTGTCGCTTCGCAGGGCGCATCGATCGTACCATCCGCAAGCTAGAATCCTCCCATGATCTTCCAGCGCACGTGTGCTCTTCTCGCGATCGTCTTCGTCTGCAGCGCACCGGCGATCGCGCAGCCCGCGAAGTCGCCGGCCCGTGCGCTCACGGAGCTCTCGCAATCGCTCCAGGATCTCTCGGATCGCGTGAGCCGCAGCGTCGTGCAGGTGTTCGTCACCGGGTATCCGGAGCCGAACGACGAAGAACAGACGGCCGCCGAGCCGATGCTCGAGCGCAGCAGCGGATCCGGCGTCATCGTCGATCCGGACGGCTACATCGTGACGAACGCGCACGTCGTCGCGCGCGCCACCAGGCTGGAAGTGGAGCTCTCGCTTGCGGCGACTGGGGATGCCGCGGGCGCCTCAGTGCTGCGGCGGCGCGGCAAGACCATCGGCGCGCAGGTCGTCGCCGTCGATACGGAAACCGATATCGCGGTTCTGAAGATCGAGCTGCGCGGGTTGCCAGCGCTTGCGTTCGGCGACTCCGAGGCGCTGCGTCCGGGACAGATCGTTCTCGCGTTCGGCAGCCCGCTCGGACTCGAATCGTCCGTCACGATGGGCGTCGTGAGCGCGGTGGCGCGCCAGCTCGCGCCCGAGGATCCGATGGTCTACATCCAGACCGACGCCTCCATCAATCCAGGCAACAGCGGCGGCGCGCTCGTCGACACCGAAGGCCGCCTCGTCGGCATCAGCACGCTCATCTACTCGCAATCGGGCGGCAACGAGGGGATTGGGTTCGCGGCGCCGAGCAACATCGTGCGGAACGTCTTCACGCAGATTCGCAAGACCGGACGCGTGCGCCGCGGCGAGATCGGCGTGCACCCGCAGACGATCACGCCAATCCTCGCCGACGCGCTCGGCCTGACCACGGACGCGGGCGTAATCCTCGCGGACGTCGCGCCGGGTGGACCGGCGGCGCGCGCGGGGCTTCAGCCCGGCGATCTCGTGCACGCGCTCGACGGGAAGCGAATGGAGAACGGCCGGCAGTTTCGGATCAATTTGTACAGCCGCGGCGTGCAGGACAGCGTCACGCTCGACGTGCAGCGCGGAGAGCGGCGCTTCTCGGTGCGCGTGCCCGTCGGCGAGCGCGATCCGGAGCTGTCGCGCCTCGCGGACCTCGTCGCCCAACAGAGCCCCATTCGCGCGCTCGGCATCTTCGGCTTGAACTTGAGCCCGAAGATCGCCGAGCTCCTTCCCAACCTCCGTCGCAAGAGCGGCGTCGTCGTCGCCGCCGTGTCGTCGTCGATTCCCTTCTCGCACCAGGGCCGTCTCGAGCCGGGCGACGTGATCTACTCGTTGAATGGAAAGACCGTGGAGACGGTCGCCGACCTGAACACGATGGCGACCGGGTTGAAGCCTGGCTCCGCCGCCGTCCTGCAGCTCGAGCGCGGCGGCGTCCTGATGTTCATGGCCTTTCGGGTAGAAAGGTAGACGCTGTTCGCTGCTCGCTTTCAGTGGTCGCCTTGACCAGCGATCCCGGATCGCGGACAGCGGAGTACGGACCGCGGATTTGCGGACAGCGGAGCGCGGATTGCGGACAGCGGACCGCGGACCGCGGACCGCGGATCACGCCCCTATCCACCGCGAGTGTGCATCTCGAGATGCGCGTCTTTCTTGAGCGCGCTGACAGGAATGAGAGGCTCGCGATGCGGGAAGGCGAGCCGCTCCTCGGCACCTCGATCGGCGCGCGACGACCACACGGTGGAAATCAAGCGCGTGAGCTCGTCTTGCGTCGCGCCGGCGCGGAGCGGACGACGGAGGTCGGTGCCGGCATGGGCGTAGAGGCACATCAGCCAGACGCCGTCGGCGGTGAGGCGGCTGCGGTCGCATGACTCGCAGAACGGTTCCGTGGTCGACGAGATGATCCCGAACGTCGTGCCGTCCGGCAGCGTGAAGCGATCCGCGGGCGCGGAGGATTCCTCGTCCACCGGCACGATGCCGCCGTAGGCCGCCTCGAGCGCATCGAGGATCTCGCGCCGCGAGACCACCGCGGACGGCGTCCACTGTGTGGCGCCGCCGACGTCCATGTATTCGATGAACCTGACTTCCGCGCCGACGCGCTTGCCGAACTCGAGCAGATCGGTCAACTCGTCGTCGTTGACGCCGCGCATCACGACGGAATCGATCTTCAGCGACGCGTATCCTGCGTTCGCTGCCGCCTCGATGCCGGCCACGACCGCGTCGAGGCTGTCGAAGCGCGTGAGATCGCGGAAGCGCTGGCGGTCGAGCGTGTCGAGGCTGACGGTGATCCGGTGGAGGCCCGCCTCGCGCAGCGCGCGCGCCTGCGGCGCGAGCAGCACGCCGTTTGTCGTCAGCGCAAGATCCCGGACGGCCGGCCGCGCCGCCAGCGATCGGATGAGCGTGGTGAGATCGCGGCGCAGCAGCGGCTCGCCGCCGGTCAGACGGACGCGATCGACGCCAAGCTCCGTGAACGCATCGACGATCGTGCCGATCTCCTCGAAGGACAACAGCGTTTCCTTCGGAAGCCACGCGTAGTCGGCCTCGGGCATGCAGTAGAGGCACCGCAGATTGCAGCGATCGGTCACCGAGACACGCAGGCTTCGCAGGGGACGCGCGTAGCGATCGAGAATGGCCATCGGAGATCTCATTATCCATCGAATCTCTGATATCCTCCGCGCAGCAGATCTTCCGGCTGAAGCCGGCAGCCACGCGTTGATTCTGCCGCCGCATGTGCGCTTCCGTGGCTTCCGGGTCCAGCCGGAAGCACCACCACGAATACTCGACAGGAGCTCGACCAGAATGCGATTGACGCACATCACGTTCACCGTCGCGGCCGCTGTGCTCGCGGTTGCCGCGGCGCCGCTCGCTCAAAGACAAGATCAAGACGAGCCCGGCCGATCCGCGAAGCCTGCGGCCAGCGCACCCGCGCGCCCCGCGAACGACGATCCCCGCACCGAACGTCTGAAGGCCGAAGCGGCGAAAGACGTGGACGCCATGGCCGTGTTCACACAGCAGATGGTCGATTCGATCTTCAGCTTCGCCGAGCTCGGGTTTCAGGAAGTCGAAACGAACCGGTATCTGATCGACATCCTGAAGAAGAACGGATTCACCGTGCAGGAAGGCATCGCGGGAATCCCGACGGCGTTCATGGCGACGTGGGGATCCGGCAAGCCGGTCGTCGCGCTCGGGTCGGACATCGACGGCATTCCGCAGGCCTCGCAGAAGCCGGGCGTGGCGTACCACTCGCCGATGATCGAAGGCGCGCCGGGCCATGGGGAAGGCCACAACTCGGGACAAGCCGTGAACATCACCGCGGCGCTCGCGGTGAAGAAGATCATGGAGCGCGAGAAGCTCTCGGGCACGATCCGCGTCTGGCCGGGCACGGCCGAGGAGCTCGTGGGCACGAAGGCCTACTTCGTCCGCGACGGATTCTTCAAGGACGTCGACGTCGCACTGTTCACGCACGTCAGCAACGAGTTGGCGGTGTCGTGGGGTGATCGCGACGGCACGGGACTCGTCTCGGTCGAGTACACGTTCAAGGGGCAGACCGCGCATTCGGCGGGCGCGCCCTGGCGCGGGCGCAGCGCGCTCGACGCTGTCGAGTTGATGAACATCGGCTGGAACTATCGCCGCGAGCATCTGCCGCTCGAGCACCGGTCGCACTACGTGATCACCAACGGCGGCGATCAGCCGAACGTCGTGCCGCGCACGGCGTCGGTCTGGTACTACTTCCGCCAGACGACGTATTCGAAGATCAAGGAGCTGTGGGAAACGGGCGACGCAATCGCGAAGGGCGCCGCGATGATGACGAACACCGAGCTCGCCGACACGCGCGTGCTCGGCAGCGCGTGGCCGCAGCACTTCAACAAGGTCGTTGCCGAAACGACCTGGGCGAACATTCAGAAAGTCGGCATGCCGGTGTGGACGGACGCCGATCAGACGCTCGCCAAGGCGCTGCAGAAAGAGCTCGGCAGCCGCGAACAGGGCTTGACCCTGAAAGTCGGCGCGCAGCTTCAGGGCCCGGTCACCGAGAATCGCGGCGGCGGCTCGGACGACATCGGCGACATCTCGTGGAACGTGCCGACGGTCACGCTGCGCTTTCCCTCGAACATCCCCGGCCTGCCGGGACACAACTGGGCGAACGCGATCTCGATGGCCACGCCGATCGCGCACAAAGGCGCGACGGCCGGCGCGAAAGTGCAGGCGATGACGCTGCTCGATCTCCTGCTCAAGCCGGCGCTCGTCGATCAGGCGTGGGAGTACTTCAGGAACGTGCAGACGAAGGAGCTCAAGTACCAGCCCTTGATGCGGCCACAGGACAAGCCGGCGATCGACCTGAACAAGGCCGTGATGGATCGCTTCCGTCCGGAGCTGAAGAAGTACTACTACGATCCGGCGCGCTACAAGACGTACCTGGAGCAGCTCGGCATCAGCTACCCGACGGTGAAGCGGTAACGCCGCCCGCACGCCCCGCGCTCTCGCCGGCGCGCGCACGGATCACGTGGCGCTGCACGTTGCCGTGGACTTTCGAGAGGTCCACGGCGGCGTCGTTCTGCGGAAGCGAGAGGAAGTACTCGGTCAGCGGTTGATCGTCGGTCAGCACTCGACCCTCGCCGAGGAACGCTTTGATCTCCGACGGGCCCGCCGTGTATCGCGACAGCAGATCCTCGAAGCTCTTGAATCCCATTGCGTCGAGTGCGGCTTTGGACTGCGGCGACGCTTGCTTTCGCAGAAACGCTTCTTCGTCCAGGATCAGCGGACGCGTCGATCCAACCATGAGACTCCCGCCGTGCCACAGCGTCGTGTGTGGAAACACGCTGAGGAACGTCCGCATGATCAGCTTGTATTCCGTGTCGCCGGTGCTGCCGATCCACTGCAGCGCGATCCCGCGGTTGTTCAGCACGCGGCGCATCAACCGGTAGTACTCGACCGAATAGAGATTGCCGGCGCCCGCGTGCACGGGCAGGATGACGTCCGCCGTCACCAGGTCGTAGCGGTCCGGCGTCAGCAGCATGTAGTTGCGCCCGTCGTCGACGCGCAGCCTCACGTTCGGCCGCGAGAACAGTCCCTGATTGATCCCGCTGAACTGGCGCGCCGCCTCGACGACGGCGGGTGAGAGCTCCACGACGTCGACGGCGGTGTCGGCGCTGAACGCCGCAACCGCGCCCGCCGTTGCGCCCCCTCCGGCGCCGATGACGAGCGCACGGCGCGGATCGGGATGCACGGCGACCGGAAGTGTGCCAATGAGCCGGTGATACCCGACCATCGTCGGCGTATCGCTCGCCTGGTGCATGCCGTTGATGTAGAGGCCGTGGGTCGTCGCGGCGAACGCGGAGTCGCGCCTGAGGATCGTGACCGTCGCGTGCCCGTCCTCCTGCCGCCAGACCTGCGTCTCGCGCGGATATCGCGATCGCAATAGCCGTGCGACCGGATCCGGCGCGGTCGCCGCAATCGCGGCGAATGCGGCAATCACGCCGGCGCCCGCGGTCCATGCGACCGATCGCCGCGGCAGCGCCGTCAGCAGGAGCACGCCGGTCCCCAACGCCATCGACGAGGCGATGAGCAAGCTCGCGCGGCTGCCGATCGCGGGCAGCAGAAAGAAGCCGGTCAGCAGAGAACCCGCGACCGCGCCGGCCACGTTGACGGCGTAGATCACGCCGATGCGCGCGCCCGCGCGATCGCCGGCAACGTGGCTCGTCCAAATCGCGAGGCCGAGCGGAAACGCCATCCCCATGAGCAGCGACGCGGGGAAGATGGCCACGATGCTCGTGACGATCATCGGCCCCATGTAGGCGAGCGGTCCTCCAGCAAACACCGGTCCGGCCCACATGTAAATCCCGTTCGCGTTGCCGATCATCGTCATCGAGAGGATTGCGGCGATCGCGAGGAGGAGCTCGAGCGCGGCGAGCGCGGCGATCGGGCTGAGTCGCTTGCGCGTGCTGAGCGGCGTCGACAGCGCGCTCCCGATCGCGATTCCCGAGAGCACCGTCGCCAGCATCAACGTGAACGCATACGTCGTCGGGCGGAACAGGATGACGAGCATGCGGAACCAGATGATCTCGAGAGCGAACGACACGAAACCCGAGACGGCGAACGTGAGGAGCACGATGCGCTGCACGTACGAGCCGCGGCTCGCGGCATCAGCGGCGATCGCGTCCGGCGCGGACGGCTCTGCCGCCGCGACGCTCGATGTCTCGCGTGCGCGCGATACCGACGACAACAGCAGCGCGCCCGCGGCGACCATGAGGTTGATCATCGCGCCGATGCGGAACGCCCAAGAGATCCCGAGCTGCGGCACCATCCAGATTCCGGCGACGAGCGTTCCCGCGACGGCCCCAGCCGTATTGAACGCATAGAGCAGGGACACTTGGCGCCCGAGAATCGATCCACGCGCGACGGCCGACTTCACGACGAGCGGCAGCGTCGCGCCCATCAGCGTCGTGGGCACGACGAGCACGGCGAACGACAAGAGGAATCTCACGAAGCCGACGATGAGCGGCCAGCTCGCGAGCGATGGGTACAGGCGGACGTACAGCACCTCGACGGCGGCGAGCGCGAAAGGCGTCGCGAGCGCGGCCGCGCCGACGAGCGCTTCGGCGCCCGCGAAGACAACGAGCGGACGCGCGACGCGATCGGACAAGCGTCCTGCCGCGGCGCTGCCGATCGCCAACCCCGTCATGAACGCGGCGAGGACCGTGCTCGCGGCATGCACCGTCACGCCGAACACCAGAGCCAGCAGGCGCATCCACAGCACCTGATACACGAGCGCGCTGGCACCGGAGAGGAAGAAGAGGAGGAGGAGCGGGGCCAGCGCGGTGCCGGGCCGCGATCGGTCGGGTGACGGCATTCGGCCAATCATAGACGAACGGCGACAGGTGTGCGGCTTCGACGACTATAATGATCGGACGCTGATGTCAGCAGACCCTGCCTCCCGTCTTCCGATCGTCTCCTGAACAGCGCTCGACTCTATGGCCGACCAGACGCGCCCCGCGCGCGGCATGCGCGATTTCCTGCCAGAGGACGTGCGCCGCCGCGACTACGTGATCGGCGTCGTGGAGAAGGTCTACCAACGGTACGGCTTCGAGCCGCTCGAGACGCCCGCGCTCGAGAACATCGAGACCTTGACGGGGAAGTACGGCGACGAAGGCGCGAAGCTGATTTTCAAGGTGCTGCGGCGCGGCGAGCACGAAGCGTCGGGGGAGACGGATCTTGCGCTTCGGTACGATCTGACGGTCCCGCTCGCGCGCGTGGTCGCCGAGTATCGGGGCAAGCTGCCGCGGTTGTTCAAGCGCTATCAGATCCAGCCCGTGTGGCGGGCGGATCGGCCGGCGCGCGGGCGGTTCCGCGAGTTCTATCAATGCGACGTGGACGTGATCGGCTCGCGATCGATGGTCGTCGAAGCGGAATTGTGCGCGGCCGCGAGCGACGTGCTGCGGACGCTGGGCTTCACGGACTTCGAGATTCGACTGAATCACCGCGGGTTTCTGCGCGGCATGCTCGAGAGCTTCGGCGTGCCCGCAACGCTGCACGATCAAGCGCTGATTGCGGTCGACAAGTTGGACAAGATTGGCCGCGACGGCGTGGCCGCTGAACTGGCCACGCGCGGCATTCCAGACGAAGCGTCGCGCCGGCTGCTCGCCGCGTTCGATGGTCCAGGCCGGACCGCCGCGGGACATGGGAGCGACGACGGCAACCTCAATGCGCGGACGCTGGCGTGGGCGCGCGAGCAGGTGGCCGGGCATGCGGGCGGCGAAGCGGCGGTCGCGGAGCTGGCGGAGATCGTCGATCTCTCGCGATCCACGAGCGCGCACGCGCACGTGCGGCTCACGCCCGGCCTCGCCCGCGGCCTGTCGTACTACACCGGCGCGATCATGGAGATCAACGTGCCGGATCTCGCCGGAAGCCTCGGCGGCGGCGGCCGGTACGATGGCCTGATCGGCATGTTCTCGGGCGAAGAGATTCCGGCGTGCGGATTCTCGCTGGGCCTCGAGCGGATTCTCGTGGTGATGACGGAGCGCAGCATGTTTCCGGCGAGCGTGCAGTCGTCATCGGCCGATCTGCTCGCGACGCTGTTCGATGCGGCGGGCGTCGGCGATATGCTCCGGCTCGCGAGCGAGCTGCGCGATCATGGCATTCGCGTCGAGGTCTATCCCGAGGTGGAGAAGCTCGGCAAGCAGTTCAAGTACGCGTCGGCGCGCGGCATTCGATTTGTCGCGATCGTCGGCGAGGACGAGCGTGCCACGGGTCAAGTGACGGTGAAGAACATGACGTCGGGCGTGCAGGTCGTGATACCCAGGGATCAACTGGCGACATGGCTGACGGCGACCATGCGCGACATGACGTGCGATGCGTGAAAACACATGAATCAATCGCTCGGTAATCTGGCTCGAACGCATACGTGCGGCGCGTTGACGGGCGCCGACGTCGGCAAGGATGTCGTGCTGCTCGGATGGGTGCACCGCGTTCGCGATCTCGGGTCGCTCGTCTTCGTCGACGTTCGCGATCGGCACGGCGTGACCCAAGTCGTCGCGCGCGGCGATGCGCTGGTCCAGGCGGCCGAGCGCCTGCGCCCGGAATACGTCGTCGCCGTGCTGGGCACGGTCGAAGCGCGCTCGGCCGAGACCGTCAACCCGAAGGTGAAGACCGGCGCGATCGAAGTGGCGGCGCGCGAGATTCGTCTGCTCAACGACGCGAAGACGCCGCCGTTTCCGATTGCCGACGATACGCCGGTGTCCGAGGACACGCGGCTCAAGTACCGCTATCTCGATCTGCGGCGCTCGCGGATGCAGCACAACCTGACGCTGCGCCACAAGGCGACGATGGAAGTCAGAAAGTATTTCGACGAGAACGGCTTCCTCGAGATCGAAACGCCGATGCTCGCCAAGTCGACGCCGGAAGGCGCGCGCGACTATCTCGTGCCGAGCCGCGTTCATCCTGGCGAGTTCTACGCGCTGCCGCAGTCGCCCCAGATCTTCAAACAGATCCTGATGATCTCGGGCATGGATCGCTATTTCCAGATCGTCAAATGCTTCCGAGACGAGGACCTGCGCGCCGATCGACAGCCCGAGTTCACACAGGTCGATCTCGAGATCTCGTTTGCGACCGAAGATCTCGTGTTCTCGACGATCGAGCCGCTGATGGCGCGGCTGATGGCGCTCATCGGTCAAAAGGTCGAGCGGCCGTTCATCCGGATGCCGTACGCCGAAGCGATCGCGAAGTACGGATCCGACAAGCCGGACCTGCGATGCGGGATGGAGATCGTGGATCTCTCGTCCGCGTTCAAGGAATCGAGCTTCGGCGTGTTTCGCGGCGCGATCGAGGCCGGCGGGGAAGTCCGCGGCTTCGTCGTGCCGGGCGCGGCGCGGTATTCGAGACGCGAAGTGGACGAGACGGTCGAGCAGGCCAAACAGCTTGGCGCCGCCGGTCTCGTGTGGGCACGGGCCGTGGACGGCGCCGTGCAGAGCTCCGCGCTCAAGGCCGCCGGCGAGGACGCAATCCGCCGCGCGCTCGAGATCGCGAACGCCGCGCCGGCGGACCTTCTATTGATGGCGGCAGGAAAGCACGAGCCGACATCCAAGCTGCTCGGACAGCTTCGGCTCCAGATGGCCCGCAAAGAGAACCTGCTCGATCAGTCGGCGTTCAAGTTCCTGTGGGTCGTCGACTTTCCGATGTTCGAGTGGATCGAGGAAGAGGATCGCTACGAGTTCATGCACCATCCGTTCACGTCGCCGCTCGAGAGCGATGCGGCGATGCTCGAAACGGATCAAGGCCGCGTGCGCGCCCGGGCGTACGACCTCGTCCTGAACGGAAGCGAGATCGCGGGCGGGAGCATTCGTATCCACGATCAGGAATTGCAGCGGCTGATTTTCAAACTGCTGAAGATCTCCGACGAGGAAGCGCGGATGCGATTCGGCTTCTTTCTGGAAGCGCTCGAGTACGGCACGCCGCCGCACGGCGGCATCGCGATAGGCCTCGATCGCACCGTCGCGATCCTCTGCGGCGAGAGCTCGATCCGCGAAGTCATCGCGTTCCCGAAGACGGCGCAAGCCGTCGATCTCATGGCGGATGCCCCTTCGACGGTCAGCCCGAAGCAGCTGCGCGAGCTGCATCTCGCGCCGCCGACCAAGGCCTGAGAAAGGGGCCTGCGTGACAACCACCCCGGTCGTGATAAAATCGAAGATGCCGCTGTAACCTAATTGTAACAAAAATAAGGAGTTATCGCCATACCATCGACCGCCGCGACTCGAAAGATCACGATCCCGGACGACGGGGCGGATGCGCTGTTTGGGACCTACGACGAGAACTTGAAGCACTTGGAGTCGCTGTTCAACGTGCGAACGCGAACCAACGGGCACGAGGTCATCGTGGAGGGAGAACCGGCCGACGTCGCACGCGCGGAGCGCGTGCTGGACCAGCTCGCGGGGCTGCTCCGCGGCGGGTACAAGCTCGGAAAAGGCGACGTCAAGACCGCAGCGCAGCTCGTGGTTCAGAACGATCAGGTAGAGCTCGCGGACTACTTTCTCCGCGGCGCCCGCGCATCGGGCAAGCGTCAGGTGACGCCGAAGAGCGTCAACCAGCGCAAGTACCTCGATGCTATCGACAAGCACGACATCGTATTCGGCATCGGGCCCGCGGGCACCGGCAAGACGTATCTCGCGATGGCGCAAGCGGTGGCGTATCTGCTCGCGAAGCGCGTGAGCCGCATCGTCCTGGCGCGGCCCGCGGTCGAAGCGGGCGAGAAGCTCGGGTTTCTTCCCGGCGATCTCCAAGAGAAAGTGAATCCGTATCTGCGTCCGCTCTACGACGCGCTCTACGACATGATGGACATCGAGCGCGCGGAGCGCCTGCTCGAGCGAGGCACGATCGAAGTCGCGCCGATTGCGTTCATGCGAGGACGAACGTTGAACGACGCGTTCGTGATCCTCGATGAAGCGCAGAACACGACCTCCGAGCAGATGAAGATGTTCTTGACCCGTCTTGGATTCGGATCGAAGGCGGTCGTGACAGGAGACATCACGCAGATCGATTTGCCGTCCGGCCGTCCGTCGGGGCTCGTTGAGGCGATGAAGGTCATCGGGTCGATCGAGGGCATCTCGTTCATCCACTTCGACGAACGGGACGTGGTCCGGCACCAGCTCGTGCAGCAGATCGTGAAGGCCTACGAGTCGTACGGTGGATCCCGACAGTAGTCGCTTGTCCGTCTCGGTCACCGACGGCTTCGGCCGCGCGGTTCGCGACGGCGGCCTGGCGGGCTGGCTCGCGTCGATTGCCCCGTCGCGCGCGCGGGGGGAAGTGACGGTCGCGCTCGTGAGCGACGCACGCGTTCGCGCGCTGAATCGCAAGTACCGCCGCACGGATCGTCCGACGGATGTCCTGTCGTTTCCAGTCGATGGCTCCGCGGTCCGCGGTCCGCGAGCGGCGGTCAGCGAAACGGGTGTGCTGGGTGACATCGTGATCGCCTCCGGTGTCGCGCGCCGGCAGGCCAAGGCCGCTGGACATTCGGTCCAGACCGAGCTGCGCGTGCTCGCGCTTCACGGTCTCCTGCACCTTCTCGGATACGACCATCACCATCCTCGCGACAACGGGCGGATGGCGCGCGCCGAGGCGCGCTTGCGACGTGCGGGCGGCCTGCGCGCCGGCTTGATGGAGCGCTCTCTTCGATGATCGCCCTCCTCCTGCTGCTCGCGATTGCCGCGATCTATGTCGGCACGATTGAGACCGCGTTCAGCGCGCTGATGCGCCTGTCGCTCCGCCTCGCCGTCGAGCGCGGCGGCGGCGACGATCGCCTCGGGTTCTACCTCGACGATCCGATCCAGCTCTTCGTGCCCGCGCGGCTGATGCTCGGGTTGATCTTCTCGCTCGCGACGGTCGTGATCGCCGTGTTGACGGGGTCGGAGCGGTTCTCGTCGATCGGCATGCTGCTCCTGTTCGTCGCGGTGTTCATCCTGATCTTCGAGCACGTCCTCCCGCTCTTCATCGTCCGCCGCAACCCAGAACAGGTCCTGGCCGTGCTCTTGCCGCCGTTCGACTTCGCCGCGCGCTTCCTGCATCCGCTCACCGGCACGCTGGTCCGCTTGATCGTGGACAGCCGGCGCGAGCGCGAGGCTGCGTCCACGAACGGCGGTGAGGAGACCGTAAGGGAAGCCGCGCAGCCCGAGCCCGGCGACGAGCAGCCGCTCATCGAGCGCGCCGAGCAAAAGCTGCTGCAGTCGATCGTCGACTTCGGCGTGACGCTGGTGCGCGAGGTCATGACGCCGCGTCCGGACATCGTTGCGATTCCGGCGGAAGCGACGCTCGACGAGCTGCGCGCGCTCTATCGCGAGCAGGAGTACTCGCGCATTCCGGTCTACAAAGAGAACCTCGACAACATCGTCGGGATCGTGTTCGTGAAAGATCTGGTGCTGCTCGAGGCCGAGAGCGGCCGCGAGTCGATCGAGCGGCTGATTCGTCCGGCGGCGTTCGTGCCCGAGACCAAGCGGGTGCCGGAGCTCCTCAAGGAGTTCCAGCGCAAACAGGTACAGATGGCGATCGTGGTCGACGAGTACGGCGGCACCGCGGGGCTCGTCACGCTGGAGGATCTCCTCGAGGAGATCGTCGGCGAGATTCGCGACGAGTACGACGTCGAGACGGAGCCGGTCGTCGACGAAGGCAACGGATCGTGGGTGTTCAGCGCGAAGGCGAGCATCGACGAAGTCCGCGACCGGCTCAACGTCGAGGTCGAGCCTGAAGGATTCGAGACTGTTGGCGGCTACGTTCTCACCCGCGTCGGCCGTGTCCCTGCGGTCGGCGAGACGTTCGAGCTCGACGGCATGCTCGTCGAAGTGCTGGAAGCGGAGCGCCGCCGCATCCACAAGGTCCGCCTCCGGCTGGCGCACGAAGCGCCGGTGGAACGGCGCTAGCGCGCCGGCTGATGCCGCGCGCCGGCTACGTTTCGCTCGTCGGCCGGCCGAACGCGGGCAAGTCGACCCTCCTCAACAAGATCATCGGGACGAAAGTCGCGATCGTCTCGGACAAGCCGCAGACCACGCGAACCAGAATCCTCGCGGTGCAGAACTACGAGAACGGCCAGCTCGTGTTCGTCGACACGCCGGGCATCCATCGTCCGCTCCATCGCCTCAACGTCCGCATGGTGGATGCCGCGGTCGAGACGCTGGGCGAAGTGGACGTGGTCGTCCTCGTCTTCGACGCGTCGACGAAGCCGGGGAAGGGCGACGAGTACGTGTCGAACCTGCTCGCGAACGTGAAGATCCCTGTCGTCCTCGTATTGAACAAGATCGATCTCGTACCGAAGCCCGCGCTGCTGCCGCTCATCGCGCGCGCGCGGTCGTGGCACGACTTCGCCGCGATCGTGCCGGTCTCCGCTGCGACGGGCGACGGCGTCGACGTGCTCGAGCGGGTGCTGCTCGATCGCGCGCCCGAGCGCGATCCGATCTATCCCGACGACTACTTGACCGACCAGCACGAGCGCAGTCTCGCCGCGGAGATCGTTCGCGAGAAAGTTCTGCAGCATACGCGCGACGAGCTGCCGTTCTCGACGGCCGTCGCGATCGATCAGTTCGACGAGTCGGTTCGCGACGAGCTGCTCAAGATCTTCTGCACGATCTGGGTCGAGCGCGAGTCGCAGAAGCCGATCGTGATCGGCCGGGGCGGCGAGATGATCAAGCGCATCGGGACCGACGCGCGCCTGGACCTCGAGCGTTTCTTCGGGACCAAGGTGTTCCTCGATCTGCGCGTCAAGGTGAACCCCGACTGGCGAGACAACGAGCGCACGCTCGACGAGCTCGGCGTTCCCAAATCCAGGCCCCGAAAGCGTCGCTGACGCTTTCGGGAACTTTTCGCGGCGCCCAACTGAATAGCCGGTATCGGCGTCAGTAACGGCAGCATGATCCCCACCATCCCGGACGACCAGTTGCTGACCCTCGTCGCGCGCGGCGACGCCGAGGCGTTCGCGCTGTTGTTCCGCCGGCGGCAGGGCGACGTGTACCGCTTCGCGCTGCACATGACCGCCTCTCCGTCGATCGCGGACGATGTCACCCAGGAGACGTTCCTGTCGGTGATGCGGGACGCGGGGAAGTACGACGCGGCGCGGGCGACCGTTGCCGCCTGGCTGTGCGGGATCGCCCGCAATCACGTTCGCCGCCGGCTCGATCGCGATCGCAGGCTCCGGCCGTTCGCCGAGGCGGACGACGACGAGGCGCAGGCGGCGGACGACCTGATTGCGGCGGATCAGGATCCGCTTGGAGATCTGACACGGGCGGAACGGATCGAGGAATTGCGGCACGCGATCCTGACGCTCCCGATTGCGTATCGCGAAGCGCTCGTGCTGTGCGATCTGCAGGAACTGAGCTACGTGGACGCGGCGACCGCGCTTGGCTGCGCGCTCGGCACGGTTCGGTCGCGCCTGCACCGCGGGCGTGCGCTGCTCGCGAGGAAGCTCATGGGCGGCGAGCAGACCGTCGCCGCGCAGAACGAGCAACGCAGCGGCGCGAGCGAATCAGATCTGCATGATCCGCGAGATCCGCGTCCACGATCCGCCGTCACGCGCACGGAGCGCACGATTCGAAGCTTGAGGAATCTCGCATGAACTGCCAGACGCTCAGAGAAGCGATCGTCGACGTCGCTCGCGGCGTCCCCGTCGGGCCGGGCAGCGCGGCGGCCGTCGAGGCGCACGTGGAGTATTGCGCCGCGTGCGCAGCGTATCTCGCGCGGGAGCGAGCGCTGAGCGCGGGATTGCGCGCCATCGCGGAAGCGACGTCCGCTCGTGTGTCTCCGGAGATCGAAGCCCGGCTGCGGATCGCGTTCGCCGAGCGGCAAGCCGCCCAGTCGGTTCGGACTCGCGTGATCCGGTCGCGGTGGCTGCCGGCAGCAGCGATGGTCATGGTCGTCGCCGGCGCCGCGATTGCCTGGCGCGCGTTCACGGCCCTCGTTCCGGCTCCGCCGATGGAACCACCGGGCGTGCGGGCGCCACAACAGCCGCTGCAGCCTGCGCCGCCAAGCGTGACGTTCGCGGAGGGATTCGTGCCGCTGCCCGTGGCGGCGGGACTTCCGGATTTCGAGAGCGGCTCGATCATTCGCGTCGAGATCCCGGTCGCGTCGCTTCCAACCTACGGCATCGAGATCGTGCCGGATGTGAAGCGGACGCCCGTTCAAGCGGACTTGCTGGTCGGGCAGGATGGTCAGGCGCGCGCGATTCGATTGGTCCGGAGCGCGATCGTCGATCGCACGGTGACGCCATAGGTGTTCAAGGGAAGGTAGAAGGAGATAGCGATGAGGCACACGATAGCGGTGGCATGCGCAGCCGTGGCGCTCGCCACGCCGATGCTGGGTCAGGAAACCAGCGATCAGGTCGAGATGCGCGCGAGACTGGAGAGAATGCAGACGGAGATTTCGAGAATCGGGGTCGAGTCGCGGATCACGCGCGGCGCGCCGTACTCCGCGGAGGCGATCACCGAAACAACGCAAGTGCTTTCCGACGGCAACCGGATCGCGCGCAAGAGCGTGACGCGAATCTTTCGCGACAGCGAGGGACGGACGCGCCGCGAGAACGTCTCGGCGGCCACCGGTGAGGTAATGACGATCAACATCAGCGATCCGGTGGGCGAATCGACGTACGTGCTGTATCCGCAAACCAAGATCGCGCACAGGAACGGCGTCGTGATGGTCGGGCCGGGCGGCAGAGGAACGGCGAGGGGAAGCGTCGAGCCAGGCAGCACGTCCGTCGTCGTGCCGAGCCGCCTGCCGGATGGATCCCCGAGCGTCTACGTCGGCGATCCGAACCTCGAGAAGGCGCGCAAGGCCGAAGTCGAAGCGAAGGCCGCGGCGGCCGCGGCCGCAGGCGGCGGGGGTGGCGGTGTTGGCGGCGCGACGGCGGCGGGCTCCGCTGTCGGCGCACGGGGCGGCGGTGGCGGCGGCCGCGGCGGTATGGTCGCCGTCGCGCCGGAAGCACTGCCTGCGACGGCGCCGGCGATGGTGCGCGTGGGTCCGGAAGGAAAGAAGGAGGAGCTCGGTCAGCAGATGGTCGAAGGCGTCCTCGCGACCGGCACGCGCTCGACGACGACGATTGCGGCGGGCAGCATCGGCAACGTCAAGCCGATCGTCATCGTGTCGGAGCAGTGGTACTCCGATGATTTGAAGGTCCTCGTCATGACGAAGCACAGCGATCCGCGCAGCGGTGAGACGACGTACCGGCTCACGAACATCATTCAGGGCGAGCCGCACCGGTCGCTCTTCGAGGTGCCGCCGGATTACACGCTGCAGGACTCGGTGTATCGTCGAAAGACTCCGCTGCAGCAGTAGCGGCTGCGGCTCGAGAGCGTAAGTGAAGGCTGCGGCGGTCTCTTCCCCCGCCGCAGCCGTTACGCTTCCCAGGTTCCCGTTCCCGCCTCCGATCCCCGCCTCTCCCGCACCGCCGACCCCACATAGGTCGTGGTAACTTGAGCAGTTACTATGCCGCAGCGCAAGCTCGACGTCGTGCTCGACTCGGTCAAGCGCCTCCAGCGGATGGGGGCGACGTCGAACCTCGTCAACCTGCTGCACAAGCAGTATCCGGCGGATCTCGCGCAGCTCTTCACCGAGCTCCCCGAAAAAGATCGACTCTCCGCGTTTTCTCTGCTGCTCGAGCGCAACAGCCGCCTCGCGATGGAAGCGCTCAGCGAGATCGGTCCCGAGATCGGCGCATCGCTGCTCGCCAGCCGCTCCGCCGAAGAGATCGTCAAGTTCCTGCAGGAGCTTCCGTCGGACGACGCCGCCGCGTTGATCGATCACCTGCCCGACGAGCTGTCCGCCGCGGTGCTCGAGTTGATGCAGAAGAAGCCGGCCGGCGGCGACGTCGGCGAGCTGCTCGAGTATCCGGAAAAGACCGCGGGCCGCATCATGAATCCGAAAGTCTTCGCGCTTTCGGAAGACATGACGGCGGCCGAAGCGATCACGGCGCTGCAGGCGTCGCGCGACGTCGAGATGGTGTTCTATCTCTACGTCATCGACGTGCGCCGCCATCTCGTCGGCGTCGTCTCGCTGCGGCGCCTGCTGCTCGTGCCTCCCGACACGCCGCTCAAGCGGATCATGACGACCGATTTGATCAGCGTGCGCGTCGACATCAATCAGGAGGAAGTCGCGCGCCTCGTCGCGTCGTACAACCTGCTGGCGATTCCCGTCGTCGACGAAGAGAACAAGCTGGTCGGCGTGATTACGGTCGACGACGTGATTGACGTCATCAAGGACGAGGCGACCGAGGACGTCTATCGGCTCGCGGGACTCGCGAGCGACGACCGCGTGTTCACCTCGCCGAGCGATTCGCTGCGGAAGCGGTTGCCGTGGCTCGTCGTGAACCTCGCGACGGCGTTCATCGCGGCGTCGGTCGTCAAGGTGTTCGAGGGGACGATCGGGGTCGTGACGTCGCTCGCCGTGTTCATGCCGGTCGTCGCCGGCATGGGCGGCAACGCGGCGACGCAGACGCTCGCCGTGATCGTCCGCGGCATTGCGCTCGGCGAGCTGACGTGGAGCAACTCGAAGAAGGCGTTGTTGAAGGAAGCGGCGGTCGGCCTCGGCAACGGCGTCGCGTGCGGCGCGATCGGCG
Source organism: Vicinamibacterales bacterium (assembly GCA_036556425.1). Taxonomy (GTDB): domain Bacteria; phylum Acidobacteriota; class Vicinamibacteria; order Vicinamibacterales; family 2-12-FULL-66-21; genus DATBJJ01. The sequence continues at coordinate 20,763 of DATBJJ010000079.1, forward strand.
CGGCGTTGGTGTGGTTGATGCAGGGCAATCCGTTCCTTGGCGCGATCCTCGCGATGGCGATGATCATCAACATGTTCGTCGCCGCGATCGCCGGCACGCTCATTCCGCTCGCGCTTCGCGCGCTGAAGGTCGATCCGGCGCTGGCGTCGTCGGTGTTCATCACCACGCTGACCGACGTGTTCGGCTTCCTCTCGTTCCTGGGGCTCGGGGCGTTGTTCATCAGATACTTGGCGGTGACAGGGTAGAATGACGGTTTCGATGCCCGTTTACAAAGCGGACGCGCTGATTCTGCGGACCTACAAGCTGGCGGAAGCCGATCGCATTGTCGTGTTCCTGACGCGGGATCGCGGGAAGAAGCGGGGTGTGGCGAAAGGGGCGCGGCGGCCGCGATCGCGCTACATGGGCGCGCTCGAGCCGATGACGCGCGGCGAGGTCGCGTATTTCGAGCGGGAACAGCGCGAGCTGGTGCAGTTGAACTACGTCGAACCGGTGCGCTCGCCGCTGCTGGCGCAGTCGGCCGAAGCGCTCGGGCACGTCGGCTATTTCGCCGAGCTGCTCGACGAATGGTCGCCGGAAGCGCATGCCGACGAGCGGCTGTTTCGTTTGGGCGCGTCGATGATCGACGCGATTGCCGAAGGCGCGCCCGTCGATCGCCTCGCGCGGTACTTCGAGTACTGGCTCCTGCGGCTGCAAGGGGTGTATCCGGCGCTCGCCTGCGCCGAATGTTCGGCGCGCCTGGTGGACGGTGCGGTGATGCCGCGCGACTACACGCTCGTGTGCGAGCGGTGCGCGCCGGGCGGCGCAGGAACGGCGCTCTCGGCCGCCGCGCTGCGTTTCCTCGCGGCCGCCGGCAAGACGAGCCCCGAGCGCCTGGAATCGATCAGCCTGTCGGCCGCGGCGTCGCGCGAGCTCGAGACCGCGCACCGGCGGTTGATCAACCTTCACCTGGAGAAAGACTTGAAGTCCGCCCGCGTGCTGCGCGAGATGCGCCACGCCCGCTGAGACATTCGCTCCGCATGGTCACGCTTCAACAACTGGTTTTCAAGCTGTCGGAGTTCTGGGCGTCGCGCGGCTGTCTGCTCCAGCAGCCGCTCGACATCGAGATGGGTGCGGGCACGATGCACCCGGAGACGTTCCTGCGCGTGCTGGGGCCGACGCCGTGGAGCGTCGCCTACGTGCAGCCGTCGCGCCGCCCCGCCGATGGCCGGTTCGGCGAGAACCCGAACCGGCTGTTCAAGCATCAGCAGTTTCAAGTCATCCTCAAGCCCGCGCCGGACGAGGTGCAGCAGTTGTATCTGCAGAGCCTCGAGGCGTGCGGCATCGATCTGCGCGCGCACGACGTGCGCTTCGAGGAAGACAACTGGGAATCGCCCACGCTCGGCGCGTGGGGCATTGGCTGGCAGGTGTTGTTCGACGGTCAGGAGATCACGCAGTTCACGTACTTTCAACAGGCAGGCGGGATCGATCTCTCGCCGATCTCCGTCGAGCTGACGTATGGCATCGAGCGCTTGACGATGGCGCTGCAGGATGTCGACAACGTGTACGACCTCGAGTGGGCGCCGGGCGTGAAGTATCGAGAAGCCAGGCATCGCGACGAAGTCGAGCAGTCGAAGTATGCGTTCGGACAGATCGACATGCCGAAGGCGGAGCTGCACGCGCTCCATCGAAACCTGTTCGATCAGTACTACCTGCTCGCCGAGACGCTGCTGCGGTCGAAACTCGTGCTGCCCGCGCTCGACTACTGCTTGAAGTGCTCGCACATGTTCAATCTGCTCGACGCGAGCGGCGGCATTGGCGTGACGGAGCGGATGGCCTACATCCTGAGAGTGCGTCAGCTGGCGGTGGCGATTGCGAAGGCCTGGGTAGGAGAAACGGGGCCGAAGGCCAGTCACGATGATCACGATGGCCACTAAGAGCAAACTGTCACATCATCGTGTCAGCGTGTTGGCGTGAGCGCGTTCGTTGTGAAGATTGATGGATAGAGAGCTATTGATCGAGATCGGCGTCGAAGAGCTTCCGGCCTCGTGGATGCCGGGGCTGACGCGTCAGATTGCGGAGCGGCTCGACGCGCGGCTGCGCGAGTATCGCATCGCGCCCGGCGCGCCGGTCGAGAGCTACAGCACGCCGCGGCGGCTGACCGCGCGAGTGGCCGGCATCGCGGAGCGTCAGGACGATCTCGACGAAACGATCACGGGACCGCCGGTGTCCGCCGCGTTCGGCAAGGACGGTCAGCCAACACCGGCCGCGCTCGGGTTCGCGAAAAAGCAAGGCGTGTCCTTCGAGCAGTTGACGCGCGCGCAGACCGCGAAAGGCGACTACCTCGCGTTCCAGCGCCACGAACGCGGACGGAGCGCGGTCGATACGCTGCCCGACATCATGGGCGCGCTGCTACGGGACCTCTCGTTTCCGAAGCAGATGCACTGGGACGCCCGGCTCGAGGATGGCCGCGGCGAGCTGCTGTTCGGACGGCCGATCCGTTGGCTGCTGTTCTTGTACGGCGGCCGCGTCGTGCCCTTCACCGTCGGTCGATCCACGCTCGCCAGCGGTCCGCTGGTCCAGGACATCGAATCGGGCGCGCTGACCTACGGTCATCGCTTTCTCGCGACGAGCGGCCGCGCCGGGCGCTCGATCAAGGTCCGCAGCTTCGAGGAATATCAGGCGCGGCTCTCCGAGCACTTCGTCGTCCTCGCGCACGCCGATCGCCGCGACCGCATCGCGCGCGAGCTCGAGATTCATGCGCGCCGGCTCGGCGGCCGTGTGCAGCTGAAAGAACACTCCTCGCTCATCGAAGAAGTCGCGGACCTCGTCGAGTACCCATCCGTCATCGCCGGCTTCTTCGATGCCGGGTTTCTCGTTCTGCCGGAAGAAGTGCTGTCGACGACGCTCGTGCATCATCAGCATTGGTTCCCGGTCGTGACGGAGAAGGGCGCGTTGAAAGAAGCGTTTCTCGCCGTCGTCAACACGCAGCCGGTCGACGAGCGCCTCATCGCGAAGAACGCGGAGCGCGTCGTGGCCGCGCGTCTGCGCGACGCGAAGTTCTTCTGGGAGTCGGACAGAACGTCCACCCTCGAGTCGCGGATGGACCGGCTGCACACGATCGCCTTTCACAAGAAGCTGGGCAGCTATCGAGACAAGGCTGAGCGGATCGAGAAGCTCGCGAGCTGGATCGCCAGCGACGTGTTCGGGCGGCCGGATGCTGCCGGCGCGGCGGGGCGCGCCGCTCGTCTTGCGAAGGCCGACCTGACGACGGACATGGTCTTCGAGTTCCCCGAGCTGCAGGGAACGATGGGCGGCATCTACGCGCGCGAGGAAGGCCAGCCGGAAGACGTCTGGAAGGCGATCTACCACCACTACCTTCCGCTCGCGGTCGAAGCGGATGCGCCGCCGTCGACGTCACACTTGGGTGTCGCGGCGGTCGTCTGGGCCGCGGTATCGCTTGCCGACAAGCTCGACACGATCGTTGGACTGACCGCGGCCGGCGAGAAGGCGACGGGATCGCGCGATCCGTTCGGGCTTCGCCGTCAGATGCACGGCATCGTGAGAATCCTGATGGATCTTCCCGAGCTGACGGGAATCGATCGCGAGATTGGATTGCGCGCGCTCGTGGCCGCGGCAGGAACGAACGTTGCCGGATTCGACACCGCCTCGGCGGCGGATGCGATCGTTCTCTTCGCGCAAGAGCGCGTCCGCTACGCGCTCGAGCAGCGCGGCCATGCCATCGAAGTCGTCCGCGGCGCGACGTCATCGTCGGCCGACGCCGTTCCGCTGCGCGCGCGGCGCCTGGCCGACGCGCTGCAGCGCATGCGCGCGTCCGAGGATTTTCAAGCGCTTGC
>DATBJJ010000080.1:0-8283 GCA_036556425.1 Vicinamibacterales bacterium
CTCAGCAGTTTCTGGGCTTCGACCGCGAACTCCATCGGAAGCTCGCGAAAGACTTCCTTGCAGAACCCGTTGACGATCATGTTGACCGCGTCCTCGGTCGAGAGGCCGCGCTGCCGCAGGTAGAAAATCTGATCCTCGCCAATCTTCGAGGTCGAGGCTTCGTGCTCGACCTTGGCGCTGGTGTTGCCGATCTCCAGATAGGGGAACGTGTGGGCGCCGCACTTGTCGCCGATGAGCAGCGAGTCGCACTGCGAGTAGTTGCGCGCGCCTTCCGCTTTCTTGGCGATCCTCACCTGGCCGCGATAGGTGTTCTGACCCCGCCCGGCTGAGATGCCCTTGGACACGATCGTGCTGCGCGTGTTCCTGCCCAGGTGGATCATCTTCGTGCCCGTATCCGCCTGCTGCATGTTGTTGGTCGTCGCAACGGAGTAGAACTCGCCGATCGAGTTGTCGCCCTGCAGAATGCAGCTCGGATACTTCCATGTGATCGCCGACCCTGTTTCGACCTGCGTCCAGGTGATCTTCGAGCCGCGGCCCGCGCACAATCCGCGCTTCGTGACGAAGTTGTAGATCCCGCCCTTGCCGTCCTTGTCGCCCGGATACCAGTTCTGAATCGTCGAGTACTTGATCGTCGCGTCATCCAGCGCGACGAGCTCGACGACGGCCGCATGGAGCTGGTTCTCGTCGCGCATCGGCGCCGTGCAGCCCTCGAGGTAGCTGACCGACGCGCCTTCTTCGGCGATGATCAGCGTCCGCTCGAACTGCCCGGTGTCCTTCGCGTTGATGCGGAAGTACGTCGAGAGCTCCATCGGGCAGCGCACGCCCTTCGGCACGAACACGAACGATCCGTCGCTGAAGACCGCCGAGTTGAGCGTCGCGAAGAAGTTGTCGGTGTACGGCACGACCGAGCCGAGGTACTTCCGCACGAGATCCGGATGCTCGTGCACGGCGTCCGAGAACGACATGAAGATCACGCCGTACGACTTCAACTTCTCGCGAAACGTCGTCGCGACCGACACGCTGTCGAAGACGGCGTCCACCGCGACGCCCGCCAGCAGCTTCTGCTCCTCGAGCGGAATCCCCAACTTGTCGAACGTCCGCTTCACTTCGGGATCGACATCGTCCAGGCTGTTGAGCAACGCTTTCTTCTTCGGCGCCGAGTAGTACACGATGTCCTGGTAGTTGATCGGGTCGTACTTGACGTTCTGCCAGGTCGGCTCCTTCATCGTCAGCCAAAGGCGATACGCCTTGAGGCGCCACTCCAGCATCCACTCGGGCTCCTGCTTCTTTTCGGAGAGCAGCCGAATGATGTCTTCGTTGAGACCCTTGGGAATGGTCTCGGACTCGACGTCTGTGTAGAAGCCGTATTTGTACTCGCGCGTGGCGAGCTGTTCGATGGTTTCGGTTGAAGTTGACATCTGGGGAGCTTTCAGCTGTCAGCAGTCAGCTATCAGCTGCTGAGAGCTGATAGCTGTGAGCTGAGAGCTACACACTGAACGACACGCCGCAGCCGCAGGTGCCCTTGGCGTTCGGGTTGTCGAACAGAAATCCTTTGCTCACGAGGCTCGTGTCGTAATCGAGCGTCGTGCCGTCGATGAATTTGTAGCTTTTCGGATCGACGAACACCTTCGATCCGTCGGGTCCCTCGAACACGTGATCGCCGGCTTTCGGCGTCGCCTCCCAGGCGAACACGTAGCTCAGCCCGGAGCATCCGCCCGCCTTGATTCCGATGCGCAGGCCGCCATCCGGAATGCCGTTCTTCAGCGTCATCTTCCGGATCAACCTGCCCGCGTTCTCGCTGATTTGGAACATCGTCGAAGTTGCTCGCTGCGCGTGGTTTACTCTCCGTCCCATTTAAAGCCGACCAGAACAGTCCTATTTTATGATCCTGGCGTGAATTGTCAAACTTCTGTCGCACGCGGGGCTGTTTCGCCTAAACTTCGTCTGACGTGACCCTCTTCGTGCTTTCGTTGGCCGTCCTGGCGATTCTCCTTCCAATCAGCGTTTGGTTCGTGATGCGTGCGCAAGCCGACAGCCGGGTGGCAACCGTCCGCGCGCAGCTCGCCGCCGAGCTCGCGGCGACCCGCGCGAGGCTCGAGGCCGAGCTCGTCGCCGAGCGCAGATCCGCGGCCGAAAAGCTGACGCTCCTGCAGGATGCCGAGGCGAAGCTGCGCGAAGCGTTCTCGGCGCTGTCGTCCGACGCGCTGCGGCAGAACAACAGGTCGTTCCTGGAGCTCGCGAAAACCTCGCTCGCCGAATTCCAGCAGACCGCCAGGCACGACCTCGACGGCCGGCAGAAAGCCATCGAGAGCCTCGTGCAGCCGCTCAGGGAATCGCTGTCGAAGGTGGACGGCAAGCTCGAGGAAGTCGAAAAGAACCGCGTCGGCACGCAATCCGCGTTGACCGAGCAGCTGCGATCGCTCCATCACGCGCAGCAGTCGCTCCAGACCGAGACCGGCCGGTTGGTGCAAGCGCTGCGCTCGCCGAACGTGCGCGGACAATGGGGCGAGCTGCAGCTGCGCCGCGTCGTCGAGGCCGCGGGAATGCTCGAGTACTGCGATTTCGATCTGAAGGAATCGGTCGACTCCGACGGATCGCGTCTGACGCCCGACATGATCGTCCGCCTCCCCGGCGGCCGGAACGTCGTCGTCGACGCGAAGGTTCCGGCGTCGTCGTACCTCGACGCGATCGAGACGGAAGACGAAGCGGTACGCGCCGGAAAGCTGCGCGATCACGCGAGGCAGATGAAGGACCACGTCGTGCGGCTCGGCAACAAGACGTACTGGCAGCATTTCCAGCCGGCGCCGGACCTCGTGATCATGTTCGTGCCCGGAGAGACGCTACTCAGCGCGGCGATGCAGCGCGATCCGTCGCTGCTCGAGTTCAGCCTCGGCCGCGGCGTGATGCTCGCAAGTCCTCTGACGTTGATGGCCCTGCTGCGGGCCGTCGCGTACGGCTGGCAGCAGGAGAAGATCGCGAGGAACGCGCAGGAGATCAGCGATCTCGGACGCCAGCTCTACGATCGCATTCGCGTGATGGCCGAACACTTCGAGGAAGTCGCGCGTGGCTTGACCAGATCCGTCGACGCCTACAACCGCGCGATCGGATCGCTCGAGAGCCGCGTGCTCGTCACGGCGCGGCGCCTCAAGGAGAAAGGCATTCCCGCGCCCGAGGAAATGCCGGAGCTCGAAGTGATCGACCACACGGCGCGCGCGATCGGCGCTCCCGAGCTCGTCGGACTCTTCGACGACGAGCCGGTCGATGGCGTCGTGGTGAAGGACTAGCTATCGAATCACTGCCGTCATCGTCACCATTGCCTTGATCTCGAGCTCGCCAGGCGCGATCGGCGGCTCGGCGCCGGCAACAGCCATCTCGGCGCGCATCAGCATCGGCCTCGGCGGCGGCATCGGTGTGTCGCGGCCGACGTCGATGCGAATCACGCGCTCGACTTTCATCCCTGCCGCCTGCGCCGCCGTCGTCGCCTGCGCGCGCGCGTCGGTGACGGCGCGCTGCAGCGCGATCTGCTCGACGCTCGCGCGATCTTTCAGGTCGAAGCGGACACCGCCCACAGACGTGGCGCCGGCGGTAACCGCGAGGTCGAGCACCTGTCCGAGCTTCGCGAGCTCGTCGACGCGGACTTCGACCGCGTTGCGCGCCAGATATCCGCGCAACGTTTGCCTGTTGTTGACGTAGTCGAACTCCGGCCGGAGCTCGTAGGCCGATGTTTGGATCGCGTCTGCGGGAAGCCCGAGGCCCTTGAGCTTCGCCATCACCGCGCTCATCGCATCGGCGTTCAGCTTCTGCGCCTCGGTTGGCGTCTTCGCCCTGGACTCGGCCGCGATCGTCACCCACGCCTGATCCGGAGCGCGCTTGACGATGCCCTCGCCGACCGTCACGACGACCGACAGATCGTTCGCCTGCGGGTTCTGCTGCGCCGCCGCGCTGAGCGGCAACGCCAGCGCCAATGCCATCGCTGCAATAGCTTTCACGACGATCTCCTTCACTCTACCGAAGAGACGATCCTGAATCCGATTCCGTACGAATACGTATCAGGCGGCACGCGATGACGGTGACTGCACGTGAGCATCGCCGTATCCGCTGCAAGCCAGCCGCCGCCGCGGACGATGCGGAGCTGGCCGTCGGGTGGACCGGTCGGGTTTGCTTGCGGCGACCGCGAGTAATAGTCGGGATCGTACCAATCCGACACCCACTCCCAGACGTTTCCGGCCATATCGAAGAGACCGTAGCCATTCGCGGCATATGTCCGGCAGGCGCTCGTGCCGTGATCGTTTCGCAGCGACGGATCGTTCAGATAGTTCGCGCGATCGCGATCGAGCCCCTGGCCCCATGGAAACGGCTGTTGATCCAGTCCACCGCGCGCCGCCTTTTCCCATTCCGCTTCCGTGGGCAATCGCGCCGCGCGTCCGAGCACCTGCGAGAGCCAACGGCAATACGCGTTCGCGTCCTCCAGCCGGACGAGGGTGACGGGATGGTTCAGCCGATTCGCCGGCGGCTGCGCGTTCGTCCACGTGTACGCGACGCCCGCCGCGCGGAATTGCTGTTCGCGATCCGGACCGCCGGCGCGGACGACGAGCGGAAGATCGTCGACCGCCGGCGGGCGGTAGCCCGTTTCGCGCACGAAGCGCGCGTACTCGGCGTTGGTGATCGGCTGCACACCAATCGCGAACGCGTCGACGTGAACGGAATGAATCGGCCGTTCGTCCGCCGCGCCGTCCTCCGATCCCATTCTGAACGGTCCGGCGGGAATCGCCGCCAGCTCCGGCAACAATTCAGCGGTCGTCACGCTCGAACAGGATAGCGCAGGATGGAGGCGGGGTACACTGCACGCCATGAAGCTCGAGACCTTTGCGATGGAGCGGCTGCAGTCGACGTGGGAAAACCTCGTCCAGTTGAACATCTCCGAGAGCGGGGTCGAGCCGCTGCGCGTCGAGGAGCTGTTGGACGATCCATCCGCGCTGCCCGCTCTCCTCGCGCAGCCGCTCGCGTACTTGCAGACGAACGGCACGGAGGAGCTGCGCGCCTCGATCGCGCGGCTCTATCCCGGCGCCGCGACGACGAACGTGCTCGTCACGAACGGCGGATCCGAAGCGAACTGCGTCGCGTTGATGCACCTCGTTCAGCCGGGCGACGAGGCCGTCATGATGACGCCGAACTACATGCAGGTCGGCGGCCTGGCGCGCGCGCTCGGCGCATCCGTCCGCCGCTGGCCGCTCGCGGCTCGATCCGATCCGGCGCCGCGATGGCACGTCGACCTCGACGCGCTCGACGCGCTCGTGACCGCGCGCACGAAGGCCATCATGATCTGCAACCCGAACAACCCGACGGGCGCGCGGACGACAGCCGCGGAGCTGGACGCGATCTGCCGCGCCGCGGCACGTGTCGGCGCGTGGGTGTTGTCGGACGAGATCTATCGGGGCGCCGAGCAGGACGGCGTCGAGACGCCAAGCGTGTGGGGCCGCTACGAACGCGCCGTCATCACGAGCGGCCTCTCGAAGGCGTACGGACTTCCGGGACTGCGGATCGGATGGGTGGCGGGCCCGGCGGATCTCGTCGAGGAGCTGTGGGGCGTCCACGATTACACGACGATCGCGCCCGGCGCGCTGAACGATCGCCTCGCCCGTCTGGCGCTCGCTCCCGAGCGGCGCGAACGCCTGCTCTCTCGCACGCGCGCGATCATCCGATCGAACTACGCGATCGTGCGCGACTGGATCGATCGTCATCATCCGCTGTTGTGGCACGTGCCGCCGGAAGCCGGAGCGATCGCGCTCGTCCGCTACCGCCACGCGATAAACTCCACGACACTCGTCGATCGATTGAGAGTCGAGCGCGGCGTGCTCGTCGTCCCCGGCGACCACTTCGAGATGGACGGCTACCTTCGCGTCGGCTTCGGCTCGAATCCCGCACACCTTCGCGAGAGCCTCGCGCGGATCGGCGAGATGCTCGCGACGATTCCCGCGGCCGCGCCTGCCGATGCTCGCTGATCTGGCGCTCATCGGATTCGGGAACGTCGGGCGGCGCTTCGTGCGTCTGCTCGACGAGCAACGGGATTATCTGTGGCGGCGCGATCTCACGTGCCGCGTCATCGCGATCTCGACGCGTCGACATGGCGCCGCGTTCAACCCGTCGGGGATGGATGCGCTCGCGGCCGCGCGGCGAATCGACGACGGGGGAGCGCTCGAGGGTCTGCCGTCCGCCGGCGGCGATCCGAACGAGTTCGTGATCCGGGCTCTCGCGCACAGCCTCGCGCCGCTGCGCGTGATGATCGAAACGACGACGCTCGACATCCAGACCGGTCAGCCCGCGACGGATCACGTCCGGTTGGCGCTGCAATCTGGTTGTCATGTCGTCACCGCCAACAAAGGACCGGTGGCGTTCGCATACAACCTGCTTGCGGATCTTGCGCGCGCGGCGGGCGTCTCGTTTCTCTTCGAGGGTGCCGTGATGGACGGCATCCCCATCTTCAACCTCGTGCGCGAAACGCTTCCGGGCGTCGAGATTCGAGGCTTTCGGGGCGTCGTCAACAGCACGACCAATCACATTCTGACCGCGCTCGAAGACGGCGACGAGTTCGCGCCGGCGCTCGCCGAGATGCAGGCGCAAGGCATCGCGGAGGCGGACGCATCGCTGGACGTCGACGGATGGGACGCGGCGGCGAAGACGGCGGCGCTCGCGAACGTGCTGCTCGACGCGCGGATCACGCCGCGCGACGTCGACCGGCACGGCCTGGGATCCGACTCTGCGCGGCGGGCACGCGACGCGAGGGCCCGCGGTGCCCGTCTGCGTCTCGTCGCGTCGGCGCGGCAACACGAACGACCGTCCGTTCGTCTGGAGGAGCTGCCCGAAGGCGACTTGCTGGCGGGACTGCGCGGAATGTCGAACGCGCTCGTGCTCGAGACCCATTTGCTCGGCGACATCGCGATCTCGCAAATGCACGGCGGCCTCACTCACACCGCATACGCTCTGTTCAGCGATCTCGTCGCGATTCGCTCGCGCTGTTGACTCATGGCCGATTCGACCGTGCCAGCTTCTCCCGCTCCGCTCGATGGATTGCTCGTCGTCGATCTGACGCGCGTGCTCTCCGGTCCGTACTGCACGATGCTGCTCGCCGACATGGGCGCGCGCGTGATCAAGATCGAGCATCCCGATCGCGGCGACGACACGCGCGGATGGGGACCGCCGTTCGTCGGCGGCGAGAGCGCGTACTTTCTCAGCATCAACCGCAACAAGGAGAGCCTGACGCTCGATCTCAAACGCGCCGAAGGGCGCGCAACCCTCGAGCGCCTGCTCGATCGCGCCGACGTGCTCGTCGAGAACTTTCGACCGGGCACGATGGCGCGGCTCGGGCTGGGCGACGATGTCGTCGCGTCGCGGTGGCCGCAACTCGTCTACTGTTCCGTTTCGGGATTCGGTCAATCCGGTCCGCGCCGCGATCAACCCGGCTACGACGCGGTGATCCAGGCGGAAGCGGGACTGATGAGCATCACGGGGGAGCGCGGCGGTCCGCCGCTTCGCCTCGGCGTCGCGATCGCGGACATCGTCAGCGGCATGTTCGCGGCGCAGGGGATCGCGCTGGCGCTCCTCGCGCGAGCGCGAACGGGACGCGGACAGCGCGTCGACATCGGAATGCTCGACGCGACCGCCGCGTTGTTGACGTATCAGGCGGGAAGCTATTTCGCGACCGGGCGGCCGCCCGAACGATTGGGCAACCGCCATCCGACGATCGTGCCGTACGAGACGTTCGACGCGGCGGATGGCGGATTCGTCATCGCCGTCGGGAACGACGAGCTGTGGCGCGGCTTCTGCCGCGCGATCGGGCTCACCGATCTCGCTCACGATCCGAGATACGCGACGAATCGCCATCGCGTCGAGAACTACGAAGTGCTGCGGCCTGTGATTGCGGATCGCCTGCGTGCGCGGTCGCGGGCCGCGTGGATCGAGGTGCTGACCGCTGAAGGCATTCCGTGCGGATCGGTGAGAGATCTCGGCGACGTGTTCGACGATCCGCAGCTGTCGGCTCGGCAGATGGTGGAAACGATCGATCACGCGACGCTTGGCGCGATCCGCGTCCTGGGCGTTCCGATCAAGCTGTCGGAGACGCCCGGGAGCGTCCGCACTGCGCCGCCCACGCTGGGTCAGCACAGCGATCAAATTCTGCGTACGCTCGCCGGCCTGACCGACGAAGAAATCGCCCGCCTTCGCGCCCTGCGTGCCGTGTAGGGCGGGGACACCCAATCGGGACACCCAACGTTGGGCAATAATTTA
>DATBJJ010000081.1:0-63369 GCA_036556425.1 Vicinamibacterales bacterium
CGGTCGGCATCACGACGTCCTTCGGACTTCGTGGCCGGCGCCATCGGACTCATGTTCTTGGCGCTCTCGACGAACGTCGGCGGCCTGATGCTTGCCCGCTTCAACGCGCGGCGCCGTGACGTGTCGCTCTCGTCCGCGCTCACGACGCGCGAAGCATTGCCACTGCATCAAGGCGCGTGGCCCGGCGCATTGGCAAGTACGAGGCGAGCGCCGACGCCGCCATCAGCAGGAGCGCCGCGCCAATCGTGGCCCAAGGGTCGAGAGGACCCACCTCGAACAGCATCCCTCTCAGTAGGCGACTGGCGGCAACTGCCGCCGCCACCCCAATGAGCGCACCAAGACTGGCCAGCCGCACGGTCTCGGCGAGTACGAATCGCCGGACCCCGCCTGCGGTTGCGCCCAATGCGAGGCGCAGCGCAATCTCACGATCCCGCTGGCGCACGTAAGCGGCCATCACGGCATAGAGGCCCACGGTCGACAGCATGACGGCGGCCAACGCGAAGATGCCGAGGAGAAACGCATTGAACCGTGGTCGCGCGAGCGGTCGATCGAGCAACTCCGTGAATGGCGAGGCCCGCATCAGTCGCACGTCAGGGTCGATCGTTCGCATCCGATCCACGGCTATTGACGTCAGCAACTCGAGCGAGGCCGTTGTGCGCAACACCAGCAGGGTTGCCGTCATCTGGAATTGCGCGGCGGGAAGGTAGAGCGTGGGTCGCGCCACGGTCAAGGTGCGGTAACGGCTCGGTGCGGCGATGCCGACGACGGTTCGCCACTCGTCAGATGAGGCGACTGGTCCGAACTTCAGCCGCTTGCCTATCGGATCCTGGCCGGGCCACAGCTGCTCCGCGACATTCTCACTGACCACGGCAACAAGTGGAGAGCCCTCGCGATCGGCTGGTGTGAACGCCCGGCCGCGCAGTATCGGGATGTCGAGCGTCTCGAAATAGCTTGGGTGAATCGACTCGAGGTTGAGCGAAGGATTCCCTGCGGCTTCCACCTCGCTTTGTCCTGCAGCGCTGATGCGAGGCACGTCCCACCCCTGGTCCAGGAAGGGAGGGATGTTGACCGGGGTTGCTCGGGAAATCACCGGCACAGCCTCGAGCTGATCGATCGCGTCATCCAGAAACTGCGCATGCCGAGGCCGCTCTGTGAACTTCTCCGGCGGCAGGTAGAGCTCGAGCAGGACCAGCCGCTCGGCGGCCATCCCGAGATCGATGGCCTGCAGTTTGAGGACGCTTCGAATCAGAAGCGCCGCAGCCGTCAGCACGGTCACGGCCAGCGCGACCTGCACGACGACGAGGGCCCGGCGTCCACGGTTCGCCGAGGTGCCTGTGATTCCGTGACCGCTACTTCGCAACGATGACACGAGATCCAGCCGGAGTGATGACAGCGCGGGTATGAGCCCGGAAGCCAACCCGGTCATGAATACGACTGCGATTGAGCACAGGACCACAAGACCGTCGACGCGGATTGCCTCCACACGGGGCAAACCGTCTGGCACGAGCCGGACGATCGCAGGAACGCTCCACCACGCAACGGCGAATCCACAGACTCCGGCCGCGCTGGCCAGGACGACGCTCTCTGCGAGCACCTGGCTCAGGATCCTGCTGCGCCCGGCGCCGAGTGCGGCGCGCACGGCCAACTCGCCGCGCCGACTTTCCCCTCGCATCAGCAGGAGGTTCGCCACATTCGCACCCGCGATCAGCAGCACGAGTCCGACCGCAGCGAACAGAGCGATCAGCGTCAGGCGAACGTCGCCGACCACAACATCTACAAAGGAGCGAACGACGGGAACGAGACCACGCAGACCATCGGCGGGCGCTTGCGCTTCCAGGCGCTGATTCAACGCGATGATTTCACTTGTCGCCTGCTCCACCGTGATTCCGGGACGCAGGCGGCCCATCAGATTCACCTCGCGCCGCGCGGCGTCGCCAAATGGGCCGTCCGTCGGCACGGACTTCGTCGTCATCCAAATCTCGACACCCGTTGGGTAATCAAGATCGGGAGGCATCACGCCGACGATTCTGAACGGCCGCTCCTCAAACACCAGATCGCGGCCGATGACGTCCGGTGATCCACCGTAGCGGCGCAGCCAGTATCCGTTGCTGATGACGATGACGTTCTCCGTGCCCTCCTTGTCGTCGTCACGGGTGAACGCACGCCCGACAATCGGCTGTACACCCAGAACGTCGAAGAAACCGCCGGTGACGAGCCCGACATTCGCATAACTGGAAACGCCGCCGTCGGTCACGACGGAGCGACCGACGCCGTTCCTTGTCACGCCCGCAGCGCTTTCGAGGAGCTGGCTCGCTTCGGCCACCGCTTCGATCTCTCTATCGCCAAACGGATAGGCCGCGGACCCGGATGTCGGCACGACCTTCCAGGCCACGATCAGGCGCTCCTGTTCACGTACGGGCAGGGGGCGGAGGAGCACGCCCTGTATCAACGTGAACATCACAGTCGTACCCGCAATGCCAAGCGCGAGCGTCAAGACAGCCGCAACCGCAAACCCCTTCGCGCGCCAGAGCCCGCGGAATGCAGAGCGGAAGTCGTGACTCAGCCTCTCAATGATCATTATTCCGGCCTCTCACGGTGAAGCAAAGAAGCGGCGACTGGCTATATGTGCCACCAGCGCCGCGATTCCAACCGCGGCGAACGTCAACGCGATGGCGCCGAACGCAGAAACGACAATCGTGCTGAACCGCCATGGCGCGAATGCGCGGCCGACGACCTCCGCCATCGTCGAGATTCCCTCCACTCTCGCCTCGGGTTCGAGCGCGTTGAAGCTCAACGGATCGTAGCTCGCAATCATGAGCAGCACATCAGCCATGTCGTCGGCCGTAGCAACGTTGTCCGCGGTGAAGAACGCGTGGTGGCCATCATTGGCGAAACGGATTGCGAATGGTGAGACGGCCGTCGATGACCTGTCCGTCCTGCAGGTCCTCCGAATACAACGTGTCGCAGTCGGCCTCGAGCGCAGATGCAGCGATTAAGCCGTCGAACATGCTGTAGCCATATCGGCGCGCTCAGGCGGATTTCTCGCTCGCGCGGATCGTCTCGAGTCCGTGGCCGCGGGGCCCGGATTCACGAACGCGAAGCGCCGCGGCGAAGAGGAATCCGAAGAGGCTCAGGAACAGGAACATCCACAGCATCGGACGATAGCCGCCGGGATTGGTCGGACCGGCGCCGGCCGCATCGTTCAACGCGCCCGCCCCGAGGTTCGCCAACATCATCCCGATGTTCTGCAGCATCGTCATCAACCCGTACGCCGTGCCCAAGCGCGTGGGCTCCACGACGTAGGGAACCGCCGGCCAGATGACTGCGGGCACGAGCGAGAACGCGACGCCGATCATCGCCGTGGGAACCCACAGGCTCATGTCGGTGAACGCGAGGATCGGAAACACCGCGCACAGGAGAAACGTTCCGAACGCCATGAACGCGGCGCGCCGCGCGAGGCGGTCCGCGAGCAGCCCGAAGGCGGGCGTCGCGAAGATCGCCGCGAGGAAGACGTACGCGTTCATCGCGCCCGCTTCCTGCAGCGACAACCCGTGCGCGTGCTGAAAGTATTTGATCGCGAACGTGCTGCGGAACGGAAAGATCACCGAGTAGAACGTGACGCAGAGCCCGACGAGGTACCAATACGATCGATCGAAGCGCAGGAGATCGCGCCACACGAAGCGGTCCGAGGGCGTCGGCTCGGGGAGATCGAAGCGCTGCCGCGCGCGGCGCTCGATCAGGTAGTAGACCAACGCCCCCGCCGCGCACGCGGCGGCGAAGCCGGCGGCCAGCCACAGCGGCGGCTGCCACCCGCGATCGTACAGCGGCTTGAACCACGTCGTGGACATGTCCGCGCTGTACGATCCGAGCCGCGCGAAGCTGAGATTCAGCCCGAACGCGAACCCGAGCTGCCGCCCCACAAACCACTGTCCGATGACGACGGTGATCGCCACGATCATCGATTCGGCGCCGAGGCCGAAGATCAGCCGGCCCGCCGCCATCACGGGGAAGCTCGGCGACAGCGCCGTGACGATCGCGCCAATGGCCTGAATCAGGGCGAACGCGAACGTCGCGCGCGCCGCCCCGAATCGATCCACGATGATGCCCCCGATGAGCACCATGATGATGTTGGGAAAGCTGTAGATCGCGTTGAGCGTGCCGATCTGCGTGTCGGTGAAGTGCAGCAGGCGCTGCAACGCGTCCGCGACCGGACCGACGGAATCGTACGCGTAGTAGTTGCCGAACATCGCGACGCTGACGGCGAGGAGCACGGCCCACCGCCATGCGGGCGAAGGCGGCGGTTTCCGCGCGGCGGTCTGGTGGACGTCGTCGGTCACGACTATTTGGGATTATAGCGAGTGCGCGGATCTTTTGACGCGCGGCGTCAAAGCGTGGAGAATCCGCTCATGAGCGACACACACGACACCTCCGTCGATAGACGCCAGTTCTTCAAGACCGCGGGCGCGGGCCTTACTGCCGCGACCGTCGGCTTCGCGTTGCCGAACGAAGCGCCGGCCGCCGCCGTCCAGCCCGCGCAGTGGAGCGAGAAGGACAAGCTCGCGCGCATCGCGTCCTGCTCCTATCCGATCCGTTCGATCTTCAAGTCCCGTGGAACGAACGTGAATCCGGCGTCCGCGCAGCTGAAGGAGAAGTACGGCGAAATCACGATGCTGGACTTCCCGCAGTTCACGAAGGACACGTTTCCCGGCGTCACGCACATGGATATCTTCTCGGGGCTGTTCGGCGACGTCACCGACGACAGCATGTTCGCCGGCCGCACGTTCGATCCGTCGACGCCGTCGGGACGGAAGTGGCTGGAGAAGCTCGCGGCCAACATGGCGGCGACGGGAGTAAAGTGCCAGCACATCTCGAACAACGCGCCGACGAATCTCGCCGGGCCGGATGAAGAGGCGAGAAAGGCGGGCGTCGAGATCGCCAAGAAGTGGCTCGACGGATGCGCCGTCCTCGGCGTGCGATCGATGCGGATGAACTCCGTGACGGCGCTCGGTCCGACGATTCGGCCCAATGCCGTCCCGCGCGGTCCCGGCGATGGTTACCCGAGGAACGTGGAGATCGAGCCGCTCCTCGCGGCGGCGATCGAGTCGTACAAAGCCATGGCCGATCACGGCGGCAAGCTCGGGATCCGGGTCACGATCGAGAATCACTGGGGCCTCGCGGCGGATCCGCTGAACGTGCGCACGATCCTCGACGAGGTGAACCATCCGTACTGCGAGGCGTCGCCCGACTTCTGCAACTGGGAGCAGGCGTACATGCTCGTGCACGGCCTCAAGGCGCTCGCGCCGTACTCACACACGAACGTGCACGCGAAGTACTGGGATCGATGGGGCGACAAGAACGACGTGCAGCGGTCGACGCGGATCATGCTCGCCGGCGGATTCAAGGGGACCTTCGCGCTCGAGTACGAGGCGGGCCCGCTGAACGGGATCGAAGGCGCGAAGTATCTCTACAAGGAAGTGCTGGCCGCGCTGTCGAGTCCCGCGCCCGTCATTTGATCGGGAAGTTCGGATGCGCTTTGATCTCGCGGATCTGCAGGATGTGGCGCTGCTCGTGCGTCGAGATGAGCAGCGCCCACTGATATGCGTCGCATCCCTGGCGATCGACGTGATGCCCGCGTAGATCGTCCTTCGTCGTTCGAATGTACTCGAGCAGCTGTGTGTGCTGCTTGCGGTACGCTTCCAAGCCTTCTTTCAGATCCTTGAGCTTCCCCGGCGGCACTTCCGACGGGATGGCCTTCTCGCGCCACGCGCGATCGATGCCGTACCACAGAATGTTCGCGTCGCCGCTCGTCGCGAGCGGCGGCGACGGCTTTCCTCGCAGCGACTTCTGCAGATCGTTCCAGTAGATCGGACCGACGACGACGAGATGCTCGAGGACCTGCATGATGGTCCACGAGTCGGCGGATGGACGGAACGCGAGCTGCTGCGGCGTCAGCGTGGACACCTCGTCGACGAGCCAGCCGCCCGTCATCTGCAGATGCGCCACGAGGTGCGATCGTTCCTGCACCGTCATCTCGGCCGCCCGGATCGAGGCGACCGCGGCGACGGCGAGCGCTGCGGCGAGAAGCGGCGCGCGCATGGCTAGTGCTTCAACTCGATTCTGAGCACGTGGCCTTCGGATTTGCCGACGTTCTCGACCGTGTGCACGATCGCATCGCTCCACGCGAACGTTCCGGCCTTTCTGTGAGTCGCCTGCGCCGGCTTGCCGTCGATCGTCACCTTCACATCCCAGTCGGTGAGGTAGACGCTCATCCCGTGAGGATGCCGATGCCGCGGCTCGACGGCGCCCGCCGGTATGTGGACGTCGAGCACGCGCACGAACGCGTTCTCGAACGCGACCTTGTGCGTGTCCGGCGCGACCCGCACCGGATCCAGGGCGTCCTCTTTTGACTGGCCGCCGGACAGAGCCGCGGCGGCGGCGACGACGAACAACGCGGTTGCGGCGACCAAAGCGCTTCGAATCACGGCGCGCCTCCCTCAGCAGCGGAGTCTACCAAGAAGGCGCGGAAGGATCACCCCTGCGAGCCGCTGATGATCCTCAAATACGCCCGCCACGGCCCGACTTCGTCCGAGTACTGACGCGCGATCGTGCGCGAGATCTGCACGACGTGATCGAGATCGTGCGCGACCCACGTCGCGAGGAGCTGACGGAGCGTGACGACGCCGAGCTCCGGATGACGGCCGCGGCGATCGAGATCCGCGTCGGTGATGCCGAGCGCCGTCAGCTCGCCGAGGCTGTCGCGGCGAAGGGCCGCGAACTCGTCGAGCAGACTCGCCAGCGTGCGGTCCTTCGACGCCTCGAACTGGGCGAAGCGATCGAACTTCTCGAACGCCCGCGATTCGCCGTGCGCCAAGATGATCATCGCGCGCGGGACCCAGTCGGTGCGCTCGCCGTGGATCAGATGTCCGATGACGTCGAACGGGCTCCAGGTCTCGCCCCCTTCGTGCGCGGCGACCCAGCCGTCGGGAAGATCGCGCAGCAGCGCGTCGAGCGCCGCGGGCGTTCGCGACAGGATCGCGACCGCTTCCTCCATCGCGAACGGCCGCCTCGTCCGATCAGTCATCGATGGGGACATGAGCACACCTCACTACGTTCTAAGGACTCGAATGCGGTGCGCTTCGCTGTCGGAGACGTAGAGCGCATCGCCGTGCGACAGGAGCCCATGCGGCCGCGCGAGCTTGCACTGCAGCGGATCGCGCTCCGGTCCATCGCCGCGCGTGCCGGTCCCCAGCACGGTCGTGATGGCGCCGCTGTCGAGATCGATCCGTCGAATCGCATGGTTCTCCGTGTCCGCGAGGAAGAGGCTGCGTCCGGCGAGCGCGAGGCCCTTCGGTCCGGCGAGCTTCGCCGTTCGAGCCGGACCGCCGTCACCCGAGTAGCCCTGCTCGCCCGTGCCGGCCAGATGGTGCAGCGTCTTCGTCTTGGGCCCGATGCGGTAGATCGCGTTGCCCTCGCGCAGCGCCAGATAGATCGCTCCCTCTCCGTCCACCACCATCGTCCGCGGGCCGTTGAGCGGCGTGCCGTTCAGCGGAGCGCCGTCGGGTGTGGGCAGCCGTTCGCCCGTGCCGCCGATCGTCTCGATCGTGCCGGTCGACAGATCGACGGACCGGAGCCGGTGATTTCCGACATCGCAGATCAGCAGACGCCCGTCCCGACCGATCGCGATGCTGTGCGGCTGTCGAAGCTGCGCCTGCGCGGCGGCGCCGCCGTCGCCGGAGAATCCGGCGACGCCCGTGCCCGCGATCGTCGAGAGCGTTCCAGTCCCGCCGTCGACCTTCCGAACGACGTGGTTGTCGCGCTCGGCGATGTACATGTGACCGCGTGCGTCGAAGGCGATCTCGTGCGGCATATTGAGCGACCCGGCCGTCGCCGGACCGCCGTCGCCCGCATACGCGCGCTGCCCGCTGCCGGCGACGTCGATCGTGCGGCGCGTCTTCAGATCGATCCGGCGAATGCGCTGGTTGTCCAGATCGCAGAAATAGAGCCATCCGTCCGGGCCGACGGCCATTCCATACGGATTGTTCACCTGCGAGTCGGAGTGTCCCGGAGCGCCGGTGCCGACGAGCGTCGAAACCGACGGCGCGCGCGCCGCTCCCATCGGCAAAAGAGCGAACAGGACCGTTTTCAGCGCGGTGCGTCGATTCATGGGAACCAAGAACGAGAGCTCGTTCTTCGTTCCTAGTCTAGCTTGCGTCATGCGCCATCTGGACGCAGAATGTCCCCGCGACAAGGAGGGTTGTCATGAGAATTACCGGAGTAGCCGCTGCGATCGTCGTCTTCGCCGTTGCCGTGGCCGGCGCGGGCCGCGCGCCGGAACAGGCGAAAGGCGCTCCCGCCGACGCGATCAAAGCGGTCGCGGATGCGTACGTGAAGGCGGCGCTGGCGGGCGACGCGAAGGCGATTGCCGCCCTCTACACGGACGATGCGATCGAGATGCCGCCGAATCAGCCGATGGTGAAGGGGAAGGCGGCGATCGAGCAGTTCTACGTGAAGGAGTTCGGCTCGGGCGGCAAGATGAACACGTTCACGATTGCGCACATCGACACGCAGGTGAGCGGCGATCAGGGATACGACGTGGGCACGTATCAACAGAGCTTCACGCCGAAGGGCGCGCCGTCGCCGTTGAGCGACAGCGGCAAGTACACGGTCATCGCGAAGCGCGTCGGCGGCGCGTGGAAGGTTGCCTACGCGATCTACAACAGCAATCAGCCGCCGCCGAAGCAGTAGCGATCTACTGATTGATGCGCACGAATCCGCGCCAGATCGGCTTGCCGTCGATCATCGCGTCGACGCGATAGTGGCCGGCCGCGGCCGGTACGGGAATCTGCCATGACGACAGAGTCAGCTGACCCTTGCGCAAATCGACTTTCGCCGGCTTGCTCTCGGTGATCACTCTGTTGTCCGCGTCGAACACCCGCAGCGTGCCCTGGCCGCGAACGCGCTCTTGCGGGTTCCAGTTGATCCAGGTCACGAACGTTTTGTCCTGGCTCGAGAATTCATCGCGTTGATCGCCGGGCGCGACCGTCGGTCCGCGATTGATCTGCTTCGCGAATCCGCCAGAGACGACGTGTTGTTCTCCGCTCAGCGGGGCGATCAGTTCGCCCCGCTGTTGCAGGGCCGAGATGCTCTCGCCCGTTGCGTCGCCTCGCGGGCGCACCTGCGTCATGGGAACGATCGGCGTCCCTTTCATCGCGCCTCGAAAGCGCAGCAGATCGAGAAGGCGCGTCGCGCCCGGGATGTTCGCGCCGCCGACGAGCCCGACCAACTCGCCAAACTCGTTCAGCACCGGCGCGCCCGGCGTGCCGAGGCCGTTGAGGAACGTCGCGAGCAGCCGGCGCCCCGCGCCCGCTATCTCACTTTGTCCGGTGATGCTGCCCTCGCTGAGCGCGCGGCCGGCCGAGCCGCCTTCGATCGAGAAGATGCGATCGCCAATCTTCGTGGCCTCGCCCGCCGCAAGGGGCAACGGGGTCTCGTGCGGCGTGCCGCCATCGAGAATCGCCCAGTCCTGCCGGCGGTGCCACGATACGACCGACGTGAGCTCGCGACGCGAGCCGTTTGCCGATACGGCGAAGAGACGATCCGCGCCGTCGATCGAGACGAGCGCGGTATAGATGCGCGTCGATCCAGTCGTGAATCCGCCGGCCGCATCGAGCTGCCGGCCCGCCGCCGTCGAACGTTGGATCACGACGAAGACCCGATCGAGCCGCTCGTACAGATCCGCCTGCGTCAGGGGCCGCTTGATTATCGCCGCGGCGACTTTTTCATCTCTGATGTCGAAGGTGAGGCGTCCGCCCGGTTGGCCGTCGACCGTCGCTTCAACCGACCACGTGCCGAGTGGCATTGACGGCGACAGCGTGAGCCGCCAGTACGCGCCGAATCGGCGATCCTTCGCGACGTAGTCGATCGCCGAGGAAGACGTCAGGCCGCCATCGGGGCTTCGCCACTGCGCGACGAGCTTGTGCGCGCCGGCAACGCCGTCCCATTGAAAGAAGACGACCACCTCGCGATCGTCCGACCGGCTGAAAACGGTTCGCTCTTCGGTCAGCGTGAACGTGCTGTTCGTTTCCATGCCGGTCGGTCCGGCAGCAATCTTGAGGACGTGGACCGGAGCCTGCGCCACTGGCGCCGCGGTCTGCGCGTGCGCCGGCACGGCACTCAGGTAGAGGCCGATTGCCAGACGCAGATATCGCGGCACGTTGATGTTCACCGACCGATCCTCGTGAGGGGAAGCGCCGCGATCCTATCACGAGTGATCGACCGACCGATGATCCTACGCCGACACCGGCGCCGTCGCGAACGCGGCGTTAAGGGCGGCGCTGTCCAGGAATTCCTGGAACTGGACGATCTTTCCCCCGCGAATCGTGAAGATCATCACGAAGTCCGAGTCCATCGATCCGCCGGTCGACGTCGTCGCGGTGTAGTGCCCGAGCGTGACGACCGTGTCGCCTTGCGCGATGAACTGCTGCGGCTCGAAGCGCGAGAACTGATAGACCTGCGCGACGATCTTGAAGAACTCCGCGACGGCGCCGACACCGCGCCGTTCGCCGGCCGTTGGGACATGCCGGCCCGCACCCGTGACCGGCTTCCAGACAATCTGCTCGTCCATCAGCGCGAGGAGCGCGTGGAGATCCTGTTTGAGGAACGCGGCGTACGCGTCCTGAACCACCTTGGTGTTCTGCGCTTCGTTCATTGGGGACTCCTTTGCCGAATCTGTGATGACGTCCATACCTACGGCCCAGCCTCGAGATTGGATTGGGCCGCGAGTACGTTAGAATTCGCGCCTTGTCCGCTCGACTCACCACCGGCTCGGTGCGCAACGAAGCCGCCCTGCTCGCACGCGTCGTCGCTCGCGATCAAAGCGCGTTGGGCGAGCTGTACGATATGTACAGCCGGCTGCTGTTTGGACTGATCCTCCGGATCCTGAAGAATCGCGACGAAGCCGAAGAGGTGCTGCAGGAGGTCTTCGTCCAGGCCTGGATGCGCGCCGACACGTATCAGCCGTCATCCGGATCGCCTGCGGGTTGGCTAGTGGGCATCGCGCGCAACCGGGCGATCGATCGGCTGCGCGCCAACAACGTGCGTGCCCGCGCGTTGGACGCTCCGGCATTGCCGGCGGCGCAGGAATCGCCGGAGAGTCAGGCGTCGTTCGCGGAGCAGCAGTTGGCGGTGTATCGCGCGCTGGACGCGCTGCCGCCCGAGCAGCGCGATCTGATCGAGCAGGCGTACTTTCTCGGGTTCACGCACTCGGAATTGGCGGCTCGCTGCAGCCTGCCGCTCGGCACGGTGAAGACGAGGATTCGAGACGGCATGCGCGCGCTGCGCGATCGGCTCGAAGCGACGGTGGATGGATGACAGACCATTCCGATGACGCGATCGAGTTCGACGACCTGGTCGCGGTCGCGCTCGCGACGATGGTGGAGGGACCCGCGCCGCGGCCGATCGTGAAAGCGCGGCTCATGGCGCGAATCGCGCAGGAAGCCGCCACGCCCGCCGGCTTCGCGTTCCGGTTCGACGCCGACGATGACTGGCAGCCGTACTCGGTGCCGGGCATCCGGATGAAGGTGCTGTCGGTGAATCGGCGGAGCGGTTACTCCACGCTGCTCCTCGACGTCGCGCCCGGCACGCGCTTTCCCGCGCATCACCACGACGGCGACGAAGAGTGCTACGTCATTTCAGGCTCCGTCATCACGCTCGGGCGGCGTCTCGGTCCCGGCGACTTCGTGCACGCCGACGCCGGAACCGATCACGCGGAGTTGTGGACGGATGAGGGCGCGCGCGTGCTCTTGGTGGTGCCGGTCTAGTGTCCCGCACGCTCAACTGAAACGCCCTGGCTTGGCGTAGGCTCGTTTGGCCAGCGCCTGCTGGAGTTTGTCGAGGCTTTCCTCGCACGCCGCGATTAGCGGGCGCTTCTGGTACAGCGACAACGCCAGCGAGCGCACGTTGGTGTTGCGGCGCGACAACTGAACCATCTGCCGATTGACGTCGACGAGCCGGTCGAGCGCGGCGCTCGCGGCCGCGACCTTTGGCTGCGAAACCGGCCGCACGAGCTTTGCCAGCTGCGCGAGCCCCTGTCGTGCCTCCGCCTCGGCCGACGACATCCGCTTCTCGACGCGATCCATGACCGCGTCGTCGGGTTCCGCGATGTGCGGGGCCTCGAGCGACTGAATCTCGCGGGCCCTCGCCACGATCGTTGCCGCGATCGCTTTCACCTGCCAAGCCTCTTTGGAGTCGCCTGACGGCTCGAGCGGGTCGAGCGATTGGCCGAGCGCGTCGGCCGCCTGCTGTGCGGCGCCGAACGAGAGGCGCTGTGCCTTGAGATTCGTGTTCTCGACAGCGAGCCCGAGGACGCTGCCGTCGAGCGTTTGGTATTCGCCAAACCGCGCTCGAAACTCCTCGAGCAGGCGAAGCTCCTCGGTGAAATGAAGATCTTCGAGCAAGGGTTTGAGGGCGTCGAGGTCCTTCTGCACGGCCGCTGTCCGCGCGCTCGCCTCCTTGGCGAACGCCACCGAGGCCTCGTCTGTATCGGCCATGACCGCGAGGTTGGACGCATCGGCGGCTTTGGTGAATTGGACCAGAAGGTCCGCGGCCAGGTGCCGCGCCTCGAGGATTTCATCCAAAGCCCGGTTGACGTCGCACGCGCCGACCGCGATCGCAACGAGAAGGAGGAGTGGCGCGCGTCTCATGCTCCATTTTCTCCCAGCGGGACGACCTGGATCGCGGCATCGCGAACTTCTTCGAGAAACCGGTTCAGCGTCGACCCTTTCAATAGGATCTCCCATCGCGTGCGCGCGCTCTGACCGAAGATCACGTGCGTGATGCCCTCGCGCTTGGCAAAGGCGATCAGGCCGTCCGCCGGCTTGTCCGCCTTTACGCGCACGATCGTCGCGCCGAGCTCTTTCGCCAGCGCGATGCTCCGCTGCAGCGCGTCCTGATCCGACGGTTTGATGTGTCCTGGCGCCTCGCGCGGCGTCTCGACATAGACGGCATACCAGTGCGCGCCGAGCCGGCCCGCGATGCGCGCGCCGGCGCGCAGCACGCGCGGCGCATCCGCGCTCGAGCTCATACACACCATTACGCGCTCGGGAATGAGCGCGGGCTCGAGGCCTTCCCGCTGCCGATGCGTCGCCGCCTTCTCGCCGATCTCATCGGCCACCGCGCGCAGCGCGAGCTCGCGCAGCGTGGAGAGATTCGTCTCCCTGAAGAAGTTCGTCAGCGCCTGCTCGACCTTCTCGGGCTTGTACACCTTGCCCTGCCGCAGACGGCTCTGCAGCTCCTGCACGGTCACGTCGACGTTGACCACTTCGTCCGCGCGATCGACGAACGTGTCAGGAACCGTCTCTCGCACGCGGATGCCGGTGACGCGGCTGACCGCGTCGTTCAGCGTCTCGAGATGCTGGATGTTGACGGCCGTCATCACGCCGATGCCGTTGTCGAGCAGCTCGAGCACGTCCTGATAGCGCTTCTCGTGGCGGCCGCCGGGGGCGTTGGTGTGCGCCAACTCGTCGACGACGCAAACCTCCGGCCGCCTTGCCAGAATCGCGTCGAGGTCCATTTCCTCGAGCACAACGCCTCGGTACTCGATTCGGCGGCGCGGAATGATCGGAAGATCGTGGAGCTTCGCCTCAGTATCGGCGCGGCCGTGCGTCTCGACGAACCCGACGACGAGATCGACGCCGTCGCGGCGGAAGGCATGCGCGTCCTCGATCATCGAGTACGTCTTGCCCACGCCCGGCGCGGCGCCGATGTAGATGCGCAGCCGCGCGCGCTCTGCTGTTTGCAGTTTGGCGAGCGCTTGCTCGCCTGTAGGCCGTACCGGCTCCGGCACCATCTCATCCTAGCGTGCTCGCCCGCGGAGGGCGCGATCTTTATGAACTCTTTATGGCTTTTTTGACGCCGACGTTGGGCGCCGCCGCCGTACCTGCCTTACGGTTTCTTTATCGACTCTTGATGTCCTTCTTAGATGATCACGGCATATCGCCGATCGGTCAGGAGGTACGATTCGATGTTCGGCACACGCGCGCGTCGCCTCGGGATCGTCATGCCAGCGAGCACAGTCCTCACAGATTGCTGGCGATCACGGCGACCGCCAGAAACGCGAACAGCGCAATCCAGTTCTGCGGGTCCGCGATCGTAAATGTGCCGTCCGGCGGCAGAAAGAAGAAGTTGAACGCGAACATCGCGACGATCGACACGAGGATCGCGACGCCCAGTCGTGCGAGCGTCGCCGTGCCGAGCACGATCAACAGGAGCGCGAGCGCGACCGTCGTGGGGCTGACTTCGGGTACGGCGCGAAGGAGAACTGTCACCGCCACGATCGCGGCGAGGCTGGCGGCGAGCGTGACGGCCTCACGTGCGGGCAACCGATACGCAGATCGCACCGCTAGTTCCTCATGATCCATTGGGCGATGTCGTCGAGCACCAACTCCGGGATGCGGCCGGCGCGCTCGTACTCCGCCGGCGTGCTCTTGCCCTCGCCAGGCATGAAGAGATGGTTCAACGTCGGGTAGCTCTTGATGGTGACGCCGGGGAGGCCGCCGAGCGTGCGCCGCCAGCCTTGCAAATCCTCGAGCGTGACCTGATAGTCCCGCTCGCCTTGCAGGATCAACATCGGAATCGTGAGCTTCGCCGCGACGCGTGCCGGATCGTAGCTGTCGAGATCCTTCCAGTAGGACTCGGGCGCGCTCTTGCGCAGCATCTCGAGACCCTGTTCCGGATCCATGCCGCCGGGAGTGATCGACGCAAGGTAGGCAAGCTGCTCGCGCGCGACGTCGAGGAGCGGACGCGTCGATCCCGCCATGATGATCAGTCCCGCCACCGAGCGATCGTCGGCCGCGATTCTTGGCGCCAGCGTTCCACCGAGGCTGTGGCCGAGAACGAAGACTCGCTTGGGATCGATGCGTTCGCGCGTCCGCAGCAGCGCCGCGGCGAGGAGCGCATCATCGATCGCTTCTTCGCGAACGGTGAGGTTCTTGATTCCCGCGAGCGTCCCGCCGTGCTGCCGCGTCCGCTTCTCGTAGCGCAGCACCGCCACACCGCGATCCGCGAGACCCCACGCCAGATCGCGAAACGGTTTGTTGGGGCCGATCGTTTCGTCTCGATCGCTCGGTCCGGACCCGTGGACCAGAACGACCGCACCTGCAATCGGTCCGACCGGCAACGACAGCGTTCCAGGCAGCGCCCATTCACCCGTGCCGACAGTGACGGCCTCTTCGCTGAACCTGCCGCGGCTGGAGGCGGGCGGCGTGCTTGGTTCCGCCGGAGCCGACGCGCGCGGCGCAAAGCGCAGCCCGCCGATCTTACCGTCGGCATCGAACGCGACGATGACGTTCAGCGCCGTCTTCTCGAACTGACAGCCCAACACGACCGCCGTCACGCCGGGCACCGGCGTCGTCGCGCGCGCGTCGAGGATCGATGTGAATGGACCGGCCTGCTGGCCGAGCGCCGACCACACGTCCCGCAGCTGTGCAGTGGACAACAGCGCGGAAACCTTCGCGTTGAAGTCTCTCGCCACATCGTCGAACTGCTCGCGCTGGAGCAGGTCGAGCACGCGCTTGGCGCGATCGATGGCGGGGTTCTCCTGCGTGAAGGTCGACTGCGCGGCGACGCACGCCAAGAGAAACCCGAGAGCCACGCCTGCGAGCTGCGTTCGCGTCATGCGGTTCGATCGATCAACTGTTGTCTCCGTCGATCAATCCGCCGAGCTTACCCAGGATGGAGCCCTCCTCGCGGCCGCCGCGTCCGAGGCCGGGTACCGCGGCAATGATGCGGTTCGCCATTCGGCTGAGCGGCAGCGATTGGAGCCACACGCGCCCCGGACCGGTCAGCGTCGCGAAGAAGAGTCCCTCCCCCCCGAACAACGCGGACTTGATCTTCCCGACGTACTGAATGTCGTAGTTGACCGACGGCTGGAACGCGACGATGCAGCCGGTGTCGACGCGGATGATCTCGCCTGGCGCGAGCGTGCGCTCCTGCAGCGTGCCGCCGGCGTGGACGAACGCCCAACCATCACCCTGCAGCCGCTGCATGATGAACCCCTCGCCGCCGAAGAGTCCCACGCCGAGCTTCCGCTGGAACGCGATGCCGATCGAGACGCCCTTCGCTGCGGCGAGGAACGAATCCTTCTGCGCGATCAGCTCGCCGCCGATCTCGGCGAGATGGATCGGAACGATCTTGCCCGGGTACGGCGCGCCGAAGGCGAGCCGCTTCTTCTGAGGGCTGCGATTGAGGAAGACCGTCATGAACAACGACTCGCCGGTGAGCAGCCGCTTGCCCGCACCCATCAGCGCGCCGAGAAAACCTCCCTGCGATTGCTTCGAGCCGTCGCCGAAGATCGTCTCCATCTCGATTCCGTCTTCCATGTACATCATGCCGCCGGCTTCGGCGACCGTCGCTTCGTTCGGGTCCAACTCGACCTCGACGAACTGCAGGTCTTCGCCGAACACCTTGTATTCAATCTCGTGCATGTCGGCCATTCCGATGTCCTCTCGTGGAATGAAGAGCGTGTGGTTCCGTGGGTGTCATTGTATCGTCCCGGCTCACAACAACGTGCCTCGCAGCACGACCAGCGCGACCGAGAAGTAGATCACGAGTCCCGTCACGTCGACGAGCGTCGCGACGAATGGCGCCGATGACGCGGCGGGATCGAATCCCAACCGCTTCAAGAGGAACGGGAGGAGGGATCCGCTCAGCGTTCCCCACAAGACGACGCCCATGAGGGCGACGGAAACCGTGATCGCGACGAGCAGCCAATGCGGTCCGTAGATGTCCGAGAACGCGGACCACAGCGAGATGCGAAGAAATCCGATGCTCCCGAGGATCGCGCCGAGCGCCATCCCGGCGAACACCTCGCGGCGCATGACGCGCCACCAGTCGCGAACGCCGACTTCTCCGAGCGCGAGCGCGCGGATCACGAGCGTCGCCGCCTGCGATCCCGAGTTGCCGCCGCTCGAGATGATGAGCGGCACGAACAGCGCGAGGACGACCGCTTTCGAGATCTCTTCCTCGAACGCGCCCATCGCCGTCGCCGTCAGCATTTCGCCGATGAACAACGCCGTCAGCCAGCCCGCGCGCTTCTGAATCATCTTCCAGAAGGCGATGCTGATGTACGGCTCGTCGAGGGCCTCCGATCCGCCGATGCGCTGAATCTCGCGCGTTGCCGTCGCCTCGGCGACGTCCAGCACGTCGTCGATCGTGACGATCCCAATCAGCATTCCCGCCGTGTCGGTCACCGGCAGCGCGGTTCGATCGTATTGGCGGAACATGCCGACGGCCGCGGCCTGGTCGTCGGTGGCTTTCAGCGCGACGAACCGCCGGTCCATGATCTCGGTGATGCGTTTGTCCAACGGCGCCAGCAGGAGCTCTCGAATGCGGATGTCGTCGATCAGCGAGCCCTGATCGTCGACGACGTAGATGACGTTGAGGGTTTCGCTGTCCTGACCGTGCGTCCGCACGTAGTCGAGCACGTCGCGGACCGTCCAGTGATCGCGGACGGCGACGTAGTGATGCGTCATCAGCCGTCCGACGGACTGCTCGGGATATCCGAGCAGCGTCAGCGCGACCGCGCGTTCCGCAGGCGTGAGCAGCGCGAGCAGGTGCCGCGTCGCTTCCGCGGGCAGCTCCTCGAGGAAGAGCGTGCGATCGTCCGGCGCCATGTCGTTCAGGAGTTTCGCGACGTCCTCCTGCGCCATGGCCTTCAGCAACGTTTCCTTCGAGTCCGTCTCGAGGTATTCGAAGACGGCCGCCGCGTCCTTGCGAGGCATGACGCGGAAGATGACCGCTTGATCTTCGACGCCGAGCGCCGTGAGGAGCGCCGCGACTTCGCTCGCGTGCCGGTTGCGGAGCATGTCCCGCAGCCGCGCGTAGTCTCGAGCGCGAAGCACTTCCGCGAGCTCTTCGGCGGGCCGGGCTTCGTCGCGGATCGCGGCGACCGCCTCCTCGCGTTGTGGACCGGTGAGCTGTTGTTCCATTTGTTTCAGCGCTGCTCTGACGACATCGTCGTGATGCACGTGCGGTCCGACGGCCTTGACGGCGTCGAGCCACAGCCGGTGGATCAAATCGAGATCGCCCGATGTGAGGGACGGCGGGTGCGCGCCGAGGTGGTACGTATCGGCGCGGCCGCTGCGGTGATGAACAACGAGTCGAACGTCGAGGGCTTCGGGCTTGTCGGCGCGCTCCCACGCTTCGCCGAGGAGGCGGGCCTGATCGGCGGAGGACAACGTCGACGATTCGCCGACGAAGACGTCCGACGATCTAAGGCGGACGACGGTCCCGACGATCGCATCGAGCACGTTGCGCGTCGGGACGATGAGGAGATGAACGGGGCGTCCGACGCGCTCGGCCAGCGCGACGACGTCGGACAACAACCGCCGCTCGTACGTGGTCGGCTCGGCTTGACCCGCACTCTCTTCGCTGACGTCCGCGCCGATCATGCGCGCCGTCATGATGACGACGTCGCGATCGCGCGGCGTATGCAGCGCGGCGACGACGTGGGCGAGCAGATGCGGGTTCCGCACCGGCACGAGAACATTGCCCGGACGCGCCTCGACCTGATCGAGCGCGAGCTCTGCCGAGAGCAGCAAGTCGAACGTGCCGTCGTCCGGCGCCCGCTCGACCGGCGTGGTGAATCGGCCCGCAGCGGTGAACCACAGCGCGGCGATCGCGATCAGCGCGCCCGCGGCGACCGATGCCGCATCGCCCGTCAGCATCGTGGCCGCAGTGCTCGCGACGACGATCAACCCCGACGCGAGCAATCCGATCGGCACTTCACGGCCCTTGAACCGGAGATTGCCTCTCGCGCTGAAGGGCGCCGGGCCCGTGCGCGTGCGCCGCAGGCGGGCGAGCGCCGCCACCGTCAGCGCGATCGTGACGGCAATCGCGATCGCGTACGCGTGCGCGAGCCACGTGATCCTGCCGCCGCTGGCGAGAATCACGAGGATCATCGCCGCGACGGTGACGTCGATGGCGCGCGTCGGCGTGCCGAAGCGGCTGTGAAGCGACGCGAACGCCGACGGCAGCGTGCCGTCCGCCGCGGCGCGGTGGACCATCCGCTCCGTATCGCCGAGCGCGGCGTGCGCCGCCGGCATCAGCATGAACACCGCGGCGATCGTGACGGCGATCGCCATCACGTCACGGAGGACCGCCGGACCGGCGAGGTGCTGCGCGAGCCCGACGAGCGGCGCGTTCACCCACGTCGACTGATCGGCGGCGGGCACCAGCGCGACCGTGAGAAACGTGCCGAGCGCGGTGCCGATCAGGCCGAAGAGAAACGTCAGGAGGCCAACGCGCCGGAGCGCCTGCACGCGCGGCGGGGGCAGATCGGTTGCGGCTCGCGCCAATGCCTCGCCGCCGCCGATCGCCGGCAGCGTCACCGCGAAGCCGAGCATGAACGCCATCACCGCATCCAGCGCGGACCACGCGCCGATCGCGCGCGAGGGAAGCCGGATGCTGCCGGGAATCGCGCCGAGGCCGGTGCGAAGGAGCGAGAGGCCGCCCCAGACGATCGCGGCGACGACGATCGCCACGCCGATCCACACCGCCCGCGACATTCGATCGGGGGTGAGATCGCGGCCGATGCGAATGCGCAGCCACAGCAATCCCAGGACGCCGGCGGCGATCGACGTCGCGAGGTCCTCAGATCTCACGAAGCCCGTGAAGCGCAGGCCCGCGATCGCGGTTGCCGACACGTTCGCGAGATAGTGGCCGATCACGACGGAGGCGAGCGCGCCAAGCAGCAGCCGCTCGACCAGCGCCGCCGCCTTCGCGAGGCCGGCGGTCGCGGGTCCGAACGCCGCCGTCACGCGGCTGACGAAGCCGCCCGGCATGAGCAGCGCCCAGCCTTCGATGTCGATCGCGCGCACGAATCCGGCGAGCACCGTCGCGAGGAGCACGAACCAGATCGCGGAGTCGCCCAGCGCGTCGCGCGCGACGCCCGACAGGAAGAACGCCGCGACGCCGAGCTGCGCGATCGCGAGCGCCGCCGCCTTGCGCACCGACACGAACGGCAGCAGCGCCGTCGAGGACAGGACGACGCGAATGGGATGCCGCGGCGGGATCGGCGAGAACGGCGACATCGCTTCTATTAAACCATCAGGCGGCTATGGCACACTTCGCCGCATGCCACGCCCCATCAATGAACCCTGTCAGTCGACAGTCGCGAGTCTGGAGTCGAGAGTCACAGTCGACAGTCACGGTCGGCAGTCGGTCGTCAGTCGACGGTCGACAGTCGACAGTCGGCAGTCGGGAGTCGAGAGTCTCAGTCGGCAGTCGGGAGTCGACAGTCTCAGTCGGCAGTCGGGAGTCGACAGTCTCAGTCGGCAGCCGGGAGTCGACAGTCTCAGTCGGCAGCCGGGAGTCGACAGTCTCAGTCGGCAGCCCGTAGTCAGTCGGCAGTCGGTAGTAGTTGCAGCCTGACCGTCGACTTCCGACTGTGACTGTCGACTGTGACTCTTGACTGTCGACCGTCGACTGTCGACGACTGTCTACTGTGACTGTCGACTGTGACTGTCGACTGCGACTCTCGACTTCCGACTCCCGACTGTCGACTTACCAACTCTCCTATGTCAATTTGACGCGCAGGCGCGCGTCGCCGAGGACGATCTCGTCGGCGGATTGGAGGCGCACGCCGCGCGCGCCGCGCGGCACCGGCAGGCTGCGCCCCTGGCGGACGATCCCGGTGCCATGCTCGCTCCCGTCGTCGTGCAGCCGGAAGGACTTCGAGGCCGGCTCGTACGAGATGTGCGCGTGGCGGCGCGAGACGGTCTGGTTGACGTCGCCGGACCGCTCGAGGAACGCGATGTGGTTCGTGCGGATGAGCCGGTGTCGGGTGTCGCGCACCTCGACCGAGCGGCCGAGATCGATCCGCATCGACGCGGGCAGTGCGTACGATCGCCGCTCGGCCGTGCCGTTGAGCACCGTCAGCTCCACGCGCGGCAGGGCCGGCTCGGGCTGGGAATCCTTCGGCGGCGGCTCCGGCTTCGCGACCCGCGAGAACTCGATGTGGAACTCGTCGCTGCGCCAGCCCTTCCGCGGCTTGCTGTCGTAGGCGACCGTCACGTCGAGATCGTCGATCTCGCAGCCAGCCGCGCGAAGCTGCGCGGCGATCCGATCGCGCAGCGGCGCGCCGTCGGCGAACACCGCCTCGAGCCGCGCGCGCGCGTCGCGCGACGGCGCGAGGATTGTCAGCGCGATCGTGTTGAACGGAAACACCCGCCGTCCGCGGCCGCTCGACTGCACTTCCTCCTGGGCGGCTTCGCCGATCGCGTGAACGATCTCGAGCGGTCCGCGCGCGCCGGATTTGACGAGCCCTCCGACGGTACGATCGAGCGTGCCCGTGAGCCTCGCTTCGAGAGCCCTGGCCTTTCGCAGAAAGTCCATATGCTTCATCTTCCGATCACGCCGGCGGCGGCCGCGGCGCTGACGATGTCGCCGGCGGCGGGCGCGGCGGTGTTGCCTCCGTAGCCGGCGTGCTCGATCACGATGGCGAACGCGATTCGCTTCTTCGCCCCGCTTCCGCTTCGCTTGGATCCACCTTCGCCCGGCTTTGGCGCGCCAAGCTCGTACGGCGCGAAGCCGACGAACCATCCGTGCGACGCGCGGTTGGACACTTCCGCAGTGCCCGTTTTTCCCGCGATGGACGTGTGATGACCGCGCAGGCTGCGCGCCGTCCCGGTCAGGACGACGTCGCGCATGTCGCTCGCGAGGCGGCGCGCGGCCGCGGGATCGACGAGCGATTCCGCGATTGGATTGCCCGTCGAATCCTGCTCGATGTACGGCGCGCGCAGCAGACCGTCCGCGGCAATCGAGGCCGAGACCGTCGCCATGCGCAGCGGAGAGGCGACGACTTGCGCCTGTCCGTACCCGACTTGCGGGAGTGCATCCTGAACGCCGCGGATGGAATTGCCGTCGGAGGTCAGCGCGATCTTGAACCGGCTCGCCATCTTCACGAGCGGTGCCGGTCCGAGGTTCACCGCGAGCTGCGCGAAATAGGCGTTGCACGAGTGCACGAGCGCCTCGTGCATGCCGATGGTGCCGTGCGGATGCGTATCGAGGACGTCGTCCCGCACGGGACGCATCCATCCGGTGACGCGCGCGCCGATGCGGCCGTCAGGAAGCCGCGCGCACGTGTAGCGGCCCTGCGTCAGGCCGTCGCGCAGCGCCGCGAGCGCGACGACGAGCTTGAACGACGACCCTGGCGGATACGCGCCGTAGCGGGCGCGATCGAGCCACTCGTCCGCTTCATCGCCGTCATCCGGATCCAGTGACGTGCCGACGGGTTTCTCCCTTGGTCGTTCGACTCTGCTCAGGACGGGCGGTTCAATGTCGCTCAGGTCCGGCCACGGATAACTGACGCTGGCGAGCACCGCGCCGCTGTCGGGATCGATCACGACGGCCGCGGCTTTGCCCTTCGCCTTGCGCGCGTGGGCGGCGACTATCGCGGCGACGCGACGCTGCAGATCGGCGTCGATCGTGAGGTGCACGTCGCGCGGGCGATCTCTGAACGCGGCAACCGCGGCATGTCCCGGTTGATAGCGATGGCGCAGCACGGGGACGAGCTCGCTGTAGTCGCGATGCACTGTGTACATCCAGCGGCCCGCACGGTCGAGCGTCTTCACGTTCGACGCGTGATCGTCGAAGCCGCGCAGGCGCGAGTCGCGATCGCGCTCGACGTAGGACGTGTTCGTCGCGCTCCAATTGGCGGCGGTCCGCGCGTCGCCGAGCAGGTGAAACGCCTCGCCGCCGAGCGGATAGCAGCGCTCGCCCGGATCGGGACACGCCGTGGGGATCGAGATTCCCAACCGGTCGTACGCGACCCGGGCATCCGCGAGCACGCGCGGGTCGTCGCTCGCGAGCGGCAGCCCGCGCCGATCGTAGATGGTCCCACGCGGAATCGATCGAATGACGTCGAGCACGCGCGGGTTGTACTCGAACCGGCGCCCGCCGTCGGCCTGCGCGCCGAGATGCGGCTTGACGACGAGCTCGTCGGCGCGAACGACCTGGACGCGCAGCGCGACGGCAACGAGCACGATCGCGCACGCGCCGAGCACCGCGCCGAGATTTCTCATCGGCACGCGGAACGGCGCGAAGTCGTTCGCGGGCCGGCGATCGTCATGAACCGCGGCGAGCAGGCCGAGCGCGGCGAAGTTCGCGAGCATCGCGGAGCCGCCGAAGCTCAGAAACGGCGTGACGACTCCGGTGAGCGGCGTCACGCCCATCACGCCGGACGCCATGATCAGCGCCGGCAGGATCAGAAACAGCGTGAGCGACGTCGAGAGAAAGAACCCGTAGTCGCTCGCGGCACGGCGGCCGATCCGGAAGCCTCGCCACGCGAGAATCGTGAACAGGATTGCCACCGCGACGACGCCCACCGCGCCGAGCTCCTCCGCGATCGCCGCGATGATCAAATCGGTATGGCCGGCGGGAAGATAGCGTGAGTCGCCGAGCCCAAGCCCTGTTCCGAAGAGGCCGCCGGACGACATCGCCCAGAGGGCGTGCGTGATCTGATCGCCGCCCGCGACGGCGTTGTCCCACGGCGATTGCCACATGCGCACGCGATCCGAGAGCGTCGCCGAGATGTTCAGGCGGTAGCCGACGTAGAAGCCGGCGGCAAGGAGCGCGAGGCCGATCGTCGCCATCGCGACGCGCCCGCGCGCGACCGCATAGACCGCAAGAAAGACGCAGCACAGGAACAACGCCGGCCCGAGATCTCGCTGCGCGAAGAAGAACAGGAGCGCCGCGGCGACGGCGACGAGAACCGGAACGACGTACTCGCCTCGCGGGATGTCGATCCATTGCGGGAGACGGATGTCGCGGACCGTCTCGCCGCGGACTTCTCGAAGCAGCTCCCATCGACGGCCGAAGTATCCGGCCAGGAACAAGGCGAGCAGGAGACGGATCCCTTCGATGGGCTGCAGCGGACCGAGATTCACTTTCGCGGAGCTGTTGCCGGGTCCCGTGCCGAAGAGGATCAAGAGAATCGACAGCGAGAGCGCGGCAATCAACGGCAGATAGTTGAGCGAGGCGAATTCGAGCGATGCGATCTTGACGAACGACAGCGCGGTCATCAGCGCGAGGCCGAGCGCGATTGTTTCCGCGTAGCGGACGATCAGCACGCTGTCGCGCAGAGGATCGGGACGGCTGAGCAGCACGGCAAAGCCGATTGCCGTGAGCAGGTGCGCCGCCCCGAGCAGCACCGGATCCGTCCGCACGCCGCGCCGGCGCCACGCGAACGCGGCCACATGAAAGCCCGCGATGTAGAGCGCGCCGAAGAGCCAGACGAGGTTCTTGAACTCGTCGCGCGTTCGCACGCTCAACGACGGCTTGAGCTTCGAGATCTCGGCGGACGTGAACAACGAAATCTGCTCAGGACTCTGCCCGCGATCGTTGATGGCGCGCAACCGCTGCGCGAACGCATCGAGGCTTCTCGTGTCCCGGATTGTCTTCGTGCTCACGGTCGCGCGCGCGATCGCGCCGACGTTCGGCAGCGTGCGCCGGTTGGCGGGATCGGCGCTCATGTACCGGAACAGCTCGCCCGCCGCGAACCGCCGATCGTTCGGGTTCGTGAAGGCCGCGGCCAGCGCGGGCTCCAGCACGTCGGGATCGCGCACCGTGTTCAGGTTGACGATCGCTCGAGCGCCGCCCGCCGCTTCGGATTGATCGAACGCGCGAAGGCGGCCGAGGCAGGCGAGCGCGATCGCCAGAACGGCGACGCACGACGTCGCGGCGAGCAGCCGATCGGGCAGCGCATAGCTGCCGCGCCGCACGCGCGCGCGGTCGCGCTGGGCGGCCGTCGTATACGTGACGCTCATTGGCTGATCTCGATGTCGATCGGCACCGACAGCTTCTCGATCCGCTCCTGCACGTCGCGAAGGCGGCGCTGCGCCTCCCGAAGCCGCTGGTTGACGTTGCCAAAGCCGGCGGCTTTGTTGAGTTGATCGATCGCCTGCGTATACGCCTCCGCCGCGCGATTGAGCGGCTCGAGCTCGGTCGACTCCGCCAGCTTCGCGGCGCGCGTCATGTAGCCCTCGCCGAGGAGCGCCCAGTCGCGGCCGTTCGCGGCGTAGCCGTACTTCTCCGCCTGCGCGAGCGCATCCGCGCCCCGCTCGACGTCCTCCATCGCGATGAACGCGCGCATCAGGCCGAGAAACGGATCGGGCCAGTTCGGCCGCACCTCGGCCGCCTTGCGAAATGCGGTCACCGCGGCGGTCAACGATTCCTTGGCGGCGGGCGCCTGCTTGTCCCGGATGCGCGCCTCGCCGTTGATGCGACTGAGCTGGCCGTCGGTGTAGAGCAGCGCCCCCTCGAGCCTGGAGCTCGAGGGCGCGCTGATGAACGCCAGCGCGAGCGCGTCGCGCGCTTGCCGCCACTCGCGCTCGTACACGGTCGTGCCCGCGGTCCGATAGCGCGCGAAGATCCGATCCGCGAGGAGGAGCGACTGGCGTCTGAGCGCGCGCTCGAGCGGCCGGATGCCGAGGCTCAACCCGCCGTTGAGCGCGTTGTGCTGGTTCCACATCTGCACGACGCCGCCGAGATCCTGCGGCACGTTCTCGGCGAGCGCGTTGGCGACCACGTAGATGCGGATTTCGTTCAGCACGATCATGATCGCCAGCACCATGAGCGCGCGGCGGGCGAGTCGCCGGAGCCGCCGTCCGAACGTCATTCGAACCGGCGGCGCCGCCGGTGCCGGTGTTGCTGTTAACGGCGGATCTGGAGGACGTGGCTGCACCGGTGACGGAGGCGCGGCAACGACAGGAGCGACGGCTTGCTTCTGCTCGCGCGTCGTGCGCCGCGTGATCTCGTCGGCCGGCGCGCTCTCGTGCGGCTTCGTCTCGATCGCGATGCCGGCAATCACGGCCGCGCGATGCGTACGCCGCGTCACGGCCTCGTCTTCGACCGCGGGAGCGCGGCTCTCGCCCAGCGCGTGGACTGGCTCTCCCGCGGCGAATCGCTGGAGATCCTCGCGAATCGCGCTCGCGCTCGCGTACCGATCGGCGACGTTTGCCGCGAGCAGCTTCGCGACGATCGCCTGCAGGCTTGGAGGACAGCCGCTATCGAGTGTGTCCGGCGCCTGCCGCGTGCGGATCCGCTGCTCGAGGCGGCGCGTGTCCGCCGCGCGGAACGGCTGAACGCCGCTGATCATCTCGTAGAGCAGGACGCCGACCGCCCAGAACTCCGCCTGCGCGTCGATCTCGCCCGACTCGAGGCGCTCCGGCGAGAGATACGCGATGCTGCCGAAGTCGTTGCGCGTGACCTTGCGGCTGAGCGACAGCGCCTTCGCGATGCCGAAGTCGAACACCTTGATCTCGTCCTCGGCGCCGTCGAGGACGCGGATGTTGCGCGGCTTCAGATCGCCGTGCAGGAGCAGATTGAACGTGCGGCCGTCGAGCGTGCGCTCGAACGAGTCGGCTGCCTCCAGGAATTCGCACAGCTGAACCGCGACGCGCACCGCGCGCGCCGGCGCCATCGGCCCCTCGCTGATCACTTCCGAGAGGTTCCGCCCGCTCAGGTGTTCCATCGCGATGTAGAAGTACTGCCCGTGCGTGCCGTACTCGTAGACGACCGGCACGTAGCGGCTCTCGCGGCAGAACTCCTCCTGCAGCTTCGCGCCCCAGCGCTCGGCCTCGAGGACCTGCTGCCCGTCGCGATCGGTCTCGATCGACACCAGCTTCAACGCGACCTTCCGGTTCGTCTCGGTGTCGGTCGCGAGGAACACGGCCGCCATGCCTCCACGCCCGATCTGCTGGTGGATCTCGTAGCGGCCGACGCGATTGAAGACGGTCGTATTGGTCACGATGAGCGGTCAGCGGCCGCGCGGCGCCGGGCGCGGCGGGCTCGACGGTCCTGTCTCGGGGAACCAGTTGTTGCGCGCGAACGCGGCGCGAGCCTCGCTCGATCCGGTGAACACGCTCGGGCCGCTTCCCACGAATACGTTGGCCGTGAAGTGCGCGGTTCCACGGTCCTCGAAGATCAACGGCTTCTGCACGTTGGGGCCCGATCCGTTCCGCGCGAACTCGCTGTGCGACACCGTCGCGGTCGAGCCCGAACGCACCGCGAGCGCGGCTCCGGGGTTGTCGCGGATCTCGGCGGCGACGACCCGCACGCGCGAGCTGCGGCGGACGTCGATCGCGGCGTGCGCGGCGCCGGTGATCTCGATTTCCGAGATGGCGACTTGCGACTCCACGGCGAGGACGCCCGTCCCCAACGGCGTGGCCGCGTCCCCGATGATGCGAAACCCTTGAATCGCGGCATCCGTCACGCCGCGCGCGACCACCGCGGCCGCCCCTTCCGCCGCGGCGCCGGGTAATCGGATCACGGCGCGGCCGGGGTCGCGGCTGATCAATCGGACCGAGCTCTTGAGCACGACCGTTTCGCGGTACTCACCCGGGTCGACGACGACCGTCGCGCCTTCGGGCGCACTCTGCAGCGCCTCCGTGAT
Organism: Vicinamibacterales bacterium; assembly: GCA_036556425.1. Classification (GTDB taxonomy): domain Bacteria; phylum Acidobacteriota; class Vicinamibacteria; order Vicinamibacterales; family 2-12-FULL-66-21; genus DATBJJ01. The sequence continues at coordinate 27,449 of DATBJJ010000081.1, forward strand.
CGATTCGTTCGCGTGCACCACGATCCGGCCTCCCGTAACGACGGCCGGCGTGCCGGCCGACGTCACCGCGCGCGGAGAGAGACTATCGGAACGCACGAAGGTCAGGAGGATCAGGACGGCCGCGAGCAGGACGTTCGCGAATCGCACGCCGCGGCGCCGCGACGATGCCGGGTCGACCGCGGGCCCGAGGCGCCGCGTGATTTCCGCCGCCGCCGCGGGCTCCTCGATCGCCGGCGGCGCGAACTGTTCGCCTTCGACGTAGACGACCGTGACGTTGTCCTTGCCGCCCGCCGCGTTCGCCGCATCGATCAGCGTTTTCACGACGCGCTGCGGTTGTCCCGCCGACTGCGACACGATCTCGTTGATCGAAGATGAGTCGACCAGATCAGTGAGGCCGTCGCTGCAGAGGAGAAGCGCCGCGTCAGGCTCGAACGGCACGCGGTCGATGTCGATGAAATCGGGATCGGTCGGCTCGTGCGGCTCGGAGCCGACGTCGCGATACACCTCGTTGCGGCGAGGATGCTGCATCGCGTCGATCTCCGACAGCTCGCGCGCGTCCTCGCGCTCGCCGACGGGCGAGTGATCGCGCGTGACTTTCTCGATGCGGCCGTCGTGGAGCTTGTAGAGCCTCGTGTCGCCGACGTGCCCGACGATCGCGTGGCCGTCGTCGATCGCGACGGCGGTGAGGACGCACGCCATCCCGTTCCACTCGGTACGCAGGCCGGCGAGGCGATAGATTTCGTTGTTCGCGACGGCAATCGCGTCGCGCAGCCGCGCGGCAATCGGCCGCGTCTCGCGTTCGAGGTGCGCGCGCAGCACGCTGACCGCGGTGTCGGCCGCTTTTCCTCCGGCGGCCTGCCCGCCGACGCCGTCGATGACCATGAACAGCCCGCGCGCGACGTCGACGTGGAAGCGATCCTCGTTGACCTGGCGCTGCAGTCCAGGACTGGTGTCGCCCGCTGCTCGCAGTGTCGTGATGCTCGGCATCGCTCGACCGGTCATGGCTCGGCGTTCGACTCGCTCCTGTAGGCCGTGTAGACGTACAGGCCGACCAACGCCAGCAGGATCGCCGAGAAGATCGGACGAGCCCACAACAGCGCGGTCATCACCGGTTCACTCCGAACTGAAGAAACACGGTCTCGGCCAGACCGATCGTCGCGGTGTCTGGCAGCGCGGTCTCCGCGCCGTTCTCGCGCTTCGCGCCGTCGACCTCGTCGTAGCCCTTCGGCACGTGCCGCCCGTTGAGCGTCGTCCCGAGCGAGCTCATATCGATCAGGAAGAACATGCCGGTCGCAGGATCGCGGCGGAGCCGCGCGTGCTCGCGCGAGACGTCCGGTGACGCCGCGATGCGGAGATCGACGGGATGCGTCACGCCGCCCCGTCCGATCGTGACCGTATCCGTCCGAATCTCGTACGAGTGGTGGCCCGTGTCGTCGTCGTACTCGATCCGCGCGAACACGCCTCCGGTCGAAGCCACCGGTACCTGAGTACTGGTCTGCTCGCGCGTCGTCGTGCGCTGTCCCGAATGCACCGTCGTGATTTTTCGCGTGCGCTCGCCGACGCCGAGCTCGGGCGTCGCCGGCAAGATCAACTCGGAGTCGATGAGAAGATCCCCCTCGTTCATCTCGCCGTCCGGGTCGGCGAGGAATTCCACCTGCCAGTCGGCCGAGGCGTTGCGAATCTCCGGATCCGATTCGCGGCGAAGCCGATCGGTCCAGCGTTTGAGCGCCGAACGCTGATTCAGCTTGTGGAGCTCATCGGTCAGCGCCCTCGTCGTCTGCTCCTGCAGGATGGGGATGATGCCTTCCAGGCGCGCGAACTCGTTGGCGTGAAGGTAGACGGTGTAGCGGCTGGGTGCGAGGGTCGAGTACTTCAGCGGCTCGAGGTTCTTCCGCATGTTCTCGACGACCGCGTCGATGATGTCGCGCGCCGGCCGCCGCGGGGCCTGCGCGAGGGACGGTTGTGGTGGGCGTGACGTCTGTTCGTGCACCGTGTGACTCTAAGACTGCCTGTTCCCGCCTGGTGTTCCGTCAAAAGCGGGTAGGATCAGCACCAGCACTATTGCAAACGCAAGGGACGCAAGGCTTAAGGAATCGCGAAGGAATTCATAAATTTCCCCCGATCCGCCCGTGAGACTTCGCTTCGGCCCATTCACGATCGACTCTGAAACGCGGCAGCTCGTTCGCGGCCGGTCCGACCTCCACCTCTCGCCGAAGGCGTTCGATCTGCTGTGGACGCTCGTCGAGCAGCGGCCGAAGGTCCTCGACAAGACGACGCTTCAGTCGCGGATTTGGCCTGACACCTACGTCGTCGAAGCGAACCTGAACGTGCTGATTGGCGAGATCCGCCGCGTGCTCGCGGACTCGGCGAGGGAACCGCGCTTCATTCGAACCGTGCACGGCATCGGCTACGCGTTCTGCGGCGACGCCTCGGCCGTTGGCGAAGAGCCGGCGTCCGCGCGCACGCCCTGCTGGGTGATCGCGCAGGACCAGACCTTCCGCCTGTCGGAAGGGGAGAACATCGTGGGACGCGATCCGGCGTGCGCCGTGTGGCTGGACTCCGACAGCGTCTCGCGCCGCCACGCGCGGATCGTCGTCGAGAGCGGCGATCGCCGCGTCTCGCTCGAGGATCTCGCGAGCAAGAACGGCACGCGCGTGCGCGGCGCCGCCGTGCGCGATCGAGTCAATCTGTCGGACGGGGACGAGATCGTATTCGGCGCGATTCGCGCGAGGCTGCGTTCGTGGAGCTCTGGAACCGACGCCGAGACGAAGCGGATCAGACGAACGAAGAACTGAGAACCGCCGGTCTTCGTTCTTAGTCCTTCGTCGTTAGTTCAATCTGAATGATCATCCGGTACTTCACGGGCACGCCGTCCTTCGTCGCCGGACGGAACTTCCAGCTGCGCGTGCGTTCGAGGAGCTCGCGATCGTAGAGGGGGTGAATGCTCTTTCCGAGTTTCGCCGTCGTCACGTCGCCCGCTTCGTCGACGACGAGCTCGAGCACTCCGCGGAATTCCCGCCGCTTCTCGATCTCGTTTCGCGGCTGCCAGGCTGGCGTGCTGCGCGACAGCGCGGTCGGCGGCACGATTCCCGCATCATCTGCACTATAGATGGCGGGCGTTTCAATCGCCGGTGCGGCGCGCGTGGACGCCGGCGCGACAGAAGGCGGCGCGGGGTCAGGCGGCGGCGGGGGCGCCGCCGCGGCCTTGCTCAGATCGCGGAATCCGGCCGCCAGCCGTCGAAGGTCCGCCATGTTTTGCGCGTTCGCAAGCTCCGGATCGTCGAGCACGGCGAGCACGCGATCGAACTCCGCCGCGGCAACGGGCTCTTTCCGATCGAACGCAGCTTTTGCTTTGTCGTACATCTCCTGCGCGATCTGCGGAAGCAGACCGCGTCGAACGCTGTCGAAGGCCGCGCGCGTTCGCGGGGATGTGCCGGATTCGGACGGGCGATAGAGCGGATCCGCGCGCACGAGCGCCGCGATTGCTTTGTTCGCGTCGTCGGTCCGTCCAAGCGCCAACAGACAGAACACCTCATATCCGGCGACCTCGCTGGACTCCGCGGGCGTCGCTCGTTCCCGGAGCCGGCCGAGAACGTCGAGCGCTTCGTCGTACGCGGCCATCACATAGAGGTCTTTCGCGCGACTGAGCGTCTCTTGCGCGGACGCGCCGAGCGTAAGCGCGACGCAAACAAGGAGCGAACAGGCCACACGATTCAGAGTGAGGGCATTCACCGTTCGAGATTCGCGCTGACGCGCGTGACCGCGTCGGATCGCACGACCGCGGTCCGCCGCACTTCGCCGAGCTTCGGGTGACGGAAGACGATCTCGTGCTCGCCGAGCGGAATCGAGAGGTTGCCGATCGGCGTTTCCCCCACCAGCTTGCCGTCGATCAACACTTCGGCCCACGGCACGGCGTTGATATTGATGCGCCCATCGGGCGGCGTCACCGAAATCGCGACCGTTTGTCCGGCTTTGACGTCGACAACCTGTCGAGACCGGAACCCGAGCGCGCTGTTCACGAACTCGAGCTCCCGGCGTCCTGCGACAGCGGACACGATCCCGGGCTCCGCCGAATCCAGACGTCTGTCTCCCTCGAAGATCTCCAACGCGATCGGAGAAGACACCTTGATTCTGCCCGTGCGTGGCGGTTCAGGCGCGGGCGGGACGCTCTTCCCGCGCGCAGCGGCCGTCGTCGCGTCGCGCAGTCCCGTGCTTCCGACGACGGTGTCCTTTCCCGCGATCCCTTCTTTCTCCAGGATCGCCTTGAGCGCGGGCGGCAGCGGCGGGCTTGCGACGCTGATCGACCGCACGTCGGAATTGATGGTCAGCCGGAGCGGCGTGACGCCAGCGGATTGTCCGTTGACTTCGACGCGCGACCCGGGCTCCGCGGTCACCAAGCTGATCTCGGCAACGCTCGACGGCGGCGGCGGTGCGCTCGATCGTCCGCCGAGCAGATAGACGATCACCGCTGCCTCGACAACCGCGCAGACGGCGACCGCGATGCCGCTCCAACGAAGCACGCTGTTCTGCGGTCGAAAGGAATTCTCGCGGCGCGCCCGAACGAGCTCGGAAACCGCCGACGGACGTTCCGGCTGCGCTGGCGCCGGCGCCGGCGGCGCGTGCACTTCTTCTTCGACGACCGCGATCGGAACCGGTGCGATCTCCTCGGCGGACTCCGGCTGCGGCGCGACGGCCACTTCGCGCGCCGCTTCGTCATGCGGAGCGTCCAGCAAAGTGCGCCACCGTTGTGCGACAGCGGGATCGGGAGCGCTGATGGAAGAGAGCGCGTCCTTCGCTTCCGCCACCGACAAGAACCCGCTGAGATCTTGACGAAGCGCGCGGTCGAGCCACGTGCGCAGCCCGCGCGGCGCGGCGCCGGATTCCGCGTCCGCGCCGGGCAGCGCGGCGTCGAGCGCTTTTGCGAGCGGCTCCGAACACTCGTCGACGGTCAACGGACGTCCGAGGAGCATCGACAGCGCGATCAGGGCGAGCTGAAAACAGTCGATCGCGCCGCCGTTGCCGGATTGCGCGGCGTGCGCCGACGGCACCGGAATGTTCAGCACGGCGCACATGTCCGACGCCGACAAGTGCAGCCGCTCCAATGCGGGCCCGAGCACGTGCTCGACGACGATCGGCGTTCCGTCTGGAGAGATGATGATCCGGCTCGCGGTCAGCGCGCCGTGGCCGATGCCGTCGCCGTACGCGTTGAGAGCCGCGAGCGCCGGCACGAGCTGATGAACCAGCGATGCGGCCAGCGCGGGATCCTGCGCGTGTCCCAGCACGCTCGACAGCCGTCGTCCTGGGGTGTGGGCGGACACGAGCGCAAGACATCGATCGTGATCGAGGTACTCGACCGTCGGCGTTTTTGCGAATAGCTCGTGTTGAAAATGCCGAAGCCGCTCGACTCGACGGCGAAGCGCAACCTCGAAGCCCGGAATCGCCGTGAGCGCACGGCGAAAGCGAAGCAGCTCCAAAGCAGGCGCGTCCGATTCGTCGAGAATGACGACCCGCTCGCCGATCTCATCCGAAAGACTTGGGGACCGACGTGCGTCCAGAGTCTGGTCGAAATGGCCGGGCCAGGGTTCGTCGGTGGCGACGTGACCAGAGTTCATCGAGGGGAGAATTCGCCGAAGCCTGCCCGCCAAAGCGTGGTGCGACGGCGGGTTCCGAGCCATTCTCCACAATAGCGCGTGTCAGTTCAAGAAAGCGTTGCTGCTCAGGTGGGATGCAGCTCGACTATTGTGTTGCGGCGGCCAGTGCAGAAATTGTAGAAATGAACTCCAAACTATCGAGGGAGAGACGTCGATGCGGTACTCGAGGCGTGAGTTCTTCAAGAAATCAGGGACCGATCTCGCGGCCGCGACCGTGTTCGCGTCCGCCGTGACGCGTATGACCACACTCCACGCGAATCCGCTCGGATTGCCGATCGGCAGCCAGACGTATCCGCACCGGGGCTTGATCAAAGAGGTCGGTTTTGCCGGTCTCGCGAAAGCGCTCGCCGACATCGGCGTTCAAGCGGTGGAGCTCTGCTCGGCGCTCGGCTACAAAGAGTTCGCGAGCCTCGCCGATGGGAAAGAGGTCAAGAAGATCCTGGCCGACCATGGACTGACGTGCCAGAGCGCCCACTTCAGCATGCGCGAACTGCGCGAATCCCAAGCGAAGAGCATCGCGTGGGCTCGCGACGTCGGCATCACGCAGATGGTCACCGCCACGCTCGGCGGCGGCAACACGCCGACGATGGACGACGTGAAGAAAGCGGCGGCGGAATACAACGCGATTGCGGCCGTCGCCGCAAAGGAAGGCATGCAGCAAGGTCTTCACAACGAAGGCTTCGAGATGTCCGAGGTCGATGGACGGCGGACGTACGACATCCTCTTCGAGCTGCTCGATCCAAAGCTCGTCAAGTTCCAGTTCCAGATGTCGACGATCAGCCGAGGCTTCGTCGCGCACGAGTACTTCGCGAAGTATCCCGGCCGCTTCAACTCGATGCACTTGCAGGACGTGGATCTCAAGGCGACGTCGACACCGGCGGCCCCGGGACAACCTGCGGGCGCGCCGCCGCGGCCCGTGCAGACGGCCATCGGCAAGGGCAGCATCGACTGGACGAAGACGTTCCAGGCCGCGAAAGCCGCCGGCGTGAAGAGCTACTTCGTCGAGCAGAACATGGAGTTGACGAAGGAAGGCATCGCGTTTCTGAAGTCGTTGAACGTGTGAGCGCGCCGCCGCGCTTACCGTCCGGAATACAACAGGAGCGGCAGCTCGATCGCGAGGAGCGCGGCGAGATAGAGCGCGCCCATCAGCGCGCCTAATCGCCAGAAGTCTCGCGTCGCGATGTAGCCGGAGCTGAACCACACCGGCGCGGGGCCCGTGCCGTACGGCGTCAAGACGCCCATCAGTCCCGACGAGTACACGAGCGCGTGTACGACGGCGCCGACCGGCATTCCAGGAACAGCCACGACGATCGCGAGGAACGGCGGCAGGACCGCAGTGGTGTGCGCCGTCGTGCTCGCGAAGAAGTAGTGAATCAGGAAAAAGATCGTGATCAAGAGCACGGCGATCGCCATCGTCGGCAGGCCGGACAATCCGCTTGCCGTGCGTGCGGCGAGCCATGAAAGAAACCCGACCTGATTGAGCCCATCCGCCATCGTGACGAGCGTCGCGAACCACACGAGCGCGTTCCATCCTTGTTTGTTCCCGAGGATCGCGTCCCACGTCACGACGCGCATCACGACCATCAGCGAGACGGCGATGAGCGCCACGATGACGGGACCGACGAATGACGATCCAACGATCCATCCGGCGAGCGCCAGCACCGCGAGCGCGCCCATCGCGATTTCGCCGCGCGAGACCGATCCGATCGATTCGAGCTCGGCGGCGGCCCACTTCACGACCGCGGAACCGCGCGTGATCGACGGCGGGTAGATGATGTAGGTCAGGAGGGGCGTGATCAGAAAGAGCAGGATGCCGAGAGGCAGGACGCCGGTCATCCAGCTCACCCACGTGATCTCGACGTTCGCGATCTTCCGCGCGAGCTGCGTCGCGAGGAGGTTCGGCGCCATCGACGTCACGAACATCGAGCTCGTCACCGTCGTCGTCGCGAACGCCGTCCAGAAGAGATACGCGCCGATCGCCCGAGGATTCTGCGCGGGCGTCGATCCGTACAACGGCGGAATGTTGCGCACGATTGGGTAGATGGTGCCGCCGCTCCTGGCCATGTTGGAGGGCGTCAACGGCGCGAGCACGAGGTCCGCGAGCGCGATGGCGTATCCAAGCCCCAGCGTGCTGCGGCCGAGCGCCTTGACGAGGAGCAAGGCGATGCGCCGTCCGAGACCCGTCGCTTCGTAACCGATCGCGAAGGTCGTTGCCGCGAAGATCAGCCACACGACGTCGTTGCTGAATCCGGAGAGCGCCCAACGCACGGATTCCGCCGGTGTCGCGCCCACGAGCCGGAACGACGCCGCGGCGCTGACGCCGATGAGGCCGACGACGGGCGCGGGCACGGGCTCCGTCACGAGGCCGGCGACGACGAACGCGAACAGCGCTGTGTAATGCCAGGCGGCCGGCGTCAGGCCGGTTGGAGCGGGAAAAAGGAAGATCGCGCCAGCTAGTCCCAGCGGCGCGAGCCACTTGAAGAAAGTGTCGAATCGAGGGACGCTCACCACGCGTTGTTGATGAGCATACAATCGGGGACACCCAATCGGGACACCCAATCGGGACACCCAACGTTGGGGGTCCCCGCCCGTCTAACACCTCGAGGTGCACATGATCGAGGACGCCCGGTTCGCCTTCCGCCAGCTTCGCAAGAACCCGGGTTTTGCGGCGATCGCGATCGTCACGCTCGGTCTCGGCATCGGCGCCGCCGCGGCGATGTTCGGGCTGATTCAGGGCGCGCTCCTCTCGCCGCCGCCATACGCGGATCCCGGACGGGTCGTCTTGATCTCGCCGGTGCGGAGCGACGGCCGGCCGTACACGCGCGCCGCCACGATCGGTCAGTGGGTCTCCTGGCGGCAGGCGAAATCGATCGAGCCGCCCGCGAGTTATCGCTGGACGTTCAACTTCCTCGTGCTGCCGGACGGCAGTCAATCGATGGGCGGGATGGTCGTGACGCCGAATTATTTCCGCCTGCTCGGACTGCGTCCGATCCTGGGCCGCGAGTTCACCGACGCGGAGCTCGGGCGGCCCAACACGCCGCCGTCCGCAATCATCCTCGGCTACGACCTCTGGCAGCGCACGTTCAACGGCGATCCGAACATCGTCGGCCGCACGATCCGCATGAGCCGGATGCCGGCGCCGCTGCCCGTCGTCGGCGTGATGCCGCGGGGGATTCGATTCCTTCCAGACCCAGGAGCGTCGAGCGAGCCCAACTACGATCTGAACGCGATCGTGGACTTCTGGTTCGGCGTGGCGCCGGACGAGTCGCGCACGACGAACGGTGTGGGGAACATCGTTTCGCGATTGCGCGACGGCGCAACGCTCGCGCAGGCGCAGAGTGAGATCGGCGTCATTTCCTCGGGCCTCTCGAGCGCGGATTCGTCGCTTCAAGGCATCGGCGCCGCGGTCGCACCGGTGCAAGACGTCCTCAATCGCGACGGCCGGCGGCTGCTCGTGCCGCTCTTCGGATCGGTTGCGCTGCTGTTCTTCATCGCGTGCGCCAACGTCGCGGGCCTGCTCCTCACGCGCGGACTGCAGCGGCAGCCCGAGTACGCGATGCGCTCGGCGCTCGGCGCGGGACGATGGCGGCTGTTCCGTCAGACGTTGACCGAGAGCCTCGTGCTCGCGATTTGCGGCGCCGCGCTCGGCGCGGCGTTCGCGACGGGAATCGTGTCGATGCTGAAAGCGATCGCCGGAGAGGCGGTGCCGCGCGCGGATGCCGTCCGCGTCGGATGGCCGATCTTCGCGTTCGGCTTCCTCGCCGCAGTCGTCGCCGCGGGCTCCGCGGGATTGCTGCCCGCGGCCCGCGCGTCGCTCTCGGATCGATTCCTCGGTACGACCGGCTCGCGCGCGACGACGGGCCGCGGAGAGCGCCGCCTGCTCGGCGCGGTGGCGACGCTGCAGATCGTATTGACCGTCGCGCTGCTCGCCGGCGCCGCGCTCCTCGTGCGCACGGCTCGCAATCTCGATCGGATGCGGCCCGGCTACGACACGGAGAACATCCTCGCGATGACGGTCACCGCCATGGATCGCCAGAAGTCCGCGGAGTTCCACAAGCTGGCGCTCGAGCGCGTGGCGTCCGTGCCGGGTGTCTCGCGTGTCGCGTTCGCGTGGGGCGTGCCGCTGACCGGGAACAAGTGGCCCGGCGAAGTCGAGTTTCCCGGACAAACAGCCTCCTCCAACCTGGCCGATCGCGTCTTGATGCCGCTGCGTTCGATCACTGAGGACTACTTCGACGTCATGGGGATGCGGATCGCGGATGGGCGCGCGTTCCGGCGCACGGATGGTCCCGACGCGCCGCGGGTCGCGATTGTCAACTCGGCGCTGGCCGCGCGCCATTTCGCCGGTCGCAGCGCGGTCGGCGGGTATTTTTCGTTCGCCGGCAGCAAGGATAAGCCGGTTCAGATCGTCGGCGTCGTCGCCGACACGCGGACCGAAGATCTCAGCCAGCGCGCGGAGCCTGAGATCTATCTCCCGTTCTGGCAGTCAGGCGCGTTCTCGAAACATCTCGTCGTCCGCGCGACAGCCGAGCCAAATGCGCTCGCCGCGCTCGTGCGCACCGAACTGCGCGCGATCGAGCCGACGTCGGCGGTCGAGCGCGTGACGACGATGGCGGAGATCCGCCGCGAGTCGGTCGCGTCGCGGACGTTTGCGATGCGGCTGCTGATTGGCTTCGCGGCCGTCGCCACGATCCTCGCGCTCGTCGGGCTGTACGGCGTGCTGTCGTTGTCGGTCAACGCGCGGATCAAGGAGATCGCCGTCCGCAAAGCGATCGGCGCGCAGGGCCGTCAGATCGTTCAGCTCGTCGTCGGCGAAGGGTCGAAGCTCGTGGCCGTCGGCCTGGTCGCCGGCGCGATGGTCGCGGTTCTCGTCGGCCGGTTGCTGCAGACGCTGCTCTTCGACGTCAAGCCGTCCGATCCGATCGCCTTGAGCGTCGGCGCGATCGCGTTCGGCGTCATGGCGATTGCGGCGTGCTTGCTGCCCGCGCTCCGCGCGAGCCGCGTCGATCTCATGGAGTCACTGCGGCAGGATTAGTTCATCTTTCCGCGCTTCGCCTTCGCCGCGGCCGCGCGCTTCGCGAGATCCGCGAGCAGCGCATCGAGCGCCGGACGATCGAAGTAGCGTCCGGCGGCCATCACCGCGTGGATCTTGCGGACCGCGCCGACATCGCGCAGCGGATCGGCGTCGAGGAGCACGACGTCGGCGACCTTTCCCTTCGCGATCGAGCCGAAGTCGTCGGCCCGCTGCAGGAATGTCGCCGCATCGGCCGTCGCGGTTCGCAACGCTTCCGCGGGCGTCAGTCCCGCCTTGACGAACAGCTCGAGCTCGTCGGCGAGCCAGAACGGCGGCCCGTCGGTGCCCGCCAGAACGTGCACGCCCGCGCGGTGCATGTCTCGAACGATCTGCAACTCGACGCCGAAAGCTTTTTTCAACGCGGCCATGTCGGCTGCGCTCACTATCTTGTCGATGTACCCCTGCTGCGATTCCGGAAGATGCTCCCAGCGCCGATCCGACATGTACGACGCATCGTCGTGATGCGACCAATCGCGCTTTGTGACGAGCGTTGGCACCTGCCACGTGTCGTTCTTCTTCAGCGTGGCGAACAGCCGCGATGCCGCCTGCGAGTCGTACGACAATGCCGCGTCAATCTCCAGCCGCAGGAACACCGGCAGGTCGGCCAGCGCATCGCGCGGTCCCTTGGCGCGTTCGGCGACGCTGTTCCGTCCCAGCGCGGCCGCTTGCTCGACGAGCTCCTTCGCTTTCGCCGACGTCTCGTAGAGAACGCCGGTCAGGTGCTCCATGCTTCGCATCCCGGCGTTCGACGCTTCAGTCGCCGAGATCATCAGCGGTACATGGCCCGCGAACGGGATGCTCTGCTTCTTGCATTCTTCGGCGATGGCGAAGAACTCCGGGCGAGGCAGCAGGCCGTAGACCTTGATGAAGTCGGCGCCGTTGCGTTTGTGATCGCCGACCAATCGGCGGCCATCGTCCGGCGACGCCACGGCCAACGCGTGCGGCCAGACGGGATACGGACCATCGAGCACTTCGCCGGACGTCACGATGCGCGGCCCGACCGCGCGGCCAGATTCGATCTCGCGACGCTGGTCGAGGACGCGCGCGAGAGGATCGACGCCAGGATTGCGGACGCCGGTGATGCCGTTCGCGATGAGCAGTGGATCGATGAAGGCGCGGATCCCAGGGATCGCGACGAAATGCGCGTGCATGTCCCACAAGCCCGGGATGAGGAACTTGCCCGTGCCGTCGACGATTTCCGCCTCTTTCGGTATTGGCGTCGACGCGGGACCCGCGTCGAGAATGCGCGCGCCCTTGATCACGACGGTCATCGAGGGCTGCTCGCGTCCCGCAATCGTGTCGATGACGGTCACGTTGCGAAACGCAGTGATCTTGTTCGGGTCGATCGGCTGCGCGGCCGCGGATGCCGCAAGGACGACGACGACCGCGAAGGTGGTGGCAATTCGCACGACTCGTAGTCTCCAGCAACCGCTATCGGCCGCGTTGAATGATCAGTTGCTGCGCAAGAACGCGATCAGATCGGCGACGTCCTGCGGCGTGAGGCCGAGCTGCGCCGCGCTCATCATCATCGATTCCTTGAGGCGGCGGCGACCGGTAACGCGGTTCGCCGGGACGATCTGCGTGAGTCCGCCCATGCTGCGAATCATCATCGGATCGCCTTCCTTGACGACGACGCCCTGAATCGTGACGTTTTCTTTGGTGCGCACCTCGAAGCCGTCGTAGCCGAGCGCGATCTCCGCGCTCGGACGGACGAGCGCGGTCGCGATCACGTCGGCGGATTTCCCGCGGCCCCACCCATCGAGCGCGGGCCCGAAGTCCACGCCCGTGCCGCCGACCGCGTGGCACATCTGGCAGCGCGTCGAGAGCTCCTTGCCGCGCGCCGCGTTGCCCGTCAGCTTGGCGATCTCCTCGACTGAAAGGACCGGCAGGTCCGCGGGCGCCGGCGGAACGACCGCTTCCTTCAGCGTGATCGCGTCCGGATCGTAGATGCCGGCCGTCTTCAGCTCCGGCCGCAGGCCGTAGTCGGCCCAGTCGCTGGAGACGCGATTCAACAGCCACACCGTCGCCGGCTCGCGCAGCGGACCGTTTGCCCCCGCGATCGCGAGCATGGCTTTCGACGCCGCGGGATCCTTGACGAAGGCGAGCGTGTCGAGCGCGAAGCGGCGCTCGGCGAGCGACAGCTTCGGCGACTGCGCACGCGCCGTCAGATCGGCCACGGCCGCCGGCACGTGGAGCCGCCACGCGATGGATGTGAACGTCGCGGTCCATGCGACGGGATCGGCGTTCGCGCCGAGATCGCGGCGCAGGCGATCGTAGAGCGCCGGCTCTTTGTTGGTCGCGCCGGATCCAAGCGCTTCCAGATAACTGCGATCCTTGCCGTCGTAGCCGCGCGCGATGTCGACGAGGATATCGAGTGTCTTGGCGGCCGGTTGATCGCGCAGCGAGAGCGCGACCTCACGGCGTACGCCGGCATCCGCGTCGCGCGCGAGGCGCGCGGCGGCGGGAAGGATGTCGAGATTCGCGCGCCGCATCGCGCGATACGCGGCGATGCGCAGCGCGGGATCCGTGTGCGACTCCGGCGCGCCCGCCCGCTTCTGGCCTTCGGGGCCCATCTGATACAGCAGGAAGATCGCGCGGCCGCGCATGTACGGATTCGGATCCTTGAGCAGCGCGGCGACCGCATTGATCGCGCTCGCGCCGCGCGCCTTCAGCCCTTCGAATCCAATCGCGCGGACGTTCACCGCCGGCGAACGCAGCGCCGTGACGAGCCCATCGATCGTCGCGGCGTCGAACTTCGGCGGGCTCGACGTGAAACCCTTGGGCGCGATTCGATAAATCGCGCCGGAAACCGTGTCGTCGAGATCCTGGTGTCCGCCGACGCGCGCGTCGATCCAGTCGCTGATGTAGATCGCGCCGTCGGGACCGACCGCGACGTCCGAGGGCCGGAAGAGCGTTTCCACCGCGCGCGTCACGCCGGCGGAGCCCATGACGAAGTCCGATCCCGCGTACTGCTGCTTCACGTTCGTGGTGACGAAGATCTTGCGGTCGAGCGCGAAGCCCGCGCCCTGCCGTGCCGGCTTGTAGGAGAAGATCTCGTTGCGGCCGGCATCGGCCGCGAGGAACGTGCCTTCCCACGCGGCGCCGAGCGCGCCGTTCTCGTAGAACACGTTGCCCGTCGGCGATCCGCCGCCGTACACGTCGCCCGCCGGCGCCATGCCTGGATCGTCCTGGCGCCACTCGGCCACCGGCACCGACTGGCCGGCGCGTCGATCCGCTTGCCACGTCCGCTGACCGTCGTTCGAGGAGAAGCCGAAGTTCGCGTACTCCATGACCCAGCTCACGCGGCACGCGGGCGGATCGTCGTTGTCGTTCTGGAAGATGTCGCCGAGCGACGTGACCGACTGCTCGTAGCTGTTGCGGTAGTTCTGGCCGATCACTTCAGCGTTCGTGCCGTCGGGATTCATCCGCACGGTGAAGCCGCCGACGTAGACGTGTCCGTCATCGCTCGGCTTCCCGGCCCACGCCGCCGGATCGTGCGGGAACTTGAACGGGCCAACGGGACCCGGACGATACGAACTGAAGATGCGGAACGTCTTCCCGGACTTGTCCGTGAACATCGCGCCGGTGTTGCCCGAGTTCCACACCCACTTGCCGTCGGGACCAACGGTCACCGAGTGCAGCGAGTGATCGTGGTTGATGCCCATGAAGCCGGTCAGCAGCACCTCGCGTTTGTCCACGGCCGGATCGAAGCGCAGGTTTCGATCGACGTCCGTGTAGACGATCATGTCTGGCGGCTGCGCGACGATCACCTTGTTGTCGATCACCGAGACGCCGAGCGGCGCGATGAGCGCGGGCTCCTGCACGAACGTGTGCGTGCTGTCCGCCTTGCCGTCCCCATCCTTGTCCTGCAGCACGACGATGCGATCGCCTTCGGGCTGCCGGGCGTGATGCGAACGGTACCGCACACCTTCGGCTACCCAGATCCGGCCGTCGCGATCGATGTCGATGTTCGTCGGGTTCCGCAGCATCGGCGACGTGGCCCACAACGTCACCTCGAGTCCCTCGGGCACCTGGAACAGCTCGAGCGGGATCTGGACCGGTTGGGCCGCGGACGCGGCCGGTTGCGATTGCGGCGGTTGCGGCGCAAACGCCTGCTGCGGCGCGATGGCCGCCGGCGTCAGCACGAGCGTCAAGGTCAGCGGCACGAGGGCGAATCGGGGCATAACTCTCCAGGCAGAGATGAACGTCACACTTTACTACTTCTTCGCGGGCGGCTTTGGCGGCTCCACGACCTTCAAGTCGAACGCGCCGGCGCCCTCGACGAAGAGCACGCAGTCCGACGCCTTGTCGCACGCCGTCGTGTGGCGGTAGTTCCCGCCGGGCTGCATCATGTAGGAGCCCGGCCCGAGCCGCACTTCCGGCTTCCCATCGGGCGCCTGAATGTACGTGCCCGACAGGAACGCGACCTTCATCACGTGCGTGTGCGTGTGAAGCGGAACGGCAAATCCCGCCGGCAGTTTGATGTACGCGAGAAACGGTCCCTTCGTGTGGTCGCCCCACAAATCCACGATCTTCACGCCGGGCGCGCCCTTGGGATCGAGGTCGGTCCATTTCAGATCGGCGCCCGGGATGAAGATCGGCTGCTGCGCGGGCTTCGCCGTTTTCGCCGCCGCAGGCTGTCCCGACGGCGGTTGGGCCATCGCCGCCGTCGTCAAGAGGAGCGAGGTTGAAAACGCCAGAGCGGCTCGTCGCGTCATCGGACCCTCCTATGCCGCGGGTGCCGCGGCTCGCTAGCTGAAACGTCGCGCGAAAGACGAATTGTATCTGACGGGCGGGCGTCGCGATCAATGCGCGCAGGAGGTGAGCCTGCCGCGGCGCGCTTTCGGGAGGGTGCGGCGCCGAGCGACGGCGAGGAGATCGCGCAGCGCGTCGTGGTCGATCTTCGAGAGACGCACCAGCACGACGGGATGAGGCTGATAGTACTCGGTGAGATAGTACACCTCGGGTGCGTCTTCCAGGAGCGCGTGGCGCTCGTCGAGCCCGATTCTGACGACCAGCGTATGGGGCTCTGCCGAGCCATCCTTCGCGAGGCCGGCCATGAACGCGCCGCCGACCCTCAACACCGGCGACCCGTCGTACTTCGTGCCCGATTCCACGTCTGGCAGGGCGAGCGCTATCGCTTTGACGTTCGCGAACGCGTCGCTGCTACTCTTCATCATTCCGCTACTCGGCGTGCATCGCGATCGTCGGATCGACGCGCACCGCGCGCGCCGCGGGAATCGCGCAGGCCAGCAACGCGACCAGCGCCACCGCGCCGCCAACGGCGGCA
Organism: Vicinamibacterales bacterium; assembly: GCA_036556425.1. Lineage (GTDB taxonomy): Bacteria > Acidobacteriota > Vicinamibacteria > Vicinamibacterales > 2-12-FULL-66-21 > DATBJJ01. The sequence goes on from DATBJJ010000081.1 coordinate 43,464, forward strand.
AACGTGATCGGATAGAGTGTCGCTGGAGTATACTCGCCGCCTCGTTCGCAGGGGCATGATTACGACGGACCTTGGAGACGCGATTGCTCGGCGCATGCGGAGCGAACACCGTACGCTCGCCGCGCGTTGGTTCGAGCGTCTCCTCGACATGCTCCCCGTCGACGCGCGGGAGATCTTTCCGACCGACAGCCTGCTCGACCACGTGCCCGCGCTGATTGTCGAAATCAGCGCGTATCTCCAGGAGCCCGCCACGGATGCGATCGCGGCGAATACCGCCATCCTCGAAAAGGCCCGCGAGCTCGGCGCGCTTCGCCACGCGCAGCGCGCGTCGCTCCATCAAGTGCTGCGCGAGTATCAGATCCTCGGCGGCGTCCTCGTGACGTTCGTGCGCGAAGAGATCGAGCGGATGAGCGCCCCGCCGCGCGCGGTCGAGAGCGTCCTGCTCGTGTCCCGTCTGCATCAAGCCGTCAACGTGCTGTCGCAGGCGACCGTCGAAACCTTCGTCGAGCTCTACAACGAGACCATCGCCGCCCAGACCTCCCGTCTCGAGCAGTTCACGCGGATGGCGACGCACGAGTGGCGCCAGCCGCTCGGCGCGCTGCGGTTCGGCGTCGATCTCTTGCGGCGTGCGGATCTCGACGCCGACCTCGCGCGCCGGACGTGGGAGGCCGTCGATCGCAACGTGAGGCACCTCATCGATCTGACGCACAAGCTCGAGGCTGTCGCGCGCATGCACGGCGGCGTGGACAACGCCGTCGTCCAGGAAGTGGAAATCGCGTCCGTCGTCGAAGAAGCGATGCGTCAGGTGCGCGAAATGGCCGATGCGAGGGGCGTCGAGATCCGAATGAGCGACGGGCTGCCGACCGCCACGGTCGACGTCGGACGCCTCGAGCTCGCGTTGATCAACCTGCTGTCCAACGGGATCAAGTATTCAGACCCGGCCAAGGCCGTGCGTTACGTCGAGGTCACCGGCGGGCGCAGCGACGGATCGGTTCGGATTGCAGTGCTCGACAACGGGATTGGCATTCCGGAAGAGGCGCGCCACGCGATCTTCCGCCGCTTCACCCGCGCCCACGTCGATCGCGACGACCTACGCGTGGACGGCGTCGGCTTGGGCCTCTCCATCGTGGACGACTGCGTCCGCGCGATGAATGGCGCGATCGAAGTGCAGTCGGTCGAGCGCCAAGGCACGACCTTCGTCCTCACGATTCCGGCGATGCCCGTCCTGGACGCCGCGCGCTCCGTTGACCAGCGCCGCTAGCCTTCGTCCCCGATCCGCTCGCGGCGTGGGCCGCCCTTCAACAACTGCTCCAGCCGCGCGGGGTCGGGCGGTTTCGTGAGGTGCTCGTCGAATCCCGCGTCGAGCGAGGCCTGAATGTCCGAGTCCTGTCCGTATCCGCTGAGCGCGACCATCCGTGTCTGGATTGCGCTGCCCTTCGAGCGGACCGTGCGTGCGAGCTCGAAGCCGCTCATCACCGGCAGCCCGAGATCGACGAGCGCGAGATCCGGCTTGACGCGATCGATCAGATCGACGCCCTCGACGCCGTTGTCCGCGGGAAACACCGTGACGCCCTCCGACTCGAGCAGCAACTGCATCATGCGGCGCGCGTCCGCCTGATCCTCGACGAGGACGACCGTCTTCACTCGCGGCCACTCGTCGGTGACGACCTGTTCGCCGGCGGCCTTTGGCGATTCCAACGGCAGCCAGATCGTGAACACGCTGCCCTTGCCGGGGCCATCGCTTCGGGCTTCGACGCGGCCGTCGTGGAGCTCGACGAGCGAGCGCAGGAGCGTCAATCCGATGCCGAGTCCACCGTCCGCGCGATCCAACGTCGGCTGGCCCTGGACGAAGAGATCGAAGATCTTCGGCAGGATCTGCGGCTCGATCCCGCGTCCGTTGTCGCTGACGCGGATCATCGCCTCCGTGCCCTCGCACCGCAGCTCGAATCGCGCTTCGCTGCCGGGCGGCGAGTACTTCGACGCGTTGCTCAACAGATTCGCCTGAATCTGTTGCAGCCTCGTCGGATCGCCGAAGACGCGAATCGGAGCGTCCTCGATCATGGTCACGAGCCGGGTTCCGCGGGACTCGAATTGCGGACGGAGCGACTCGATTGCCGAGCGCGCGGTCGTCCGGAGATCGATGGATTCTTTCTTCAGCACGATCCGACCGCGCGTGATCCTCGCGACGTCGAGGAGATCGTCCAGCAGCCGCGCCATGTGGTTCGCTTGACGCGTGACGACCTGGCCGGCCTCGCGGCACGCGTCGTCCGCCCACCTGGCGTTGTCCAGCATGCGCGTGGCGCTCAGGATCGCGGCGAGCGGATTCCGCAGCTCGTGCGACAGCATCGCGAGGAACTGCTCGCGGCGCCGGACGCCGTCCTGGATTTCCTGCTCGGCTCGCCGGCGCTCCGTCACGTCGAGGAACGTGACGACCGCGCCGATCACGTTGCCGTTGCGGAAGATCGGATGGCTCCAGTACTCCGCCGGAAACGACGTACCGTCGGCGCGCCACAGCACCTCGTCGTTCACGTGCGCGCCGTCGCGATGCCGCATCGCTTGGTAGATCGGCGATTGCTCCGGGGCGTACGGCGTGCCGTCCGGCTTCGTGTGGTGGATGAGCGGATGCATCTGCTTCCCGATGAGCGCCGACGGCGAGTCGTAGCCGAGCAGGCGCGCGCACGCCGAATTGCAGAAGATGCACACGCCGCTGAGATCGATTCCGTAGATCGCTTCCGCCGTCGAGTCGAGCAGCAGCCGGATGCGCTCTTCGCGCTCGGCGATTTCCTCGCGCGCGCGCACCAGCTGCGAGATATCGCGCGAGATGCCGGAGACGCCGACGACGGCGTTCGAGCCGTCGTGGATGGGGGAGAAGGTCACCGAAACGTCGACCCGCGTCCCATCTTTCCGAAGGCGCGTAGTAATGAGACGCTCCAGCGGCCGGTTGTCTCGCAGTTGACGGAGGACGTGGTCGATCTCGTCCTTGTGACCGGGCGGATAGAGGAAGCTGGCGTGGCGCCCGATGGCCTCTTCGGCCGCGTACCCGTACAACTGCGTCGCACCCCGATTCCACGTCATGATGACGCCGTCGAGCGTCTTGCCGACGATCGCGTCGTCCGACGACTCGACGATCGCGGACAGCTGCGCGAGCTTCGCGCGCGCCTGCTCGAGCGGCGAGATGTCGGTCAGCGTGAGCACCACGCCGTCCGGCGCCCACTGTCGATCCTGACGCGGGCTGACGATCGCGGGTTGATCGCCGCTGTCGGTGTCCTTCCGCCGCGCGCGATAGGGAAGGATCCGCAGGAAGTAGCAGCGCTGATGCTTGTCCCACGTCTGCGCTTCGATTGTCACGCCATCGTGGAGCACGCGCTCGATGTCCGCGATGAGCGTCGCATGCGTCAGGTCGTGCGTGAAGGTGCGCAGCGGACGTCCGATGTCCTGCGGAATGACGCGGAAGACGTCGGCGATTCGCGGCGTAAACTTGCGGATGCAGAGATCGCGATCGAGGAACAGCGTCGCGACGTCCGTGCCGTTCAGCAGGTGCTCCATGTCGTCGTTCACCTGCTGAAGCTCGACGTTCTTCTTCTGATACTCCGCGTTGACCGTGTACATCTCCTCGTTGACCGAATGGAGCTCCTCGTTGGTGCTCTGTAGCTCCTCGTTCGCCGCGATCAGCTCCTCGTTCGTCGCTTGCAGCTCCTCGTTCGAGGCTTCGTGCTCCTGAATCGCGGCCTGCAAGTGCTCCTTGGTGTACGCGAGCTCTTGCTCGAGCGCGTCGACTTGATCTCGCGCGACCGTGCTGCCCGAGATTTCGCGGGCGAGCGCATCGCTCCGCGCCGGCACGTCGTCGAACGGCGGCACCAACACCGGCGCGCCCTCCGCTTCGGAATCGGCCAGCGACACGAGGACGTGCGTGAGCGCGCCCCGGCTGTCGAGGAGCGGCTCCGCGACGAGCGACACGGTTCGCTCCAAGCCGGGCAGCGCAACGCTCGGGTATCTCACACTTTCGTTGTCGGTGCGCACGCGATGCAGCGCGCCCGAGAGCACCGCGCGCAGATCGTCGCTCACCATGTCGACGAGGTGCCGCGACGGCCGCCGTCCCTTCGTTTTCAAGAGCGATTCGACGCCGCCGAAAGAGTCGACGAGCTGTCCGTGCTCGTCGAGCAGGAAGCTCGGAGGCATGAACCGATCGAGCAGGCGATCGTACGCGGTCAGCAGATGTGCGTTCACCGCGGACGGCCGCGGCTGCGCGGGTGGCGCCGCGCGTGGTACCGTGCCCATCCGCGGGAGCGGCAGCTTGAGATCGCGCGGCAAGCCGATGTCGCGGCGCTTGCGATAGATCTTGGCGTGCTCGTCGAGCGTGTCGAACTCGTCGAGCAGGCCGCCCGGGCTCTCGCTCGATCCCAGGAAGAGGAACCCCCCGGGCTTGAGCGAGAAGTGGAACAGCGTGAGCACTGTCTTCTGCGCGTGCGGCTGGAGGTAGATCAGCAGGTTGCGGCAGGCGATGAGATCGAGCTTCGTGAACGGCGCGTCGCGAATCAGATTGTGCGGCGCGAACACGATGCTCTCGCGCAGCGATTGGGAGATCTGATAGCCCTCCGGCTTCAGCGTGAAAAAGCGCTCGAGCCGCTCCGCGCCGATGCCGTCGATCTGCTCCTCCGTGTAGATGCCGGTGCTGGCGAGGTCGAGCGACGCCTTGTGAACGTCGGTCGCGAGGATCTTCACGTTCACCGGCTTGCGCCGTGCGCCCAGCCGCTCGTGGAGCAGCATGGCGATCGAGTACGCCTCCTGACCGGTGGCGCAGCCCGGCACCCATACGCGAATCTGGTCGTCGGATCCCGTGCGCTCGACGATCTCCGGAATGATCCGGTGCTCGAGCGCATCGAACGCCGAATCGTCGCGGAAGAACCGCGTCACCCCGATGAGCAGATCCTCGTAGAGCGAGCTCAGCTCGCGCGGATCGCTCCGAAGCTGCTCGACGTACATCTCGATGTCGAGCGAGCGGTTGAGCGCGAGGCGGCGCTCGATCCGGCGCGTGACGGTGCTCGCCTTGTAGTGCGAGAAGTCGATCGCGTACTCGTCGCGCAGCAGCCGCAGAATCGCGTCGACGCCGCGCTCCGGCGTCGTCTCGTCCGGCGACGTGATGATGCGATCGCCCGTGGTCAGTGAGGCGACGGCGTCGGCGATCCGCTCGGGCGGTAGAACGTTGTCGACCGCGCCCGTGCGTATCGCGCTGAGCGGCATGCCGTTGAACTGCGCGGATTCCGGGCTCTCGCAGAACACGGTGCCGCCCGCCTGGCTGATCTCCTGCACGCCGCGCGATCCGTCGCTGCCGCTCCCGGACAGGATCACGGCAACCGCGCGCTCGCCGAGGTCTTGGGCGAGCGAGCGAAGGAACAGATCGATCGGCAGGGTCAGGCCGGACCGCGGATCGCGGTCGTTCAGGAGCAGGCGACCTCGACGGATGATCATCTCCTTCATCGGCGGAAGGAGGTAGACCGTGTTCGGCTCGACGAGCACCTCGTGCTCGGCCTGACGGATCGCCATCGGCGTCCGCCGCGAGAGCAGCTCGTTCATGAAGCTCTTGAAGTCCGGCGACAGGTGCTGCAGCACGATGAACGCCATGCCGCAGTTCGATGGAATCTTCGTGAAGAACCGTTCGAGCGATTCCAACCCGCCGGCGGAAGCGCCGATACCCACGATGTGGAAAGCTGGTGCATCAGTCGGTGCAGCCGAAGGCACTTCAGTGGACTCCCCGCGTTCCGATGTCATTACGCGATCACACCTCCGTCTTTCGGTCCGGCCGGAGATGAGCACGATTCGGGCCAGCCCATCTGGCTCGCGCAGAGCAAGCCCGACCGTTCGCGGAGGGAAACTCAGTCGAGCTTCGTGGAGGGTGAGATGAGCTGGCGATCCGTCCAGGCTCGTGCGACTGCCTTCGCTGCTGCTCGCTATTCCGTCCTGAGCGCGGCGATCGGGTCCACACGACTCGCGCGGCGGGCGGGGCCGAGCGCGGCGAGCGTCGCCACTCCGAAGAAGATGGCGACGACCGGCAGCAGCGTTCCCGCCTCGCGCACGTCGGCGCCGGGCAGCCACGATTCGATCGATCGGCTCGCGAGCAGCGCCGCGCCGACGCCGACGATCACGCCGCACGCTGTCGTCGTCCAGACGTCGAAGAGGACGCCGCGGACGACCGAGCTTCGGGATTGCCCGAGCGCGATGCGAATGCCGATCTCTCGCGTGCCGCGCGAGACCGTGTAGGACACGACGCCAAAGACGCCAACGGCTGCGAGCAGCAGCGCAAGCGACCCGAGGCAGCTCGTGAGCAGCGCGCGAAATCGCTCCGGCGACGTGCTGTCGGCGATCCGCTCGCTCAAGACGCGCACGTCCGTGACGGTCGCGGATGGATCGAGAGCACGCAGGCTGGCCCGGAGCTCGGTCGCAACCGACAATGCCGGCCGCGTCGTGCGAAGCGCCAGCCACGTATTCCCGCGGACGACTTGCGCGCGCGGGACGTACACGTCCGCGTCCGGGCCATCCCACAGGCTGCGGTGCCGTGTGTCCGCCGCGACGCCGACGATCCGCCACGTGCGGCCTTCCCAATGCAGCCGGCGATCGAGCGCCGCCTCTCCTGGAAACGCCCGCGCGGCGAACGTCTCGCTGACGACGAGAACCGGCGCGGCGCGCGCATCGTCCGCGGGAGAGAGATCGCGCCCTTGTCGAATCGGCACACCCATGGTCGAAAGGTATTCAGGGCTCACCATGAAGAAGTCGGCCATCGGCAGATTCGGACGCGCATCCGCTTTGCCGTCGCGTTCGTACCCGTCGTGCCACCATCCCGGCGTGAACGGCAGGAACATCGCGTGCGCGGCGCGCTCGATGCCGGGCAGCGCCGCGGCGGCATCGCGCGCGGCGTTCTGAAACTGCAGCGTGCGTTCCGGGCTTTCGACGGCCGCCGGCGGAAGCGTGAGGTGCATCGTCACGACGCGGGTCGAGTCGAGACCAGTCGTGACGGCGGACAGCTCGAGAAAGGTGCGCAGCAGCGATCCCGCTCCGAGCAGCAGCACGATCGAGAGCGCCACTTGGCCGACGACGAGGAGCCTCGTCGTGCGGCGCTGGGCGCGGCTGACGAGTCCGCGTGACGCGTCAGCCAAGGGGGCGTTGACGTCCGCGCGCGAGACGAGACGGAGCCGCGGCAGGCTCGCGATCAGTGCCGCGCCGATCGTCACGGTCATCGCCAACATCATTACGCGGCCGTCGAGCGCGATCGCGCCGGCCAACGGCAGCGTCCCGGGGTATCGCGCGACGAGCGCGGTGGCGATTGCCGGCGCGAGCGCGATGCCGGCCGCGCCGGCGATTGCGTACAGGCCGAGCGCTTCGGCCAACAACTGACGAAGAAGACGGGCGCGTGTCGCGCCGAGCGACGTGCGAACCGCGAGCTCGCGGGCGCGCTCCCATGTCTGCGCGAGAAGGAGATTGGCGATGTTCGCGCACGCAATCGCGAGGACCGCCGCGATCGACAAGGCGATGACGATCATCATCGGCCGTACGGGGCCGACCATCGCTTCCTGCAGCGGCTCGACGATCGCGTCGCGTCCCGTATTGGTCTCTGGATACGCGAGCGCGAGGCGCTTTGCGATAGTGGAGAGCTCCAACGAGGCTGCCGCGACGTCCGCGCCCGGACGCAAACGCGCGATCGCGCCGAGCGCGATCGAGCCGCGCTGATTCAGGAACGAGTCGCTCGGATACGTCAATGGCGTCCAGAGATCCGTGCCACCGGCGGGGAAGCGATCCGCGGCATCGGGCCACACCCCAATGATCGTTGCGCGCGCGGCGCCGAGGCCGATGCCGCGGCCGATGACGGATCGGTCGGCGCCGAAGGTGGTCCGCCAGAAACGCTGGCCGAGAACGACAACCGCCGGCGCGCCGTGCCTGAAGTCGTTCGCGACGAATCCGCGCCCCGCGACCGGCTGCACGCCGAGCACGCTGGCGAGATGCTCGCTCGCGAGCATACTTGTCGCCGAGATTGGCGCGTCGGCGCCGTCCACACGAAGCGTCAGGCGCTCGACGTCGTACAAGCCGATCGCGCCGACCGCGCGCGATTGCTCGATCCAGTCGAGCGCGTCGAGCGCGTTCACTTCGGGCGCGGTGCCCAACGTCCGCATGGACGTGCCAAGGCGCACGAGCTGCTCCGGCTGCGGAAAGGGCAGCTTCTTGAAGAAGACGCTTTCCATGACGCTGACGATCGCCGTCGTCGCGCCGATGCCGAACGTCATCGCGAGCACGATCGCCAGCGAGACCGCCGGCGTGCGCGCGGCGCGCCGCGCGCCGTATCGAAGATCGGCGCCGAGCTCTCTGAGGAGCATGAGGACCTCCCGAGCGTCGGGCTAGTTTGACGTGCGCGGCGAGGCGGGAGTTGGCTCTTCGCGTGCGATTCATCACAAATCCGTCACATCGCAGTGGCGCCGCGTTCTTGGAATGCTGATCCGTTCGGCCGAGACTATTCGACGATCTCCAACACGTTCACGCCGTTCCCGGCGTCCGACGCCCACGTGAACCGCTCCTCGATCTGCAGTCGTCCGGTCGCGGTGATCGAGAGCGTGCATTCGGATCGTCCGCCCTGCACGCTGCCGCCGGCATCCACTTGGGCGTACCTGAACACCACGTCGGCTCCGTCGCGGACGCCGACGAGCGCGCCGAGGACGATGCGGCCGCCGGCGTAGCGCGCGAACACGACGTCTCCTTCCTGGGTGAACTCGAACAGCGTCTCGCGGCTGATGACCGACGACACGGTCGTTCGAACCGGGCGCATCCGCGTGCCGTGCAGCGATGGAAGCGTCATGAGGAGTCTCGGGGCGTGCGGCTAGACCGTCTTGATCGCGGCGAGCGGATCGATGCGATAAGCGCGCCTGACGGGCACGATCGCCGCGGCGAGCGCCATCAACGCCGTCGCCGTTGTCGCGGCCGCGATCGCGGGCAGGTCGATTCGCGCGATCTCCGGCAGCACACTCCCCATGATCCACGCGGTGCCGTAGGTGAACGGCACACCGACGATCAGCCCGAGGGCGACCGCCGCGATCGTGTCCCGCGTGCCCGGCGCCAACGCGCGCCAATTGCTCGCGCCGAGCGCCTTGCGAAGGCCGATCTCCGGCGTCCGCTCCGCGACCGTTCGCGAGACGATGCCGTAGACGCCGACCGCGCCGAGGCCGAGTCCGATGATCGTCAGCAGCGAGAGCGCCCACGTTCTGAAGTACTGCGGCGCGAACGACGCGGCAACGAACGACTGCAGCGGCCTCACCGCGAAGATCGGCTGCAGTGGATTGTGCGAGAGGATCGCGCGCCTCACCGGCGCCGCCAACGCATCCGGATCGCCGTCGCCACGGACCATGAGCGCGACCGGCGCGATGTCCGGATTGAACTGCGCGTACGGCATGTACAGGATGCCGTCCGGCGGCTGCCCGACGCGAATATCCGACACGTCGTCGGCGACGCCGACGATCGTGATCCAGCGGGGATCGACGAGCGGCCGGCGCAGGCGGTACCCGATCGGATTTCGACCCGGCCAGAAGCGCTCGGCGAGGAGCTTGCTCACCACCGCGGCGAGCGGCGTTCGCGCCGTGTCGTCGGCCCCGATCGCGCGGCCCGCGAGCAACGGAATGCGAAGCGCGCGAAAATAGTCGCCCGAGATCATCCGAAATTGCACCGGCACGGGTTGCTGGTTCGGCATCGTCGCGCCCTCGACCTCGATCTGCGTGGCGACGAACGAGCCAGGCGAGAGCGGATTCGTTGCGCTGCCGACCGCCGCGACGCCGGGCAGCGCTTCGATCGATTGCATGAAGCGCGCGATCGCGTTCGCGCGGTCGTCCATCGTCGGATAGAGCGTCGAGGGCATGCGTAATTGCACGGCGAGGACGCCGTCAGGACTGAAACCGGTCGGCGCGCGATGCATGCGGTAGACCGTTTTCGCGAGGACGAGCGAACACGCGATGAGCACGACGACCGCGGCCGACTGCGCCGCGACGAGGCCTATGCGCACGAGCCGTCCACGCCAGGATCCCAACACGCGCGGCGACTCGTGCGACGCGTTGAGGCCGATGCGTCCCATGGGGATCGCGCCTGCCAGCACGCCGGCGATCGCCGTCGCCGCGGCGACGAGCAGTTGGACCCGGAATCCGACCGCGAGCTCGCCGATCGGACCGAGGACGCCGCGATCGAAGGTCTGCAGCGTCGGGAGAATCCACGACGCGAGGACGAGACCCGCGCCCGCGCCCGCCCCCATCAGCGCGAGCGTGCCGACGATCTGCGCGCCCATGAGATCGGTGCGCGTCGCGCCGATCGCGAGCGAGATCGCGTGCTCGGCCCGCCGGCCGATCGCATCGGCCAGACAAAGATTGAGGATGTTGATCCACGCGACGAATACGATCAGCACGGCCGCGCTCATGACGATCGCGACGGCATATCGCTGCTCGCCGAACTGCCATTCGCGCAGGCCCACGACGCCTGCGCTCCACCCGTCGTGCGTCTTCGGGAGCTCGCGCCTCAGCGCGGTCATGATCGATCGCACGTCGTCGTTCGCGGCCGCCATCGACGCGCCGGGCGTGAGCCTGCCGATCCCGAGGACGAACGTCGCGAACGGGAACGGCAAGTTGGTGTCGCTGATTCCCAACGGGCGCCAGAGGCTGACCGCCGCGAACGGCGTGGCCGCGCGCGCGGCCAGGACTCCCACGATGTCGTGCGGCTCGCCGTCGATCACGACCTTGCGGCCCACGGCGTCGGGGCTGCCGGCGAACGCGGTCTGCCAGTACGCATGCGTCAGCACGGCGACGCGGTGCCGGCGCAGATCTTCGTCGGCGGTGAAGGTCCGCCCGAACGCGACCGGCAGACCCAACGTCGCGAACAGGCCGGCCGACGCGTGGCCGACCGGCAGCGCCTCCGGATCCGCTGCCGCTCCCGCGACCGAGTGCTCGCGCACGACGACGCCGTCGAGGGCGGCGAGCGTCCGCGCCCGTTCGCGGACGCGCAGCAGATCGACGGCATGCAGCGGATTCCTGAACCGCGTCTCGGTGACGGCCGGCGGCAGGGTGTAGACGACGACGAGCCGCTCGTCGTCGGGATAGGGCAGCGGCCTGAGGAGCGTGGCGTCGAACACGGCGAAGGCGACGGCGGCGGCGCCCATGACGAGGGCGATGGTGCCGACGATCGTGAGCGCGAGGGAGGGCCGCGTGCGGGTCGCGCGCCAGGTGCGGCGCAGGTGGAGCGGCAGCAGGGCGATCCAGCGGGCCATGGCGTGATATACTTTGCCAATTAGCTAACTGACTGTCAACAGGGAGCGGACGTGCCGCACGCCTCCATCGCCAGCCGCGCCGTGTCCCGATCGGCGATCGACGCCGTCCATCGCCTCATCCGCCCGCACGTGCGCGAGACGCCCACGATACGCGTCGAGGGCGCCGACCTCGGCGCGCCGCCGGGCGTGCTCTCGGCCAAGCTCGAGCTCTTGCAGCACGCCGGTGCGTTCAAGGCGCGCGGGGCCTTCGCCAACCTGCTCGCGCGCAGGATCCCTCCCGCCGGCGTCGTTGCGGCATCCGGGGGCAACCACGGCGCAGCCGTCGCGTTCGCCGCGATGCGCCTCGGCATCCGCGCGGCCATCTTCGTGCCGTCGATCTGCTCGCCGTCGAAGACGGCGCGGATTCGATCGTGCGGCGCCGATCTCCACGTCGCCGGCGACTGCTACGCCGACGCCCTCGCCGCCAGCGAGTCGTACGCGGCGGAGACCGGCGCGCTGCCGATCCACGCGTTCGATCAGATCGAGACGCTCCTCGGACAGGGCACGGTTGGTCTCGAGCTCGCGTCTCAGGCGCCCGATCTGGATACCGTCATCGTCCCGATCGGCGGCGGTGGTTTGATTGGCGGCGTCGCCGCGTGGTACGGGGGCTCGGTCCGCATCGTTGGTGTCGAACCGGAGGCCGCGCCGACGATGACGTTGGCGCTTCGCGCGGGGCGGCCGGTGGACGCGCCGGCAGGAGGCGTCGCGGCCGACGCGCTCGCGCCGCGGCGGGTCGGCGAGTTGAACTTTCAGATCGCGCGGACGCTCGTCGACGCGGTGGTGCTCGTGGCGGACGCTGCGATGATCACCGCGCAGGAGCGGTTGTGGGATCGGCTGCGGCTCGTCGCGGAGCCGGCAGGCGCCGCGCCGCTGGCGGCGATGACGTCGGGCGCTTACGTGCCGGCGCCGGGCGAACGGGTCGGCCTCGTGGTCAGCGGCGGAAATACGGACGCCGTCTCGCTCGCGCCGCGCTGATGCATTGACACGCCACTTAGCCGAATGGCAAAGTGTTGAAGTGATTGACGCACGCCTCGTGAAAGCGCTCGCCAACGATCGCCGCCTCGAGATCATGAACTGGCTCAAGCAGCCGCGAGCGCACTTTCGTCCGCAGGTGTACGGCGATCTCGTCAGGGACGGCGTGTGCGGCCTCTACATCGCGGAGAAGTTGGGCGTGAGCCAGCCCACGGCGAGCGAGCACCTCCGCATCCTGACCGCGGCAGGCCTGATCCGCGGCAAGAAAATCAAGCAGTGGACGTTCTACCAGCGCGACGAGAAGCGGATCGCGCAGGTCAAGCGCGCGTTCGGGAAGGCGTGGTAGCGCGGCCGGCGACGGAGGGCGGCATGCGGCGTGTCGACGTGTTCTTCTACGGCCTCTTCATGGACGAGACCATCCTCCGCTCGAAAGGCGCAGACCCGCACGATCCCGAGCGGGCCGCGGTCGACGGCTTCTCGCTGCGCATTGGCAACCGCGCGGCGCTCGTGCGAACCGCCGGAGGCCGCGTGCACGGTCTCCTGTTCTCGGTCGCCGCGCGCGACCTCGAACGGATATATTCGGAGCCGTCGCTTCAGGCGTACGAACCCGAAGCGGTGCTCGCGCGGCTGGAGGACGGCACGATGGTTCCCGCGCTGTGCTACAACCTGCCGCTGCCGCCCGCGCCGCACGAACGCAACGCCGACTACGCGGAAGAGCTGCGCGTCGTCGCTCGCAACGTCGGACTGCCGGAAGAGTACGTCGCGTCTCTCTGACGAGCGGCGGAAGCGATACACTCGATCGGGGATGGCAGATCGATTCGAGCTCGGGCTCGACACTTTCGGCGACGTCACGGTCGGCCCGGACGGCGCGCTCCAATCACAGGCCCAGGCCCTTCGCGACGTCGTGGAGGAGGCGATCCTCGCCGACGATCTCGATCTCGACGCGTTCGGCGTGGGCGAGCATCATCGCCGTGATTTCGCGATCTCGGCGCCGGAGGTCGTGCTCGCGGCGATTGCCAGCCGGACGCGCCGGATCCTCCTCGGATCGGCGGTCACGGTCCTGAGCACGGACGATCCCGTTCGCGTGTTCGAGCGATTCTCGACGCTCGACGGGTTGTCGAACGGGCGTGCGGAAGTGATTCTCGGACGCGGCTCGTTCACGGAGTCGTATCCGCTCTTCGGCTACGACCTCTCTCAGTACGAGGAGCTCTTCGAGGACAAGCTGTCGCTGTTCGTCGAGCTGCTGAAGGGAAGTCCCGCCACGTGGAGCGGCACGACTCGCGCGGCGCTCTCGAACGCCATCGTCTATCCGCCAATCGAGAAGGGAACGCTCAAGACGTGGATTGGCGTCGGTGGCAGCCCCGAATCCGTCGTGCGCGCGGCGCGGTACGGGCTCCCGCTGACGCTCGCGATCATCGGCGGCAATCCGGTGCGCTTCAAGCCCTTCGTCGACCTGTATCACCAGGCGCTCGAGAAGTTCGGGCAGCCGTCCTTGCCGATCGCGGTGCATTCACCTGGACACGTCGCGGCGACCGACGATCAGGCGAAGAGCGAGCTGTGGCCGCACTACGAAACGATGATCAACCGCATCGGCGGCGAGCGCGGCTGGCCGCCCGCCACGCGTGCGCAGTTCGAGCGCGAAGCGGGCCCGCACGGCGCGCTCTACGTGGGCTCGCCGCAGACCGTCGCGGCGAAGATGATCGAGACCGCGCGCTACCTGGGTCTCTCGCGCTTCAACCTCAAATACAGCGCCGGCACGCTGCCTCACGCGGCGTTGATGAAGAGCATCGATCTCATCGGGCGAGACGTCGCCCCGCGCGTTCGCGAGGCGATGGAAAAAGCGCCGCGGTAGCGCGCGCTCTTTGATTTTCGTCGCAAACGTGCAACACGAGCCGCGAGGATCGGCCGTGATACCGTACGGGCGACTCAGTCAACTTCTGGAGCGGACCGCATGAAATACGCATTGACGTTCGTTGCCGTCTTCGCCGCGATGATCCACGGATACGAATCCGCGCGTCCCGCGGCGACCGCGCCGGAGGACACGTCGCCCGCGGCGATCCAGGCGCGCATCGAGGCGAAACAAGTACCGGACCGGCAGGGCTACGACGGTCTCGCGCTCGCGCAGTTGATGGAAAAGATGCGCGTGCCGGGCGTCAGCGTCGCGGTCATCAAGGACTTCGAGATCCATTGGGCGAAAGCGTACGGCGTCGCGGACGTCACGAGCGGTGCGCCGGTCACGACGGACACGATCTTCCAGGCCGCGTCGATCAGCAAACCGACGGCGGCGATGGGCGTGATGCGGTTGGTGCAGGAAGGAAAGCTGTCGCTCGACGCCGACGTCAACACGTTCCTGAAATCGTGGAAGGTGGCCGGCGGCGAATACACGCGGGATCGACCGGTCACGCTTCGCTCGCTCTTGAGCCACACGTCCGGGCTCGGCGACGGCTTCGGGTTTCCCGGCTACCACCCGAAGGATCCGGTGCCGAGCGTCGTGCAGATCCTGAACGGCGAGAAGCCGTCGAACACCGGCAAGGTCCTGCTCGAACGGCCGCCGTTCACCGCATTCAAGTACTCGGGCGGCGGCGTGACGATCGTCCAGCTCGCGGTGACCGATACGACGGGACGTGCGTTCCCCGAGCTGATGAAGAGCCTCGTGCTGGATCCGATCGGCATGCGCAACAGCGGCTTCGACCAGCCGCTCTCACCGGAGCGCGATCGCATGGCGGCGCGCGCCCACAACGGCCGCGGCGCCGCGATGGATGCGAAGTGGCACGTCTATCCCGAGCTCGAAGCGGCCGGACTCTGGACCACGCCGAGCGATCTCGCGCGGCTCGCGATCGAGCTGCAGCGTGCCCTCCAAGGCACGTCGAATCGCGTGCTCTCGCCATCGAACGCACGCGAGATGGTCACGCCCGTGGGCGTCGGCGACTACGCGGTGGGATTCGGTCTGCGTAAGCTCGGCGAGGGATGGTACTTCGCGCACGGCGGGAGCAACTGGGGCTTCCAATGCGATGTGATGGCGCACGTGCGCAAAGGCTACGGGGTCGCCATCATGACCAACGCCGACAGCGGCGGGATTGTCGTCAGCGAGATCCGGAACCGAGTCGCGGCCGCGTACGGTTGGGATTCGCTGGACAAGCCGGTGCCGCGGTAGAGCTCGGGTGGATGCGTTGATTCCGCATCCACCGATCGTCACGCGCGTGCGACTACTGCAGGTGCTTCTTGTAGAACTGCAGGACGACGGGCCACGACTCCTGCGCGGCTTTCAAGTTCGCGCCGCCCGCGCCCGCCTGCGCGAACATGAATCCGTGTCCCGCGCCCTCATAGGTGTGGAGCTCGTAGCTCTTGCCGAGCTTCTTCATCGCCGCCTCGGTTCCCGGCAGCGTCGCGTTGATGCGCGCGTCGTTGCCCGCATACAACCCGAGCACGGGCGCCTTGACGTTCGCGAGCGTCGTCTCGTGCGTGTTGTCGGACGATCCCGGCGCGTCGCCGTAGTAGACGACCGCGGCGTTGAGCGCGGGCTGGGCTGCCGCGTAGCCGAAGCTGCGCGCGCCGCCCCAGCAGAAGCCAATCACGCCCGTCTTGCCGTTCGAGGCGGGCAGCTTCTTTCCGTAGTCCATCGCCGCGTTCAAGCGCGCGATCACGTCGGCAGGCGTGAGCGATTGGATCGTCTTGCCGACTTCCTGTCCGAGCGATTCCGTGCCGCCGCCGTTCGGACCCTTGCCGGAGAGGAAATCCGGCACGATCGCGATGAAGCCGTCTTGCGCGAGCTGATCGCCCATCGCGCGCGCGAGATCGGACATGCCGCGGATGTCGTGGATCACGAGCACTACGCCCGCTTTCTGCGCGCGCTCCGGATAGACGACCCAGCTCTTGAGCACGCCGCCGTCGGCAAGCTTGATGTCGGCCCATTCGCCGTGCCGGCTCGATTCTTTCAACGCGCGCGCCGCGTGGTCCGCAGTACCCGGCGGAAGCGCGTCGTTCCACGGCACCTCGATCTGCGGGCCGCCGCGGCCGCCGCCGGGAGCGGGCGGCTGCGCCGGCGCCGTCTGCATCTCGTCGTGCACGTGCGGCTGCGCCGCTCGCGACTGCTGTGCTCCGGCCGACGCCGCGACCGCCAGCATCGACATCGTCAACACGATCGACTTCATACGGGACTCCTCCACGAAAGAGAAAGTGGACATTGTATGAGCCAATTGAACGGCTGTGCAATCCGGTTGTATCATGCCGCCGTGGCCACCGTTCCCCGATCGGCCTCCGAGTGGACGCCAGAGCGCGCGCCGTCCGAGACGCGCGAGCAACTGCTGTCGGCGGCCGAGCGTCTGTTCGCCCGGCGCGGCTTCGCGGGCGTGTCGGTGCGGATGATTGCCGCCGAGGCCGGCGTCAACTGGTCGCTCGTCGGTTATTACTTTCGCGGCAAGGACGGACTGGTCGCCGAAGTCTATCGGCGACACTGCACGACGCTGAACCGCGAGCGGCTGCGGCTCCTCGCCGAGGCGCGTCGCGCGGGGCTGCGGCTCGAGTCCGTGATCGAGGCGTTCGTCCGGCCGGCTCTCGCGGAGATTCAGGACCGCGGCGGCCAGAATCAGTTCTCACGCCTGCGCGCCATGCTTGCCGCTGAAGACGCGCCGCTGCTGGAGCAGCTCGTCGCCGACAACTTCGATCAATCGAGCCGCACGTTCGTCGCGGCGCTGCGTGAGTGTCTACCGGGGCTTCCGCCCGACGAGATGCTCTGGCGCTTTCACTTCATGCTCGGCACGATCTACTACTCCGCGAGCAGCCCGCAGCGGATCAAGGCGTTCTCGCGCGGCCGCTGCGATCCAGGCGACCTCGATGCAACGGTTCGTCACTTGGTGCCGTTCCTGACGGCGGCGTTCCGGTCCGCGCCCGTCAAGCCGCCGCGCCCCCAGCGGCGCGGCCGCGCGTCCATCGCAAAGGCGCGCGCCTGACGTTCGGGTGATGCGTTGCAGCTCGACACCTTTCCCCGCTTCGGAGATCCGCGCTTCAGCGCTACGTGATCTTCGATCCGGATTGGAAGCCGGCCGTCTGGACGCAGGCGGCAGACTAGGAGAGTTCTGATGAACCGCCGCGAATTCCTCGGGACGATTGCGGCCGCCGCTGTTTCTCCGGCGCTCGCGCGGCAGAATCCCGCGAACGAATGGGGCTCGCCCGTCTTCGATCTTCACTTCCATCTTCGGCAACAGCCGGCGAACAACCTCGCGCATCTCGACGGCGCCGGCATCACCAAGGCGAACCTCCTCACGCGCGGCGCGGCCCTCGAGCAGGTGAAGGCGCTGCAGGCCGCCGCGCCGAACCGTTTCATCTGGTTCAACAGCTATGACGTGACGCGGCCTGACGCCGAACAGGTCTTGACGCAGGCCGTGAAGGACGGCGCGCAAGGGTTCGGCGAGGTGAAATTCCACGTCGCCGCCGACGGTCCGGAGCTGCGCCGAGTGTATGCGCTCGCCGCCGAACTGCGCGTGCCCATCCTGATTCACTTCCAGGAAGTGGATCACTTCCCGAACGAAGGCACGTGGAGCACGGGCTACGCGAAGACGTTCGAGTCGATCCTGAAGGCGTATCCGAAGACGACGTTCATCGGACATGCGGACGCGTTCTGGGCGAACGTGAGCGCGGATTATCAGAACGAGGCCGCGTATCCGGCGGGTCCGATCAAGCGCGGCGGCGTGACCGACAAATGGCTCGGCGACTACCCGAATCTGTTCGCGGACATGGCGGCGAATTCCGGCAACAACGCCATGTCGCGCGACCCCGAGTTCACGGCGGACTTCCTGAAGCGACATCAGAGCAAGCTGATCTTCGGCAGCGATTGCGCCTGCAGCGACGGGCACGGCGGAGGCGTCAGCCAGAACAACAATCCGTCCGCCTCGCGGATGGCCGGCAAGTGCGTCGCGCGAGAGACGTTGGGGCTGCTGAAACGATCCGCGCCGGCAGACGTCTTTCAGAAGATTGTGTGGGGCAACGCGCACAAATTGCTCAGAATCCCCGGGTAGATTCGGATTCTGCCGATCCGCGTCATCGGCGCGATCTGCGTAATCAGCGTCAAATGGAGTCAGCGATGCCTGCAAAGAAGCCTGCGAAGCCGCGTCCCGGCATCGACCGCCGGGAATGGATCACGTCCGCCGCGAGCCTTGCCGCCGGCGCCGCCGCGGTGCCGTTCATCGGCGGCCGCGCTGACGTCGCCGCGCAGACGCCCGCCGCCGTGTCGCGCGCCATCGTCGCTCCCACGGCCGGCAACATCGTCGAGATCGAATGCGGCAAGATCCGCGGCTTCTCGCGGAACGGCATCCTCGCCTTCAAGGGGATTCCGTACGCCGCGTCGACGGCGGGAGCGCGCCGATACATGGCGCCCGCGAAGGCCGCGACGTGGGCCGGGGTCAGGAGCTGCATGGCGCTCGGGTTCGCGTGTCCCCAGCCGTTCCACGTGCCCGAAGGGCGCCGCGTCGGCTGGTCGCGCGATGAAGAAGCCTTCATGTTCGAGTGGGACGACGGCCAGCCCGGCGAGGATTGCCTGCGCGTCAACGTGTGGACGCCGTCCACGTCCGACGCGACGCGGCGGCCGGTCCTCGTGTGGATCCATGGCGGCGGCTACACGTCGGGATCATCGAACGAGCTGCGGATGTACGACGGCGAGAGCCTCGCGCGCCGCGGCAACGTCGTCGTCGTGAGCCTCAACCACCGCCTGGGTCCGCTCGGCTACATGAACCTGCAGCAGTACGGCGAGAAGTGGCGCGACGCCGTCAATCTCGGACAGCTCGATCTCATCGCGGCGCTCGAGTGGGTGCGCGACAACATCGGCAGGTTCGGCGGCGACTCGTCGAAGGTTCTCGTGTTCGGCCAGTCGGGAGGCGGCGGGAAGATCTCGACGCTGATGGGAATGCCCGCGGCGAAGGGGCTCTTCCAACGCGCGGTGATTCAGAGCGGATCGAGCCTGCGGCAGACGACGCCGGAGCGATCCGCGGCGCTCGCCGCCGCGACGCTCCAAGAGCTCTCGTTGTCGAAGGACGCGATCGACCGTCTTCAGGAAGTGCCGGTCGAGTCGATCATTCAGGCCGGGCTTCGCGCGCGGCAGAAGCTGCAGCCGGTCGCGCCGGCACCGGGGACCGGCGGCGGTTTGAACTGGTCGCCGACGGTGGACGGCGCGTCGCTGCCGCGGCATGCGTGGGATCCCGCCGCGCCGGAGCACTCCGCGGCCGTGCCGCTGATGATCGGCACCGTGCAGAACGAGTTCGGCAACAGCATTCAGGCCGGCGATCCGTCGCTCGACACGATGACGGCGGATGACATGAAGAAACGGCTCGCCGATCAGCGCGGCGACAAGGCGGCGGCGCTGCTGGCGGTGCTGGAGCGCAAGTACCCGAAGGCGTCGCCGTACGAGCTGCTCTCGCGATCGACCGGACTGACCGCGCGCATGAACGCCGTCGCGCAGGCGACGCTGAAGGCGCAGCAAAACGGCGCTCCCGTCTATCTCTATTGGTTCCAGTGGCAGACGCCGGTGCTCGACGGACGGCCGCGCGCGTTTCACTGCGCCGAGCTGCCGTTCGTGTTCGCGAACACGGATCGATGCGCCGCGATGACCGGCGGCGGCGCCGA
>DATBJJ010000082.1:0-46754 GCA_036556425.1 Vicinamibacterales bacterium
CGCGCTCGAAACGCTCGCCGAGATCAGCTACGAGGTGGCGTCCGTTCTCGATCTCGATCAGTTGTTCGCGCGCATCGCGCAGTTGACAAAGCGCATCATCGATTACCGCACGTTCGGCATCCTGCTGCTGAACGAGGACGAGGAGCTGGAGATCAAGCTCGCGGTGCACTTCGGCGAGAACACCGTCATGCCGCGCGTCAAGCTCGGCGAAGGGCTCGTCGGCTATGCGGCGCTCCATCGGGAGGCCGTGCTGGTCTCGGACGTCGCGCAGGACCCGCGCTACATTCGCGTCGTGCAGGACGTTCGATCGGAGCTCGTCATCCCGATGCTCATCAAAGATCGCTGCATCGGCGTCTTCGATCTCGAGAGCCCGGAGCTCGATGCCTTCTCGAAGCGTGACGTCGAGATCTTGACGCTGCTGGCGAGCCAGGCCGCCGTCGCGATCGAGAACGCACGTCTGTACGAAGAGCTGCGCGCGAACGAAGCCCGGCTCGAAAAGGAAGTCCGCTTCGCGCAGCGCGTACAGATCGCGCTGCTGCCGACCGAGCCGCCGCGACGGCTGAAAGGCGTCGACGTCGCCGCGTCATTCGATCCAGCGAGGGAGGTCGGCGGTGATTTCCACGACTATCTCGCGCCCGAGTCGAACACGCTCGTCGTTGCGGTCGGCGACGTGTCCGGCAAGGGTGTGCCGGCTGCGCTCTACAGCGCGTTCGCTGCGGAGCTCGTTCGCGGACGGACGTTCCGCCGCCGCTATTTGCCAGAGCGTTCGAGCCCGGCCGACGTGCTCGCCTCGATCAACACGATCCTCCATCAACGCCAGCTCGAGGAGTACTACTGCACGCTCTGCTACACGATCTTCGACTTGAAGCGGCGGACGATGACGATGGCGAACTCGGGGCTGCCGTATCCGGTGCGATGCTCCGCGGAGGGGTGCTCGCAGATCGAGCTGCCGGGCGTGCCGCTCGGATCGTTTTCAGGATCGACGTACGACGAGCTGTCGTTCGCGCTGCAGGCGGGAGAGATCTACGTGTTCTGCACGGACGGCGTCTTCGAAGCGATGAACGAGCTGGGGCAGGAATTCACCGCGAGCCGCCTCGTCGACGTGGTCGCGCGATCGAGAGAGCTGCCGGCGAAGAAGATCGTCGACGCGATTTCTCAAGCCGTCGCTGAGTGGCGGGGCGATGCGCCACCCAACGACGACATGACGGCGGTGGTGGTTCGCATCACCGCCTGAAGTCCAAGTCGGTCTCCTCGATATGGAGGCCGACGCTCGATCCACCGAACGTTCCGATCTCGTTGACCCTGCCGCGGACGCGAACGTGTGCGCCGCGCGTGGGCGTGCGGCCGCCTCGCGCGACGACCGTGACCTCTCCGGTTCCATCGTTCACTTTATAGAGCTTGAACGGGACGAGGGGAACCCCCCACGAGCTCGTCACCACGCCGTCGATCGACACGGTGCGATTCTGATAACGCCCCGGGTTGTACTTGAGCTCTTGAACCGTCGCGTGCCTGGCCGTCAACGCGCAGCCCGAGAGCAGCATCACCGCCACGAGCGGCGCCGCGAGGCGAGTCGAGAAAGTCATGGGCGTCCTCATCGAAAATAGAAATCCACATCGAATAAAGACACGAAAGGCCGCGCGAAATCGGTTTGCCTTGCGACGGGATGCGGCGATGCCAGCGCCTGCCTGAGTTAACGCACCCCGTTGATTCCGCGCGACCGACTCGACCAGCATCAAATCGCGTACCCGCGTAAACCCGCGTGTTTTCGACGATCGGACGCGGCGGCCGTCCCATCGCGCGGACACCGACTGACCTCAAGCCGGGACGGCGCGGACAACCTTTTCGAAAGTCGTCGCGTCTTCCTCATGACGCGGATCACGCGGATCACGCGGATCACGCGGATCAACGCGGATCTCGCGGATCAGACGCGGACCACGCGGATCAGACGCGGATCAGACGCGGATCTCGCGGATCACGCGCGGATCTCGCGGATCGGACGCGGATCACGCGGATCGGACGCGTGCTCGACGTCATCGGCGTAATCCGCGTCTTTCAAGGAGACACACACATGACGGGTTGGATAGCCGCATCCGCGGCGACGGCGATGCTGGGCGCGGCGACAATAGGTCCGGGGACGAACGAACAGAGGGGAAACGCGTGGGTAATCGAGCCGCCCTCGGTCGAGTGGGTGCAGAGTTTCGAGTTGGCGGACGCGTGGACGCCGGAGTTGGAGCAGGCGGTGCGCGTGTTCAGCGGATCGACCTCGCGGATCGGCGTCACGATTCGCGATCTCTCGGACGAGGAGCTCAAGGGCGGCAAGGGCACGATGGGCGTGAAGATCGACGAGGTCGAAACGGACAGTCCGGCCGCGAAAGCCGGGTTCAAGAACGGCGACATCGTGGTCGAGTTCGACGGCGAGCGGGTGAGGAGCACGCGGCAGTTCACGCGGCTCGTTCAGGAAACCGCGCCGGGACGATCGGTGCAGGCCGCCGTGCAGCGCGACGGCCAGCGCGTGACGTTGAACGTGCAGCCCCGCGACGGCGGCAGCGTCGGGTATTTCGATCGCCTCGATCTCTTGTCGCCGCGAAAGGTGCCGGCGCCGGCGGTCAAGAGCGTCGACATCCTGCCGAAGATGTTCGCGCTCACGGGCGCGGGCCGGCTCGGCATCATGGTCGACGAGCTCTCGACACAGCTCGCGGAGTACTTCGGCACGAAGGACGGCGTCCTCGTGACGACCGTGAACGACAACTCGGCGGCGAGCAAGGCGGGAGTCAGAGCCGGCGACGTCATCACGTCGATCAATGGCGGCGCGGTGAACAGCGCGGCGGATCTCCGGCGGCGGGCGCAGAGTCTCGAGGACGGCGACGAGTTCACGCTGAACGTCGTGCGCGACAAGAAGACGATGACGTTGAAGGGAAAGATCGATCTTCAGTCGCCGAGGCGGCCTACGGGTCGAACGATTCTCTAAAGGGGAAGGACTAGCCGGCCGTCTTTGCGTGGTTGCGGGCGGCCGGCGGTCCTACCAGCGTCGCGAGCTGCGCGGCCACGATCGTGGCCGCGGCGAGCTTCATGTTCTGCCGCTCCGAATCGTGAAGGACCTCGGCGGCCATCACGCCGACGCAGCCGGCCGGCGTCACGATCGGCGCGGCGATGGCGCCGGCGGAGATCTTGTCCGCCATCACCGTCTGAAGTAGCGACGTCCGGAAAGCCGCGGCGGTCGCGTTCTCCGCGTTGCGCGGGATCGTTCCCAACCTGTTCACCAACTGCTGCGGATAGCCCTGCGCGAAGATCGGGTTCAGCTCGTTGCCATCCGGATCCGCGATCCAAAGAATGATGCCCGACGCGTCGAGCAGCGTCGCGGCGCGATCGAGCAATGACGGCAGCGCGCGCGTGTCCACGACGCGCGCGAGGTCGACACAGAGGGAGGCCACACCGGTGAAATCGGTTGCGGCCCCGGCCGCAGCCGCTGTCTCAACCGGTGCCTCAGCGGGCGGCGACACCGGATCGACGGGCTGCACGGGTGCCATTTCCGCCTGCACAGGCGTCTGGTGCGGCGGGCTCCACGCCTTATCGTCGGCAACCACGGTGGTCTGTTCCACCCGGCGCGGCGGATTGAGGCGCAATGGCGTGGACCGCTCCGCTGGCGTTGGCGCCGGCGCCGCGGCCACGCGCGGCGGATTTGGCTGCGGCAGAAGGAGCAGCACGATCAATATTGCGGCGGCCGCGCCCGAGGTGATCGCGAAGACACCGCGGCGGCGGGTGACGTCGATGGTATCGGCTCGCGCCGCGAGCTCGGCCGTGCGTGCCTGCTCGAGCGACGCCAGCGCGGCGTCCGTGAATTCTTGCGCATCGGCGAAGATCACGTCCGACGCGAGCAGCCGCTGATCGCGCCGCACGTACTCGACGGCGCGCTTGTCGACGCGCATGAAATCGTCGAGCGCCGCAACGACGCGATCGAGTGTGGTCTTCGCCGTCGCGTCGATGGCTTCGGTCCTCAGCGCCGCAATCGACGTACGTAGGGCATCGACGGAGTGCGAGACTCGGCCGGTCCAAAAATCTCCACCCTGACCGGCGGCGACGTAGCCGCGCTGCGACGCGCGCACCTCGACGAGCGCGCGCTCCGCCGATCGCGCCGCAGCATCGAACGCGGACGCCTGCTGCGCCGCAGCCGACGCTTGCGACTCCGCTCTCCAAAACAAATACGCCGACGTCGACAATGCCGCGAGGAACAGAACGAGCAGGACCAAGCGAGCGGCGCGGTTGTGCATTTAGTGTGTCGCGTGCGCAGGAGAGATCGGCATCCGACAGACGTTACTATAGCATCAGCGATCACTCTCGCATCATGCGTATCGTCGCGATCGTCAATCCGATGTCGGGCGCGGGAATGGATCCTGCGATCGCGTCCGCGCGCGTCGCGATGATCCGCGACGAGCTCAGTCGTCGTCGGCTCGACGGCTCAGTGCATTTGACCGAACACGCGGGTCACGCGCGCGAGATGGCCGCGCAAGCCGCGAGCGATCGTGCCAATCTCGTAATCGTGTGGGGCGGCGACGGCACGGTGAACGAAGTTGGCGCGGGTCTCGCCGGCAGCGCGACGCCGCTCGGTCTCGTTCCAGCCGGATCGGGCAACGGCCTCGCGGCCGCGCTCGGCGTCTCCCGCGATCCACGGGACGCGCTCGCAACCGCGTTCGACGGCCGCACGATGGCCGTCGACATGGGAAAGCTGAACGATCGCCCGTTCTTCAACGTCGCCGGGATCGGCATCGACGCACACATCGCGCACCTGTTCAATCAGCGCTCGCGCGGGCGCCGCGGACCGCTGCCATACGTGATCATCGGCGTGCGCGAGGGTTGCCGCTATACGGGAGCGGAATATACGGTCACGCTCGACGGCGAGCCCCGGCCGACGTCGGTGAAGGCGCTGCTGATCGCGTTCGCGAACGGACGCGAGTACGGCATGGGAATGCGAATCGCTCCTCAGGCTCGACTGGACGATGGCCTTCTCGAGGCGTGCATCGTCGAAGACCGCTCGGTGGTGTCCAGGTTTCTGCACGCCCGCCATCTCGCGCTGGGCTCGATCGAGCGGGTGCCGCGGATGATTCTGCGATCGGTGCGCTCGGCCACGGTCGAGTCGAACCGTCCGATCGAGTATCACGTTGACGGCGAAACGGGAACGACCGATGGCCGGCTGAACGTCTCGATCGAGCCGGGGGCCCTGAAAGTGAAAGTGCGCTAGAAGACGGGCAAGTACGGTGTGAGGTAGCGGACGATCACCGTCATCTGATTCGTGAAGAGCAGCAGGCCGATGCCGACGAGGAGCGCTCCCGACGCGAGCTCGATTGCGTGATAGTGCCGGCGGATCCGCTTCGACGCGGCAAAAAACGTGTTGATCGCGATCGAGGTGAGCAGGAACGGAACGCCCAGACCGGCCGAATAGACCGCCAGCATCAGGACACCTTCAAGAACGGTGTCCTGGCGTCCCGCAAGCACCAGAATGCCGGCGAGAATCGGTCCGATGCACGGCGTCCAACCAAACCCGAACGCCATTCCGACCATCACGGCGCCAATCAACGACTTCGGCTTGGCTCCGGCCTTCATCCGTTTCTCCGTCTCGAGAAACGGAATGCGGAACACGCCCATCGTGTGGAGGCCGAACACGATCACGAGCACGCCCGCAACCTTGTTGAGGATCCCTTCGTTCCGGAAGAGGAACTTCCCAATCACGCTGGCGGTCGCGCCGAGCGCGATGAAGACGAGCGAGAATCCGACGATGAACGCGAGCGACGACACGACGACCTGCCGCCGGGCCGCCCGCGCCGCATCGTCCCGCATCTCCTCGAGAGAAACGCCCGACACGAACGACAGATAGCCGGGAATCAGCGGCAGAACGCACGGCGATATGAAGGAGAGGAACCCCGCGCCGAACGCCGTGATGAGAGTGACGTTGTCGCCCACGTTAAGGCTGTTTTTCTTTCAACGGAATCACGCTCAAGAGCGTCGAGAGGCCGTGGCGCCCTTCGAACTTGACGGGCGGCAGGTCCTGGAACATGAAATCCCACTTCCAGCGCTCCGAGGGATTCGATGCCTCCAGCCAGGTTCGGGCCGCGACGGGGCGGGCGAACGTCATCGTCGACAGTCCTTGATATCGCGGGTTGCCCGCGAGCGCGGACGCGAGCTCGGCGCGAACGTCGGCGCTGCTCGGGTAGGTCACCGCCGCGCCCAATGCGAGCGCGACGTCCGAGAAGATCTTCCAATCTTCCTGCGCTTCTCCTGGAGGCGCCATCGCCCGGGCCGCGGCCTGCAGCCGGCCATCCATATTCACATAAGACGCATCTTTCTCGACCCACGATGCGCCGGGCAGCACGACGTCCGCCGCTTTCGCGAGATCCGTCAGGAGAACCCCGTGGAAGATCAACAGCGGCAGCTTTCCCGATTGCCGCGCGGCAATCAGCCACGCGACGTCGCCGAGCGAACCGGCGGGGCCGGGATCGAACACGTATAGCGCCTTGACGCGGCCCGCTTCGACCTCGCGTCTCAACGCGGAGAGGTCGGCGTCGCCGCTCGCGTTCGCGTTGACGGGAAAGCCGAGATCGCGCGCGCCCGTCAGGTTCGGCGCGTCGACCGGAGGCACCTTGAACTTCGTGTCCGGCGGCTGCGGCTTTTCACGCTTCCGCCATGTGATCGCCACCGCTTCTTCCGCGAGCGAGAACGCGCCGCCCACACGACCGAGCACGGCGAGCTCCTCGAGCGATGCGTGCGCGGAGATCAGGAAGCGCAATGACGATGGGCCATCGGACGTGGCAACGCGGTCGGCGATTGTCGCGAGCGCCTTGTCCCATCCTGCGGGCTCGTGCGCTCCTGTCGCGTTCTTCAACAACGGACGCTGCAGCCGCTCGTCGCCTTCGATCCAGTGGTAGTCGAAGCGGCCGATGTCGCACATCCAATAACCGTTGACGTCGGGATTGAAGCGCGGCGTCATGCGCGCGAGCCGTGCACCCTTCGCCCACTCCGGCTTCGCCTTGAGCCACGCCGTCGTGTTGCAGCCTTTCTCGCAGAGCGTGCAGATCGTGTCGACCGCTTCGGGGTTGTCCCACGGCCGCGCCTTGAATCGATAATCGCGCGTCGTGATCGCGCCGACCGGACACACGTCCATGAGATTGCCCGACAACAGCGAGTGCACGCCCTCTTCCTGGAACGTCGCGATCTCGCTGCCGTACCCGCGATCGACGATGTTGATCTGCGCGTCGCTGTCGACCTCGCGCATGAAGCGGACGCAGCGGGTGCAGAGGATGCAGCGGTTTCTGTTGAGCATCAGCGTCGGTCCGAAGTCGACGTCGGCCTTCACGCCTTCGCCGTCGAACACACGCCGCGGGAATTCCATCCGGCTCTCGTTCGGTCCGAAGCTGTAGGAAAAGTCTTGAAGCGGACACTCGCCGCCCTTGTCGCACACGGGACAGTCGAGCGGGTGATTGATCAAGAGGAACTCGAACACGCTGGCTCGCGCCTCGATCACATCCGGCGCTTGTGTATGGACGACCATGCCCTCGGCGACAGGGGTCGAGCACGACGTCTGCAGCTTCGGCATCTTCTCGATTTTAACGATGCAGACGCGGCAGGATCCGTCGATTCCGAGGCCGGGGTGATAGCAGTAATAGGGAACTCGAATGCCGGCCTCGATCGCGGCCTGCAAGACGGTCTTGCCCTTCTCGGCCGTGACCGTCCGGCCGTCAATCGTGAGGGAAACGGTGTCCATAAGTCACTAATTCTATATCCCTTTTTGCATGCAGAAGTTTTCACGGGATGGACTTGACTTGCCCCCATGGTCGACCTACAGTGGGGTTCTTCTCACCGGCCCTCAACCCAAAAGGGGAGGCCCGTATGGACGCGCTCCGTGTCCGCCCGCGTATTCGGTTCGCTCCGGTATTCGAGTGGGTTGTCGCCGCGGCGTTCCTGCTCGCGACTGTTGGCGTCGGCCTGATGGTCCTGCGCGAGCTGCGGCCCATTCCCGCGACCGCGCGCGCCACGCCCGCGGCGCGTCCGATCGTCGCGAGCATTCCGGCGGCAGTCCCCGAGCGCGCCGTGTCGGTTCCCGTGCTGCCGTTCCTCGACGGCAAAGAAATCAGAGTGGGCGAGACCGTGTCGGTCGTTGCCGCGCGCTTGGGCCGCGCGGCGGAGAGCGGACGTCAAGAAGTCGATCGCGGAAGTCTTGGCGAGCGGCTGACGCGCTTCTACGAGTACTCGGGCTCGAAGTTCATTCTCGTCTTCGAGCCGTTCGAGAGAAACGGCGAGCCGCGCGTCGCGGCGATCTATCTACCCTGATCAGGATCCGGTTCGTTCGATCTCGACCAACGCGGCGTTGTCCGCGTTGGCCTCGACGCGCCTGACCGCGCCCGCCTTCGGCTTCAACGCGATCGTTCGCTCGACGCTCTTCTCGGTGACGAGCACGACGACGTCCTGCGACTCGCCGTTCATGTAGCTGATGGTGACGGTGATTGGAACGGGCATCACGTCGCCGCGATGATCGAACTTCACGATGATGTTGTTGACGTCGGGCGATCGATACGTGAACGTGAGCCGCGGGATCGCCGCCCCGTGAATCCACGCGTCGAAGAACGGCGCGAGGTTCCTTCCGGTCGCCGCTTCCATCGCGACGCGCAGGTCGTCGGTTCCCGCCTTCTTGAATCGCCACTCCGAATAGAACCGCCGCAGGCCCCAGAAGAACGGGTCGTCGCCGACGAGCCGCCGCAGCATGTGGACGACCATCGCCGCCTTGTTGTAGACGAGCGCGCGGAACACGGGCCGATCGCCTTTGATGTGTCCGAGCCGGTACCCGAGGTAGATCGGCCCCTGCGGCGACGTGTCGATCGCCGATCGGCGCATCTGGCGGATCACCGTGTCGAACACGTTCGGTCCGAGCTCCTTCTCCGCGTACAGCGCGGCGAAGTACTGCGAGAGGCCTTCGCTCAACCACTGCTCGTGATAGTTCTTCCAGCCAACGGCCTGGCCCCACCATTGGTGCGCGAGCTCGTGCGCGAGATAGAAAGACGGAAAGCTCTCGAAGTTGACGGGATCGTTCCGCCACACCACGGGCTGATTCGGCAGCACCTGGTGCAGCACCGCGAAGTACGCGGGACTGTGTCCGCCCGGCAGCTCGTTCTCGGTGACGGCCAGCGTGAATGCCGGATACGGCGACTCACCGATGATCGACGCGTAGAACTGGAGGATCGTGATCGTCTGCTCCGCGAGCGATCGCGCGCGGCCGACTTGACGAGGATTGGCTTTCACCGTCAGCGCGAGCTTTCGATCGTCGGCGGCCGGATCGACGGCCGGCGTGTGCGTCGGCTCCGGCGCGGCGGACGACGCGCTGCCAGGCTCGGGAATCACGACGCGCGGATCGCCAAACGATCCAGACGCCGCGCGAATGTTGATCGGCGTCGTCGACACCTGGTTGAACCGGCTGATGACGCAGGAGAGATAGCGCACCGGACGGTCGTTCTGGAACACGAACGTCTTTTGCGCGCGTCCGCCTGGCGCGGGAGTCGCCGCGCGCGGCGGTCCTGCCTGCATGCCGCTCGCCACGACGTCGAATTCGTTCGGCACCGTGAGGCGCACCGTCGCGAGCGCGTAGTCGCTGACCGTGGACTGCGGATACCAGTACGAGTTGTTGCTGTAGATGTATCGCGGCTCGAGCGGAATCGTCGTGATCTCGCGCTGCTCCTGCTGCGATTGTCCGAGGAAGATCGCCTCGCGATCCATTTCGCTCGGCTCGAGCCGTCCGCTGTAGACGATCGACAGCGTGAACTCGTTGTCGCGGAAGAGCGGATTCGGCAGGTTCACGATCAGGTTGTTCTGGTTGACGACGCGCAGGTGCAGCAGACGCCCCGCGCCCGGCGCGTACACCCCTCGCACCGTCAATGCCTCCGCCAGCTTCAGCGTCATCGTCGTCATCGCGCCGGATCGGACCTTGAAGCGGATGTTCGCGGTGCCGTTGATCCAGTAGCGATCGGGCGAGATCGTCGCGTCGATCTCGTACGCGAGGACGTCGTAGTCGACGAGATCGTCTTCGCTGTAGAAGCGGCCGCGCGACGCGAGCTTTCCGGCGGACGCGTAGAGCGAGATGTTTCGACGGCGGCGCCGATCGAAAACGGTGATGTCTTCCGCTTCGCTTCCGGACCGCGCGTAGGTGAGGCTGCCGAACCGCTTCGTGCGGACTTCGGCGATGAGATCGCCGGCAGAGGGAACGAGCGACCAGCGATCGCGGCTGAGATCGGTGAGGTCGAGCTGGAGCGTGCGTCCCAAATACTCGTCGAACACCTCGGACGCGCGGCGCAGGTCCACCGCCGCAACCGACCGCGAGACCAGCGATTCGGGCTTGAACTTCGACTCGAACTCCGCGGGCCGCACGCGGATGAACGCCGCGTCGAACTCCGACTGGAGATCGTCGGCGCCGGAGAAGATTCGAATCTGCGAACGCTCGGATTCGTCGGGCGGCGCGAACTTCATGCGGCCGCGGCCGAGAAGCACGACCGCGGTCGGCCCGTCGGGGATCTCGGAGACGAACGCCGTGCCCGACGCCAGCTCGATCGTCAGATCCGTGCCGGTCACCACGAGGTTGCGAACGTCGAATTGCTTCGACGCATTCAAAAGGAGGCGATACAAGCCGGAGACGTTCGACACCGGCTCGAGGCGCTCGATCTTCCAATCATCGGGATTGGCTTTCGGCCCGGGCGGCCGGAGATCGAGATGCCACGTCGAGAGCGCGCCTTCGATGCCGTGCTCGACGAACACCTCGAGCAGCACTTGCCGCTTGCCGCCCTCGGTCGTCTGTCGATCGCGTTCCTTGATGACGAGGCGCGTGGGCTTCGTGCCCGCGGCGGAAGCGAACTCGTCGAGGGTCGAGGCGTCGGTGTCGCGGACGGCGAGCGCGAGCAGCGCGGAACGGTCGCCGTTGGTCAGCGCCTGCTCGAGGCGGGCGACGAGCTTCTCGATCGCGTCAGGCGGAGACGGCGGTTGAGCCGACGCCGGCTGCGCGGCGAGCAGACACGCGAGCGCCAGAAGAAGCCGCGGGCCCATGGATGATGGTCACATATTAGACCCCGGGAAGGGAATCTCGGGAGTCCTGTGACGAATGGCCCCGCTTCAGTACCAGAATCGTCAAGTCGTCAGCGAACCGCGGCCGGCGTGCATGCTCGTGAACGGCGGCCACCACCTCTGTCGCGATAGACGACGGCGGTCGGTCCGCGACCCGTTCGAGGATGAGCTCGAGCCCGCTCTCTTCGAGCGGCTGTCCTGACGGATCTTCCGCCTCGGTGATCCCATCACTATAGAAGACGAGCAGATCCCCCGGCTCGAGCACGACCTCAGCCGCGCCGTATTCAGAGTGCTCGAACAGTCCCAACGCGATCCCCGTGCCTTCGAGGCGATCGAACTTTCCGCTCCGCCGCCTGATGAGCGGCGGATTCTGGCCTGCGTTCACATACGTCAGCTTGCCGCTCGCCGGATCGTAGAGCGCGTAAACGAGCGTGATGAACCGCGACGCCGGACTGTGTTTGCAGATCTGAATGTTGAGCCGGCCGACGAGCTCGGGCGGCGCGAGCCGCTCCTCGACGAGCGTGCGCAGCGCGGCGAGCAACAGCGCCATCAGCAACGCCGCCGGACTGCCTTTTCCGGCGACGTCGCCGAGCGTGACGACGATGCGTCCATCGGATTGCGGCAGCACGTCGTAGAAATCGCCGCCCACTGTGTTCGCCGGTTTCGTGACGCCGGAGATCTCTACGTCGCCCGACGAATACGTGCCGGTCGGCAGCAGCGCGAGCTGAATCTCGCGCGCGACCTCCAGCTCGCCTTTCAACGACAACCGTTCGGCGACCTCGAGCAGCACCAGCAGATTCACGAGCACGAGGCTGACGATGAGGGCGAAGGTGCCGTCGGCCCAGACCGGCAGCAGGACCGCAACGCGAAAGAACGGAATGCCGACCGGAACGGAGACGGGCGAGAAGCCCCGAAACAGGCGGACGATTCCAAGCACCGCGATGAGGAGCGCGACAACGTAGACCGCGCGGCGGGCGGCGGGCAGCTTGAGCGTGAACGCGACGAACACCTGGCGGAAGCGAATTCCCGCGCGTTTCCACCAGGGCGCCCGCGCCAGCTCTTCTTCGTCGAGGCCTTTCGCGAAGAAGTCGTACGCGTCCTTCGTGTCGGTTGTGAAGAGGCGTTGGATGTCCTCGCCGGACAGATCGCGGGTGTACGTGTGAATCCAGTCACGCGCCCGGTCCGCCGCCGAGGAAGGCGAAGGCATAACGGAGTATACGAACGCTCAGGCCAAGGGATCACAATGCCTTTGCTCGAGCCTGAGCTTTGAGCCTACTGCAAATATTCCCGCGTGAACTCCGCGATGTCGTCGTAGATGTGGGACAGCTCCTCCGGCGACGCGAGAAACACGACGCGGAAATAGCCATCCTCGGGACGCGTGCCGAAACCGGATCCGTAAACGCAGAGGATCCCGGTTGCGCGCAGCAGGCCGAGCACGAAATCCGCGTCGGTCTTACCGGGCGGCAGCGTGACGCGCGGCATCGAGTAGAACGCCGCGGCCGGCGCCACGGCGCTGATCCCTGGTATCGCGTTCAGGCGCGCGGTCGTCAACTCCGCGCGCGCGCGCAGCGCGGCGCGGAAGTCGTGCTGATGCGATCGGTCGCCGTTCAACGCCGCGACGATCGCGTATTCCATCGGGCCCGTCGCGCAGAGGCGTCCATCCGCGAGCTTCTTGATCGCGGCGAGCGCCTCGTCCATGCGTTCGCCTCCGCCGACAGCCATCCATCCGGCGCGCCATCCGGGCGCGAGATACGCCTTCGAGAGCGAGGAGAACGAGATCACGGGCGCGTCCGGATGTCCCGATGCGATCGCCGGAACCGGACCGTCGTACGCGAGATCGGCGTAGACCTCGTCGGCGAGCATCGGAAAGTTGTGTCGATCGGCGAGCTCGACGAGGGCCTCGCGGACGTCGCGCGTGTAGGTGGCGCCGGTGGGGTTGTTCGGATCGATGACGACGAGCGCGCGCGTCGCCGGCGTGATCAGACTGCGGACATGATCGACGTCGGGGCGCCAGCCGTGCGCGGGATCGGTGCGATAAAACACGGCTTTTGCCCCGATCTTCGCGAGCACAGCCGTGTACAATGGGTAGGTTGGGACAGGTACGAGCACTTCGTCGCCCGCCTCTGCCAAGGCGGTGAGCGCGAGCTCGATGCCTTCCGACGTTCCCGACGTAATAACGACCCGGTCTGGCGAGACCGGCATTCCCCGGCGTTCACAGTCGGCGGCGACCGCTTCCCGCGCCGCCAGGATGCCGACCGACGGCGCGTAGCCATTCTGCCCGCCGCGGATCGCCGCTTCGACGGCGTCGATCATGTGCGGCGGAGTCTTGAACCCGAAGGTGATGGGGTCCCCGATATTGAGGTATCGGACTTTGCGTCCGGCTGCCTCAACCTTTCGGGCCTCCGTCACGATATTGCGGATTGCGTAGACGAACCCCCCGATTCGTGAGGCGACGGGGATTGCGGAGGTCGTGCGCGCGGCCATTTCCGCAAATCTTATCAGCAAAATCGGGGGAGTCCGGAATAGGCGCGGCTTTTGTAGAAATAACAGGCGAGGTTTTCATCGATCGCGTAATTTCTACGCGACAGACCGACCGTTTTGGGGACTACAGGTATGTCATCTTCCACGCAGTCAACGACTTACATGCATGGCAGGCTCTTTGGAATAGCTGAGCGCATGCTGAGGCGTCTGGCCGTCCTCACAGCCTCAGCCTCGGCAGCGCTGCTGCTGGGGACAGGGCCGGCGGGCGCGCAAGGCACGCCGCCGTCCGCGCCGCCGCAAGCCGATCAGCCGGCGCGGTTCAAGTCGGCGGTCGACCTCGTGTCGGTCTCGGCTGTGGTGAGGGACAAGAAAGGTCGCTTCGTTTCCGATCTCTCCCGCGACGACTTCATCGTCGTCGAGGGGGGCCAGCGGCGACCGATCATCGGCTTTGAATCGGAAGCCGACGGACCCGTAAGGGTCGCGGTGCTCTTTGACATCAGTGGAAGCATGCGGGTCGGGACCAAAGCGGTCGACGCCCGGCAGGCGGCGCGCCACATCTTCAGCTCGCTGAAGCCTGGCGATCAGGCCGCGCTGTTCGCGTTCGACACGCAGCTCGATCGGGTTTCCGGATTCACCAAGGACTTCAAGGGTCTCGAGGCGAAACTGGAAATAGTCGAGCAGCCGTTCGGTCAGACGTCGCTTTACGACGCGATTGCCGAGACGGCGCGTGAAGTTGCGAACGCCTCGGCCGGCGACGGACGCGCGATGCAGCGGGCGGCCATCGTCGTGCTCACCGATGGCATCGACACGAAGAGCCGCTTGACGGCTCCGGAAGTATCGGCCATCGCGAGCAGCATCGACGTGCCGGTCTACATCGTCGCGGTGATGTCGCCGGTGGACGATCCGCGGAACGGCGATTACGGCACGGGCTCGATGAGCAGCGGGCTGAGCGATTTGGCGAAGTGGACCGGCGGCGATCTTTTCATCGCCATCTCGCCCGCGCATACGAGCATCGCCGCGCGTCAGATCGTCGGCGAGATGCGGCACCAGTACATGCTCGCGTTCGAGGCATCGTCGCGGGCGGGCTGGAGGCCGTTGGAGATTCGAGCGCGCGATCGCGAGCACATCGTGCGCGCGCGGAGCGGGTATAACGCGGGCGGCGGCGCGCCGCCGCCCGCGGAAGCAGAAGCAAAAAACAGAGTGAAGCAACCAGAAAGGTAGAGCAAGCGGACGTGGGGAAGGAAGACGGGAATCGCGCAGCGCTGTGGAGAGGTGAAACGCGGTTCCAGCGGCACGAAATTGGCGTTCAAAGGTTGAAGGGTAGTTGCGTTCATAGACTGAGGAGTCTAATCATGAAGAAAGTCGTGCTGGCGGTACCGTTGCTCGCGCTGGCCCTCGGTGGATCCACGGCGTGCGCGACGAAGAAATTCGTGAGAGGCGAAGTCGGCCAGGTCAATGACAAGGTCGACACGCTGTCTCGCTCACTCGAGGAAACCCAGGAGAGGACCCGCGCCAACGAAGCGAAGATTGGCGAGGTCGGACAGGCGGCAGCGGCCGCCGATTCCAAGGCTGTCCAGGCCGGCAGCCGCGCCGAAGCCGCCGCGTCCGCGGCCGCTGCGGTGAACACACGCGCTGACGCCATTGAAAAGGCGGCCAAGCGGATCGTCTACGAAGTCGTCCTCAACGAAGAGAAGGGCAACTTCAAGTTCGGCAAGGCGGTGATGCCCGAGAACGTCGGTCCGGAGATCGACGCGCTCGTGCAGCAGCTGAAGGCGAACCCGAACGGCGCGTACATCGAAATCGAAGGGCACACGGACAACGTCGGCCCCTCGGACATCAACTACAAACTTGGCCTCGAGCGCGCCGAGAACGTGAAGCGCTACCTGTATGAAACGCACCAGGTGCCGCTCCACAAGATCAACGTGATCAGCTACGGCGAAGAGAAGCCGATCGGCGAGAACAAGACCAAGGACGGTCGCGCGCAGAATCGGCGCGTCGTGATCAAGGTGATCGCGTAAGCGATTCGCCTGGCCACCCTGCGGAACCCTGCCTCCCGTCCAGGGTTCCGCAGAGGTGGCTTTTTTTGCGGTTCCGTAGCACGTAGCTTTCACTTCATTCAGTCAACGCTGCAATCGACCGGGGGCGGATCGCTGGGGGCCATACCGGGCTGGTCCGGTATTGGTGTCCATGATTAACGTCAGCACTTTCGCAGGGTGCTTCGCGCTCCGCCTCCGGTCGATTGCAGCTATTTCCTCCGCTCCCTAGCGATCATCTCAATCAGCAAGTGCGGCCAACGGCCGCGGCGCGCGGTCTTAAAGATCGCCGCGCCCCGTGCCGATACAAGAGACTTGCGAGGTTCCATGAGTATCGCTGCCCGAGCGCTCGTTTCTGCGTGTGTCGCCGCCGTCATCGTCATGAACGCCGCCCCCGCATGGGCGCAATTCGGGATTGGCGGCCGCATCGCGATGGTGAAGACCGATGCGCCCACCGACGAGGACGAAGATTCGGTGAGGTTCACCGGCGGGCACATTCGATTGGGGATGTCGTCGCGCACCGGCCTGGAAGTCTCGCTCGATCGCCGGACGGAGACGTTCGACTTGCTCGACGAGCGCGTCAAGGAAACGCCCATCCAGGTGTCGCTCCTGATGTTCCTCGCCGGCGGCGGCTTCAAACCGTACCTGCTCGGCGGCCCCGGCTGGTACAGCCGCAAGGTCGAATCGCTCAGCGACGCGGGCGAGGAACCGGTCAGCACGCGCAAGTTCGGATGGCACGGCGGCTTCGGCGCGGAGCTCAGGATGGGCCGCCACGCCGGGCTGCACGCCGACTATCGATACACCTTCCTCGATTTCACGGACGATGACGAGGGCGATGACTCATCGTTCGTGAGCCGCGTCTTCCCGTCGCACGGCGGATCGATGTGGACCGTTGGAGCGACGGTTTACTTCTGATCACCACAACTTCGCAGGTCCTTTGACCGTGCCGGACAGCACGGCGCGCCGGATTTCGTCGATCGTAGCCATGCCGCCGCGCGCGTTGCCGCCCCACTCGAATCGCGTCTTGGCCGGCGTCCAATGGAAGAGCGCCACGAGCCACGTGTGGGCGCTGCCGCCGCGCTCGTAGTACACGAGGCAATGATCGATCGAGCAGCCGGCCGCGATCAGCCGACGCATCGGCAGCTTCGAATTGACGATCGGTTTGGCGCCTTGAAACTCGGCCCCGGGCTCGGCGATGTCGAGCGTCTGACTGCCGAACAAGTTCTGCAGCTCGTCGCGAACGCCGAGCGGAAGCCCTCTGATTGAGGTGACGACGTCGAATCGCTCGCTCTTCAGGTGGTCGCGAAGCGCGCCCGGCAGAGCTGAAGGAACTGGCGTCTGGCCCGCCGCGCTGGACAAGACGCTCAGACCGATCGCGAAGAGAACGGCTTTCGTTGCAGCCATAGAGAAGAATCGCCTGCGCGCGTGGTGATCGATGTAGGCTTCCGGGTGCGCTCCGTCATTCGTCGTCTGACGAAGGCCGTACGCCTTCTCTTGCGCGGCAACGTCGGAGAGCTCCGGTACCGCCTCTGGAACAAGTGGAAGGGCGTCGATTTCGGGTTCGAGTCGACCGAGCACCTTGCACTTCCCCCGGCGCATTTCCACTACAGTTCCGGCGGACCGATTCTCGCGCGCGTGTTCGAGACGATCGAGATCCCTTCCGGAAGCGTCGCGTTGGATCTGGGGAGCGGCAAGGGTGGCGCGGCGCTGACGCTGAGCCGCGCCGGTTTCGTAGAGGTCGTCGGCGTCGAGCTGTCGGAGAGATTGGTTCACGTCGCACGCAGCAATGCAGAGCGCCTCGGGCGGCGTAACGTGCGGTTCATTCACGGGAATGCCGGTGCCTTCCAAGACTATGACCGCGTCACGCACATCTTCATGTACAACCCGTTTCCCTGCGAGGTGATGACGCAAGTGATGGCCAACCTGCGCGCGTCCCTCGATCGGGCCCCGAGGCCGCTCACGATCGTGTATCGCAAACCGCTCTGCCATGACGTGATCCTGTCCTCGGGATTATTCGAGGCCGGACCCGAGGAGCGGCACCCGCCCGACCCACATCCCTGGCGCGTTTATCGACGCCGCCGTTAGGTAGTATCCTCCTGACTTCACAGCAGGAGGAACCATGCCCGTTTCAATCCGACGAGGCCTGATGGCGTCGGCGTTGAGCATGATCGCGGTGCTCGGCCTTTCGGCGGCGCCAGTCAAGAAGCTTCAATTCACGGACACGAAACTCAAGAACGGTCTCCGAGTGATCATCTCCGAAGATCACGGCGCGCCGGTATTCGCGATTGCCGTGAACTACAACGTCGGCTCGCGCGACGAGCGCAAAGGTCGCACCGGATTCGCGCACCTCTTCGAGCACATGATGTTCAAGGGCTCCGAGAACGTCGGCGCGCTCGAGCACCCGCATCTGATCTTTTCGAACGGCGGATCGATGAACGGCACGACGAACAAGGATCGGACGCTGTACTTCGAGATCCTTCCCGCGAATCAATTGGATCTCGCGTTGTTCCTCGAGGCCGATCGGATGCGCTCGCTCGACATCACGGCGGCCAATCTCGAGAATCAACGCAACGCGGTTCAGGAAGAGCGCCGCCTCGGCGTCGACAACCAGCCGTACGGCAAAACGTTCGAGGTCCGCGAGGAGCTCGCGTACGAGAACTTCGCCTACGAGCATTCCGTGATCGGATCGATGGCGGATCTCAGCGCCGCCACCGTCGACGACGTTGCCGCGTTCTTCAAGACGTACTACGCTCCCAACAACGCCGTCGTGAGCATCGTCGGCGACGTGGATACGAAAGTCACGCTCGAGAAAGTGCGGAAATACTTCGAGTCGATTCCGTCGCAGCCGGCGCCGCCGCAAGTGGATATGACGGAGCCGCCGCAGACCGAGGAGCGGCGCACGACGCTCATGGACGGCCTCGCGCGTCTGAGCCGGATCGACATGGTGTACAAGATTCCGCCGAGCTCGCATGCCGACTACGACGCGCTGCAGGTACTCAGCACGGTGTTGTCGAGCGGGCGCGCGAACCGTTTCTACGAGAACATCGTCCGGCAGAAGCAGCTGTCGACGGGAGTGAGCGCGTTTCCCGGCGAGAGCCGCGGACCCGGACTCTTCACGATCGTCGGTACGGTGACGCAGGGGAAAGCGGTCGCGGATCTCGAGGCTGCGATCGACGCGGAGATCGAGCGCGTCAAGACCGGGCCGATCGAGAGCTGGGAGATGGAGAAGGCGCGCAACATCGCGCGCAACCAGCTCGTGAACAATCTGGGCAGCGCGCTCGGACGCGCCGTGACATTGGGTGAAGACGCGCTCTTCTACGATCAGCCGGGCCGGATCAACACGTCGGCGGATCGCATCGCGAAAGTGACGCCCGCCGACGTGCAGCGCGTCGCCAAGCAGTACCTGGTCAAGACCGGCCGCAGCGTCGTGATCACCGTGCCGAAGACGGCGCCGGGGAAAGGAGACCTGTAATGCGCAAGACAGCCATTCTTCTTGGAGCCTCGTTCGCGGCAGCGCTCGCGGTCGCCCCGCTCCTGGGCCAGTCGGCGCCCGGCCAGCAAGGGCCGCCGCCGTCGGCGGGGATGGTGATCAAAGGCAAAGCGCCCGTCTCGAACGACGTGCTGAAGGTCAAGCTGCCGAAAGCGCAGCAAGCGACGCTCGCGAACGGGCTCACCGTGATGGTCCTCGAAGATCATCGTCTGCCGCGCGTGTCGTTTCAGATTCTCGTTCCCGGCGCCGGCGGCTACTACGATCCGGCCGCGATGGTCGGCTTGAGCGGCTACACGGCGCAAATGATGCGCGAAGGGACCAAGACGAAATCGTCTCAGCAGATTTCACAGGAGCTCGAGACGATGGCCGCCAACCTCAACGTTGGCAGCGGCGCGAGCGGAACGATGGCCACGGTCTCGGGCGCCGCGCTGACCGAGAATCTCGATCGCCTGCTCGATCTCACCGCGGACGTGCTGCTGAATCCGTCATTTCCGGCGGATGAGTGGGATCGAATGAAGACGCGCGCGCTAACAAACCTCACCCAGCAGCGTTCGCTGCCCCAGTTCTTGTCGCAGGAGCGATTCTCGAAAGTCGTGTTCGGGGATCATCCGGCGGGCCGGATATCCGCCACGCCCGAGACGCTGAACGCCATCACGCGCGATGCGATGATCGAGTGTCATCGCACGCGGTTCGTGCCGGATCACGCGTTGATGGCATTCGCCGGCGACATCACGTTGGCCGAGGCACGCAAGCTCGCAGAGACGAAGCTCGGCGCCTGGAAGAAAGCGGGGGTGCCGAAGCCGTCGGTGACCGAGCCCGCGCCGGTTGGCGCGGCAAAGGTGTATCTGGTCGCCCGTCCGGACTCCGTGCAGACGAGCCTGGTCGTCGGCACGCAGTCGATGAGGCGGACCGATCCCGATTACATTCCGCTCTGGGTTGCGAACCGCGTGCTGGGCGGAACGATGGGCAGGCTGTTCCGCCATCTGCGCGAGGAGAAGGGCTACACCTACGGCATCGGCAGCGGGTTCTCGGCCACGCTTCACAAAGGGCAGTGGTCGGCGTCGACGAACGTGCGAACGGACGTGACCGATCCGGCGCTCGGCGACCTGATGTCGGAGATCGCGCTGATGCGGTCGACGCCCGTTCCGGAAAAAGAGTTGGCCGATGCGAAGCGAGCGATCGTCGCCGGGTTCGCGCTGTCGCTCGAGAGTCCGGAGCAGCTCCTCGGCTACTACGTGCAGAACTGGATGTACAACCTGCCGGCAGACTACTGGGACACGTATCCGTCGAAGATCAGCGCGGTCACCGCGGCTGAAGCACAGGCGGCAGCGGCCAAGTACTTCGATCCGGCCAAGCTGCACATCGTCGCGGTCGGCGACGCGACGAAGATCGCCGAGCTTCTGAAGAAGCGCGGGTCGCTCGAAATCTACGACGCGGACGGGAAACCGGTGAAAGGCTCGTGATTGCCGATTGCAGATTGCAGTGACTATTCGTTCGTGGCGGCGATTTTTTCCATCGCCGCCGCGAACGTGTCTATTTCCTCGAGCGTCGTGTAGACGTTCGGCGTGACGCGGACGCCTTCGTACTCCGCGTGCCCGATGGGCGTCGCGATGATTCGCCATTTGTCCCACAAGCGTGCCACGACTTTTGGCGTCGGCACGCTTGTGATTTGTACGGTTCCAATCGCGCACGAGTGGGCGGGATCGAGGTTGGTGTGGATGCGGATCTTCGCGTTCTGCGACAGGCGATGCGCCCAGCGATCGCGCAGGTACCGCAGGCGCGCCGCCTTGCGCTCGATGCCGATGCCCTCGTGAAAGCTCAACGCCTCCGCGATCGCGTTGTGGTTCGCGGCCGGATGCGTGCCGATCTCCTCGAACTTGCGGATGTCCTCCGACTTCGACGCGCCTGCCGGCGTGAGCGGCCAGAGCGACGCGATGTTCTCGCGCCGCACGTAGAGGAACCCCGTGCCGATCGGCGCGAGCAGCCATTTGTGCAGGCTGGTGCCGTAGTAGTCGCAGCCGAGATCGCTCGCCTTGTACGGAAAGTGCGCGAACGCGTGCGCGCCGTCGACGACGGTCTTGATCCCGCGCGCTCGCGCCGCATCGCAGATGCGCTTCACGGGAAAGATCTGTCCGGTGAGATTCGTGATGTGGCAGAAGTGCAGGACTCTCGTCGCCGGCGTAATCGCGGCGAGCAGGCGATCGGCGAGCTCGTTCATCGATTTCGGCGGCACCGGAAACGAGATCTTCGTCAGCTTGATCCCGTCCCGTCGGACGCGCTGCTCCCAGGTGTCGAGCATGCGGCCGTAATCCTGGTTCGTCGTGACGACCTCGTC
This sequence comes from Vicinamibacterales bacterium, assembly GCA_036556425.1. Lineage (GTDB taxonomy): Bacteria > Acidobacteriota > Vicinamibacteria > Vicinamibacterales > 2-12-FULL-66-21 > DATBJJ01. The sequence goes on from DATBJJ010000082.1 coordinate 21,431, forward strand.
CCCTTTTTTCAGATCGATGCCGAGCTGCGCGATCTGGAGCGCTTCGCTCGCGTTCCGCGTGATCGCGAGCTCCTCCGGATCGCAGCCGAATTCGGCGGCCAGGCGGCGCCGGACCGTCTCGATGTTCGGCTCGAGAATCTGCCACATGTGATAGACCGGCGCCTGATTGGAAATATCGAGGTATCGCTTGAGCGCTTCGTGCACGACGCGCGGGCTCGGACAACAACCGCCGTTGTTCAAGTTGATGATCGTGCGATCGAGCGTGAAGGCTTGCTGAATCTCCCGCCAATAGTTCTCGTCGGACGCGAGCCCGGCGGGCGATTGTCCGGCGGCGTGCTGTGCGGCTGCCCGCACACGCGCGAGTCCGCCATCGTTGAAGGTCGCGACGGCCGCAGCTCCCGCGGCCCCGGCAGCCTGTAGGAATCCACGTCGATCGAGCATGAGACACCTCGCGAGCGCGTCGCGAGCATACTGTATTTTCCTGACCGAAGGGTGGCACAATAGCCGGCCTGTGCAGGCTGCGACCTGGCCTCCGCCAGGACTGCATACGGAGCACGCATGGTTCGACTTGGCGGCGCCGTCATCACGAATCCGTCGAAGCCGTTCTGGCCAGACGACGGGCTGACGAAGCTCGATCTCGCCAAGTTCTATACGCACATCGCATCGCAGATCCTTCCGTGGCTGAAGGGACGCCCCGTGACGATGGAACGGTGCCCGGACGGCGTCGCGCGAAAGTGCTTTTATCAGAAACAAGCGCCGGCGAACCTGCCCGAAGGCGTGCCGACGATGTCGATCCCCGCGCCGACCGCGAAGCGCGATGTGGATTACGTGATTGGCGGCAGCCGAAAGACGTTGCTGACGCTCGTCAACTTGGGCTGCATCGCGATGCACGTCATGAACAGCCGGACCGACAATCTCGATCGGCCCGATTGGCTGGCGTTCGATCTGGATCCGACGGATGGATTCGCGTCCGCCGCGCGGGCGGGTCTGCTGCTGCGCGACCGGCTCGAGGATCACGGGCTCGAGTCATTCCCCAAGACGTCGGGCGGCCGGGGGCTGCACGTCTTCGTGCCGTTGAGACGCGGCGCGACGCAGGAGCAGGTGCGTGCCTACGCCAGCGCGATCGCGGACGAGCTCGCGTCGCAGCATCCCAAGCTCGTCACGATCGAGACGCGCAAGGCGAAGCGAAGGGCGCCCGTGTATCTCGATGTCCTGCGAAACGCGCCAGGTCAGACGATCGTGCCGCCGTTTTCCGTGCGGTGGCGGCCGCACGCGCCCGTCTCGATGCCGCTCAGTTGGGACGAGGTAAGCCCCCGGCTCAACCCGCGCGTATTCAACATTCGGACGGCGGAGCGTCGGATCGCGGCGAAAATGCCGTGGGCCGCGTTTTTCGGCCATCGCCAGACGCTGCCGCGGATCTGATGTAATCTACCCGCACTTCAACGCGAGGCTTTCCGCATGGCTTCCAAAAAAGAGGACGAGCCGGGATTCAGCCGGCGCACGTTTCTGAAAACCGTCGGCGCGGGCGGTGTCGCGGCCGGCGTGCTCGGGCCTGCCGAGGCGGCGCAGGCGCAGGCCGTCACGGGGGTCGGCCCAGGTCCCGTTCCCGTGACCTTGAACATCAACGGCCGCACGCACAAGCTGGAATTGGAGCCGCGCGTCACGCTCCTCGATGCGCTGCGGACGCGGCTCGAGATGACCGGCGTCAAACGCGTCTGCGACCGTGGCTCGTGCGGCGCGTGCACGATGATCATCGACGGCAAGACCGCGTATGCCTGCTCCACGCTCGCGATCGAAGCGCAGGGCAAAGCGATCAGAACGGTCGAGAGCTTCACGCAAGGCACGGTCCTGCATCCGGTGCAGCAGGCGTTCTGCGATCACGACGGGCTGATGTGCGGCTTCTGCACGCCGGGCTTCGTCGTGTCCGCGGTCGCGCTGCTCGAGAAGAATCCAAAGCCGACGCGCGAGCAGGCGCGGAAGGCGCTCGACGGCAACATCTGCCGGTGCGGCACCTACGCACGCGTGCTCGAAGCGGTGCTCGATCCGAAGGCGGTGCGCCGTGGCTAGCTGGCCTCCTCCCGCAGAACGCGTTCTCCTCGGCAAATCCACGAAGCGGCTCGATGGTCCGCTGAAGTCGCGCGGCGCCGCGAAGTACACCTACGACATCGTTCGGCCTGGAATGTTGTACGCGAGGCTCGTCAACTCGCCGCACCCGCACGCGCGCGTCCGATCGATCGATCTCTCGGCCGCGCAAAAGCTGCCGGGCGTCCGCGCGGTGCTCGCGCTGAAGGACACGTCCAATCCGGACACCGCGAAGGTCTACTACGCGGGCGAGGAGGTCGCGGCCGTCGCCGCGACGACGGAAGAGATCGCGGCGGACGCGATCCGCTTGGTGAAGGTCGACTACGAGGTGCTGCCGCACCTCGCCACGATCGAGCAATCGCAGCGGCCCGAAGCGCCCACCGTCTTCCCGAAAGGCAACGTCACGCAGCCCGCGCGTCAGCAGGAAGGCGACGCCGACGCCGCGCTTGCCGCCGCGGCGCACGTCGTCGAAGGCCTTTACTCGACGCAGGTGCAGACGCACACAAGCCTCGAGACGCACGGCGGCCTCTGCGAGTGGGACGGCGAGAACCTGACCGCATGGGTCTCGACGCAAGCGGTGCACGGCACGCGCAACGGCGTGGCCAAAGCGCTGGGTATTCCGCAGACCAACATGCGCGTGATCACCGACTACATGGGCGGCGGCTTCGGCAGCAAGCTCGGCGGCGACGTGCAGGTCGTGATTGCCGCGCGCCTCGCAAAGCTCGCCGGGGCGCCCGTGAAGCTGATGCTCGATCGCAAGGAAGAGCATCTCGTCGTCGGCAATCGTCCGTCCGCGTTCGCGCGCGTGAAGGCAGGCGTCGACGCGAAGGGCAAGCTCACGGTCGTCGACGCGGAGACGTGGGGCACCGGCGGCGCGGGACAGGGCGCGGGGTTCCCGTTCCCGTACCAGGTGTATCCGTTCCCGGTTCGGCGCCGGGCGCACAGGGACGTCTACATCAACGCCGGACCGCAGCGCGCGTTCCGCGCGCCGGGACATCCGCAGTCGTGCTTCATCACCGAGATCGTGATGGACGAGCTCGCGGATCGCTTGCGGCTGGATCCGCTCGAGTTCCGCCTGCGAAATCTCCCGGCCGAAGAGCCGAACGCGATGTGGGGCCGCTACTTCAAGATCGGCGCGGAGAAGATCGGCTGGTCGAAGCGGCATCCGACCGGCGATCCGGCGTCGGGTCCCATCAAGCGCGGCATGGGATGCGCGGCGAATCGATGGACCGGTCAGGGCAGTCCGGCGACGCGCGCCGAGTGCGCGATCATGCCGGACGGCAGCGTCATCACGCGCATCGGCACGCAGGACATCGGCACCGGCACGCGGACGATCGTCGCGATCGTCACCGCGGAGACGATGGGGCTGCCGTTGGAGGCGGTGCAGGCGGCCATCGGCGACTCGAACTATCCGTTCGCGCCCGGCAGCGGCGGCAGCGTGACCGTCTCGTCGGTGACGTGCACCGTGCGCCACGCCGCCGAGAACGCGCGCGATCAACTCTTCAAGACCGTCGGAACGAATCTCGGCGTCGACCCCACAGCGCTCGTCGCGCGCGGTGGACGCGTGCAGCTTCGAACGGATCCCTCGAAGGGGATGGCATGGCGCGACGCGTGCAAGCTCCTCGGCACGACGCCCATCACCGCGCCGGGCGAGTTCCAGCCCAACCTCGGATCGGTCGGCACGAGCGGCGTGCAGTTCGCGGACGTCGAGGTCGACATCGAGACGGGCATCACGCACGTCAAGCGCGTCGTCTGCGTGCAGGACTGCGGGATGATCGTCGACAAGCTCACCGCGGAGAGCCAGTGCATCGGCGGCGTGATCATGGGGCTCGGGTTCGCGCTCTTCGAGAATCGCATCATCGATCGCAACACCGGCCACATGGTCAATCCGAACATGGAGTGGTACCTCGTGCCGGGCATGTCGGACATCCCGGAGATCGATGTGACGCTCGTGGATCAACCGGAGCGCGGCGTGGTCGGCATCGGCGAGCCGCCGATCATCTCGACCGCGGCCGCCGTCGGCAACGCCATCGCGAACGCCATCGGCGTCCGCGTGCGATCGCTTCCGTTGACGCCCGAGGCCGTGCTGAACGCGCTCGAGAGGGAACGAGGGGGAACGTAATGAAAGCCTTTTCTTACGTCAACGCTTCGAACGAAAAGGAAGTCGTCGCCGCCCTCGGCACCGAGCGCGGACGATTCCTTCCGCTCGCCGGCGGGATGGATCTGCTCGCGCTGATGAAGGATTACGTCGCGCAGCCGGACCGGCTCGTCAACGTGAAGAATCTCGATCGGCGGATACAGCGCACGTCCGACGGCGGACTCCGCATCGGATCGGCGGTGACGATCGCCGAGCTCGCCGCGAATCCCGAGGCGGCCAAGATGTATCCCGCGCTCGTTCAGGCCGCGGAAGAAGTCGGCTCGCCGCAGATTCGCAACGCCGGCACCGTCGGCGGAAACCTGAATCAGCGTCCTCGCTGCTGGTACTACCGGAACGAGGAGTTCAACTGCCTGAAGAAGGGCGGATCGCGCTGCTTCGCCGTCGACGGCGAGAACCAGTATCACGCGATCTTCGGCGACGGGCCGTGTCACATCATCCATCCGTCGAGCCTCGCGGTACCCGCGGTCGCGCTCGAGGCCCGCTTCCGGATCGTCGGCCCGACGGGCGAGCGCGAAGTCGCCGCGTCCGACTTCTTCGTGATGCCCGACAAGAACATCTTCGGCGAGACGGTCCTCGCGCCGAACGAGGTTCTGACGCACGTGACGCTGCCGCCGCCGCGCGGCGCGCGAAGCGCGACCTACGAAGTTCGATTCAAGCAATCGCACGATTGGCCGCTCGCCGCGGCGTCGGTCTCGCTCATCGTCAGCGGACAGACGATCAAGTCCGCGCGCGTCGTGATGGGCGCGGTCGCGCCAATCCCGTGGCGATCCGCGCCTGCCGAAGCTGCGCTCGCCGGAAAATCACTGACTGAGGAAACCGCAATGGCCGCCGCGGATGCCGCCATCACCGGCGCGAAGCCGATGTCGGGCAACGGCTACAAGGTCCGCATCGCGCGCACCGCCGTGAAGCGCGCGATCATGAAGGCCGGCGGCTTGAAGACCGTCTGAGGTTCGCCATGGATCATCCACCACTCTCGTCACGCCACCTCACCTCGTCGCATTGCGCGAACCTGCGCCATAAAGGCATGTTCGTCCTCGTCGGCAGTACGGTCGAGCAGGACTACGACAATTTCCTCGGCGCGTCGTCCTTCTGGTGCGAGTGCACGCAGAAAGCCTTCGGCCCGGACGGGCATCCCGTCAATGCGCGGGACTGCATGGCGGGGCGGAAGTGCTGCGAACACTGACGGCTTCCGGCTTTTAGCCGGAAGCAAAGGCTATAATTGGAACAGAGGTTATTCACCATGAAACAGGCGTGTGCCGTCATTCTCGCCGGAGCAGTGGTCGGGCTTGGGGCGGTTGCCGGGCTGCGCGCGGCGGATCCCGTCGTCCGCGGCGACTACGTCGAAGCCAGGACATCCGAGGTGTTCACCGGCCCATGCATCATGGGCAGCGAAGGCGAAGTCTCGGGGAAGGAAGCGATCATGGCGTGGCGCGTGTCGCGCGGAGCCATGAACGGCGTGGCGCTCGACGGACTGTCGATCGTCGCCGTCGTGGCAGCCGATCGGCACCTGAGCATGCACGAGTTCGGTGCGCCCGCACCGAAGTCGATCAAGTCGGTCGTGATGGTCGACAGCCGGGCCACGGACGCGCAGCAGCGCGCGCTCGTCGCGCTCGCCCGTTCGCTCGCGCCCGCCGTCATCACCGACGTCGTCGCCACGAAGGCCGTGCCGATCACGTTCCGGAAGGACAAGGATGGCGTCGAGGTCGCGGCCGGCGCGGCCAAGCTCGATATCGCCACCGAGTTCGAGCATCCCGCGACGTGCGGTGCTGCGCGGTGGTTCGGTACGCTGTCGCGCACCGACGGATCGAAGCCAGGTCTGACGCGATCGCAGGAATGGTCCGGCTCCGAGTTCGGCTCGCAGTGGACGCAGTACGATCGCAAGTCGTCCTTCTTCGGAACGTTCTCGCTGACGCAGTAGATCGGGATCCGGGATCAGGGATCCGGGGTCCGGGATCCGGAAGAGCATTCAGATCTCAGTCGCACGATCGAACACTGAGTGGTCTTCCGGATCCCGGATCCCGGACCCCCGATCCCGAATCCCGATTCATTCCCCAGCATGCTCCCGCGCATCGCAGCGTTCATTCTTCTCGCAGCATTCTCGATCGTTGTTCCTTCCGCGCAGAGCGCTGCACCGATCTCGGCGGCGCCTAACGGCGCGCCTCCGCCGGCCGCCGTCGCCGCCCCAATCGCGTCGAAGCTCGCGAAGAGCGGCGTCCGCGTGACCGCGGCCAAGGGGCCGGTGACGCTGGATTTCTGGTGGGTCGAATCGCTTCCGCTCAAGTCAGGCTCGAGCGCGGTGTCGTGGGACGACGTCGAGGAAGGCACGCTGGTTGGAGTGGTGAGCTTGTCCGCGGAGTTTCGCGACATTCGCGGCAAGATGCTCAAGCCTGGCATCTACACGCTTCGATTCGGACTTCAGCCGGAGAACGGCGATCATCTCGGCGTTTCACCTTTCCGCAATTTCCTTCTCTTGAGTCCCGCAGCAGCCGACACTAATCCCGCGCCCACGGGGCATGACGGCACGATCGAGATATCGAAGACGTCGATCGGCGGATCGCATCCCGGCGTGTGGAGCATCGATCCTCCAGTCGTGAAAGAGGCCGCCGCGCTCCAAGCGCACAAAACGAGCCTGAAGCACGACGCGGTGATCGTGGAAGTGCCGACGAGCCGCGATGGCAAGCCCGCCGGCGCGCTGCGGTTCGGCCTCGTGCTCGTCGGCGTGATCGAGGCATGAACGGATAATCCGCGAATGGAATTGACGGGCAAGTGCGCGCTCATCACCGGCGGCAAACGCATCGGCGCCGTCGTCGCGCAAGCGCTCGCCCGCGGCGGCATGGATGTCGCCCTCGCGTACAACCGATCGATCGCGGAAGCGCAGGCGACCGCGGCGGCAGTCGAAGCGCTCGGCCGGCGCGCGTTCATCATTCAAGCGGATCTCTCGAACGGCGACGCGTGCAAAGCGCTCGTCGACGCGGCCGCCGCTTCCCTCGGGCGTCTCGACGTCCTCGTCAACATGGCGTCCGTCTATCGCTCGCTTCCGCTCGAGGCGATCGACGAGCGTCAGTGGGACGACGTGATCGACGTCGATCTGAAATCCGCGTATCTCTGCGCGCGGGCGGCGATCCCTTACATGCGCCAGGCCGGCGGCGGACGCATCGTCAACTTTTCGGATTGGGTTGCCGCAAGCGGCCGGCCGCGCTACCGCGGGTATCTCCCGTACTACGTCGCGAAGCGCGGCGTGATGGGCCTGACCGAAGCGCTCGCGCTCGAGCTCGCCGAGGATCAGATTCTCGTCAATGCGATTGCTCCAGGACCGATCGTCGCGCCAGGGAACACGACCGACGAGGAGTTCACGGCGGTCGAAGCGGCGACGCCGCTCGGGCGTTGGGGCGGCGAGGAGGAGATTGCGACGGCCGTCATGTTTCTGCTCGAGTCAGGTTTTGTCACCGGCGAAACGATTCGTGTCGACGGCGGTCGCCACGTTCGCTGACCTCATCTATAACGCACCGCGCCGTTGTTGACGCAATTGACGGCAAGGACCTTGCGTTCGCCCTCCGCAGGGAGGCGTGTCCCTTCGCTCGCGGAGACCCGATAGTGCGCCCGCATCCCCGGAAACACTCATGCCCGTCGGTCGAAAAGTCGATCAGCACGTACATGCGCATGCGGCGCATGCGAAACCGGCGGGCGAGTTCTGTCCAGGCGACGACGCACGTGTCTCGAAAACGGTCGTCGCGGCGCGGGTTCTCGTTGTCGAGGACCAGGACGACGTCCGCCGAATGGTCGCGACGGCGCTCATGCTCGACGGCTATGACGTGGATGAGGCAGCGACGGCGCACGAGGGCCTGCGCCTGCTCAACCGTAAGAAATACCGCTTGGTCCTGAGCGACTATGCGATGCCCGGCGGAACGGGCGCGTGGATGCTCTCAGAGGCCTACCGGCTCGGCTTGATGGATGGGACCTCCGCGATGATCGTCACGGCCCACCCGGATGTCCGCGACCTCGCGCAGTACCGCGTCATCAACAAACCGCTCGATCTGGACGAGCTCCTGGATCAAGTGCGCAAGCTCGTGGCGAGCTCGCGCATCGACTCGAGCGCGCCCGTGAGCTCGGACCGATCGCGCGCGAAGCAGAATCGCACGTAGCCTTCACCGTTCGCGCCGAAGTCGGCGCCGGGTACGCAGCCAATGCGTCCGCGCTCGATGAGCCGCTGCGCGAGCGCCCAAGACGCCGATCGCGCGGATGATGCGGATCGCGTGGATCCAATCCGATCCGCGCGATCCGGGTCATCCGCGTAATCCGCGTCTATCTTGAGGAAGGCGTAGAACGCGCCTTTCGGCGGCGTGCCGGACAGCACGCCTGCCGCGTCATTGCGGATCCCTTCGTAGAACAGATCGCGGCGCGCCTGGAGCTCGACGCGGAACGCCTCGATGCAGTCCTGCGGTCCTTCCAACGCGCCGATGCCGCCGTGCTGCACGATCGACGCGATGTTGCTCGCCGTGTAGAACAGCACCTTCTTCATTCGATCGCGAAGGGCCGGATCCTTCGCGGCCAGGTAGCCGAGGCGCAGGCCGGTCATCGCGTACGACTTGCTGAACGTGTAGAACGGGATCGTGCGTTCGTACATACCGGGAAGCGACGCCGGGCTGACGTGGCGCATGCCGTCGTAGACGACGTCCTCGTACGCTTCATCCGAGAGGATCCAGAGGCCGTGCCTATCGGCAATTGCGGCGATGCCATCGACGTCGGCGCGCGTGAGCACGCCGCCCGTCGGGTTGTGCGGAGAGTTGACGTAGATGGCTTTCGTCCGCGGCGTGATCTTCGATTCGAGCTCGTCGAGATCCCATCGCCATTCCAGATGTTCGCGAAGCGGACATGGCACCACGACTCCATGCGCGAGGCGGATGTTTCCCATCGCCGGAGGCCATTCGGGATCCGGGACGATCACTTCGTCGCCCGGTTCGAGCAGCCCCTGGCAGAGGATGTACAGCGCGTGGATGCCGCCGTTCGTGATCAGCACGTCGTCCGGTGAGCCGACCGGAATGCCGTTCTTCGCTTGCAGCTTTTGCGCGACGAGCTCGAGCAGCCGCGGGATGCCCGCGGTTTGAACGTAATGCGTCCGGTTTTCTGCGATCGCGCGCTCCATCGCGCGCTTGACCGTATCGGGCGCATCGAAGCTGACGTCGCCTTGATCGAGCCGGAAGGGATCCTTGACGCTGTACATCATGTCGCGGATCCGGATGATGCCCGACAACGGCACGTCGTCTATGAACTTGGCCATCCAGTGAATTGTACTGGTTCCCGGGTTCCAGGGGTTCCGGGGAACCTGGAACCCTGGAACCTGGAACCGATAGAATCGCAGCAATGTCGAAAGCGGGCGATTCTATTGAAGACTTCTGTCGGGCCTGCAAGCTCGATCGGATGCACACGGTCGTGGCCGCCGATCCAGCCGGCGTGCCGATCCGCGTGGCGTGCGGGTATTGCCGGAGCGAGCACAACTATCGCGGCGGCCCGCGGTTGGACATCGGCGGCAAGCCGCAAGCGCGGGAAGCCCGGCCGGTGCCGACAGCGCGGCCGGCGGTGAAAGCAGGACGCGACCCGTTTCCACTCGTCAGCGAACGTGAAAGGATTGCGCCGGCCATGTCCATTGCCGATCATCCGGACCTCGAGATGCTGCTGCGGCGCATCGTTCGCGAAGAAAGCGGGCTCACCGCTGCGACGCCCGCGGACCGCTGGCGCGGCGGCACGCTCGTGCTGAAGCCTGGGAACGGGACGCAGGAAAAGAGCTGGCCGATCGAGACGTTCTTTCACAAGGTGGTGATGATCCGGAATCGCCTCCGCACGCTGGAGCAGCAGGTCAACGGCATGGAGCTACCGGCCGATACGAAGGTGCGGCTCCAGAGCTACATCAGCGGATGCTACGGGTCGCTCACGAGCTTCAACGTGCTGTTCGCAGACGAGGAGGATCAGTTCAAGGGTTCTGGCGGCGACTAGCGAGCGTGAGCACGCGGTGCAGCGTGAGCGCGGCTTTGCCGAGCGGCAGGTTGCTCAGATAAAAGTGGCGCACGCCCGAGGCCATCAGCGCGCGGATCGAGCGCGCGCAGACCTCGTCGGCGGTGGCGCCCTCCTTGAACTCTCGCGTCAGTTCCTCGGCGGGGACCGGAAGAAAGCTGCGCAGCGCGCCGAGCGTTTTCGGATTCGCCGACCGATAGTAGAAGACGCCGAACAACCCCGGCATCGACAATCCTCGTTTTGCTCCCTCGTTCAGAAAACCATCGACGGCGGCGCCGCTGTGATGCGACACGATCTGCGTGAGATAGAACTCCGCGTTCACGCGATCGTCCATCAAGTGCCCGACCTGCGACGCCGGCGACGCGTGCGGGTTGGCCCAGCCGCCGAGCGTCAGCCGCGGCTGGTGCTTTCGAATCTCTTCGCGAAGCTGCCACGCGTGCTCGACGCACCGCGGCGGCCCGATCGACTTGTCGCCGCCGAGCACGACGAGCGACTCGAAGCCCTGCTGGTGCGCCCGGTCGGCGTACGCGAGGCAATGCTCGAGCGAATGCTTGGTCGTCAGGAACGGCGTCACGCTCGAGCGCGGCACGTCCTTCCCCAGGTTGTTCACGAGATGACGAAGGTTGTCCTCTTCCTTCATTCCGACGGCGCTGTCCGTGATGAACACGAACGTGTCGTTCCGCGTGAGGCTCTTGACCGCATGGTACGTGTCGATCCAGGCGTCCATGCTCGCGGCGCTCGCGAGCTCGGCGCGCGGTGGACGCAGCTCTGCGCTGATGACGGACGCGTTCGACTGAAGACGATCGAGGAGGATGCTCATGAGTCGAGGCTCTAATATAGTAACCGTGTGATCGGCGCCGTTTCCCTTTCCTCGATCCCATTCGCGCCCGCGCCAACTCCAGTCGAAGAGCTGCCTCGCCTCCGCGCCGCGCTCGGCGGCGGGCCGCGGCTGCTGGTCAAGCGCGACGACGCGATTGGATTCGCGTTCGGCGGCAACAAGGTCCGCAAGCTGCGGCTCGTCGCCGCGGACGCGCTTGCGAAGGGCGCCGACACGTTGATCACGAGCGGCGGCGTTCAATCGAATCACGCGCGCGTCACGGCGGCCGCCGCGGCAAAGCTGGGCCTCCGGGCGATTCTGGTCGCCAACGGCGCGCCGCCGGAGACGCCGCGCGCGAACGCGCTGCTCGATCGCTTGCTCGGCGCCGAGGTTCGATACGTGGGCACGAGAGACGAGCGCGCCTCCGCGATGGAAGACGCTGCCGCTTCCGAGCGTTCCGCTGGCCGCAATCCATACATCATTCCCGTCGGTGCGTCGACGCCGCTCGGCGCCGCGGCGTTCGTACAGGCGATCGAGGAGCTGCTGCAGCAGATGCCTCCTCCGGACGTCATCGTGCATTCGTCCTCTTCGGGAGGGACGCAAGCCGGCCTCGTCGCGGGCTGCGCGCTCTCCGGTATTCACACGCGCGTGCTCGGGATCAGCGCGGACGACTCACGGCAAGGCCTGTCGGCGGTCGTTCGCGATCTCGTCGACGGCGTGGCGGATCTCGTTGGCGTCGATCGGTCGCGCGTCGCGAACGCCGCGATTGAGGTCGACGATGGATTCGTCGGAGGCGGCTACGGTGTGCCGACCGACGAATCGCGCGAAGCGATTGCGCTTCTCGCCCGAACCGAGGCGTTGTTCCTCGATCCAACGTACACAGCGAAGGCGATGGCCGGGCTCATCGCTCATGTCCGGCGCGGCGCGTTCGAGCCAACCGACACGATCCTCTTCTGGCACACCGGCGGCCAGGTCGCTCTGTTCGCATGACCCAACAACGGAGAGCTCGATTTGCACATCACCTTCCTCGGCGCGGCGCGGACCGTCACCGGATCGAAGCACCTGCTCGACACCGGGACGGCAAGGGTTCTTGTCGACGGCGGTCTGTTTCAGGGTCTGAAGGAGCTTCGCGAGCGAAACTGGCGGCCGCTGCCGATCAAGCCGGCTGACATTTCCGCGGTGGTGCTGACGCACGCGCACCTGGATCACTGCGGGTATCTGCCGCGCCTCGTCGCCGACGGATTCCGCGGCCGCATCTTCTGCACGCCGGGGACACAAGATCTCTGCCGCATCGTTCTCCCCGATTCAGGCCGCATTCAGGAAGAAGATGCGGAGAACGCGAACCGCCACTCGTATTCGAAGCACTCGCCCGCGCTGCCGCTCTACACCGAAGCGGATGCGTTTCGCGCGATCTCTCAACTGCAGCCGGTTGGTTACGAGCGGCCAATTCCGGTTGCTGATGGCGTCGAGGTCGAGTTCATCAACGCTGGCCACCTCCTCGGATCCGCGTACGCGCGCGTTCGCGCGCAAGGCAAGACAATCCTTTTCGGTGGCGACCTCGGCCGCTTTGGCCGGCCGGTCCTTCCCGATCCGACGATGATGGACGAGGCGGACTATCTTCTCGTCGAATCGACGTACGGCAATCGCGTGCACGACCCGGACGATGACGGAGCAATACTCGCGGAGACGATCGTGGCGACCGCGGAACGTGGCGGACGGGTCGTCATCCCGGCGTTCGCGATCGGCCGCGTCGAAGAGTTGATCTATTGGATCAAGAGACTCGAGGAGCAGAAGCGGATTCCAGTTCTGCCTGTGTTTCTCGACAGCCCGATGGCCATCGAAGCGCTCGCGCGGTACTCCGAGCGATTACGGGAGCTCGACGCGGATCTCCAGCCGGAGATTCACGACGAGAAGACGCCGCACGGTCCCGCGGCGAACGAGCCGCGCGACCGCCGGCGCCGCGAGGCGAGAGAAGAGCGGAGCGTCGCCGCGTTCGCGACGGAGCGGTTCAGAACGGTCTCGTCGACTCAGGATTCGAAGCAGCTGACGCAGTCGAAGATGCCCGCGATCATCATCTCGTCGAGCGGCATGGCGACGGGCGGCCGTGTGCTGCACCACTTGAAGGCGGCGCTTCCCGATTCACGAAACACGGCGCTGTTCGTTGGCTTTCAAGCGGAGGGCACGCGCGGACGGCAGCTCGTCGACGGCGCGCCGGCCGTCAAGATCCACGGCCAGATGGTCCCCGTGCACGCGCACGTCGTGCGCATCGATTCGATGTCCGCCCACGCGGACTCGCAGGAGATTCTACGCTGGCTCGGCGGATTCACGCGCGCGCCAACGATGACGTTCCTCGTGCACGGAGAAATCAACGCGATGGAGGCGCTCGACGCCTCGATCAAGAGCGCGCTGGGCTGGCACACGAAGATGCCGGCCCACGAAGAGCGCGTCGAGCTGCCGTGAGGGCGGCGTCGATCAGATCGCGACCGTGAGCGTCGCGGTGAGGCCGCCGGACACGCTTCCGGTGACAGTCGCGAGCTCGAGCGACGAGCCGTCGCTGAACACGTTGTCCGTCGCGAGCGAGACGCGGCTGAGATTCGTCACGCTGGCCTCGTAGCCCGAGGTCGCATAGACCTCGTCGCACGCCGCCTTTGGCAGCGCGAGCTGCGACGTGGCGACCTTGTTCGCGGCGTTCGTCGCCGCCGATGGACTCGGGTAGATCTCGAAGTGAATGTGCGGCCAGCGTCCGGCGTAGCAGCCCGGAAATATCGTGGTGAACGTCACTCTGCCGCTGCCGTCCGCTTCCTGCACGCCGCGCAGATAGTTCTGGTTCGTGACGCCGGACGAATAGAGCGAGTATCGTCCCGGTCGATCGCAGTGCCACACATAGACGGCGCGGCCCGAGAGCGGCGCGCACGTCGACGCCGAGACGATCGTCAGCGCGAGCGTCAGCGGCGCGCCGTCGGCGCTTCCGGAAAGACCCGCGAAGCTCGAACGGATGTCGCTGCGCACGACGCCGGTCAGGCCGAGGACGCTCGGTCCATTCGATCCGTCGCCGGGGTACGGACCCTGCGTCTCCTCGGGGATCCGCGCGCTGCACGTGCTGCCGGTCGTGCCGGTCGTGCCCGTGCTCGTCTCGGTCGGGCTCGTCGGACTCGCTCCGCAGCCGATAAGCTGCAGCGCGCCCGCGCCCACGCCAAATCGCGCGGCGAGGCGCAAGAGCCCGCGCCGATCCATTGCGGCGCCGGTCGCTCGCAGATCCCGTTGCAGGCCCCCGTAATCATCGTGGTCGTCGTGGTCGCCGTCGTACTGTGTGTGTGCTTTCATCTCGCTCCTTCGAGCAGTTCGTGTTGTGCTGGTTGGATCGAGCGTAAGGCAGCAACCCGTCGAAGACTGTGGCAAAACATGGAAAACCTGGTGGCAAATGAGAGAATGCGAGGGTGGGTCCACCGAGAAACGAGGACCTCAAGCCTATGAGACGACACATCTTTCCCGCGTTGATTGGAGTCGTGATGTCGGTGTCGCTGACGACAGGATGCAGTAGAGGTACGACGGAGAACACGCCCTCGACCGACGCCGCGCGCTCGGCCCCCGCCGCCGCGCCCGCCGATCGAAAGTACCTGCTCGAGCGCGTGGACGATGCGGCGGTGGTGCAGCTCTATGTGGATGGATTCGAGAAGCTGGCGCTGAAGGAAAAAACGCTGATCTGGCACCTCTATCAGGCCGCGCTCGCCGGGCGCGAGATCTTCTACGACCAGCGCTACCGCCACAACCTCGAGATGCGCGACGTGCTCGAGGAAATCCTGTCGCATCCGGCGAACATCGATGCGTCGACGCTGTCGGAGATTCAGCGGTACACGAAGCTGTTTTGGATCAACACCGGTCCGTACAACAACCTCACCGCGCGAAAGTTCGTGCTGAAGTGCACGCCGGACGCGTTTGCCGGCGCCGCCGCGGCCGCCCAGAAGAACGGCGCGAGATTCCCGCTGAAAAACGGCGAGCCGCTCGACGCGATGCTCGCGCGGCTCCGGCCGATGTTCTTCGATGCGTCGGTCGATCCGATCGTCACGAACAAGACGCCCGGTCCTGGCAAGGACATCCTCGCGTCGAGCGCGAACAACCTCTACGTGAACGTCACGATGAAGGAGCTGGCCGGTTTTCACGAGAAGTACGGGCTCAACTCGCGGCTCGTCAAAGAGAACGGCAAGCTCACCGAGGAGGTGTATCGGATCGGCGGCAAATACGACGCGGAGATCCGCCGCATCGTCCAGCACCTCGAGGCCGCGATCCCGTTCGCGACCGAGCCGATGGCGAAGGCGCTCGGCGCGCTCGTCAAGTTCTATCGGACCGGTGAGACGGCGGACCGCGAGGCGTACGACATCGCGTGGGTGCAGGACAAGCAATCGCCCGTCGACACGATCAATGGATTCGTCGAGGTCTACATGGACGCGCGCGGGATGAAAGGCTCGTGGGAAGCGCTCGTGTTCTATGTCGACCCCGAGAAGACCGCGCACATTCGCAAGCTCGCGGCCGACGCGCAGTGGTTCGAGGATCGGATGCCGTGGGCCGCCCAGTACAAGAAGCAGGGCGTCACCGGCATCACCGCGAACGCGATCGACGTCGTGATCGAGACGGGCGATTCCGGTCCCATCACGCCGGTCGGGATCAACCTGCCGAACGATCAGGCGATCAGAGAAAAGTACGGCAGCAAGTCGGTGTCGCTGTCCAACGTCAACGACGCGTACGATCGCTCGACGTCGGCGGAGTTCCGCCGCGAGTTCGCGTGGACGCCGGAGGAAGCGGCACGCGCGGAGAAATGGAGCAGCGTCGCCGGCGAGCTCACCACGAACATGCACGAAGTGATCGGCCACGCGTCCGGAAAGATTTCGGCGAAGCTGAAGGGCAGTCCGCAGACGGTGTTGAAGGAACAGTACTCCGCGCTCGAGGAGTCGCGCGCGGATCTCGTCGCGCTCTATTTCATTTCCAATCCGAAGCTGGCCGAGCTGGGCCTCGTCGACGCCAAGGATCAGCAGGAGATCGTACAGGCGGAATACGAGGGCTACACGCGCAACGCGCTCGCGCAGCTGCGCCGCGTCCGCGAGGGCACGCAGATCGAAGAGGATCACATGCGCAATCGCCAGATGATCGTGCGGTGGCTCATGGCGAACTCGAAGGCGATCGACGTCCGCGTGCGCGACGGCAAGACCTACTACGTCATGGTCGACGCCACGGCGTTTCAGGAGGGCGTGGGCCGGCTCCTCGCCGAGGTCCAGCGGATAAAAGCCGAAGGGGACTACCAGGCGGCGGTAAAGCTGTTCGAAACGCACGGCGTCCACTTCGATCCGAAGCTGCGAGACGAAGTGGTCGCACGAGTCGATCGGCTGCAGATGCCGTCGTACACGGGCTTCGTCCAGCCCAAGCTCGACGCAATCAAGTCAGCCGACGGGACGATCACCGACGTCAAAGTCACGTATCCGATGGACCTGACGACGCAGATGCTCGAGTATTCCGGGCGGAGAAAGTAGCGTTGGCGAGAGTCCCGCGCATTGTCGGATTGCTGGCCCTCGTGGCGGCGCTCTGCGTTGTCGAGACCTTTGCCGAGCAGCGCCGCGCGCTCCCTCGCCGTCAGCCGAGACCGCAGGGAACGACGCTGCCGGTCGTTCTGTCGATCGAGGACTCGCGCGCGCAGTTCGAGGGCGACCTCATCGTGCTGATCGACGCCGCGCGAGCGGACGGCAGCGCGCAGATCGCGGCGATTCGCGCGTTGGGACGGCTCGAGCGCAGAGACGTGATCGCGGATCTGCTTCCGCTCCTGACTCAGGAATCCACGCGCGCGGAGACCGCCAACGCGCTGGCGCAAGCGCTGCGAGGCGAGCGCCTGAACGGCGTTCCGTACGGTCAGCATGAGCAGGTCGTTCTCGACGCGCTCCTCGCGGCCGGCGCATCGGAGCTACTGTCGAAGAAGGCGACCGCGATGTCAGCGGTCGCGCGATCGATCGGCCGCCTTCCGTTCTCGAGCGCGGCGCAGGTGAAGAGCGCCGAGACGTTCCTTCGCCGCCTGCTCGAGACGCCCTTTCCGCCGATCGACGAGCCGCAGATCGCGGCGGCGCGCGCGCTCGAGTCGCTCGCGCGCCTGAATCGAAAATCGGCGACGCTCGACGAGGACACGATCTACCGCCTCAGGCTGCTCGCGCGATCGTCAGGTCCGCTGCGAATCGATCACCGGCGCAACGCGATGGCCGCGCTGATCGCCTCGCAGGGTGTCGACGCCGACACACTGCGCATCACGCTCGAGGATGCCGATGTCGAAGTGCGCCGCCTGGCGGTGATCTCTCTCGGCGGCGCCGGATCCAGCCTTCCGGAAGACGATCGCGTGACGCACCTTCTCGATGCGCTCGAGGATCCTGCGTTCATGGTCCGAATCGAGGCGGTCCGCGGGTGGGCGCGCCGGGCGACGAAGACGCAGGGCTGCCGGCCGCTGCTCGAGGCCATCGACGACAAGAACCTGCACGTCGCGCTCGTCACGCTCGACTTGCTCGCGGATCAGTGCACGGATGATGCGAACGTGACGAATCGATTGGTGTCGATCGCGAAGACGCCGGGGATGACGGGGTCTTGGCTGCGCGAGGCGCATGCGCTCGTGTCTCTGGCGCGGCGCGCGCCCGATCGCGCGGCGCTGCCGCTCGCGACCTTCGCGTTCCACACCAACTGGCACGTCCGGATGTATGCCGCGCGCGCGGCCGCCATCCTCGGCCGGGCGGATGTCCTCCTCGATCTCGCCGACGATCCGGACGACAACGTCGTCGAAGCGGCGCTGCCAATGCTGCGCAAGCTGCTCGGCGCGGAAAGCGATCAGGCGTTCGTCGCGGCGCTGAATCGGAGGAACAGAACGACCGGCCGTACGGATGTTCGTCCGTATCAGGCGCTGCGTGCCGCCGCGATTGCGCTCGAGGGCGCCGCGCCGACGCCGGCGCTTGCGGGCGCGCTGGCGGACGCGCTCGAGCGCGTCTCCACCGAGCAGTGCGAGACGTCGCGCGATACCAGGCTCGCGCTGCTCGCGCGCCTCGCCGAGCTCGGGAGCGAGAATCAAGCCGCGGCGGTGAGCCCGCTCCTGCGCGACATCGATCCGCTCGTCGCGACCGCTGCAGCCGGCGTGCTGACGCGATGGACGGGTAAGCCGGCGGCCGCCGACCTGCCGCCGCTGCCGACGCCGGTGCCTCCGGCGGAGTCGGCGATCGCGCGATCGCCGGCCGTCCTCGTCGAGATGGAGGGCGGCGGCAAATTCGAGATTCATTTCAACGAGAGCGCGCCGTTGACGCGCATGCGTTTTCTCGAGCTGGTCGACGCGGGGTACTACGACGGCACGGCGTTCCACCGCGTCGTGCCGAACTTCGTCGTCCAAGGCGGCGGTCCGAACTCGAACGAGTACTGCGGCGCGTGCCCGTTCGCACGCGACGAGGTCGGCCTGGCGATGCATACGCGCGGCACGATCGGCGTCTCCACCCGAGGCCGCGATACGGGCGACATGCAAATCTTCATCAATCTCGTGGACAACCCGCGGCTCGATCACGACTTCACCGTCTTCGGCCGCGTCTGCCGCGCCGAAGATGGCGGCGGCATGGACACGGTCGACCATATCGCCGAGGGCGACCGCATGATGCGCCTCACGACCATTACCGCCGAACGCAGCTGCCGCTAGCCCTTACCGAATCCTAACCACTTCGTCAGGCGTTCCGCATGCCCTGGCGCGCAGGTTTTCGTAATCTCTGTTGTTGGCTCAACGGAGGAAAGTCATGGCAGTGGCGACGATCGACAAGGTGGCGGCGGAACGATTCAGTGAACGCACGATTCAGATCGTCAACGATGCTGCGCTCGCGTTGATGATCAGCGTCGGGCACCGGACGGGGCTCTTCGACACGATGTCGCATCTTCCGGCCGTGCCGGTCGAGACGATCGCGTCTGCAGCGCAGCTCAACGAGCGGTACATCCGCGAATGGCTCGGCGCGATGGTGACCGGCGGAATCATCGAGCACGATCCGCGCTTGAATACGTACCGTCTTCCGCCGGAACACGCTGCGATCTTGACGCGCGCGGCGGCGCCGAACAACGTCGCCGTCACCACGCAGTGGATCTCGGTGCTCGCGGGAATCGAGGACGCCGTTGTCGAGGCGTTTCACCATGGGAAAGGCGTTCCGTACAGCGCGTACGGCCGCTTCCACGAGGTGATGGCCGAAGAGAGCCAGCAGACCGTCGTCGAGGGATTGCACGAGCACATTCTTCCGCTCGTGGATGGACTCGTCGATCGCCTCGCGAAAGGGATCGACGTGCTGGACATCGCGTGCGGCAGCGGCCGCGCCGCGATCGCGATGGCGCTGGCGTTTCCGCAGAGCCGCTTCAACGGGATCGACCTGTCGATGCAGGCGATCGCCGCGGGGCGCGGCGAGATCTCGAGCAGGAAGCTGCGCAACGTCAACCTCGTCGTCGGCGACGCCGCCGAGCTCCCGCTCGATTCCGGGTATCACCTGATCACCGCGTTCGACGCCATTCACGATCAGGCGCGGCCCGCGCGTGTGCTCGAGCGCGTTCATCGGGCGCTCTGTCCCGGCGGCGTGTTCCTGATGCAGGACATCGCCGGACACACGAAGCTCGCCGACAACATGGACAACGCGCTCGCGCCGTTCAACTACACGATTTCGTGCATGCACTGCATGTCGGTGTCGCTCGCGGCCGGCGGCCCCGGGTTGGGCGCGATGTGGGGCAAGGAGAAGGCGCTGGAGATGTTGACCGCCGCCGGGTTCGAGGACGTTCGCGTCGAAACGCTCCCGCACGATCCGCTCAACATGTATTACGTCGCCGTGAAATCGCCGCGGCGCTGACGTGGAGGCAGTCGCTACGCCATCGGTGCACCAGGTGGTAACCTCGTTCGACGGGATGACCACCTGCTCGTTCGGTCCGTTTCGCCTCGACTCCGCGACGGGACAGCTCCGTCGCGGAGACGTCGTGGTGCCGCTCGCGCCGAAGGCGTTCACGGTCCTTCATCACCTCGTGACGCACGCCGGTCAGCTCATCACTAAAGACGATCTGCTCGAGTTGGCGTGGGCGGATGTGCACGTGGGTGATGGCGCGTTGAAGGTGTGCATTCGCGAGATTCGGCGAACGCTCCGCGACGATCCTCGCACACCGACCTTCATCGAGACCGCACACAGGCGGGGCTATCGCTTCATCGCGCCGGTTTCGATCGAGGCGCACGCCGCCGCGCCGGCGGTGACGGTCGTTCCCTCGGGCCCGGCGGTATCCGTCGTCTCCGTCCCCGAGACGCACTACGCGCGCAGCGGGGACGTCAACATCGCATATCAGGTCGTCGGCAGCGGACCTCGCGATCTCGTGTTCATCATGGGCTGGGTCTCGCACCTGGATTACTTCTGGGCCGAGCCGTCATTCGCCAGATTCCTCCACCGGTTGTCGACGTTCTCGCGATTGATCCTGATCGACAAGCGCGGCACCGGCCTTTCCGATCGCGTCACCGAATTGCCGACGCTCGAGCAGCGCATGGACGACGTGCGCGCCGTGATGGATCAAGTGGGCTCGAGCTACGCGGCGCTTCTCGGGGTGTCGGAGGGTGGACCGATGTGCGCGCTGTTCGCGGCGACGTATCCCGAGAAGACGCGCGCCCTCGTGATGGTCGGAACGTACGCGAAGCGAGTCTGGGATCCGGAATATCCATGGGCGCCAACGCGTGAAGCGCGCGAGGCGTTCTGTCAGCAGATTCGCGACGGGTGGGGCGGACCGATCGGGCTCGAGGAGCGAGCGCCGAGCGTCGCGTCGGATCCCGCGTTCAGGAGCTGGTGGGCGACGTACCTGCGCATGGGCGCAAGCCCGGGCGCCGCCGTCGCGCTGACGAGGATGAACGCCGAGATCGACATCCGTCCCATCCTGCCGTCGATTCGCGTGCCGACGCTGGTGCTCCATCGGCGTCACGATCGATTGCTCAAAGTCGAGGAAGGCCGCTACGTCTCGAGCCGCATTCCCGGCGCGCTGTTCGTCGAGCTGCCGGGCGAAGATCATCTTCCGTTCGTCGGCGATCAGGAACTGCTGCTGGACGAGATCGAGCGCTTCATCACGGGCGCGCCGACGCGCTCGGGGCTCGATCGCGTGCTCGCGACAATCCTTCACGCGCGCGTCGAAGGCGCCGGGCTGCACAACTTTCTCGAGCATGCCGCGCGGGAGTGCGATTGGTTCCGCGGCCGCGCGCTGCAGACCGAGCTCGATGGCGGATCGACCCTCGCCGGCAGCCTCGTCGCCGCGTTCGACGGTCCCGCGCGCGCGATTCGCTGCGCGATCGCGCTGACGGAAGCCGCGTCGCGATACGACGTGCACGTGCGCGTCGGTCTTCACACGGGCGAGTGCACCATCGACGACGACTGCGCGTCGGGACTGCCGGTGGAGCTGGCCGCCCGCATCGCGTCGCGCGCCGCCGCCGGCCAGACGCTCGTGTCGCGAACCGTCTGCGACATCCTCGGCGACGCCGGACTGCCGTTCTCGGATTGCGGCGTGCACGACATTCCGGGGATGGGCGAGTGGCGCTTGTTCAAGGTTTGAGCCGGGCCGCCTTCGCGGTCTATTCTGATGGCTGACCCCATACCGCCGAGGCAGCCTCATGTCCAAGATCCTCCTCGCTTGCTGCGTTGTTGTCGTCGGCGCCGCGATCGCCTCCGCGTCACAGACTGAAAAAGCAAAGGTCCCGAAAAAGGGCGACACCGTCGTCGTCAAAGGATGTCTCCGGGGCAACGCGGTCGAGTCGGCCGAGATAATGAGCGTCGGCGCGGAAGGCGAGAAGAGGCCCGAGGACGAAGTGCCGACGCTGACGTATCGCCTTCAAGGCAGCAAGGACCTCTTGAAAGAGCTGCGCGACAAGCACGATCGCAAGATCGTCGAAGTGAAAGGCGTCCTGCGATCGGAGCTCGGGGGCAGCGGCGTCGGCAGAGACGTGGGCCGTACGCGGATCACCATTGGCGTCGATCCACGCACGGGCCGATCGCCGCAAGGCAGCGATCGAGCGGTCCCCGTTCTCGAGGCGACGTCGTTCGAAGCCAGCACCGTGAGCTGCGGCAGGTAGCCGATGCGGCCTCGATTCATTGCGCGCCGCGCGGCGCTTGCCGCGTGCGCGCTCGTGCTGCTGCTCGCTCCCGTTCGCGCGCAGCGGCTCGATCTGCCGGATGCGCGTCAAGTCGCGCCCGGCATCCTCCTCTATCATCTCGCGACCAGTGCGCTCGTCTCGCCAGAAGAGCCGATGTCGGTCTGGCTGCTTCGCATGGACCCGATGCAGGTCGAGCTGCGTGCGGCGCTCGCGAACGACGAGGTCGTGGGAACGGAGGTCGTTTCGACGATCGCCGAGCGCCACGGCGGAGTCGCGGCGATCAACGCGGGCTTCTTTCTGCCGAACGGCGATCCGGCAGGCGTCTTCACCATGGCCGGACGCCTGATCAGCGATACTCGGCGCCCGCGCGGCGCGGTCGGGATCTCTCGCGACGCCTCCGGCGTGAAGCTCGTGTTCGCGCGGCTTCGCGCCACGGCGTCCATTTCGATCAAGCAAGGCCGAACGAAGAGCGACGTCGCGATCGACGGCGTCGATACGACGCGGGTCCGCGGACAGCTGATGCTCTTCACGCCGTCGTATCACTCCGACACCGACACGGCGCCGAACGGTCTCGAATGGATCATCGATCGCCCCAGGGGCCGGCCCAACGCTCCGCTTCGCGTCGTCAGCGGCCCGCATCGGCAGGGAAAGACCGGAATTCCCGCGGGAGGGTTCGTGCTATCGTTCGGCGGCGACGCGCCACCGCCTCCGCTCGCAAGACTGAAACGCGGGACGGAGGTTGCGTTGACCGTTACGTACGAGCCGATCGAGGGTGAGCCGAAACCCTGGTCGATTGCGCAGGACATCGTGGGCGGCGCAGGTCTGCTCATCCGCGACGGCAAGGACGTCGCGGACTGGAGCATGGAGGCGTTCAACAAGGGTTTTGCCGAAGGGCGTCATCCGCGGACGATGATCGGCACGGCGACGGACGGCGCGATCTGGCTCGTCACCGTCGACGGGCGGCAGCCGCAGTTGAGCGTCGGCATGACGCTCGAGGAATTGCGGACGCTCGCGCGCCGGCTGTCGCTCGTCAACGCGCTCAATCTCGACGGCGGCGGATCGACGACGATGTGGGTGCAGGGGAAGGTGATGAATAGTCCGTCGGATGCGACGGGAGCGCGGAAGGTCAGCGACGCGTTGATCGTCCGCAGCGTCGCGCCGGGACAGGGACGCCAGGGGGGCACGCGCGCGCGGTGATGTACCGATTCGGTCCGTACACGCTCGATCCGGCCGTCTATCGGCTGCAGCGCGAGAGCGAGGTCATCCAACTCTCGCCGAAGATCATCGATCTCCTGCTCTACCTCGTCGCGCGGCAGCCGGCGCTCGTCTCGAAAGAGGATCTGTTCAAAGCGCTGTGGCCGGACGTTGCCGTGACGGACAATGCCCTCACGCAAGCGGTGTCGGAGCTGCGCCAGGCGCTCGGCGACGATCCGTCGAAGCCCGCATACATCCAGACCGTGGCGCGGCGCGGCTATCGATTCATCGCGCCGGTGACGACGGTGACCGCCGCGACCGCGTCGGCGGCTGGCGCGGCGGCGTCCGTCGCGGCCGGCAGCGCGCCTCCGCACGAGACGTTCACGGTCCAGCCGTCAATCGCGGTGATGGACTTCGCGAACGTCAGCAGCGATCGCGAGCTCGGCTGGCTCGCGTCGGGGATCGCCGAGACCGTCACGAACGATCTCCGCGCTTCCTCGCCGCTGCGCGTCGTCGATCGCGTCCGCGTCGTGGAGGCCACGCGCCGATCGGGATCCGAGCTGTCCGCCATCCGCGCGGAGCTTCACGTCGATCTCGCCGTCGTTGGAAGCTTTCAACGCGCGGGCAATCGGCTGCGCATCACCGCGCGCGTCGTGGACGCGGCGACCGGAGAGGCGACGGCGGAAGCGAAGGCGGACGGACCGCTCGAGGAGGTGTTCGAGCTGCAGGATCGGATCGTCGCGCAATTCACCGACACCTTGCGGATCGGCGGGCGGCAGATCCGGACGGGCGGCGATACCAGCAGCCTCGACGCGTACCGCGCGTTCACCG
Organism: Vicinamibacterales bacterium; assembly: GCA_036556425.1. Classification (GTDB taxonomy): domain Bacteria; phylum Acidobacteriota; class Vicinamibacteria; order Vicinamibacterales; family 2-12-FULL-66-21; genus DATBJJ01. The sequence continues at coordinate 45,656 of DATBJJ010000082.1, forward strand.
AGGGACGCGTGCGCCTCGAGTCGCTCGAGGCGTCGAACGTGCCGGCGGCGATCGCCGATTTCGAGCGCGCCGTCGAGCTCGACCCGCGCTACGCGGCGGCGCACGTCGGGCTCGCGAACGCGCGGTTCTGGGAGTACGAGATGTCGCGCGCGCGCAATCAGCCGGACGCCGCGCTCCTCGCGCGGGCGATCGATCACGTGCGGCGCGCGATCGAGCTCGATCGCGATTTCGGCGAGGGCTACTCGACGCTCTCGTTCCTCCTCATGAGCGCCGGACGCGCGACCGAGGCGTTGGCCGCCGCGCGCCGCGCCGTCGCGCTCGAGCCGCGCTATTGGGGCAATCAGTTCCGCCTCGCGCACGCGGCGTGGGGAGAAGAGCGGCTGCAGGCGCTCGGCCGCGCGATGGATCTCTATCGGGATTTCCCGTTCGTCCATTTCGAAATGGCGATGGTGCACATCGCGCGCGGCAATCTCGATCGCGCGGAGCCGATTCTTCGAGAGGGGACGATCGTCCAGGATCGGCAGGCCGATCGCAAGCAGCGCTACCCGGCGAAGGGGCTGCATTGGCTGCTCGGCCTCGTGCGTCTCGCGTGCGGCGACGTGGACGAAGCGCGCCTGGAGTTCGAGCGCGAGCTCGCGTCGGGATCGTGGCAGCTCTACGCGCGCGAGTTCGCGATGAACGCGCACGACGGCGCCGGCTTCGCGCACCTTCGCGGCGGCCATCCGAGCCAGGCCGTCGACAGCTTCACGAAGGCGCTCGAGCTGTTCCCCGAGCACGCGCGGTCGCTCGTCGGCCTCGGCGCGGCGCTCGCCGCCGCGGGCGACAACGCCGGCGCGGAGCAGGCGTTCGCGCGCACCCGCGAGGCGATCGACGGCCTGCGCCGCGGCGGACGCGGGAGCGAAGCGACGCTCGCCGAAGCCATGCTCCACACGGTCCGCGGCGACAGCGACGCGGCGATTCAGTGCCTGAACGCGCTCGTCGATCGCCCCGACGTGCCGTTCTCGGGGTGGACGATTCCAATCGAGCCGCTGCTGGAGCCTCTCCGCACGCACCCGAACTACGAGCGCGTCTGCGCGCGGCTCGCGGATCGCGCGAAGTA
>DATBJJ010000083.1:0-12651 GCA_036556425.1 Vicinamibacterales bacterium
CTCGCTGCTCTTCGGCGTCAGCCCGACGGATCTCGGAACGATGGTTGCGGTGCCAACCGCGCTCGTGGCGGCGGCGATCCTCGCGTGCCTCGTGCCGGCGCGGCGCGCGGCACGGCTCGATCCTGCTGAGATGCTGCGAGAGAACTGAGCGGCTTTGCCATCGATCTTCTCGCGCATCAGACGGAGAGCGGCTCTAGCCGGATCCTTCGCCCGTGGCAATCCCACATGACTGTCGCACCAGTACCATGGCCTGCCCACCATCGCCCGTGGCCGATCCCAAGCCGGCCGTGGGTGATGACGCAGTCGTGGCACGACCTCCTATTCGCGCACTGGCCGGTTGAACGCGCGGTCCTCGACGGAAAGATCCCGCCGCCGCTGGAGCTCGAGGCGTTCGACAACCGCGCGTGGATCGGCGTCGTTCCATTTCTCATGACGAACGTCGGTCCGCGCGGGGTGCCGCTTCCTCGCGTGTTGTCCAGTTTCCCTGAAGTGAACGTGCGCACCTACGTGCGCGTGGCGGATCGCCCCGGTGTGTTTTTCTTCAGCCTCGACGCCGGCAGCGCGTTGGCCGTATTCGCCGCGCGGTCGTTGTTGAATCTTCCGTACCACGCCGCGGAAATGCGGATCGTCTCGGAGCATTCACACACGAGCTTTGTCAGCCGCCGCCGGCAATCGGCGGCGGATCTCGAGGCGACCTACGGGCCCGCCGGCCCGGTCTTCCACGCGCAGCCTGGAACGCTCGATTACTTCCTCACCGAACGGTACTGCCTCTATGGCGTCAGCCACTTCGGCGCGCCATATCGTCTCGAGATCCATCATGCCCCGTGGCCGCTGCAGCGCGCGGAAGCGACGCTGACGAAGAACACTCTCGCGCTCGCTTCCGGCCTCACACTGCCGAGCACGCCTCCGCTTCTGCACTTCGCGAAGCGGCAGGACGTCGTCGCGTGGCTGCCCAGGCGCGTTCGGTGATCATTTCTCGATCGGACGCTTGGCAACCGGCAGGGCCGCCTTGCGGGCCCACCAGAAGTCCGGTCGTATTTTGACGGCGCGCTCGAGCAATTGCACCGCTTCCTTGTACTCGCCCGCAGCGAGGTGGGTGCCTCCGAGCCACGCGATCGCTTCGACGTAGCCCCAATTCGGCTCGAGCGTCGACGGGCGCTCCTTCTCGAACGCGTCGATCGCGCGCCGCCACATCTCGAGGCCCTGCTCGCGGTTGCCGTACGGCGGCGGCGCGAACACGAGGCTCATCGCGCGCAGCAGCAGCACGCGCGGATTGCCTTCGCCGTCGGGCAGCGCGGCTTTCCACGCCGCCTGCATCCGAGGCAGCACTTTGTCGCGCACGGATGGATCCCCGTACGCCCACGTCGCGAGCACCGCGGCGAGCAGCGCGTGCGCGTCGGGGAACTTCGGACGCTTCTCGATCGCGGTGTCGAGCGACGTCGCGGCGCGCTCGGCGAGCGCCGCTTGCGCCTTCGGCCCGACGGCCATGAACGCGAGCGACGAGAGCCGCCAGTCCGTGTAGCCCAAGTAGTAATGCGCGAGCGGCGAGATCTCGCCGTCGCTGCCGCTCGCCGCCGCCACCGCGGCGAAGCGCTCGCGTGCGTCGAGCATCTTGTTCCAATCAGCCTGGAGGTCGCCGTCGCGCGCCTGCTGAATCGCGGCGCGCATCGCGTCGCGCGGCGTCTCCGGCGCCATCATCGCGGTGCCGGAGCACGCGACGATCCCGATCATCCCGAACAACACTGGCTTCATGTGCCCTCCACGCGCGGAGCGGTCGCGCGTGAGAGCACGGTAACGTGCGATCTCGCCGGCCCACAACAGCAAGACGGTGAGCCAGCAGGCCGTCCCGGTGGACGGCGTCTCGCGGCGGTGAATGGCCCCGATCGCCGCGGCAGGTGGCGACCTGCGGTTGCAGGGAGGGACGTCAGCGTGGCCGGGCGAGCTCGCGCAGGACGCGCGACCGCTGGCGGCTCGCGGTCAGGACGGTCCCGTCGCGCAGGCGAACCTCGAAGCGGGATCCGTCGTACGGCGTCCACGCCGTGACGTAATCGAGGTTGACCACGTGGGAGCGATGGATGCGGACGAAGACGGACGCGTCGAGCCGCTGCACGAGCTCGTTGAGCGACGCGTTGATCCGGAACCGGCGGCCTCCGGCGTGCGCGAAGGCGAAATCGTCGCACGCTTCGAACCGTTCGATCGCCGCCGTCCGAATCGGCACGACCTGTCCGCGATCGCGTACGAACAAACGATTGACCGTGCCGCTTCCCAACGCGTCGCGGGCGCGCTCCAACGGCGCGGATCCCGCCTTCGCCTCGAGCGCGGGGCGCGCGCGCGACAGCGCTTGCAGAAAACGGTCGCGGCTGAACGGCTTGAGCAGGTAGTCGACGGCCGCGAGCTCGAACGCGGTGACGGCATAGCGATCGTAGGCCGTCGTGAAGATCACCGCCGGCACGTGACGAGCGCGCCGGAGAATCTCGAGGCCTGAGAGTCCGGGCATTCGGATGTCGAGGAAGACGAGGTCCGGCTGAAGCTCCTCGATCGCGCGCAGCGCGCCGGCGCCGTCGCCGACTTCGCCGACGCACTCGATCCACGACGCTTCCTTCAGCAGCTCGCGGATCTTCCGCCGCGCGAGCGGCTCGTCGTCGATGACGAGCGCGGTAATCGATGGCGGTGCGGCGCGATCGCTCGTTGTCGTCATGACTCGCTTCTCGGAATCGTCACGCACACGACATAGCCGTTGCCGGGCATCGTCTGCTCGATGCGAAGATCCGCGTCCTCGCCGAACACCGCGGCGAGCCGGCGGCGCACCGACGTCAAACCGACGCCCGACCTGCGCGCCTCGCTCGTCTCGCCCGGCCCATCGTCCGCGACGCGCACGCGGAGCGCATGCCGTTCGACGCGCGCGTCGACCTCAATCGTCCCGTTCGCGGCGCGCGCCGCGATGCCGTGGCGCACCGCGTTCTCGACGATCGGCTGCAGCAGCAGCCGCGGCACGAGGATCTCCGACGCGGCGGGATCGAGCCGCTCGACGACGCGCAGCCGATCGCCGAGGCGAAGCTTCTCGAAGGCGAGGTAGTCGAGAACGAACGCCCACTCCAACGAGAGCGGCACGAGCTCGTCTTCGGCCATTGCGTACCGGAGCAGATCGCCGAGCCGCTCGATCGCGCGATCCGCGCCGCGCGGATCGTGCGAGATCAAGGCGCTGACGGTGTGCAGCGCGTTGAATAGGAAATGGGGATTGAGCTGCGCGCGCAGCGCTGTGAGCTGCGCTTGCTGCGCGAGCAGTCTGGCTTCCGCCGCGGCGGCGGCGTCACGATCGCGCGCGCGCTCGCTGCGAATCGCGTACGACACGCCGGCTACCATCACGTAGAGCCAGCTCCCCATCAGCACGCTCCACCACAGCACGGGCGAGTCGCGAAACGCCTTCGCCGCGACGATCACGTCGCCGCGAAGGATGTCGGGGAGGTACATCGCGATGGTGTAGAGGAACGCGTAGAGGACGAGCGCGAGCGCGTGCCACGTGTAGAACGCGCGCCGCCGCGCGCGCCACGGCATGCGGCCGGTGAAGCGCCACACCGCGACGCCCGCGACCGCCGCGACGCCCATGTTCAACAACCCGTACGGCAGCGTCACGAGCGGCGAGACGTGCGACGACGTGGCGCTTGCGAGCGTCCAGAGGCCGGCGGCCGCGAGCCAGGCGGCCACGTACGAGAGCCACCCGCGATAGATGGCGCGCTGCGCAGGCGGCGCGAGCAAGGAGTGAGAGACGGCCATGACGCTCAGGCATCATGCCATGCCGATCCCTGAGCGTCCATGACCGCGCGCCGACGCGACCGCTCACCGGCCGGATCGACCGGTCGCCGGTTCAGAACCTGACGCGAAGACCCAACTGAATCGCTCGCGTGTTGAGCTGCGCGGTCGACTTCCCGAAGTTCGCGCTGTTCAGATCCATCACCGGGTTATCGAGGTTGACGCGGTTCAACGCGTTGAACGCATCGATGCGCACCTCGGTGTTCATCCGGCCCGTCACGTTGAAGCGCTTCGAGAGCGACAGGCTGACGTCGGCGTAGCCCGGTCCGCGATACGCGTTGCGAACCAGGTTGCCGTTCGTGCCGCGGGCCGGCACCGGGAAGTCCGCCGCGCGGAAGATCCCGGCGAGATACTCGTCGACGCTCCAGCCGCTCGTCTTGACGCCGGACGCCGGCGCGTTCGGGCGATCGCCGCCGCTGCCGTCGGCGTTGAAGTCGCCGGTCGGGAACGTGCCGCCGTGCGTGACGTTGATGGGATTGCCGGCCTGCATGATCGCCGATCCGGCGAGCTGCCAGCCTCCGAGCAGCTTCTGCTTGAGGCCGCCGCTGTTCCTGAAGAACGGCATCTCCCACAGTCCCACGAGCGCGAGCTTGTGCGGCACGTCGTAGCCGGCAATCGCGTAGTCGGCGCCGATGTTCGCGGCGTCCTGGAACGCGGTCGCGCCGACGGCGACGTCGGCATCGTTCATCGCCTTGCCGAACGTATACGCGCCCTGCAGCGTGTAACCCTGCTTGAAGTTACGCCGCAGCGTCAGCGTCCCGCCGTGATAGTTCGCGCGCGAGTTCGAGCGCACCATCGTGATGCCGGCGAAGCTCGGATTGAAGCCCGTGAAGACGTTGTCGGTGGCGAGATCGCCGACGAACCGGTTCACGTTGTACGCGTTGTACAACCCGCGGCCCGCCGAGCCGAGATAGTTCGCCTCCGCCACCATCCCCCACAGGATCTCGCGCTGGACGCCGACGAACCAGTTGTGCGTCAACGGATTCTTCAGATCCGGATCGACGACCGTCAGCGCGACGCGCGCGCCGCGCACGCCGTTGCGGCTGTCGAGGCCCACCTGCAGCGCCGGATCGACCGGGTAGCCGAGATACGGCCGCGACGCGTCGCCGAGGCTGTAGGTGAACGAGGTCCCGAACTGCTGGCCGAGAACGACCGTCGCGCGGAGCGGCGGGCTGTGCCGGTAGTTTTCCGCCGGCAGATTCATCAGACGATCGAACGCGAGACCGTAGCCGCCGCGCACCGACATCTTGCCGTCACCCTTCGGATCCCACGCGAACCCGACGCGCGGTCCGAAGTTGTTGTTGTCGGTCGGGAAGAACTCGTCGACGAAATCCACGCGCGCGCTGGCGATCTGCTCGAACAGCGTTCCGCCTTGGCCGAGCACGATGTTGCGGAGCGTGCCGTCCGAGTCCTTGAACGTTCCATAGTTCTCGTAGCGCAGCCCCAAGTTGATCGTCAGGTTCTTCGTCGCCTTCCAGTCGTCGTCGATGAAGATCGCCCATTCCGTCTGCGTGAGCTCCGAGAACGCGGTCATCGGCTCGCCGGTCCGCGGATCGACGTAGCGCGACACCTGGATCGCTTCGTCGTCGGCGAAGTTCAGCAGGTTGGTGATCGTGTACGCCGGGATGAAGTTGTTGGTGTTGCTCGCCGAGCCGTACATCTGGCGCAGCTCGCCGCCCATCTTGATCAAGTGGCTCGACTTGATGACCGTGAAGATGTCCTTGAAGTGCCAGTTCGTCTGCCACCAGCCGTTCGGATATCCCGACTGGCCGAAGCCCGCAACGCCGCCCTGGATCGTGATGCCCGGAATCTCGAGGTGCTTCGGAACATCGGGGAGACCGACCAGACGCATCATGCCGACGCGAACTTCGTTCAACCTCGAGGAGCTGAAGGTCTTCGTGTAGTTCATGTTCCAGTAGTGAGTCGTGTTCGGCGTCGGTCGGTTGAATTCCGGCCTGATGCCGCCGGTCACCGCGTACGAGTTGGTGCGGTAGAAGTTGCCGTACAGACGATCTTTGCCGGGCCGCATCTCGTAGTCCGCTCGCGCGTTGAACTGATTGCCGCGGCGCCAGCCCTCGGGGACGAAGAACGCCGTGCCGACGTCCATGATCCCGTCAGCCCCGCCGATCGTGTTGGGACCCGGCGCCGGACTCCCGAGATCGCGGAACCCGGTCGTCGGATTGACGGCCGGCGCGAAGTCGCGCAGCAAGCGCGCGGCGATGCTGTTGGGACTGCGCTGCAGCACGAAGTTGCGGAACTCGGGCGTCTCGACGGTGAAGTTCGATCCGCGCGCCCCTTCCTGCCGCAGTCCTTCGTACGAGGTGAAGAAGAACAGCTTGTTGCGCTCGATCGGTCCGCCGAAGCTGTAGCCGAACTGGTTCTTGTCGAACTTCGGCACCGACGCCTCGAACACGTTCTTCGCGGTGAGCGTGTCGCTCTGGAAATAGTAGGAGCCGCTGCCGCGAAACTGATTCGTGCCGGCCTTCGTGATCACTTGGATCTGCGCGCCGGGGCTGCGTCCGTCGACCGCCGAGAAGTTGTTGGAGACGACTCGCACTTCCTCGACCGATTCGGTGTTCGGCGTGAGGTTCGTGATCCCGCCGCGCGCGACGCCGTTCGTGCTCGTATCGTCGACCGTGTACGAATTCGCCTCGTCGCGCTGGCCGCTCGCGTTGATGCGCGGCGCCGACTCGCCGGCGAAGGAATCGTCCGCGCCGCCGCCGCCGCTGATCGATGCGGAGACGCCCTTGCCCGTGACGCCCGGCTGAAGCGCGATCAAGTTATAGAGATTGCGTCCGCTGAGCGGCATCTCCTGCAGTTGCAGCCGATCGACTCGTCCGGAGACGCGCCCCTGCTCCGTCTCGACGACGGGCGCGTTGGTCGTGACCGTCACGCTCTCCTGCACGCCGGAGACCTCGAGCGTGACGTCGAGCCGCACCGTTTCGCTGATGCCGACCTTGATCGCCTCGCGCTCCGCGGTGAGGAAGCCCGGCTTGACGACCTGCACGCGATACGTGCCGGGGCCGAGGCTGGGCACACGAAACACGCCTTCAGGCGACGTCGTCGCTTCGCGCGTGACGCCGCTCGCCGTGTGCGTCACCATCACGATCGCTTCCCCGACGACCGCTTTTTGCGCGTCGGTGACCGTGCCTTGGATGGTTCCGCTGAATTGCGCGCTCGCGGCGGCTGGCACCGCAGCAAGCGCTAGCGACAGGAAGAGACGAAGCAGCCTGGATCTGGTCATGGACTCTCCTCCGCAGTAGACGCCGCCACTCTACCGGCGCGCCCGTCCCAGATCAAAGCGGTTCCGCTTATGGCGCCATCACTGCGCCACTTATGGCTCAGCTATGCTCGTCACGAGGATCACCAAGTCCTTGTAGGACACTTGTGCCTTGCCGCCGCCATGTATCTGAAGACCGATATATCCCGTCTGCGGGATCGATGAATCGGGTTCGGTGTAGTCCACTGTTTTCTGACCGTTGAGGAAGATCTGAATACGCGGTCCGTCCGCGCGGATTTCGTAGTCGTTCCAATCATTCGGCTTCAGGATCTTCGAGATGAGCGCCTCGTCCGCCTGCACGAGCGTCTTGTTCCGGCGCGATTCGTCATAGAGACTGCCCCAGTACTTCGCCCCGAGATCGGCCTGATAGCCCGTCATCTCGTGCGCCGGCTCTTTCAATCGCTGGCTCCGAAACTGGACGCCGCCGTTGATGAACCCTTCGGTCCCTTCGAGCTTGAACTTCAACGTCAGAATGAAGTTGCCGTACTGCCGGGTGGTGACGAGGAAATCATTTCGCGGGACGGTCTCGGTCAACGATCCGCCGACGAGCGCGCCGTTCTCGATTCGCCAGGTTTTCTTCGTGTCCCCTTCCCACCCCTGAAACGTCTTGCCGTCGAACAGCTTCTGTGACGGCTGCGCCATGACGGCTAATCCGAGCGACACGGCAAACAACGCGTTCCTCATGACTCACCCCCGCAACGCCGCAACCGTCTCGACGGCTTTCTCGAACAGCATGCCGATGTCGTTGTTGCAGCTGATGAAGCGCAAGCCGCGGCCGCGCCATTGCACGGCCATGTCGATCGATCGCATGTGCATTCCGGGCGCGATCCCGCGCCGCTCGCAATGCTCGCGCACCTTCGCGACGGCCGCGACGAAATCCGGATGATCGAATTGTCCCGGCACGCCGAGCGAGATCGACAGGTCGGCCGGCCCGACGAGCACGGCGTCGATGTGCGGGACCGACAGCAGCTCGTCGATCCGTTCGAGCGCGGTGCGCGACTCGATCTGCAGCACCACCATCACGTGCTCGTTCTGATGCGCGACCGCTTCGGCAATCGTGACGCGCTGGTAGCTGAGATGCGGTCCGCCGAGGCCGTAGCCGCGCACGCCGAGCGGCGGATACCGCGTCCATGTGACGGCCTTCGCGAGGAGCTCGGGCGACTCGACGCGCGGCAGCAGAACGCCTTGCGCGCCTGAATCCAGCGCGCGCGCAATCAAGTGATACTGCAGATCCGCGACGCGGACGATCGGGCACAGCCCCTCGCGAACCGCCACGCGCATCATGTCGTGCAGCGACTCGAGATCGAACGGCCCGTGCTCGGCGTCGAGGAACACCCAATCGAGACCGGCGGCGCGCAGCGCGCGGATCGAATCTTGTGAACGCAGCTGCAGGACGCTGCACCCGCACTGCACGCGTCCCTCTTTGAGGGCGAGCTTGACGTGATTGATGTGCACGACTATTTGGGCCCGATGCGCGGCGCCGGCTGCGACGGCCCTTTGCGGCTCAACTCGGTGCCGGTCGTCGTCACGAAGTACTTCGCGATCATGTTGGGGCGCTCCCATTCGGGCAGCGCCTTGCGGTCGCGCACGTAGCCGAGGAACGTCGACGCCACCTGCGCGAAGTGCGCCTCGTGGCCGACGCGCAGCGCGTCGGGGACGTTGACCTTGATTTCGGAGCCGAGATCCTCGACGGTCACGCCGGGATACGTCTTCTGATCCGCCTTGATCCGCGCGCGCACCGCCGCGAGCACGTCCGCCTTCACGCTGGAGGAGGCAGGAACGACGTAGAGCGACGGCAGATAGCGATCCGCTTTCGTCTGCCGGACCTCGATGCGCGCGCGCGTGCCGCGATAGAACGCGTAGTGCGTGTCGCCCGAGCCGGCCGGCGCCTCCCAATCCCAGATCACGTTCAGCTTCGTGTGCACGCCGCGGAGCGCGTAGGACACGAGCGTGTTGCAGAAGTACTCCAACTTGCCGTCCTTCACCGAGCGCGAAAGGCTGGCGGGGAACCCGCCCGTGTTGGTGACGCGGCGGAAATCCGCCTCGGGAATCCAGGTGGGCCAGCGCTGCGCCGCCAACACCTTGACGTCCGCTTTGTAGTCAATCGCGCGATCGGGAAACAGCGTCCACTGAACCAGATCCACGAGGTGCGTCCCGATGTCGTTGAAGCCCTCGCCCTGCTCGCTCGTGTCGAAGAACCACGGCGGCCTGATGTTGGGCGCGCCGGAGACGACCTTCATCAGATGGTGCACGCTCTCCATGTAGACCGACGGGTCGGCTTGCGTGCCCGGCACGATCTCGCCGAACACCGCGCGATCGTTGACGAGCGCGCGCTGCACCTCGCTCGTCACCTCGAACCGCTCGGTCATGATGTCGTACGCGACGACGCGCCGCGTGTCCGCTTCGGCCAACGCGCTCTCGAGCTTCGGGAGATCGCGCGACGCCAGAATCCACGGCTTGTCCGCGAGCACGCTCAGGCCGCTCTTCACCGACGCGAGAATGCGATCGATCTTGATGCCGTTTCGCCCCGAGATGACGACGACGTTGCCCGGACGATCGCGGAGCATGCGCTCGAAGTAGTCGGCACTAGGATGCACTTCGAGCTTCCACGACGTCGGATGCTCGACGCGCTCGTTGTAGGCCGCGATGCGCTTCAGATGCGCGTCGAGATCGGGTCCCGGCGGTGCGAAGACGTCGACGCGGGCGGCGACGCCTGGGTACATCTCTTTCTGAATCAGCGCGGCGTGGAAATGGCCGGGATCGAGCGTCATCAGCCGCACGTCGGGCATCGGCCCCTTCTCCTGCTCGCTGCCTGACGCCTCGAATCCCGTCCAGGCGCCGGCTAAGACGGCGCTCAGGGTGAGAGCGGCGAACGTGGTGTTCCGCATGTTGCCGGAAAGTTTAGCGGATAACGTCGCTGAAATTGAAGCGGCGCAGGATGATCTCGATGGGCCCGTCTTCCGTCACGTTCACGCGCGTAGCGCTCGGGATCAACTTCTCGAGGACGTTGGGCTCCATCGTGTCCTCGGGATCCATGTCGTCGACCGCAATCGCGTAGTACTCCCCGGCCGGCAGATTGACCATCCTCGAAATGCCCGGCTTGAGCTGCGTTGGTGAGATCACCGACGACAGAGGCACGGCGCCGCGCTGCGCCTGCGCCTGCAGCACCGATGCCGGTATGGGCGCCGCGGTCCGCACGTAGCGTTGGAGCTGCGCCCAGCGATCCTTGTCCGCCGGAAAGACCAGCGCGGCGTATTCATGCGTCGGCTGCCCGGATTCGTCCGTCACGCCGATGTCCACGATCGTCCGCTTGTCCGTCACGACGATCGTGACGCTGGTGTACGACTGCCCCGTCTCGAACGTGACCATCCGATCGATCAAGTTCTGCCCGCGCACCATCACCGCCTTCAGCGTCCATCGTCCGAACATGTTGCCTGGCTGAACGCCGCACGTTCCGCTGAGGCCGTCGACCTTGAAGCTCCAATCGGACGCGACGATCGCCTGGGCCGGGCGGCAGCCAGGACCGTTTGGATTGTAGAGAGGCAGCGCGTACTTCTCTGGAGGCGCTGGGGGAGGCGTGCTGCCTTCGAACACGACGCGCCCTGTCGCCGTCGCGCCGCGGCCTAGCTGTATCGTCACGGATTCGGCGCCGCTGCCCGTCACCGTGACGCGCGCGGTGCCAACTTGTTCGTTCTCCTGCCGGTTCTGTTCTCCGGGCGCCGTGCGCGGATACGATCGCGCCTCGAGGATGTATTCGCCCGGAGTGAGCCCGATTCGGAACGTGCCATCGGGCCGTACGCCAGTGTTGCTCTCGAATCCAAACCCGCCGTCGGTGTTCGCCGACCGCGCCATGACGTTGCCGCCAGCCAGAGTCTGTCCATCGGCCGGTATGACGAGTCCGGTCACCATCGACGGAACGCCTTCGCCAAGCGTCATGTCGATGCCGGTGATCGTTTCGCCGCGGTTGAGGACGATGGGCCGTGCCTCGTCGAGCGCTAACGTGCCCGGATAGTACGTGGGCACTGGCTGCGGAACCGGAGGATCGAGGATCGGCGCGTTGTCGGGGCCGCCGTAAAACGTCGGCTGCGGCCGAACGACCAGGATGTATCGGCCTGCCGAGAGGCGCGAAATGCGAAACTCGCCGAGATCGTTGCTCTGCGTGCTGCCGCGCATCGTCGGCCGTCCCGCGCGCGGCGGCGTCATCACGGAGACCATTGCGCCTTCGATCGGATCGCCGTGCGCGTCGACGATCCGACCGGCAATCGCGGCGCTGTGAAAGAGCTGAATCGTGACGTCCTCGAGGACCTGACCGTCCGCGATCATCAACTGCTGCATCCGATTCCGGATCGATCGCTGGGGATCCGGATACATGCCGTTGATGTACGTCGACTTCTCAGCGGACACCCGGTACCCGCCGGCGACCAAGCGATCGAACGTGAACGCGCCGGTGCCGTCGGTCAGCACAGGGCCTCGGGAAACGCCCGCCCCAGTGAGCCGGACGCGCGCACGCGCGATCGGCCGGCCGGTCACGCCGTCTATGATGCGCCCCTTGATGACGCCGGTCCCGATCCGGGGCGGCGTGGGAGGACGATCGCGTATGGGAACCGGCGCCGGTCTCGGCGGGGCGACTTGCGGATCGCGCGGAACGGTTTGAGTCCACGCCTGTGCGCTCGCGACGCACCACACGGCCATCGTCACGACGCTGGCGGCACCGCACCCGGCGATCCGGCAGACCATTGCCGACATTAGACACCAGAATTCAGCGGAGTTCCTCGACCGCTCGGGCATTCCCGAGATTCACCCACCGCGTGCGGCTCGTGGCGGCCGATTCAACCCCGACCCATCCGCCCGATCCTGCGTGCACCACGCGCACGGTGTCCTTCTCGCCCCCCGGCCAGGTGACCTCATATCGGCCTCCGGTCCTCACGAACGACAGCGGCGGCAGCGCCGTCACGCGCACGTCCGGGGTATTGGCCACGGCAACCTTCCACTCGCCGCGTTGGATGGCGGCAACGTCGGGGATATTGGCAATCTCGACCTTGCCGACGACGTTGACGACCCCGGATCCGGGACCGGGGGTCGGCTGGACCTGGGCGTTCGAGGCGTTCATCGAGACGAGCGCCGCAACCGCCAGAACCGCGGCGCTTCCCGTCGTCAGATTCATGGGACCACTCCTCGCGTTAGACGCCGGCGCCTCATTGGCGGCCGGTGTTGAGCCTGCTCCGTTCGATATCTCGCCTTAGTGGTGAAAGGGTGCAAGATGGCCAAAATTCCCGCTCTGGCGTTCGCTCTCGCGCTTGCCGCGTTCGTGGAACCAGCGTTCGCACAATCGTCCTCCCGGCTCTACGCCGGCGCAAGCCTCGGGTCATTCGACGTCAGCGCCGACGACGTGGATGGGAATTCACTCTCGGCTGGTATTCTCGCCGGGATTGCCGTGTCGCGGTTCGTCGACATCGAGCTCGACGTCCAGTTGCCGACGAGTACGTTCACGCGATCGTATGTGGGCGTCCTCGAGTCGCTCGCGCCGCCCGGGTCGTCCATCGCGGAGATCGAGCGCCTCT
>DATBJJ010000084.1:0-5424 GCA_036556425.1 Vicinamibacterales bacterium
CACATCGATGAGAGCCTCCTTCGAGAGGCACGGTCGGCGAGCGGCGCCAAGACCGACACGGCCACCGTCAGACTGGGGCTACAGGCGCTCGTTCGTCAGGCGGCGTACGATCGGCTGAGCGCGCTTCGCGGCAAGGAGCCGAGAGCAACCGACGTTCCGCGTCGCCGTGCGGCAGGCGCGGGGAGGAAGCGCTCGGCAGCCTGATGGTCCTCGTCGACACCTCCGTCTGGATTCGGTTCCTGTCGAATCGCGCGCCGTACGCTCGGCAATTGGAGGACCTTCTGAGTCGAGGCGAAGTCAGCGGCCATGACTTCGTGTTCGGCGAGCTCCTGATCGGAGACAAGGGAGGTCGCAAGCAGCTGCTTGCCGACTACCTCCTGATGTTCCAGGCGCCCAGCGTGCCGCATGAGGAAGTCGTCGATTTCATCCGTCAGCGGCGACTGCATGGCCGCGGCATCGGTTGGATCGATGCTCATCTTCTCGCGTCAGCCCTCGTCGGCCGCCTGAGCCTCTGGACCGTCGATCCACGTCTCGCGGAAGTGGCGACGGACCTGCGGGTGAACTACGTCTTCGAATAGTTCATCGCGTCGTGAACCAGCGCTTCGCTACCGCGTCGGTCGTGAAGAAGTCGAGGAGCAGGTTCGCGACCTTCCGCCGACCGCTCTCCGACGGATGCGTGCCATCTCCCAGCAGATCGTCGCGCTGCCACGTCAGGCCGTCAGCCTTTCGCGGAGTCGTCCCGTCGGCCCAGAGATACGGTCCCCAGAGCAGCAGCGGAACTTGTGCAGCGCCCGCCGCGTCGTCGTAGCGCAGCGGAGCGGCGCCCTTGATCTGATCCTGAATGAGCCAGCGAACGGCGAAGGCGCCTTCATACGCGTACGGTTCGGGATTGAGCGGCGTGGTCGAGTAGCCGCCGTAGATCCGGCTGCCGAGGTATGCGATCCGCAGATTGGGAAAGCGCTGCTTCGCGAGCTGGAGCACCGTCAGCGTGTCCGCATAGAGCTTGCGTCCGTGCTCGGCGAGATCGCCTGAAGGCCGGACGTTGGCGAGCTTGATCCAGGCGACCTGCACTTGCTTCCCATCGACAGCGGCGGCCGCGAGGCGGCGATCGGCCTCGCTCCACGCCGGCGCGGTCGGGGTGGCCCACTGTGCCATGGCCTGGCCGCCTTGAGCGCAGTCGACGATGACGACGCGCGGCGACTTGCGAGGGTCCTTGTCGGCGAGCTGTTTGAAGACCGAGAACTCCTGGGTCGCGTTCGACATGCTGATCGACACGAACCCAATCGTGCCGTCGCCCGCGGGTTTCCCGTCCGCGTTCAACGGCTGGATTCTCGCGGCGGCCGCGTTCGCCGCGGCGAGATGCGCGGGCGGCGGCGTATTCCTTCCGCCACCGTAGAGTCCCCCGTCCTCTCCCTTGTACTTCTCCGTCGCCGAGAGCTCCGTGAGCGGTTTCAAGCCCACGGAGGTGAGGCTGCCGCTCGCTTGCTGGAAAGTGGCGCTCGCGTCCAACAGCGCCGGAACGATCGCGAAAACGAGAATCACGATGCGCTTCATGCTGCGCATTGTACCCAGGATTTGTCAGGTGGGTCAGGAACGCTTCTTCCTCGCCAGGGGTTTGATCGTCGGCTTCTTCTTTGGCGTCGTCTTGTTCGGTGCGGATCGCGCACGGCGCGGCGCGGGTTTCTTCGCGAGCACATCAGGGAGCTCGTACGCCTCCCGAATCCAGTCGGTGACGGGCGCCTCGACCTCGTCGCGATGCGTGATCGGGATGATGTGCGCCATCTTCGACCTCGACGCGCGAACGACGCGCCGCACCTGCGGCGACCTCACGGTGCGTCCGAGGAACACGCACACTTCGAGGAAGGTCTTCTTCGGACGGACGAAGAAGTAGCAGGAGTCGCGCGAGAACATGATCGAGTTGTGCGACGCGTAGATCCGCTGATCGCCGAGCTCGACGGCGGTCTCGCGCAAGCGCTCCCACGCGTCCTGGAGATCCTCCGAAAGATCTCGCGTCAGCGCCGCTTCGGTCGTCGTCCAGCAGTCGTGCGCCTCGCCCTCTTCGATCCACTGTTTGCAGTGGTAGCACTGTCGCCGGCTCATGTCCGTTCAGATCCTCAGCCCCGCGTGCTGAGCACCACCTCGCACCCGAGCTCCAGCGCGAATCGGCCGCGCGCGCGCGGCACGAGGCGAATCTCCGGGCACTTCTGCTCGAGACGACGACGCAAGAGCAAGAGACGGCTTTCGAGGTTGTCCTTGTATTCGGGAAGGTTGAGCGACTTGTCGAGCCGCAGCTCGCGGTTCGTGAACTCGCCGCGGCCGCAGTCGTTGTTCGTCATCAGCAGCCGCCAGAGGATGCGCGCCGGCAGGCTGCGGATCAAGTATTCCCCGTCGACCATGATGCACTCGTCCGACGCGTGGTAGACGACTTCGCGTCGAGCGCGCGCGCACGCTGAAGCCGACGCGGTGTGCAGAGGGACGCCGCCGCTCGCGATCGAGTCTGACGCCGCCGTCGATGCCGAAGACGACCTCTGCGCATCCGCCATCCGCTCGTGCAGCTGCATGTTCTCGATCGCGATCGCGAGATAGCCGCCGAGCAGCTCGATCGACGCTTTGTCGTCCTCGTGAAAGCGGTACGGTACTTCGCTCTCGAGGCAGAGCACGCCGGCCAGGTCGCCGCGGACGAGCAGCGGCACGCCGAGCTGGCTCTCGGGGTTGGCGAGGCCCGGCACCGGGATCCGCAGCCGCGGCGGGACGCCATCCTGTCCGGCCTCCCGGTGCATCGCGAGCGCGTAGAGCATGCCGCGCATCAATCCGGAGATGCGAATCGGCTTGCGTGCTTCCGCGACCATGCCGCCGATCCCTTCACCGAAGCGCACTTCGGCGCCGGCGCCGTTCTCCGCGTAGCCGCGCGAGCCGATCGTCACGAGCACGCCCGGCTCGTCGGTCGGCACCAGGATCATCGAGTGCTTGAAGCCGAAGCTCTCGTCGAGCCCGGCGAGGATCGAGTCGACGAGGCTCTCGAGGCTGTCGGCGCCATGAATGCGCTCGGCGAGGTCCTGCATGGCCTTCATCGTGAAGACGGCGTGCGGCTCCGCCGTTCGCGCCGATTGCGGATCGGGAATCACGCCTCGTTCTTCCGGCGTCGCGTCGATCGCAAGCACGCTATACACGTCGGCCGCGCGCAGCTTGAAGATGCCCTTGAGTCCGCAATACGACGCAATCGCTTCGATCCGGAGCGCCATGCGATCGAAGAGCGGACCTTCCGTTTCCGAATGCTCGTAGCGCAGCCGAAGCTGCCAACCTTGTCCCGTGTCGGGATCGAGAACGATGACGAGCGCGTTCGGGTTCTCGGCGATGTTGCGCCGGCTCTTGTTGAAGAACTGGAACGACAGCGCGACGTGCGAGGCGTCCACGTAGTCCACGTGGCTCAGATACGCGGCGTTCGGAACGCCGTCCTTCGAGCACGTGAAGAGCTGCGCGGGCAGGAGGCCCTGAAAACAGGTCGCGAGCGATTCGAGCGTGACGTTCGCGCTCATGGCATCGGCGTTCCTGCCGCGGGCCCCGGCGTCTGCTCGAAGATGCTCGTCGCCTTCACACGAACGGCCACGGCCGGCCACCGCACCCAGTTCGCCGCGCCGGCGCGCGGGATGCCGATGCGCTCCAGATTGTCGAGGAAGCTCTCGAACTGCGCCCGGATCCTGTCGCGCTCGGACGCCTCCGCCGGCCGCATGCTCACCACGTCTCCCTTGATCTGACACGCGCGATCGTCGACCGGCCGCCCGAACGACACGGCCGCGCGACCGCTCGCGGTGAAATCCGCGGCGAGGCGCGCCGCGGCGACCTCGGCGAGAAACACGTCGAGGTGCACGCCGTCGGCGTCGACCCGCACCGCCAATGCGCGAGCGCCGCTGGGCTCGAGCCGCGCATTGCAGGTGCCGATGTGGACGCCCACGCCTTCCTGCAGGAAGGCGGCAAGAGCAGGGGTCAACATGGGGGAAAAAACCGAGTATATCGGCGGTTAAGAACTTTTCAAGATTCTCCATCCGTGATTTAGGGAACGTTTAGGATTCGCACCGCCCACCCGCCCGTCAAAATCAGCACGACAAACGAGGTGGGCACATGCAGGGAATGCGATCGACCGGTCTTTTCATAGCAACGTTTGCGATTTACGTCGCGTTCGTGGGAACCAAGGCGCACTCCGTCGCGCCGGACGCGGCCGAGGTGAACGCCGCGCCATCGGCGGCGCGTGTCGAGCGTGGAGCGCATCTCGTGCGCACCATGGGCTGCAACGACTGCCATACGCCCTGGAAAGTCGGTCCTCGCGGCCCGGAGCCCGACATGTCCAGAGCGCTGACTGGCCATCCACAGGATCTCGTCATGCCCACGCCGCCCGCGCTTCCGCCGGGACCGTGGACGTGGATGGCTGCCGGCACGAACACGGCGTTCGCCGGTCCGTGGGGTGTGAGCTTCACGGCGAACCTCACGCCCGATCAGGAGACGGGACTCGGCAAATGGACAGAGGCGATGTTCATCGAGACGATGAAGACCGGGCGGCACGAGGGGAAAGGACGGAAGCTGCTTCCGCCGATGCCGTTTCCGATCATTGCCGCGTTGAGCGACGAGGACATGCGATCGCTCTTCGCGTATCTGCAGTCGCTGCCGCCCGTGCGCAATCGCGTGCCGCAGCCGATCGATCCGCCCGAGACTCGGTAGAAAGTCGTCATGAACCGCACCGTCCTCTGTGCCGTGTCGATCGTGCTCGTCGCGGCGATCGCAGGAGTGCTCGACGCCAGCTCGCGTCGGCGTGCCGTTGCCGCGGCATCGATCGCGCAGGCGCCCGCGCGGCTCAGCGAAACGGGACTCTACGCGGCGGGCCGTGTAGGCGCGATCGACGAGCGGAATCGTCTCTTCTCGCCGCAGTACCCGCTGTGGTCCGACGGCGCGATGAAGACGCGCTGGGTGTTCCTGCCGCCCGGCACGACCATCGACTCGCGCGACGATCGCGCGTGGGAGTTTCCGGTGGGCACGCGGTTCTGGAAGGAGTTCACGTTCAACGGCCGCAAGGTGGAGACGCGAATGCTGTGGAAGGCGTCCGCACGCGAGTGGGTTGCCGCGAGCTATCTCTGGAACGACGAGCAGACGGATGCGGTGCTGGCGTCGACGCTCGGCGAGCCCGATGTCGCGCCCGTCTCGCAGACGCGCCGGCACAGCATTCCATCGACGAGCGACTGCGTCGCGTGCCACGGCGCGCGGAGGACCGAGCCGCTCGGCTTCAACCCGCTGCAGCTCTCGACCGATCGCGATCCGAACGCGATCCACGGCGAGCCGCTCCCGCCGCGTTCGATCACGCTGCGCACGCTCGTCGAGGAACGGCTCCTCTCGCCGCCGAGACCCGATCTGCTCGACGCGCCGCCGCGCATTCCG
>DATBJJ010000085.1:0-6415 GCA_036556425.1 Vicinamibacterales bacterium
GCTTCCAGCTTCCAGCTTCCGGCTTCCAGCTTCCAGCTTCCAGCTTCCAGCTGCCAGCCATGCGCGCTAGACTCTGACCACCCGTCCATCGTCCATGGACGCGGGATTGGAGGCCGCTCGATGCGCGCCGGCATCTCTCGACGACAAGCCCTGTACGTGATGGGCGCGGCCGCGCTCGCGCCCTCACGTCCTCTCCTGTCAGCATCCGCCGCGCAATCATCTCGGCCAGCAACGTTCCGCATGCCCGTCGAAGGCTCGAGCACGCCCAAGATCTGCCTCGGCTTCTGGGCGACGGTCGACGAGCCGAACATGCGCCGCGTGAAGCAGATTGGCGTCGACTACGTCCTCACCGGCGGACCGAAGATTCCGTGGGAGGAATCGGACGTCCGCGCGCGCATCGATCGGTTCAAAGCGGGCGGCCTCACGCTCTGCAACATGATGATTTCCGGCTTCGACGACGTGATCTGGGGAAAGCCGGGAGCGGACGCGCAGATCGAGCAGGTGATCGCGTCGATCCGCGCGGCGGGGAAAGCCGGCCTGCCGGTGATCGAATACAACTTCTACGCGAACCGCTTGATGGAGGGTTACAAGGAGGAGCTCGGCCGCGCGGGCGCGGGCTACACGGCGTACGACTACGAGCTGTCGAAGAGCCTCCCGCCGAAAGAGAACGTCGGCGCGCACACGCGCGCGGCGCAGCTCAAGCGCGCGAAGCATTTTCTCGAGGCGGCCGTGCCCGAGGCGGAGAAAGCAAACGTCCGCCTCGCGCTGCATCCAAACGATCCTCCCGTGCCGATCAGCCGCGGCTCGGAGCAGCTCATGGCGACGTTCGCGCACTGGAAGGAATACTTGGATCTCGTGAAGAGCCCGTACAACGGGATGACCTTCGACTGCGGCGTGACGCGCGAGCTCGGAGAAGATCCCGTCGCCGTGTGCCGCTATCTCGGCGAGCGCGATCGCATCAACCACGTCCACTTCCGCAACGTCATCGTCCGCAAGCCGTACGTGGACTACACCGAGGTCTTTCTGGACGAGGGCCAGGTGGATATGTTCGGGGTCATGAAGGAGCTTGTGCGGCAGAAGTACCCGCGCGCGTTGTATCCGGAGCACCCGCGAGCGATTGACGTCGATCGCGCGGGCGGACAGATTCGCAATCAATATCCAGGCGGCGGCGGATTCGCCGGCGAGATCTACAATGTCGCGTACGCGCGCGCAATGCTACAGGCGGCTCTGACGCAGTAACACAGAGGTCCGGCCATGTCGTCGAATGCGTTCCAACGATCCGCGCGCACCGCGGCGGCGCTCGCGTCCCTGCTCGCCGTGACGAGCTGCGCGCCGAAAACCAGCGCGCCGCCATCCTATCCGCAGGCGCCTGCGGCGCCCGCTCCACAGGGCGCCGAATCGCAACCCGAGATCGTCTCGGATCCGTCGTTCCGGCAAGCGCGAGGACAGCTGCTGCCCGAAACGCCGGAGTTCCCGGCGTATCCCGGAGCGGCCCTCGTCGGATCGGCCGAGAACAATCGACCGAAAGCGCCCAATCGCGGCTACACGATCAAATGGACGACGAAGGACAGCGTGCCGATGGTGATGGCGTGGTACCGAAAGACGCTGGAGGACCTTGGCTGGGAGTTCACGCCGCCGACCGACGGCGTCGCGATCTCGCAGATTGCCAATATCCGCAAAGGAAATCTCCAAGGCACCGTCGAAGCCGAAGCGGAGAAACGGGGTCACACGGAGATCGAGGTCGTGCTCAAGCCGCGCCAGTAACCGATCGCCGACACTCGCGAGACAGCCATGACGATCAGAGCTTCATTCATCGCGGCAGCTGCGATCTCCGTGCTCGTGGTTGGCGCGCGCGCGCAGCCGCCGGCGACGTTCACATTCGGCGCCGCGGGCGACTTCACGAGAGGGCCGAACTTTCAGGCCACGGCCGCGGCCGTGAAGGCGCGCAACCCTGATTTCATGCTTGGCCTCGGCGACTATTCGTACGAGGACGACGGGGAAGAGCCGTGGTGCAAGTATTGGACGTCTCAGGACGGGTTGAACTACAAGAACCTGATCCTCGTCGCCGGCAACCACGACACCGACGAGAGCCTGGGCGGCGATATTCCCGAATACATCAAGTACTGCGGCCAACCCTTCAAGACGGTCGGCGTCTACGGCCGTCAGTTCTACTTCGATTATCCGTTCGACGCGCCGCTCGTGCGCTTCATCATGATCTCGCCGGGCGTCAAGGGCGACACCGGAATGCTGGACCCCGATTACAAGGCGGGCAGCGCCGGGTTCAAGTTCACGGCCGGCGCGATAGACGACGCGCGCAAGCGCGGGATCAAGTGGATCGTCGTCGGCATGCACAAGAACTACATCAGCACGCTCAAGAAGAGCAACGAGATCAGCGAGGACGCCGGCAACACGTTCATGACGATGCTGTTCGACAAGCGCGTGGACCTGATCCTTCAGGGTCACGAGCACGGCTACGAGCGCAGCAAGCAGCTCGCGACCAACACGTCCACGTGCCGCGTGCTGCGGCCCAACGAGTTCAACCCCGCCTGCGTTGCCGACAGCGACGATGCCTTCGTGAAGGGAGCCGGCACGGTCATCGACGTGCTCGGCACCGGCGGCAAGGATTTGCGCGTGCTGCAGGAGGACGATACCGAGCGCCCGTACTTCGTCGAGCGTTTCCTGCACGCCGACAACAAGGCATTCGGCTTCGGCCTGTTCACGGTGTCGGCAACGCGGCTGACTTACGAGTTCGTGAAATCCGCAGGCGTGACGTTCACCGACACGTTCACGATTACAGAGAGCGGGAGCAACTGAGCTTCCGCCCAAAGGCGGAAGCGCTATTTGAACGGATTGCGATCGAAATCGAGAATCAGCCGGAACGACGGGCCGATCTCGGTCCCGGATCGATAGGTTCCTGGAATCGCGCCGAAATCCTCCGCGGTGAACTCCTTGAAGAACGCCAACACCCCGAGGCGCAGGCTCGCGGTGCCGACGTAATTCGAGCGTCGCCGCAGATCGAACAGCTTGAGCGTGACGCGCGGCTCGATCGACCAGCGTGTGAGCTTCTCCGCTTCGGGCACGACGAAGATGTTCGCGCCCACGGCGACGCCGACGTCGATGTAGGTGTCGCCTACGCGGTGATCGAAGAAGCCCTCGATCGCCCACACCTGCACCGTGCGATCGACGTGCGTGGCCGTCGGAAAGTACTCGAGGTCGCCGCCGCCGCGCAGATAGCTGAGACCGACGCCCGTAGCGTACACGCGTCGCGAGAGATCCAGTATGTTCTTGCCATCGTCGACGATCGCGCCGATATCGTCCGCCTTCGTTCGCAGCGGCCGGACGGGCTTTCTCTTGACGCACGGCAGCGAGATGCCGACGGTGCGCTCGGGCTTCTTCTGGCCCTCGTAGCCGCACAGCAGCTTGAGGTCGATCTCGTAGCCGTAGAAGTCTCCAGGGCCGCTGAGCTTCTCCAGCCACCGCCATCCCTGTGCCGCCGCAGGCGCCGCGTCGAGGATCAATAAGGCAAACATCGCCGCCAGTGCCGCTCGTGGTCGCATAAACGTCATCCTCCGGTGAGCTATTTGGAAGCCGGACGCGAGAACGGCTCGAAGATGCTCTCGTCTTCGCCCGGCGTTTGCGTGCCGAGATCGCCCCAGCGCAGCTCGAGCTTTCGAGGCGTTCCGCTCGAGCAGAACAGGCGGACCGAATCCATCTTCGACGCAAGGACGTAACAGCGGGCGCCCTTGTACGTCACGGGCTTGCCTTCGTTCCACCACAGAATCCGGTACGGGAAGTCCATCAAGACGAGATTGAAGGAGGTTGCCGCCACGACGGCGGCGATCAAGATCGATCGGACGCGCTCGCCGCGGCGCGAGGCGATCTGGACCGCCTTGAACAGGCCAAATCCCATGAGCAGCACGCCGAGCGCCAGAGTCTGGCGATAGGCGCTCTGCTCGTCGAAGTTCGACGGCGCGAGCCGGGAGAGCATCTCCGGAGTTGCATCCTCGATCGACCACAGCATCGCCGTGACGAGATCGGGAAAGCGCCAGAACAGAATCCACGCGTCGAACGCGATCGCGAACGCGAGCAGCGCGCACGCGATCGCCGACGACGGCGTGAACCCCGTGCGGCGGACGAGCCTCGCGATGCGATCGCCGGCGCGCCGGCACCACTCGTCGACCGGATGCGACACACGGCGAACGAGCGCGACGACTTCCATGAGCACGAGGAAGACGATCGCGACCACGATCATCAGCGCGAGCGGCGCGACCATCGCTTTGATGCCCCATCCGAGCCATTGGAAGGGCCCCTCGTCCAGATACGTCGAGTCGAGGCCGAACGTAAATCCGTACGCGAACGAATTGAAGAACCCGAGGAGCGTCAGGATCGCCACGCCTGCGAATGCGAACGTCGCCGCGCGGACTGCGCTGTTCTTCGCGAGAAACGCCGCCAATTGTTGAAACGGCGACGGACCCGGCTCGGGGTGAATGAGCTCGGCCGTCTCCATCAACTCCAACATCAGCTTCGACGCGCTTTCCTGCCGCCGCCGCGGATTCGGATCGAGCGCTTTCTCGACGGCCGCGACGAAGGCGGCCGGCAGATCGGGACGGCGATCGGCGAGGAAGGTCCGCTCCCCCCGGATGTGTGCCCGCTCGACCTCTTCCGCCGTCGTGCCCTCGAACGGGTAGCGTCCGCTGACGAGGAAGTACAGCAGCACGCCCGTGCTGTACATGTCGGTCGCCATCGATCCGGGCGCGCCCGCCAGCGCTTCGGGCGCCATGTAGATCGGCGTTCCTTGCATGCCGCCCGCGTGCGCGGCAGCCGTATCGCGCAGTACCTGCCCCGCGCCGAAATCCATCAGCACGATCCGGCCGCCCTCGGCGCGCATGACGTTTCGCGCCTTGACGTCGCGATGCACGAGGTTCGCGGCGTGGACGGCCGACAGGGCGCGGCACACGGCCTGACCGATCATCGCCGCTTCCTGCGCGCCGAGCGTGCCTTGCGCGCGCACGATCTCGTCGAGCGTCTTGCCCTTCACGAGCTCCATGCAGAGCCCGACCTGCCCGTCGTGCAACTCTACGCCGAGCACCGACACGACGTTCGGGTGACTGATCTTCGCGATCGCGCGCCCTTCGCGCAGCACGCGATCGCGGACGGCGTCGCGAACGCCCTCGATCGGATGAATCAGCTTGATGGCGATGAAGCGCTCGAGATCGGGATCCCAGGCGCGGTACACGCGTCCGAACGTGCCACGGCCGAGCTGCTCGACGAGATCGTACCGACCCCAGCGGTGCATCTCGAAGTCCGGCACGACACTGCCGATCGTGGCCTCGCGCGTGCGCTCGGCGGACACCGGATCCTCAATCAACCGGTGCGCGCTCGCGAGATCCGACACGATCTTGAGCTGCGCGAGCAGATCGCGGGCGTCCTGGTCGCGCGCGTCGGTGTCGAGCGCGCTCCAATCGATCACGGCGCCGTCGGCGACCGACGAGCAGACGTCCTGGAGCTTTCGTTCAGGTGACATGACGCATCTCGTCGGCGAGCCGCTGAATCGCGCGGCTCACCGCGACGCGCGCCGCGTTCGCGCTCGGCTTGCCGAGCGCCACGGCGAGATCCTCGTATCGATACTGCAGCTCGAGGCGCGCGATGATCGCTTCGCGATCCGCCGGCCGCAACCGCGCGAGCGCCGCGTCGTAGCGGGCCATCTTCTCGTCACCGAGGATCTGCTCGAGCGGCGAGGTCGCGTCGCCGGCCAGATCGTCCGGCAGCTCCGTCTGCTGCGGACGGCGCCCTTTCTTCCGCATGATGTCGCGGATGCGATTGACGAGCGCCTCGCGCAGGTACGCCTGGAGCGCGCCTTCGTGGCGCGGCTCGAAGCGATCGAGGCGCTTCAAGGCGGAGACGATCGTGTCCTGGACGAGATCGGCCGTGTCCTGGAGATCGCGGGCGCTGGCGGGCAGGCGTCCGTGCGCCCAGCGCCGCAGCGCGGGCAGGCAACGGGCGAGCAGGCGGTCGAGCGCCGCGCGATCGCCGGCCTTCACGCGCGTCAGCAGATCGATCGTCTTCTCTGGCGAGAGCGTGTCGTGCGCGCTCGGTCCGGTCGCGGACCCCGGCGGCGAAACAGCGTCTCCCTGCATAACGACGTCGCGAAGCGTTCCCATCATACGGCGGATCCCGATTCCGGCCACTGCTCACGCCAGGCCGGCCTTTTGGCGGCTACCCGTGATAACGACCGCCGACCGAAGACCGCACAAGGGCGGGGAAAGGGCGGGGACACCCAATCGGGACACCCAAGGTTGGGTGTCCCGATTGGGTGTCCCCGCCCTTTCCCCGCCCCGCCCTTGTGCGGTCTTCGGTCGGCGGTCGTTATCACGGGTAGCCGCCAAAAGGCCGGCCTGGCGTGAGCAGTGGCCGG
>DATBJJ010000086.1:0-121893 GCA_036556425.1 Vicinamibacterales bacterium
TTTGAGAAACGAAGTAATCGGGGCATTGGAAGAGGCTGACAGCGAGTGCGCCGCCGGCGGCGATGAACCATTGACGTTTGTGGTCGCAGGGGGAGGCTTTGCCGGTGTCGAAACGATCGCGGCGCTGAACGATTTCGTACAAGAGGGGCTTGCCTTCTACCCGCGTGTAACCGCCAGCCGAATTCGCATGGTGCTGGTGCACGCCGGTTCGGTGATCCTGCCCGAACTGGGAGAGAAGCTCGGTGGCTATGCGCAGCAGCAGCTTGCAAAGGGCGGCGTCGAGATCATTACGAACGCCAAAGTCGCCGACGCCGGCCGCGACGGCGTGCGCCTGGCCGATGGCCGTGTCATCCCGAGCCGCTTGATCGTCTGGACAGCGGGTACGTCACCGCACCCATTGCTGCACGATCTTCCCTGTGAACTCGACCACGGCCGAATCGTCGTTGACGAGACCCTCGCGGTGCCAGGCTTCCCGGGCGTGTGGGCGGTGGGAGATTGTGCGGTCGTTCCCGATCGACGCACCGGAAAGCCGCACCCGCCCACGGCGCAACACGCGATCCGCGAAGGAAGGACCGTCGCGCGAAACATTGCCGCGTCCATCAAGGGAAGGCCGCCGGTCCCGTTCGACTTCCGGACGATTGGCCAGCTTGCGGCAATCGGCAAGCGGACCGGTGTTGCACGTGTGGCGGGTGTGAACTTCTCGGGGTTCTTTGCGTGGTGGCTTTGGCGAACGGTCTATCTGAGCAAGCTTCCGCGTCTTGAAAAAAAGATCCGGGTCGCAATCGATTGGACGCTCGATCTCGTCTTCTCCAAGGATTTCGTCCAGTTCCTCACTGTGCGAGCGCCGGTAATGTCGGCGCCCGATACGACGACACATCCGGAACACACGGCACAAGTCATCGCGCCGACGCCCACAGCGACGGTCGCTCGCGCCGAGGTGGCGTAGCCATGCAGATCGACGACAGAACCGAATGGCTCGAGGCCGACGGCCTCGGCGGCTTCGCGTCCGGCACGACGTCAGGGATTCGCACACGGCGCTATCACGCGTTGCTGTTGCCCGCCACGACACCACCAACGGGGCGAATCGTGCTCGTCAATGGCGTCGACGTCTGGCTGGAGACAAAGGGCGGCTCGTTCGCCCTCTCCAGTCAGCGTTACGCGCCTGGAGTCGTTCACCCGGATGGTGCGCGCCGGATCGTGTCGTTCAGCCGCGATCCCTGGCCAACGTGGGAGTTCGAGGCCGACGACGGCACACGCATCCGGCACGAAATCGTGGTCCCGTACTGCAGCGGATCTACTGTGCTGACCTGGGACGTGATCCGCGCCGCTGGTCCGGTCACGCTTCGCGTGAGGCCCTTCCTCTCGGGTCGGGACTATCACTCGATGCACCATGAGAACGGCGCGTTCCAGTTCGAGCCTGCAGCGCCTGGCAGTGGGTCATTGGAGAGCGATAGGCGAAGCGGGATTGTGTCGTTTGCGCCGTACGCTGGAGTTCCGCATATCGAGTTCCGCACGAATGGCGAGTATCGTCATTCGCCCGACTGGTATCGGAGTTTCCTCTACGAGGCAGAACGCGACCGCGGCCTCGACGATACCGAAGATCTGGCGACACCAGGAGAATTCGTGTGGCAGCTATCCGGACCGGGCGCCGGAGCCGTCTGTGTCTTGCGCGCTACTGGCGACATGACACCAGCGTTCGAAAATCCAAGCTCTGTCGCGTCGATGGCGGACGCACTTCGCCGCGCTGAGAAGGAGCGGCGCGCGGCCTTCCCGACGATGCTCGATCGATCCGCAGACGCGTACCTCGTGCGGCGGCGCACTGGCAGGACCATCGTCGCCGGCTATCCCTGGTTCACCGATTGGGGCCGCGATACGTTCATCGCGCTCCGCGGCCTGTGTCT
The DNA here is from genome assembly GCA_036556425.1 of Vicinamibacterales bacterium. GTDB lineage: Bacteria > Acidobacteriota > Vicinamibacteria > Vicinamibacterales > 2-12-FULL-66-21 > DATBJJ01. The sequence continues at coordinate 1,902 of DATBJJ010000086.1, forward strand.
GGCGACGGGCCGATTGCGCGAAGCGCGTGACATCCTGCTCGAATGGGCCAGCGCCGTGTCCCAGGGGATGCTGCCCAACCGCTTCCCCGATCACGGTGAAGAACCAGAGTTCAACGCGGTTGATGCGTCCCTGTGGTACGTCATCGCGGTCCATGAATTCCTGGAAGGCGCCGCCTCAACATCGAATCTGATCTCCGAAGCCGACGAACAGGTTCTTCGACGGGCCGTCGAACGGATCGTCGAAGGCTACGCGGCGGGAACGCGATTCGGGATCCGTCTTGATGAAGACGGATTGCTCCTGGCGGGAGCGCCCGGAGTGCAGCTGACGTGGATGGACGCGCGCGTCGGCGATCGCGTGATCACGCCACGGATCGGCAAGCCTGTAGAGATACAGGCTCTTTGGCTCAACGCCGTCGCGGCAGCAAGCGAGAGGCGGCCTCGCTGGCGCGAGGTCTTCGACCGGGGTCGCGCATCCTTTGTCGATCGATTCTGGAATGACGCCAACGGTTACCTGGCGGACGTCGTCGACGTCGACCAGGTCCCAGGCACCCGTGATGAGAGCTTCCGTCCCAACCAGATTCTCGCGATCGGCGGCCTTCCGATTGCGCTCGTGGACGGGGAACGTGCGAGGCGGGTCGTCGACGAAGTCGAGCGACGATTGGTGACGCCCCTGGGACTCAGGTCCCTCGCTCCCGGAGAACCCGGATACAGCGCGCGATATCAGGGTGGGCCGTCGACGCGTGATGGCGTCTACCACCAGGGCACTGTGTGGCCATGGCTGATCGGCCCGTTCGTCGAAGCATGGCTCCGTACGAGAGGGAACACGTCAGCGGCTCGCCGTGAAGCGCGGCTCCGGTTCCTCAATCCGCTCCTCGCGCATCTCGAGACCACCGGGCTTGGTCACGTCTCAGAGATTGCGGATGCCGAAGAGCCGTTCACGCCGCGAGGGTGCCCGTTCCAAGCGTGGTCCCTTGGAGAACTGATCAGACTCGATCGACAGACTTTGGCAAAGACCCCGCGTCGCGCCTCACGCCGACGTGAGATAGAGGCGGCCTGAACCCTCCGCCCTGCCACAAGCGATCTGGCGCCACTACGAAATATCGTGGCGCTCCCAAATCTCGTAGCCGCACCCCCACTCGATTTCGTGGCTATGTCAGGAACGAATCAATAAGCATTGTTGGATCAGTATGTTGCGTCGTAGTCCCATCGCAACTCCCGCCTGAGCCGCTGGCACTCTGGTTGCCAACAGATCCCTCAAACCAACGCGACCTTGCGGGATGAACACCCTTGTTGAAAGTGACAACGACGAAGGATGACGACGATCGAACGGTTCTCAAACTCGAGGGGCGCCTCGCCGACTCGTGGGTTGACGAGCTGGCGCGAGTTGCAGCCGCGGCAACGAACGGCGGCGGGCAAGTGATCTTCGATCTTGAGGGCCTCTCTTTCGTGGACGGTCGTGGGTTGGCGCTACTGCGCGGCGCAGCCGAGCGGGGCGCCCGCCTTACCGGCGGTTCACCATTCGTAGCCGCACTCATCGATCAGGAACGACGGGCATGACGCAGACATTCCGCAGACCGGGTGAAGAGCATGGAACGGACGAAGCCATGATGTCAGGGGCGACGCCCTTGGCCCTAGAACACCGGCCGATCACCGTTGGACCTGAGGAGCAGCTCCTTGGTCGATTGCGTGCCGGAGACGACTCGGCTTACGAAGACTTGGTGCGCAAGGAAATGCCTCATTTGCTCGCGGTCGCGCGGCGACTGCTCCGCAACGATGAGGATGCGCAGGACGCCGTGCAGCAGGCCTTCTTGTCGGCCTTCCGAGCGCTACCCGCATTCAACGGTCAGAGCCGCCTCACGACCTGGCTGCATCGCATCGTCGCGAACGCGGCGCTCATGAAGCTACGGACGCGGGGACGACGACCGGAGGAGAGCATCGAGGAATTGCTGCCGAACTTTCTGGACGACGGACACCACGTGGAGCAGTTCAGCGAATGGTCGCTGCCGGCGGATGCCAGAATGCTGCGTCACGAAACGCGAACGCTCGTGCGCGCGGCAATCGATCGTCTGCCGGACTCGTACAGAACAGTCCTCCTCCTCCGGGACATCGAGGAGCTGACCACCGAGGAGACGGCGCAAGCGTTGGGAGTGACTTCGAATACGGTGAAGATCAGGCTTCACCGCGCCAGGCAGGCGCTGCTCAAGCTGCTCACGCCGTCGATGGCGAGATCGCATACTGCACCGCGCGAGGCGAACTAGGAGGTTCTGTTGCCTGTGCGAATGCCCAGCTTCTTCATGCGACTACGCAAAGTATTCGGGTGGACACCGAGAATGACGGCCGCTCCTCTCGAACCTTCGACGATGCCGCCGGTCGACGCGAGCACACTCAGGATGTGGTCACGTTGAACGTCATCGAGATAGGCACCGGCTTTCTCCTGCGCCCGAACGTCCAACGCATTCGTAGGCCCGCGACCGATCAGCGCTTCCTCGAGGCTGACGATTGGTCCCTCGGCGAGAATTGCGGCGCGTTCCAGGACGTTCTGCAGCTCTCTCACGTTGCCAGGCCATGAGTAGGCCTGGACCTGCTCCATGCTGCGTGTGGTCACACCCTGCAGCGGTTTGCCGAGCGTGCGTGCAATCCTGCTCAGGAAGAAGCTGACCAGCAGGGAGATATCGGACGTGCGTTCGCGGAGCGGAGGGATCTCTATTGGGAACACGTTCAGACGGTAGAGGAGATCCGCCCGGAACTTCCCTTCGCGCACTGCATGTTCGAGGTTTCGATTCGTGGCCGCGATGACGCGGACGCTGACTCGAACCGTTCGGCTGCTGCCAACCGGCTCGAACTCTTGCTCCTGCAGCACGCGAAGCAGCTTGACTTGAGCATCGAGGGGCAGCTCGCCGATCTCATCAAGAAAGATCGTGCCGCCGTTGGCCAATTCGAAGCGGCCGACCCGTTTATCGATAGCTCCAGTGAACGCACCTTTCACGTGCCCGAACAACTCGCTTTCAACGAGACCCGGGGCAATCGCACCACAATTGACCTTCACGAGCGGCCGCTCGTTGCGTTTGCTGCGGTTGTGCAAGGCGCGCGCAAAGAGTTCCTTGCCCGATCCGGTCTCCCCGAGGATGAGTACGGTCGAATCGGTTGGAGCGACGCGCTCGATTCTGCGAAGTGCATCGAGCAACACGGGGCTGTTCCCGATGATCTCGTTGAAGTTGTGTTGCGTTCCGATCTCCTCTTGCAAATACACGTTCTCCGCCTGGAGTCGATTCTTCAGGGTCTCGACTTCGGTCATCGCCCGCCGCAGATCTTCTTCGACCCGAAGACGCTGCAGTTCGGCTCCAGCGCGCGCGGCAAAGATCTTCAGCACGGCCGTGCGCCACTGGTCTTCCGGCATCGGCCTGTTATGGAGCACCGCCAAGTGTCCGATGACATGACCCGACGCATCGAGCATCGGGGCCCCGAGATAACTCTCGACGCCCAGGCCCACAAGGTCTCTATCGTTGGGGAAGCGCTCCTGCACATCCTCGCTGTAGTGGCAGACGCTCCCGTCCACCACCTTCATGCAGGGCGTCTCTGCGAGGTCGTACTCAAAGTTCTCCCCGAACCCCTCTCCCTTCCAGAACGCGAGCGACTTGGCACGCGTTCTGGACTTGTCTCTGCATTCCGCGACGAAGGCATATCGCACCTCGAGAGCCGAAGCCAGATGACGAACCAGAAGCTCGAAGAACTCTCTCCCAGTTGCCGACGCCGTTCCCTCGGTGACGGCGCGCAGCATCTCCTCGGTCCGCTGCCGTTGCGCCGCCTCCTGCTTCATGTCGTCGTACAGCCGAGCGTTTTCGAACGCAATTGCCGCCTGTGTCGCCAGCACGCGCACAATCTCGGTTCTCGCAACCGTGAAGGCACCGCTGAGTGCGTGCTCCAGGTAGAGAATCCCGCTCAGACGTCCCTGATGTGCGACAGGCACACAAAGAATCGATCGAACGCCGCCAGACTCGTGTGCGTGAGATGCGAAACGCTCATCGGTGGATGTGTCCGCGATGACCACGTCCTGCCGCGTGCGCCTGACATATCGCACGACGCCTTGCGCAAACAGACGCGGACTGCTCTGACCATCAGCTCGTCGGACCTCGACTCTGTCGTTCTCCGCGGTCGCCTCGATCACAGGCACGACCTCGTCATCGCGCACCTGGAGAAAGACGCCGCGCTCTGCGCCGGCGTTCTCGATCGCAATCGTCAGCAGCGTCGGCAGCAGCCCATCGAGCTCCAGCTCGCCCGCGATCGCCCGTGCAACCTTCAAAACCGACTTGACGTCCAGAGCCGTGAGGGCCGGCGCATCGTCATGCGCGACGGCCTCTGTACGATCGAGCGCGTCGTCGCCGGCTGGAAGCAGCTGATCGAGATGCCGGCGCATCTGGCGCACCTTGGCGAGCGCACCCCATGCGCCGTAGGCGCGATACGCACGCGAGAAATGGGCTGCCGCGGCGGACGTGTCGCCCAGCTTCAGTAGCATGCGGCCGCAGAGATCGCTGGCCAGTGCCTGCTGTTGGACGTTCCCGGTCTCGGCGGCATAGGCCACGGCCTGCTCGTACAGCGGGAGCGCGTGCGCGTGGCCGCTTCCAGAAATACGCGCTCGTTCTGCCGCGACGAGCAATGAAAAGCACCGGAAGTTCTCGGGGCAGCTTTCGGCAAGCTCTCTCAGCGAATCTGCCACGGCGTCGATGCGTGACTGGTAACGCGCACGGTCGTCTGGGTCCGCGGTCTCATACCCCGCCGCCAGCGCGAGTGCGCCCCAGAAATCCTCCAGCACCGGCCACATCGTGCCGGGAATCGTGACCTCACGGGCCCGTTCAACCGCCTCGACGCCCAATTCCGTCTCGCCGAAAACGACGCACAGATGGAGCTTCGCGCACCGCAGAATTGTCATGAACAGGGGCGCTGTTGCTGCGTATCGTGCGATGAAGTCCTCTTCGCCCAGATACTCGTTCGACAGCGAGACGGTCCCTGACGTGCGTCCCTGCAGCGCCAGCGCCCAGTTGAGCATGACGCGCAACGCGTCACGAAACCCGCTCATATTGACCCGAGCAAGGAACGCAAGCGCCGGAGTGTAGTCGCGGACGAATTGGCTCAAGTCTCGGCTGGCAAGAAATGCCGGCCAGCTCTCTGTCGCAGCGCCGTAACCCGCGTACGCAAAGTCACCGGCCTCTAGCCCGACACGCGCCGCTTCCCGGGCATGCGGAACACACGCTTCGAAGGGCTGCCGCCACAGCTTCACGTGCGCGTGGATTTGTTGATGAATCTTCGCCCGCCGCTTCACATCGCCGAAACGTTCGTTTACGGCAATCGCCAACTCGCCCCATTTGTATGCGGCGTCGAATTGACGAAGCACGGGGCCAACAGTAATCGCGTGCGTCACATAGCCGTACGCAGAGTCTTCAGTGTTGCCGAACGTCAGCGAGAGGCGCACCATCGTCGCCGAGATGAGGCTGGTGAGCCGTTGGTTGCCAGCAATATAGACAGGCGCCCACATGAACGTCAGGATGCGCATTGCCGTGCGGATTTCGACGTTGTCCATCTGCGGCAGATTGACCAGGGACGCAATCGAGCGGTCTCCCAACAGTCGCTCGATGCTTGCAAGCTCCTCTTCCAGCGCATGGCCTACCGCTGTGTCGTGATCGGGCAGCGCGACACCGAACAAAGACAATCCGTCGCGACCGCTGGCAATCGCCTCCGCGTAGCGCGAGCGGTTCTCGTAGAAGGTCACTCGCAACTCGTGAACGGCCGCCTCGTCGAGCTTCGTTGTTGCGTGGGACAGCAGATAGGTGTGTGCACGTTCCGCCGCGTCGAACTGTCCCGCAAGATACAAGCACTCGGCCCGCTCGAAGTGAAGCGCGAACACAACAGCGTGGTCGCTCGTCCCCCATGCCTCGTTGCACGATTCGATGCCCGCCGTCAGATAACGGAGAGCGGCTTCGTACGCGGCCGACGATTTCGCCTTACGTCCCGCCGCTAGATTCAGACGTGCAAGCGCAGAGCGCTCGTCAGCATGCTCGACGAGTGCACTCCCTATGTTCAAGTGATTGACGATCTCGAACAGCCGATCCTCGGGCACGACGGAACCGCATTCCGCAAGTAGCTGCCGGCCGACGCCGAGATGAACCGCGGCCTGTTGATCTTCTGGAATCAGAGCGTACGCAGCCTGTTGGACCCTGTCATGGATGAATCCGTAGACGCCGCGGCCGGCCGAACCAGAGGAATCCGACGCGTACTGCCCCTCGGCCGGCCTTATCAGTCCGGCGCTTTGGGCTTCCTCGAGGCCCGCCTCTGCCTGGTCATCTGGAAGGCTTGTAGCGGTAAGGAACGTTGCCCATTCAAAGGGGTTGCCGATACACGCGGCGAGCCGGAGCACGTGCTGACCGTCTGATGACAGGCGCTGGATCCGCTGTGTCATCAACGTGACGACGTTGTCTGTCGTTGCCGCGGCGGCAATCGCATCAACGCGAAACATCCATTTCCCGCGCGCACGATCGAGCGACAACAGCCCGTCGTGTTGCAGTGTTTCCAAGAACTGAATGACGAAGAACGGGTTGCCATCCGTCTTTTGGCGAATCAGGGTCGCCAGCCCGGTGACGTCGGACTGGTCCGCGCGCAGAGTGTCCGCGAGGAACGTCAAGAGACTTGTCTGGTCCAGCGAATCCAGCGTGAGACGTCGCACGCGAGCATTCTCGCGTTGTAAGCGTTCGATCGCCGTCGAGAGTGCGTGGTCGGGGGTGACCTCGTTGTCGCGGTAAGCGCCGATGACGAGCAGCGATCGCGGATCGGCATCCGTGAGAATCGGGTGCAGCAGTTCGAGCGTTGCAGCATCGGCCCACTGCAAGTCGTCGAGAAAGATGACGAGTGGATGCCCGGTCCGAGCAAAGGTCCCAACGAAGCTGCGGAACACGTAGCGAAACCGGTTCTGCGACTCGACGGCCTCTAGAGGAACCGGCTGCGACTGTTTGCCGATGACGAATTCGATCTCCGGAATGACGGCCGCGACGACACCACCATTTGGACCAAGGGCCTCGGTGAGGGCCGTGCGCCAAGTGGCGAGGCGTTCCTCGTTTTCCGCAAGCACCTGCCAGATGAGGCTCCGAAACGCCTGTATCAGAGCGCTGTACGGGACGTTGCGTGCTACCTGATCGAACTTGCCGCTGATGAAATAGCCACGCTCACGAACGATCGGTCGGAACAATTCGTTGACGAACGCGGTCTTCCCGACGCCCGAATAGCCACCGATCAGTAAAAGCGCGGGTCGACCCTCGAGGGTCTCTTCGAACGCGCCCGCCAACTGCCTCAACTCCACTTCACGCCCGTACAACCGCTGCGGGATCAAAAGGCGATCGGCGAAATCACGCGACGAGAGATCGAACGCCGAAATCGAGGCGCTGTCGCGCCACTCTTGCCAACATCTGTCGAGATCGTGCCGGAGTCCGTGGGCGCTCTGATATCGATCCTCGGCAGCCTTCGCGAGCAACTTCATGACAATTGCCGACAGCTGCTCGGGAACCGAATGTGTGACCGCGGCTGGCGCACGCGGCGTTCTCGCGATGTGCGCGTGCACGAGCTCGAGCGCATCCTGGGTGTCGAACGGCGGACGACCGGCGAGCATTTCGTAAAGCGTTGCGCCAAGAGCGTAGAGATCGGCACGATGATCGACGGCGCGGCTGATGCGCCCTGTCTGCTCTGGCGCGATGTACGCCGCCGTGGCCGGTGCGAGCAGTGACGCGGCCATCGGATGAACGTCAACCGGCACACGCTGCGCCAGCGAGAAATCAAGGAGCTGCACGTCGCCGGTCCGATCGCCCACCAAGATGGACGTCGGGCTCAGCGTGCCGAGGACGAGATCGCGACCGTGCAGTTCTGCGAGCGTGTCGCAGAGGCCGATCGCAATTGCGAAGACCTCTTCAAAGGGCAGAGAGCCTGACTCGAGACGGCCAGAAAGGGGACACAGGCCGGCGTCCTCCAGGACGAGGACTTCTCGCCCTGAATGACTAGCAACGTCGAGGGCTCGGGGGACACCCTTCAGCGGCAAGCGCTGAATCAGCTCCAATTCGCGTGGCAGACTGCCCTGTGAGCTCCCGGACGGTGTCGCAGGCTCCTTCAACAGCACACGAATACCGTCAGGTCGCCGGACCGCACGCGACACGACGTGGCGCGGGGTACGGAGAAGCTCTCCGACGGAATCGAAGCTTTCCGCGTTCATGAAAACGGCGCGATGAGAGCCAGGCAATCTTGATTCTATCGGAGGGCTGTAACCAAGGACAGCCCGGCGCATCGAATTCGACAGCCGGTCCGGCCGAGGATCGAGAGGAGGCCGCCGATGCGTCGTGCGGAAACGTGAACGCCGTCAAGCGTGTTCGCGGCGCGGACGACGTCGTCGACCGGATCGAGATCCTTCCGTCGTCGCCGCTGGACGAATCGATTCGGCTCGCGACGTTCGCCAGCGTCCACGGCGACGGCTCGATAATCAGAACCATGCTGATCTCAGCCACGAGAGACTACGCCGTATCGCATCACGCCCTCACCTGTCGCGAGGTGTGGGCGTCGAATCGGAACGTTGCACACACCGTGGAGCTTCCCGGCTTGCAGGGATGGATATACTCGGCGCCGCTAGAGCTTGGCTACGACGGCGGCGACATTCACTACCTGTCTGCATGTGACTACGGTGTGCTCTCGCGTGTGGTACTCGCCGACGTGAGCGGTCACGGCCGGTCGATTGCCGCGGTCGCATCAGAGCTGCTGCAACTCGTCCGCGGCCACATGAATCGCCTCGAACAGTCGGCGCTCCTGCTCGAACTGAGTGCGTCGCTCTCGGCCGTGAAGACGAATGACGGAACGACGTATGCCACGGCCGTCGTGGTTGGTTTCGATTCGACCTGCAATGACCTTGTTTTGACGAACGCCGGCCATCCGCCGCCCCTGTGGTACCGCGCGGCCCGACGTGAGTGGAAGCTCCTTCAGAAACCGGATTCAACCGTACCCGGACGGCCGGTTGGCTTGCCAATCGGGCTGGAGTTCCCCACTTCGTATCAGGACCTCGTCGTGACCTTTGGACCCGACGACCTTTTGATCTGCTACACCGATGGCATCTCGGATGCGACCGACGACAAAGGTCTCGCGCTGGGTGTCGACGGGCTCTTGGAGCTCGCGAGCGGACTGTCGGTTGATTCGCCGATGGCGGTTGGAGCAACGCTGCTCGGCCTTGTCGACGCGTTCCGACATGGTGCGCCGGCGTCGGATGATGAAACATTGATCGTTCTGCGGCGATCGGTCTGAATCGGCGCGTCTGGTACGTATTGGCTGAGAGGGCGGGATGTCGGTCGACAGGTACGTTGCCTAGTCCGCGAAATGGCGGCTGGCGAACGCATGGCCGGAGCCCGACTTGAGGAACTTCTCGAACCGCAGGGCCATCCGTTCCGTGCGGAACTCGATGGTGACGTCAATCAACCACGGTTTCCATGGAGCCGTCGATCGGTTCTGACCGGCATTGTGCGCGCTCAACCGTGCGGAGACATCCGCACTCACGCCAACGTAACGCCTCTGCTGGTGATTCACGCTGCGGATGATGTAAACGAAGCGCTTCGCCGGGTGGGACACGTCGCCTGCTGAGCAAGGGACGGGCCGCGGCAAAGACTCTGGAAAACAAGAAACGAGGTTTGGAGGTACGCAGTATCCGATAGGTGACGGCGGTGAGAGGAGCGCAGAAAATTAGTCCTCCTTCGCCAACCGCTCGCTTCCTCCTGCGCCAAACCGCTCGCTACGCTCGCTGGCTTCGGAGGACGAGTCGCTCGCTGGCTTCGGAGGACGAGTCGCTCGCGGCTTCGGAGGACATCCTTCGCATGACGCTCGCAGGAACGCTGGCCTGCCATCCGGAGCCAGCGAGCGAAGCGAGCGGTTTGGCGAAGGATGGCGGAGAGGGTGGGATTCGAACCCACGTGCCCTTTCGGACAAGACGCTTTCGAGGCGCCCCCGTTACGACCACTTCGGTACCTCTCCGTTAATTACTGCGCGCTCGCGGTCGCTCGGAAGCAACACGTCGTATTGCACGCCTCGCGACTCCCCTCCGGCGCTCGCTTGCATGGAAATCGCGCGCGAAGCGGACCTTCAATTATACCAACTCACAAATACCGAAGCCACCAGTCGCGCCGCCGTGCTTTCACGCCGGCAAACCACCGGCACGCGGGATACAGCGCGGCGACGACGGCGATCCAGATCGCGTAGATTGCCGGCAGCGAGACACCCCAGCCGGGCGGGAACGTGACCGGAAACGCGCCCACGTTCGGCGATTCGAACATCCAGTGAACCTCGCCGTACCGCGCGTAGCAGATCGCGATTGCCACGACGTGGATGAGCGCGGCGTGGAGCGCGAAATAGAAGAGCGGCACTTTTCCGATCGTCAGCGCGGGCGCGAGCCACGGCGGCGTGCGGCGATCGAGCAGCTCGAGCGCCAGCAGCGCGGGGCCGAGCGTCATCAGCAGGAACAGCAGCGACGGCGGATACTTCGTCGCGTTCAAGAACGACAAGAAAGTGAAAAGCGGCGATCGATGCAGTTGCCATGGAACCGGATCGCCGTAAACGTTCAGCGTGCGCAGCGCGACGAAGGCGATCGCGGCAATCGCGCCCGCGCGGAACAGCCACGCGCGGCGGCGATCCGCGGGCCACTCGTAGATCTGCCCGAGCGCGTAGCCGGCCGCGGTCACGCCAATCCACGGCACGATCGGATACGCGACGAAGATGACGTGATCCGGCGATTGGAACAGGAAGTTCGGCGAGTGCAGGAACGTCCAGATCGGATGCGCCGACCGCACGCCGTCGAAGAGGTTGTGCCCGGCGATCAGGACGAGCCCGAACGCCGCGATCGCGGTCGTCGGGAGACGCACGAGCGCGGCGAGCACGATCATCGCCCACCCGAGCGCCCACAGCACGTTCAGCAGCACGAGTCGAAAATCGAAGTTGAACTGCCACGCGAGGCATCGCAGCACGACCGCGTCGAGCACGATCAGCCACAGGCCGCGCGTGACGAGAAAACGCGACAGCGTCGACGCCGGCGCGCGACCGCGCGACAGATACGCGCCCGCGCCGGTGAGAAGGAAGAACACCGGCGCGCAGGAGTGCGTGATCCATCGCGTCATGAACAGTCCAGCCGACGCTTGCGCGAGATTCGTCGGGCTGACGTTCGGATCGCCGACGAAGTCCCGCACGTGATCCAACGCCATCAGGATCATGACGAGACCACGCAGGACGTCTATCGATTCGACGCGCGAGCGCGGCGATTCGACACGCGGGCTGACGCCCCGGGCCGGCACTGTTGTCGTCATCAGAATCGAAGCCGCACGCCGGCATTGACCGTCCGCCCGTCGAGCGGCGCCCACGCGTCGACGGTCCACCGCCCATCCACAGCGCGCGTCGGACGGACGAGCGGATCCTCGCGCGTCTGCCGCACGTTGCCGAGATTCTCGACGTTGACGAAGATTCGCGAGCGGCCCACGGCGAGGTCGATCAGTCCGCCGAACAACACGTGCGGAAACCCGCGCGACCGGTACGGATTGTCCTCGAGCGACTGGCGCCCTGTGTAGAACACCTCGAAGCCGACGCGCGCCGGGCCGATCTGGCGGAGCAAATCGAACGTCGCGGAATGACGCGGATTGAGTGGGGTCTCGCGGCGCGCCGGCGCATCCGGGTTTGGCTCCGTGGACCACAGGAACATGTGCGTGAGGATCAGATCGAACTCGTCGACGTGGCGCCGCGCGATCAGCTCGGTCCCCCGCGTGCGCGTGAAGCCATCGAGGTTCACGATCGCTTGTGGAAAGTCCGGGCGCCCCGTGTCGCGCACGGCCAGCGCGCCGCGAATCCGCGACTCGAACAGCGTCAACGTCACCTCGAACGGCGCTCGCGCCCACGTGATGTCCGTCGACATGCTGTCCGCCCGCTCGGCCTCCAGCGCGCCGAGCGCGGCAATCCTCGAGAGACCCGTGGCCTCGGTGTCTTCGGTGAACGGCGTCGGCGCGAAATACCCGCGCCCGCCCGATACGCGAATCGTCCACGGCTCCGACGGACGCAGGAGCGCCGACAGGCGCGGGCTGACGAACGTCCCGAACGCGCTGTGCCGATCGACGCGCGCGCTCGCAGACAGCGTGAGCCACGTCGCCGGAACGATCTCCCCCTGCGCGAACACTCCGGGAACCGTGTACGTGTAGTTGAAGCGCGGCACATCGCGCGACGTGTAGCGTTCGCGTTGCAGCGCCGCGCCGGCGACCCACGTATGACGGCCCCGCGTTCCCGTCGCGGAGACTTCGCCGAAGATCGTGCTGCGATCGTCGCGCTCCACGTCGGCGCCGAACGTCTGCGTGTGATCCTGGACCGTACCGCTGCCGCGCGCAGTGAGCACGACGCCCGTCGACGTCGTGATGCGCGCGAGCGCGCCGACGTCGAAGCGCTTGCTATCGAGATTCTCGGCGAAGGGCACGCCATCCGGCGCCGCCGCGCCCGGCATCGTCCCGCCTCGCCGCTCTTCGATCATCAGGCCCGCCGTCACCAGCAGCGATTTGCCGCGGCTGTCGTCCCAGAACAGCCGCGGCCTCGCGACGACGCGCCGATAGAGCGGCAGGTCGGTCCACCCGTCGTCGTCGAGATCGGATCGCTCCTGGAAGTGCGCGCCGCCGACGAACGTGTAGCCCCATCGCGCCGCGATGGGCGCGGCGAGCCAGCTGACGACGTCGGTGCCGGCGTGGCTCGTTCTGTTGATGAGCACTTCGGTCTCGCGTCGATCGGAGGGCGGACGCCGCGAGACGAGGTTGACGACGCCGCCAATGGCCGACATTCCGTACAGCGCCGACGCGACGCCTTTGATCACCTCGACCTGCCCGAGATCCATTGGCGGTATTTGAAGCAGGCCGATCGAGCCGGTCTGGCCTCCGTAGAGCGGCAAGCCGTCCGCGAGCACCTGCGTGTATCGGCCGCGCAATCCTTGGATGCGGACGTTCGCTCCGCCGAGCGACGGCGACGTCGTCTGAACGCGCAGGCCGTTCGTCTCGTTCAGCAGCATCGACACGTCGCCCGGCGTCATCATGATCTTTTCCTGCACCTCCTCGCCGGGAACGACCTCGACCCTCATGGGCTGATCTTCGACACGCTTGTTCGTTCGCGTCGCCGACACGATCACCTGTTCTTCGAGCGTCGGCTGGCGATCGAGAGTGACGACGACCGGCTGCGTCCGACCTGCCGCGATCGTGACGTCAATCTTCACCGGCAAGTAGCCTTCCTTGCTGACGGAGATCTCCACGCGGCCTGGAGCGACAGCCACGCTCACGATTCCCTTCGGCGTCGTCGTGTGTTTCGCGCCGCCGATCGCGACGTCGGCGCCCGCGACGGGATCGCCGCCGCTGCGGACCTCGATCTGAATCGCGGTCCGTTGGTCCTGAATCGGGGCCTCGGCCTGCACGACGCAGGCGCAGATCAAGAGTGTGTAGAACGTGGCCGCCGCTCCTCGAAGAAATCCTGAATCGTCCGGCGGCATTCGTCCTCCAGCACGCCGCCGATCGCTTCAATACGATGGTTGAGGCCGGGCGTCTCGTGCACGCGCGCGGCGGACACGATCGCGCCGGCCTTCGGCTCCGGCGCGCCGTAGACGACCTCCGCGACGCGCGCATGAACCGTCGCGCCCACGCACATCAAGCACGGCTCGACCGTTACGTACAGCACCGATCCGGTGAGCCGATAGTTCCCGACCGCGCGCGCAGCGGCGCGCAACGCGACGATCTCCGCATGCGCGGTGGGATCGTGGCTCGAGATTGGCTGATTGAATCCGGATCCGATCACAACGCCGTCGCGGACGACGACCGCGCCGATCGGCACTTCATCCATCGCGCGCGCTTTCGCCGCTTCCTCGAGCGCGAGCCGCATGCCTTCTTCGTGGGTCATCTTGTCGGGATGCGGGATTCGGGATCCGGGGTTCGGGAGGCAATCACTTCGTCTTCGAGTCGGCCGCGAGCGACGGCCGCGTGCTCTCGACCAGATCGGGCCGCGTGAAGACGCGAATCAGGCTGCCCGCCGTGACGAGAATGATCGGACCGATGACGAGGCCGATGAATCCGAATGCCGACGCTCCACCAAGGATGCCGAGGAAGACGACGAGGCCGCTGGCGGATGTCCGTCCCGCGAGCAGCAGCGGGCGCAGCACGTTGTCGGCCATGCTGATGCCGAGCACGCCGAAAATGGTCAGCGTGATCGCGCGCCCGATCTCTCCAGAGAAGAGCAGCATGAGCACCGCCGGCACCCAGACGAGCGCGGCGCCGACAACCGGGATGAGCGAGCAGAACGCCATCACCACGCCCCAGATGACCGGCGCGGCAATGCCGACGACGAGGAAGGCGAGACCACCGATCGCGCCCTGCACGGCGGCGACCAGGAGTCCGGCGCCGACGCTCGCGATCACGAGGTCGCGCGTCTCCGTCAGCAGACGATCGCGCTCGCGCTCGGGAAGCGGCAAGAGCTCGCGCAGCTGACTCCCGAGGACTTCCCCATCGCGCAGGAGGAAGAAGAGCGCGAACAGCATCACGAACAGGCTGCCGATCGTCGCGAAGAAATCGGCGACGACGGCGCCGGCGCGCGGCGCGAGGAACGTCAGCGCGCGCTGCACGGCTTCGCGCAGGAGCGCCGTCGGCTCCTCGGGCAGCTCGATCGGGCTGCGATCGCGGACGACGTTCCACAGCCGCTGAATCTGCGCGGGCGATGTCGGCGTGACGTTGCGGACGCGCTCGACGACCTGCGGAACCTCGCGCGCGAACACGGACACGAGCGTGACCGCCGGCGCCACGATGAGCACCGCCGCCATCAGCGTCGTCGCGAGCGCCGCGCGGTTCGGCCCGACCCTCGGCCTGAGCTCCGCATGGACGCTGTGGAACATCATCGCGAAGACGACGGCCCAGGCGAGCGACGGCAGGAACGGGCTGAGAACGAGGTACGCCAGGTACCCCATCAGCAGCACGAGGCCGTAGAACAGGAGTTGCTGGAAGCGTTCCTTCGTGACGTCGGGCATGAATGGCCAGCCAGCTGATTGTAGTCGTGCGATTTTGCCGGTGACAACCTTCGTTCGGCTGATCCATGCTGATCCAACTGCGAAAAGGGCCGAGTGCGGTGCTCGAATCGAACGAACGGTACCGCCGTCTGGTGGAGCTCTCCCCCGACGGCATTCTCATAAGCCAAGACGCGCGGATTGCGTTCCTGAACCCGGCGGCTACCCGGCTCTTCGGTGCCGCCTCCGCGGACGAGTTAATCGGGCGATCCATCTTCGACGTCTTTCAGCCGCAGAGCGGCGCGCTCTTGCGCGAGCGGATCGACCGTCTTCTCGCCGGCGCGGCGGTGGCTCCGTTCGACGAGCAAATCAGCCGGAAGGACGGCGCGATCGCGGACGTCGAAGTGATCGGCACGCTGCTCGAGGATGGCGAGCGCCGCGCGATTCAGCTGGTCCTCCGCGACATGACCGAGCGCAAGATCGCGGAGGCCGCGCTGCGCGAGAGCGAGGAGCGCCTCCGGCTCGCGTTCGTCGGCGCGCAGGAAGGCGTCTGGGATTGGAACTTGGAGACCGGCTACGTGGTGTATTCGCCGCGCTGGAAGCAGATGCTCGGCTACGCCGAAGAGGAGATCGAGCCGCACGTCCGCGAGTGGGAGCGGCTGCTCCATCCCGACGACATGCCGCGCGCGCGGCAGTTGAACGAGAGCGTCGAGCGCGGCGATCCGACGTATCAGGGGGAGTTCCGGCTTCGTCACAAAGAGGGGCACTACATCCACGTGCTGTCGCGCGGATTTCCCGTGCGCCGCGAGCCCGGCGGTCCGGTCGTGCGCATCGTCGGCACGCACTTCGATCTCACCGAGCGGCGGCGCATCGAAGCGGAGCGCGCGCGCACCGAGCTCCTCGCGCGGCTCGTGTTCGCGCAGGAGGACGAACGCCGGCGCATCGCGCGCGAGATGCACGATCAATTCGGTGAGCAGCTCACGTCGCTGAGCCGCGAGATCGGCGCGTTGAAGGAGGCGTGCGACGGCCGCACGGATCTCTCCGCGCGCGTCCGCGCGCTCGAAAAGATCGCGCAGCAGCTCGATCGCGACGTCGATCATCTCGTCTGGGAGCTCCGGCCGACCGCGCTCGACGATCTCGGCCTGCGCGCCGCGCTCACGAACTACGTGCAGGACTGGTCGGCGCGCGCGAAGATCTCCGCCGCGCTCCACACGTCGGGACTGCTCGACGATCGGCTGCCCTCCGAAGTCGAGACCACGCTCTACCGCATCGCGCAGGAAGCGCTCACCAACGTCGCGCGCCACTCGAAAGCCAAGAACGTGGACGTGATCCTCGAGCGCCACGGCGACGCCGTCGTGCTGATCGTCGAGGACGACGGCATCGGGCTCGAGGCGAGCGACACCGCACGACCCGAGCGCGATCGCGGCGACACCGAGGATCGCGGCTTCGGCCTGCTCGGGATGCACGAGCGCGCCGCGCTCGTGGGCGCGACGCTGCAGATCGAATCGTCATCGAGCGGAACGACGGTGCTGCTTCGAATGAACGCCCCGGCGGCGGAGGCGCCCGACCATGCGTGAGCCGTCCGATCCGCTTCGCGTGCTCCTCGCCGACGATCACGTGACCGTGCGGCACGGCCTCAAGCTCCTGATCGACGGCCAACCGGACATGAAGGTCGTCTCGGAGGCGAGCGACGGCGCCGCGGCGGTCCAGCGCGCGCTCGAGGTCAAGCCGGACGTCGTCGTCATGGACATCTCGATGCCCGGCATGAACGGGCTCGTCGCAACGCGCACGCTGAAGCAGCAGCAGCCCGACATGGCGATCGTCACGCTCACGCGGCACGGCGACAATGCGTATCTGCAGGAACTGCTGCGCGCGGGGGTGTCGGGATACGTGCTGAAGCAGAGCGCGCCCGCGGAGCTGCTGCAGGCGATCCGCGTCGCCGCGAAAGGCGGTCAGTATCTCGACTCGACGCTCACCGCGAGGGTGACGGCGGGGTTCCTCGCGAGAGAGAGCAAGCGCGTCGGGAAGGCAGCGGCCGCGGTCACCGAGCGCGAGTCCGAAGTGCTACGGCTGATCGCCTCCGGCTACAGCAACAAGGAGATTGCGGCGCGGCTCGATCTGAGCGTGAAGACCGTCGAAGCCCATAAAGCCAACGCGATGCGCAAGCTCGGTCTCACGGGGCGCATCGACATCGTCAAATACGCGATTCTCCAGGGTTGGCTGGAAAGTTCCTAAGGGTTTTCCCCTACCAGTGTCCGCCCTCTTCCCGATTGTTGTGTCGCGCGCCCAGGCGTAGAGTCGCGGCGTGCACGGCTCTGCTACCCGAGAAGGAGGGCACCATGGCGAACACGACGAACGTTGTCGGCGGGGTCGGATCGGTGGCTGAGTCGTCGGCGCCGCTTCCACGAGATTGGCGCACGGCGCGCGCCTCGCAGGTGTATCTCCATCTCATGGGAACGCCGCGAGTGAACCTGCTGCTCATCGGAATCGACGGCGGCGTGTGGAACGTGCTCAAAACACTGATGCCGGATCTGCACGAGCCGATCGCGACGTGGACGGCGGGCCAGCGTCTGGTGCTCCCGCCCGTGTCGCGGACCGGCACGTTGATCCTCCACGACGTCGGGGCGCTCAGCCTCGACGATCAGCGGCGGCTGCTCGAGTGGTCGGAACGGGCCGCGGGCCTCGCGCAGATCATCAGCACCACGTCGACGCCGCTCCTGCCGCGCGTCCACGCCGGCGCGTTCATCGAGATCCTCTATTACCGCTTGAATACGGTGTCGGTCGACGTGACCGAGATTGGCGAACGAACGGTGATGTAGGCCTCGTTGACGAGGAACGCCGCGAGCATGTCGCGGCTGTTCGAGCGAATCTCCGAATGCGCGCGACAGATCGAATGGAGCGCTTTGCTCGTCGCTGGATTGCCGAAGTTGACCGCTGAGTATCCACAGTAGAGCGTGAACGGCACGCGGCCGCCCAGCTCGTTCCAGAGCCGCTCGAGCTCGTGCGCCGCCTGCAGATCGCCTTCAGCCGCCAGCACGTCGACCATCTCGCCGTAAACGCGCAGCGGCGCGCCTTCGGAGGCGAGCGTGCGCACGAGCTCAGCCACCGCACGGTCGAACGGCGCGCGCCGCGGCCTGCCGTTCCGCATGAACTCGTTCAACGTCGCCTGTGCGTCGCGAACGACGAGCCGTTTGGAAGAGATCGCCGGGTGAAGATCTACGCCGCGCTGCGCGAGAGTCGCCGCAGCTTCCTGCCAATGCACGAACGTCATCACGAGGAGCACGCGCTCCCCGGACGCGAGTCCCTGCTCGACGAAATCCGCGACGGCGTGGCTCCGTGACTGCGAGTCGTCAAAGAGCTGAACGATGTGGTCCACTGACAAACTCTATTGACACGTGTATCGATCGGGCGTCGACGTGTATCGAGGCCGTACATCTGTCGCGCCGGCTCCCCCGGAGCGAGGTCCTGCGGCAAATGCGCAGCACACGCCGTGCCGTGTGGCCTTGAGCGTGCATGCGGTTGAGCGGCACACCTCAGTGCTGAGCTTAGGACAGCGCAATGCTCAATACCGATAGCGGCCCGATCGCCGTCTGTCTCGGTCTGACGCAGGCGATCAGCGGGACCCGGACGGTCGACGAGATCTACGAGGCCGCGCTCGACGCGCTCGCGGATGGGCTTGGCGTGACGCGCGCGTCGATCCTCCTGTTCGATCGGGAGGATGTGATGCGGTTCGTTGCCTATCGCGGCCTGTCGCATGCCTACCGGCGCGCCGTCGAAGGCCACACGCCGTGGGCGCCCGATTCGATCGATCCCCATCCGATCGTGGTCGAGAACGCCGCCGATTGCGACGCGCTGTCAGCGCTGCTGCCCGCCATTCGAGCCGAAGGCATCGCGGCGATGGCGTTCATTCCGCTCGTGAGCCGCAGCCGCGTCATCGGGAAGTTCATGTTGTATTACGGCGAACCTCGCGCGCTGACGGCGGGCGAACTGCAGCTCGCCGGCGTCATTGCCGCGCACGTGGCGTTCGCCGTCGATCGCACGCGCGCGGAAGATTTCGCGCGGCAGAGCGACGAGCGGCTTCGCCAGGCGCTCGACGCGCGGCTCGCGGCGGCCGAAGATGCGAACCGGCTGAAGGACGAGTTTCTCGCGACGCTGTCGCACGAGCTGCGCACGCCGCTCAACGCGATCCTCGGTTGGGTGCAGATGCTGCAAAGCGGCGTGCTGACGGCGGAGCGCAAAGAGGAAGCGGTCGAGACGATCGGCCGCAACGCGCGGCTGCAAGCGCAGCTCATCGAAGACATCCTCGACGTCTCGCGCATCATCACCGGAAAGCTCGCGATCGATCGCTTGCCGCTGCTGGTGCCGCAGCTCGTGGAAGGGGCGATCACCGCCGTGCTGCCGGCCGCCGCGGCGAAGCGGATTCACGTCGATCGCGATGTGGCTGCCTGCCTGCCGCCGATCGAGGGCGATCCCAAACGGCTGCAGCAAGTGCTGGGAAACATCCTCTCGAACGCGATCAAGTTCACGCCGCCGGGCGGACGAGTTGCGGTCGCGTGCGCCGCGGAGCCGGACTCGATCGTCATCACCGTGCGCGATTCCGGCGCCGGCGTCGAGCCGACGTTCCTGCCCTTCATCTTCGATCGGTTCCGTCAAGCGGACAGCCGCTCGACGCGCAAGCATGGCGGGCTCGGTCTTGGACTCGCGATCGCGCGCCATCTGATCGAGCAGCATCACGGAACGATCTCCGCGCACAGCGATGGTCCGGGTGAAGGCACGACCTTCCGCATCGCGCTTCCCGTGAGACCGATCGCGCTCTTCGTCCCGCCCGCGCCGGATCGCCGGCAGATCGACCGCGTGCGCGACGCGCGATTCGAGGACGTTGCGGTCGTCGTCGTCGACGACGAGCGTGATGCGCGAGAGCTGCTGGCGACGCTCCTCGGCCGCTGCGGCGCGCGCGTGATTCAGTGCGAGTCGGCAGCCGAGGCGCTCGACGTCCTGCGATCCACACCGGTCCAACTGATCGTGGCCGATATCGCGATGCCGGACGTCGACGGCAACGAGCTGATTCGCCGCGCCCGCACCGCGAACATCCACATTCCCGCCGTCGCCGTCAGCGCGTACGCCCGTCCCGAAGATCGGCGCGAAGCGCTTGCCGCCGGCTACAACGCCTATTGCTCCAAACCGCTCGACGCCGCCGAATTCCTCCGAACCGTACATAATGTCCTGACGGCTGCCGCTGTCTGACTTCCGCCTGCAGGCGGACGCCACGACATCCTGAAGGGCGCCGCCGTCTGACTTCGATCGATGAGAATTCTCCTCGTTGAGGACGAGCCGCGCGCGGCGCAGATGCTCGCAAAAGGGCTTCGAGAGGAGTCCTACGCGGTGGACGTCGTGCGCGACGGCAAGGACGCCGTCTATCACGCGACGATCACGGACTACGACGCGGTGATCCTCGACGTCGTCCTTCCCGTGCAGGACGGCCTCACCGTGTGCCGTCAGATCCGCGAGGAAGGATCGCTCGTGCCGGTGCTGATGCTGACGGCCCGCGACAGCATCGACGCGCGCATCGCGGGGCTCGACAGCGGCGCCGACGATTACTTGACGAAACCGTTCGACTTCGGCGAGCTCCTCGCGAGGCTGCGCGCCGTGATTCGGCGAGGGCAGCGGCCGTTGACCGCGGCGACGCTGCACGTCGGTCCGCTCGAGATCGATACGCGCGCGCGGCGCGCGAGCCGGGGCGGCCAGCCTCTGACGCTGACCGCTCGCGAATACGCGCTGCTCGAGCATCTGATGCTGCACGTCGATGAAGTCGTCGGCCGCGCCGCAATCGCCGAGCACGTCTGGGACGCGCAGTACGATGTGATGTCGAACGTGATCGACGTGTTCGTGCAGCGCTTGCGGCGCAAGATCGACGAGCCAGGGCGGCCGTCGATCATCCTCACGCGCCGCGGCGAAGGCTACATGCTCTCCTCACGATCGTGAACTGGTCCATCCGCGCGCGCTTGACGGCGTGGTACAGCGCCGTCGTCGTCACCGTCCTCGTGGCGGGCGCGATTGCGGTCGCGCTCGTGTCCGATCGCCTCGGCCTCGCGCGGCTCGACGGCGAGCTGCACCGCCTCATGCTGACGCTCGAGGGCGTGATGCGGACGGAATTCAACGAGGGACTCTCGCTTCAAGCGGCCGCCGACGAAGCGAGCAGCGAGGTCGTCGCTCCCGATCGAACGCTGATGCTCGCCACGCCGGACGGCACGCGCCTCGCCGTCTGGGGACTGCCGATCGCGGCGCCGTGGCATCCGCCCGTCGACGCGCCGATGACGATCGAGACGGCGACCCTCGACGGGACCGACGTGCGGATCTTGAGCGAGCCTGTCGAGTACAAGGGGCATCACTACCAGGCGACGATCATCGCGCCGCTGACGGGTCTCTCCCGCGAGCGCGGGCAGCTCCAGCGCGCGCTCTCGATCGCCGTCCTCATCGCGCTCGCGATCGCGGCGCTCGGCGGATGGGTCGTCGGCCGGCAGACGCTGCGGCCGCTGAGCGATATGGCCGGACAGGCGACGGCCATCACCGAGCGCAATCCATCGGGCCGCCTCACGGTCGCGAACACGGACGACGAGCTGGGGCGGCTGGCGCAGGCGTTCAACGCCGTCCTCGATCGTCTGGCGACCGCGCTGCACGCGCAGCGTCAGTTCATGGCGGACGCGTCGCACGAAGTGCGGACGCCGGTGTCGGTCGTCAGAACCACGGCGCAGGTGACGCTCGCGCGTGCCGGCCGGCCCGAGCGCGATTATCGCGAAGCTCTGACGATCGTCGCGGAGCAGGCGGCGCGCCTCGCGCGGCTGGTCGACGCGATGTTCCTGCTCTCGCGCGCCGAAGCGCAAGGCATGCCGCTCGTGCGCGAGCCGCTCTATCTCGACGACATCGCCGCGGAATGCGTCCGCGCGCTGCGCGTCTTCGCCGACGAGCGGAGCGTCACGGTCGCGATCGAAGGCGATACGGAAGTCGCGATGTCGGGCGACGACACGCTGCTGCGGCAGATGATCGGTAATGTCGTCGAGAACGCGATCCGTCACGCGAAGCCGGGCGGCTCGGTCACGATCGAGTTGCGGCGCGATCCCGCGTCCGCCACGCTTCGCGTGCGCGACGACGGCGAGGGCGTGCCGGCGGAGGATCGCGAGCGGATCTTCGAACGGTTCGTGCGGCGCGATTCGCGCGCCGGCGGCGCGGGCCTCGGACTTCCAATCGCGCGCCGCGTGGCCAACGCGCACGGCGGCGAGCTCGTGTTGGAACCGGACAGCGCCAACGGCGCTTGCTTTACGGTGACGCTCCCACTGGCGTGATTCCCTGTCATCGTCCGTTCATGGACCGCTTGCCATCATCCGCCCGAATGGCCGGCCGGCGTCATTCCGGGATCGTCGATCTCCGATTCGTCGTCGCGCTCGCCGCGCTCGTGCCCGCGTTCGCCGCGTGTGCGTCGGGCGCGCGCGTCGATCCTCAGCAGGCCGTCGAACGCCTGCGCGACAGGATCGGCGCGACCGCGCGCGTCACGTCCGCCACGCCGCCCGGCGTTCCTCCGGGCATCACGATCGAAGACGGCGTCACGCTCGACGAAGCCGTGGCCCTCGCGCTCTGGAACAGCGCCGACTTTCAGGTGAGCGTCGGCGAGCTCGGCTTCGCGCGCGCCGATCTCGTCGAGGCCGGTCTGCTGACGAATCCCATCCTCTCGCTGCTCTTTCCAATCGGGCCCAAACAGTTCGAGAGCACGCTCAAGTGGCCGGTCGACGTGCTGTGGGAGCGGCCGAAGCGGGTGGCGTCGGCGCGTATTGCGGCGGAGGCGGCCGGCGAACGCCTCGTGCAGGCGGGGCTCGATCTCGCGCTGGCCGTCAAGATCGCGCACGCGGATGCCGCGCTCGCCCAGGATCGGCAGAAGCTCGCGGACGAGAGCGCGGCGCTGCTGCAGCGCATCGACGAGCTCACGCGATCGCGCCTTGCGGCGGGCGACATCAGCGAGCTCGAAGGGCGTGCCGCGAGCGTGGACGCGGCTCGCGCCCGGCAGGATGCCGCGCGGGCGCGGCACGACATCGCGGTGAGCCGCGAACGCTTGCGCGGCCTCGTCGGCTTCGCGCTCGACGGCCCGTCGTTCGAGATCGCGGCGCCGCAGGTGGCGGCGGCGGAGTGCGCGCCGGCGCCGTCGCTTCTGCGAGAAGCGATCGCGTCGCGTCCGGATGTCCGGGCCGCGGAGCTCGGCGTGGAGTCCGCGGCGAAAAAACTCGGCTGGGAGAAATCGCGGATCCTCGCGCTCACGGCCGTCCTCGATGCAAACGGATCCGGGCGCGAGGGATTCGAGATGGGACCGGGCCTCGACGTCGCGCTGCCGATCTTCAACCAGAACCAGGCGGGACGCGCGCGCGCGGCCGCCGAGCTTCAGCGTGCGACCGCGGCGTACGCCGCGGCGCAGCAGCGCGCGGCGACGGAGCTTCGCGAAGCGTCCGCGCTCTTTCAGCAGGCGCGCGAATCGCAGTCGTCGTGGCGCGACACGATCGTCGCACCGCTCCAGCAGAATGTCGCGGGGGCCGAGCGCGCGTTCGCCGCCGGCGACGTGTCGTACCTCTTCGTGCTCGAGAACAGCCGCCGCTTGCGCGAAGCCGAGATGCGCGCGCGCGAGATCGACGCGGACGTGCTGCGCGCGCGGGCGCGAATCGAGAGAGCCATCGGCCGCGCGTGCGGAACCACGACGCGAGGGGTCAACAGTGGATCGTAGATCGTTTGGATGCTTCCGCCGAAAGGCGGCCGCCACGAGAGCGCACCATTTACCATCGCGCGCTGCGATGGTGATCGTCATGATCAGCGTCGCGCTCGCCGCGTGCCGCGGCGGCGGCGACAAGCCCGCCGCGTCCGTGCCGCCCGCGAAAGTCGACGCGCCGGTGAAAGAAGCGGCGCTCACCACGATCACGCTGACGCCGGAAGCGGAGACGAGGCTCGGGATCAAGACTGCGACCGTCGATCGAAGGGCCATCCCGCGAACGCGTACAGTTGGCGGAGAGATCATCGCGCCCGCCGGCGCCGAGCGCACCGTGACGGCGCCGTTCGCCGGCACGCTCGAATCGCCTGAAGGCCTGCCCACGGTCGGCACGACGGTCACACGCGGGCAGCCGATCTTCCGTCTCGTGCCGATCGCGCCGTCGGAGCGCGACGCGCGCGTCGACGCCGAGCGCGCGGTGGGCGAAGCGGCCGCGCGGCAGGAGGTGGTCGCGAAGCGCGCGCAGCGCGCGGAGCAAATGGCGCGCGACGGATCCGGCAGCAAGCGCGCCGCGGAAGAAGCGCAGGCGGAGCTCGCGATCGCGAACGCCGATCTCAAAGCCGCGCGCGATCGCCTCGCGCTCGCCGCGCGGGGCACCACCGCCTCCGGCGCCATCGCACTCGAAGCGCCCTTCACCGGCCTGCTGCGAAATCTCCACGCGAGCGCGGGGCAGACCGTCGCGGCCTCGGCGCCGCTCTTCGATCTCGTTCGCCTCGACACGATGTGGGTGAGAGCGCCGATCTACGTCGGCGAGTCCGCGGACGTCGATCGCCAGGCGCCCGCTCGTGTCCTCGGCCTCGGCGAACCCGCGGGGTCCGAGGGCATTCTGGCGCGTCCGGTGGCTGCGCCGCCTTCCGCGGATCCATCCACCGCCGGCATCGATCTCTACTACGCGCTCGCGAACGCTCGCGAGTCGTTTCGGCCGGGACAGCGCGTCGGCGTCCGCCTCACGCTGCGCGGCCAGGCGAACACGCTCGTCGTCCCCCGCTCGGCGCTCCTGCACGACGCCTTCGGCGGCACGTGGGTGTACGAGGCTCGCGAGCCGCGTGTCTACGCGCGGCGCAGGGTCTCGGTCGCCGATCTCGTCGACCAGTTCGCGGTCCTCGATCAAGGCCCGGCGCCAGGGACGCGCGTCGTCGTCGAGGGCGCCGCCGAGCTTTTTGGAACCGAGTTCGGTGCCGGCAAATGATCGACTGATGCGCAGCATCGTCTCCGCCGCGCTGCGATTGCGCTTGCCCGTCGTCGCGCTGTCCATAGTGCTCATCGTCGTCGGCGTGCGATCCGCGCGGGAAGCGCCGTTCGACGTCTTTCCGGAGTTCGCCCCGCCGCTCGTCGAGATTCAAACGGAAGCGCCCGGCCTCTCGACCGCTGACGTCGAAGCCCTGATTAGCGTGCCGCTCGAGGCGGCGATGAACGGCGTGCCCCGGCTCGAGACGCTGCGATCGAAATCGGTGCTCGGCCTTTCGTCCGTCGTCCTGATCTTCGAGGACGGCACCGACCGGCTCTCGGCGCGGCAACTCGTTCAAGAGCGCCTGTCGCGAGTGTCCTCGACCCTGCCCGCGGCCGCGCACGCTCCGGTGATCCTCTCTCCGCTCTCGTCGCTCAGCCGCGTGATGAAGATCGGCCTGTCGTCCTCGACGCTCTCGCAAGTCGAGTTGACGACGCTCGCGAAGTGGACGGTGCGGCCGAGATTGATGTCGATTCGCGGAGTAGCGAACGTCGCAATCTGGGGTCAACGCGATCGGCAGCTCCAAGTGCTCGTCGATCCGGAACGGCTGCGCGCGAACAACGTCGCGTTGAAGGACGTGATCGCGTCCGCGGCGGACGCGACGTCTGTCACCTCCGGCGGCTTCATCGAGACTGCGAATCAACGCTTGTCGGTCACGCATGGCGCAGCGGTGACGACGGCATCCGACCTCGCGTCGATGATCGTGGCGGCGCCGGCGGCCGCTCGAGCGGCGTCCTCGGCGCCGCGCGCCGGCGCGATTCGACGTATCGGCGACGTCGCCGAAGTCGTGGACGGATTTCCGCCTCCGATTGGCGATGGCGTCATCAACGATGGACCGGGGCTTCTGTTGATCGTCGAGAAGCAGCCCGATGGCAACACGCTGCAGGTCACGCGCGACGTCGAAGCGGCTCTCGAAGCGCTGAAGCCCGCTCTCGCCGGCGTCTCCGTCGATCCCACGATCTTCAGGCCGGCGACCTTCATCGAAATGTCGATCGGCAACCTCAATCGCGCGCTGCTCATCGGCTGCGTGCTCGTGGTGATCGTGCTCGCGTTGTTCCTGTGGGATTGGCGCACCGCGATCATCAGCCTGATGGCGATCCCGCTCTCGCTCCTCGCGGCGGCGCTGGTGCTCCGCTATCGAGGCGGAACGCTCGACACGATGGTGATCGCCGGCCTGATCATCGCGCTGGGCGAGGTCGTGGACGACGCGATTATCGACGTGGAGAACATCGTCCGGCGGCTGCGATTGAATCGTGCGCTGCCGGATCCTCGGCCCGCCTTCGCCGTCGTCCTCGAGGCGTCGCTCGAGGTGAGGAGCGCCGTCGTTTACGGCAGCGTGATCGTCGTGCTCGTGTTCCTGCCGGTCTTCCTGCTCGAAGGCCTCGCGGGATCGTTCTTCAGGCCGCTCGCGCTTTCGTACGTGCTTGCGATTGCGGCGTCGCTCTTCGTCGCGCTCACCGTGACGCCGGCCATGTCGCTGATGCTGCTGCCGAATGCCGTGCGCGAGCGCGAGTCGCCGGTCGTGACGAGATTGAAGGCGGGATACCGGCGCGCCCTGCCGCGTCTCGTGGCCGCGCCGCGCCGCGCGATCGCGATCGTTGCCGCGTCCGTCGTCATCGCCATCGCGGCGTTTCCATTTCTCGGCGAAGAGTTCCTGCCGAGCTTCAAGGAATACGACTTCCTGATGCACTGGGTCGAGAAGCCCGGCACGTCGCTCGAGGCGATGACGCGCATCACACTGCGCGCGAGCCGCGAGCTGCGCGCGATCCCGGGCGTCCGCAACTTCGGCGCGCACATCGGACGCGCGGAAGTCGCCGACGAAGTCGTCGGCGTCAATTTCACCGAGCTCTGGATCAGCCTCGATCCCGGCGTCGACTATCACGGCACCGTCGCGCGCATTCAAGCGGTCGTCGACGGCTATCCCGGATTGCAGCGCGATCTGCTCACGTACTTGCGCGAGCGCATCAAAGAAGTGTTGACGGGCGCGAGCGCGACGATCGTCGTACGGATCTTCGGCAGCGATCTGAACGTGCTCGTGCAAAAAGCGGCGGAGGTTGGCAAAGTCGTTGGCGGCGTTCCCGGAGCGGCTGACGTGAAAGTGCAGGCGCTCACGCTCGTTCCGCAAGTGCAGGTCACGTTCAAGCCGGAGCGCGCCGGGCAGGTCGGCGTCACGAGCGCCGCGGTCAGAGATACCGTCGCGACGATGCTGCGCGGCACGAAGGTCGGCGAAGTGTTCGAAGAGCAGAAAGTCTTCGACGTCGTCGTGTGGAGCCAGCCGTGGGTGAGGCAGGATCTCTTCGCGCTGAAGCGGCTGCCCGTGGAGCTGCCGGGAGGCGGGTACGTGCCGCTGTCAGCGGTCGCCGACGTCGCGCTCGCGCCGACGCCGAACGAGATCACGCGCGAGGGCGGCTCGCGGCGGATCGACGTCACGTGCAACGTTCGCGGACGCGATCTCGGCGCGGTCGCGCGCGATATCGAGGCGGCGCTCGGAAAGGTCACGTTCGGGGCCGGGTACCATCCCGAGATTCTCGGCGAGTACGCCGCCCGCGCGGAATCGCAGCGCCGGCTCCTCGCGCTCGGCTTCCTGTCGCTCGTCGGCATCCTGCTCGTGCTGCATATCGATTTCGGATCGGGCCGGCTCGTCGCGCTCGTCGCCCTGACGATCCCATTCGCGCTGATCGGCGGAGTCGCGGCCGCGTTCCTGACCGGCGGCACGCTGTCGCTCGGATCGCTCGTGGGATTCGTGACGGTGCTCGGCATCGCGGCGCGCAACGGGATCATGCTCGTGAGCCACTATCGGCATCTCGAGCACGAGGAGGGCGTGCCGTTCGGCGGCGAGCTCGCGGTGCGCGGCGCGGAAGAGCGTCTCGCGCCGATTCTGATGACCGCGCTCGTCACGGGGCTCGCGCTCGTCCCGATCATCGCGGGCGGCGATCGATCGGGCCACGAGATCGAGCACCCGATGGCCGTGGTGATCCTGGGCGGACTGTTCACGTCCACCGCGCTGAATCTTTTCCTGCTGCCGGCGATCTACCTTCGCTACGGGAAGGGAACGATCAGATGAGCGGCTTCAACTCCCATTCCGGATCCTCGACGAGCGCGCCGTATTCCTCCGGCGAGATCGATCGGTTGCCGTACTGACACGAGACCACGAACAGCCCGCGGCCCTCGTTCCAGTCGGCCCTCGTCACCTTCGCGGAAAACGTCCGGCCCGAGCTCGTCGTGAGCTGCAGCGTCTCTTCCGGCTTGGGGATCGCGGGAACTTGGATCATCTTTCTGAAGCGCACCGTGCTGTGGTCGATGGGATACCCGTTCTCGTCCAGCGCGCGAACTTTCATGTTCGGCACACGCAAGCTGACTTCGACTTCTCGTGACATACCGTCTCAATTCCTGGCGAAACGCTCCGCGGCGCGGGCCTTTGCGCGCGCCGCCCATTCTTCTCTGTCTCTAGGCTCGGCCGACGTGACCAGCGTATCGATCAAGCGCCGCGCAACCGCGGCGACGTCGTCCACCGCCTGCGCGAAGACTTCCTCGTTGGCATGCGACGGCTTCGTGAAGCCGGACAGCTTCCGTACGAACTGGACGGCGGCGGCGCGGACTTCCTCGTCGGTGGCCGGCGGATCGAAATTGAACAGGGTTCGAATATTTCGGCACATACCTACATTGTACGCATCAGCGGAGATTCGCCGCCCGCCCTTTGATCGTGGAGGCCAGCGATCGCAGCCGCGCCGCGTCGCGGCCGCTCGCGGCGGACGCGTCGGCCTCGAGCTGAACCGAGAGCGAATCGAGCTGTGTCGCGACCTCCGCCGCCTGCTTGTCCTTGTTCGACCGCGTCTTGTCCGCCCGTTCCAGGGCGGTATTGACGGCAGCGGCGCGCTCCGCCTGGATGCTCTTGCTGCGCGTCAATTGATCGAGATAGGCGCGCGCGACGGCCGTCGTCGCCGGCCACGCGACGCGCGGCTGCTGCTGCGCGTTGAACACCGTCGATCGAACCTGGGCCGCCGCGTCGATCTCGTTCTGCGAGAGAAACTCGCTCGGCGTCAGCTTGAACACGTCGATGCCGCGCGCGATCTCCGAGCCGTAGATGTAGCCGTTGTACCAATACGTCGACCAATACCCGCCGGTGATCAATTCCTTCGCGCTGATCGGGCCGCGATCGAAGAACGCGATCTCGACCGGCTTCGCCGAGTCGGTGAAGTCGAACACGGACAGGCCGCCCTGATACCACGCCTGCACCATGATGTCGCGTCCGGGAACCGGAATGAGCGATCCGTTGTGCGCGACGCAGTTCTCCTGCTCGGTTTGCGCGACGGGCAGCTTGTAGTAGCCGCCGAACTTCAACTTTCGATCGACGATGTCGAAGATCGCGTCGGCGCCCCAGGCCGGATTGTCGGTGGCGAGGCACCGCGGCCGCGTGCCGCCGCCCCACTCGTCGGTGTAGAGCACTTTCGTGCCGTCGTTGTTGAACGTCGCCGAATGCCAGTACGCGAAGTTCTTGTCGTCGACGTGATCGAGCCGCACCGGCTTCACCGGATCCGAGATGTCGAGCAGGATGCCGTTGCCCGAGCAGGCGCCGGCGGCGAGGCCGATCTCGGGGAACACGGTGATGTCATGGCACTGATTCGTCACGCTCGTCTTCTGCGTGCCGGGTCCGTGCGTGCCGCCCGGCCACAAGCCGGAGATCGCGCCGGTCTTCGGATCCGCAAAGATGCGCGGCCGATTCACGATGCGCGCTTTTTCGGGCGCGGCGATCGGAATCTGAATGACGTCGATGCTGAAGAGCGCGGTGTTTGGATTGTCCTTCGGGTCGCCGCCGGAGCAGATCGAGAGCTCTTCCCCCGCACGGACCGTGCCGGTGCCCGATCCGTACACGTAGATGTTCTCCTTGTCCGCGGGACTCGTCACGAGCGTATGCGTGTGCGATCCGCGGCAGGTCTGAACCGCGGCGACCTGCTTCGGCTTCTTCAGATCGCTGATGTCGAAGATGCGCACGCCGCGGAACCGTTCCGCGCTCACCGTGGCTTGCACGCCTTGGGTTCCGCAATCGAGGCGCCCGCGCGTCTGCTCCACCGACATGACGAGGATGTTTCCGTGAATCGACAAGTCGCCCTGTCCACCCGGACAGACGACCGATGTCACGAGCTTCGGCTTGTGCGGCTTCGAGATGTCGTAGATGTTGAACCCGTTGAAGTTCCCCATGAAGACGTGATTGCCGCTGAACGCGAGGTCCGAGTTCGCGAAGCTCAACATGTTCGCGTAGCGCGGATCCGGCTTCGCATCCGGCTTCGCGGCTTCCGCTTCTTCCTTCTCTTGTTCCTTTGGATCTTTCTCCGGCGGCGTCGGCTCGCCGGCCGGCAGCTTCGGATCGAAGAACCCTTCCGGCTTCCACATCGTCGCGACGACTTCGAGATTGCGCGCCGCCTGCCCGGCGTCCTTCAGTCCCGCCTTCAAGCCGATTCGAGGATCGGGCCGCGCGGACGTCTGACGCTCCTCCGCACTTCCGGCGATCGCGAAGGCCATGAGCGCCGCCACCGACAGGAATCTGACCGATCTCATTTCGACAGCTCCTTCACCTCGACGTCAATTGCGCCAGCATCGCGCCCATCCGGTCGATCTCCATGCGCTGATCGGCGTCGACGTCGGACGCGAACGCATAGATATCCGATTCCTGCCCGGCGCCCGGCGTCGAGAACAGCTGCTGCACCATGACGAGCGCGCCGTCGTGATGCTTGATCATCAACTCGAGGAACAGCCGATCGAACTCGACGCCTTTCGCCTTCGCGAGGCGGCTCATTTCCTCCGGCGTTAGCATGCCCGGCATCAGCGGGCCGTGATGCGCGTGGGCATCTCCCGGCGGCGCCGCCGCGCCGTGGTTCCGCAGCCACTGCTGCATCATCTTGATCTCATCCGCCTGCGAGATCTCGATCCGCTTCGCGAGCAGCTTCATCTCCTCGCGGCTCGTGCGCGACGGCAGCAGCGCCGCCATCTCGAGCGCCTGCGCGTGGTGGCCGATCATACCCTGCATGAACTGCACGTCCGCCGCCGTCGGCTGGATCTTCGAGAGATCCGACGCCGTTTTCGCGTCGATGACGCGGGTCGACTGGCCGGGCGCGCCCGGCTGCACGATCGGCGGTCCAGAGGTGCCCCCGGTCTTGCACCCGGCCGCCGCGATCGCGGCGATCGCAGCGGCAAGGGCAGCGCGGCGCACGGTATGGGCGGCGTCGACCGTCATGCGTATCTCGTAGGATACCGAAAAACGCCACCGAAGACGCTCACGGCGCGCGCATCACGAAGAACTCATAGCTGTAGAACTCCGCGTATGCGTGCCATACGTCAATCTCGCGCTGCACCGAATCGGCGAGCCCCTGCGCCTCTTCGTCGTCTCGATGGCGCTCGCGAAACGCGTCGATGTTCTCCTGCAACGGCCGATAGTAGTTGTCCCACCATGACGATGGCGGCAGGCTGAAGTGGCCGGCGACCTCGTATCCACAGTCCGCGATCGCCGCGAGCCGTGACGGAACGTCCCGAATCGCCGGATACTCGCGCTCCCAGAACTCCGTGCACGGAGCCGGCGGATTCGGTGTCGTCCAGCAGACCTCCGTGATCGCCAGGTGGCCGCGCGGCGCGAGCAGCCGCCGCCATTGACGCAGACCGTTCTCGAAGCCGACGACGTAGATCGCCCCTTCGCACCAAATCAGATCGAACGAGGCGCGCGGCAGCTCGAGCTGCTGCATGTCGGCAACGCGGGCCTCGATGCGATCCGCGATCCCGAGGCGCAGAGCCTCGCGCTTCAGCTCGTCGATGTACGGCGCGTGGTTGTCGATCGCCACGATCGCCGCACGCGACTCGCGCGCGATGGTTCGCGTCTGCGCACCGGTGCCGCAACCGATGTCGAGCACGCGGCTCGTGGGTCCAAGCGTTGAAACGAGCGACAACGCCCGGCGTGTGCTCGTGTCGTCGCCAGGGCCCTGCCTCGGCAAGCCGGTGAACATCTCGAAGAACAACACGGTCATCCTGTCCTGAGTCATGTCGTCAGTCCCTTTCGGCGCGCGCGCGCGAGGTCCGGCCGAAGCCGGACGCTACAACGCGCGGCAAAAGCGTTTCGTGAAGATGACTGAGAGGCAGGCTATCGGACGGATGCCATGTAGTCGCTATTGTAGGTCGGTCTCAGTTCCGCGGCAGCGCGTATGCGATCACGCCGGTCGGTCCAGGCGCGGGCGATGTGTCGCCGCGGCCGCCGGCGGGAGCGGCCGTGACGAGCAAGTACTGGCGACCGCCCAGTTCGTACATCGACGGCGATCCGCTCGTCGGTCCGCCAAGCTGCAATTCGGAGATCTGTTTTCCAGTGGCGCTCTCGTAGATGTGCACTTTTCGATCCGCCGCCGTCACGAACAGCAATCCTGTCGCGGTCGCAATGATCCCGCCCTTGACGGTCGCCGCCGATCCGGTGCCCTTCACGCCCTGACCCACGAGGCGCAGATCGTCGCCGAGGCCGATCTGCCACGCGATCGTGCCCTTGTCGAGATCGTACGACGTCAACGTCGTGTAAGGCGGGCTGATGATCGTCGGAAAAAGACCGAAGCCTTCGGTCAGATAGCGGCCTTCCTTGACGATCTCCGGACCGCCGCGGCCCGATCGCGTTTCGCCGGGCTTCAACAGCCGGAGGATCGTCGGAACGTTGAAGCCGATCACGTAGACGCTGCCGTCGCTCGGATTGCCTGCGGTGCTCCCCCAGTTCGATCCACCTTGGTTGCCCGGCATGTGAATTACTTCCTCGAATCCGATCGGCGTGAACGGTCCGTCGTTTCTCGCTCTCTGAACGCGCTGTCTGAACTGCTCGCGCTCCTCGGGCGTGAGGATGTGCGGGTTCAAGTCGTCGGCCGTGAATTTCTGCCGCGAGAAGGGCGGCGGATTCGTCGGAAACGGCTGCGTCGGCGACAGCGTCTCCCCGGGAACCGTCGTCTTCTGCGGCACGGGCCGCTCTTCGATCGGCCAGATGGGTTTGCCGCTCACGCGATCGAACACGTAGAGATAACCCGTCTTGCTCGCCATCGCGACGACGTCGATCGCGCGGCCGTTGCGGCGGATCGTCGTCAGCTGCGGCGCCGAGTTGTTGTCGAGATCCCAGATGTCGTGATGGACCGTCTGAAAATGCCAGAGACGCTTGCCGGTTCGCGCGTCGAGCGCGATCAAGCAGTCGCCGAAAAGATTGTCGCCTTTACGATTGCCGCCGTAGAAGTTGAACTTCGGGCTCCCCGTGGGCACGTAGACGATGCCGCGCTTCTCGTCGATCGACTGCTCGCCCCAGTTGTTCGCGCCGCCGACCGTTTTCCATGCGTCGGGCGGCCACGTGTCGTATCCGAATTCACCCGGGCGCGGCACGGTGTGAAACGTCCACGCCAAGGCGCCCGTGCGCACGTCGAACGCGCGAATGTCGCCGGGCGCCGACGCATACTCCTGATTCGTCGCCGACCCGAGGATGATCAGGTTCTCGAAGACCCGGCCGGGAGTGCGGCTCTGCTGGTTGATCGCCGACGGATCGCGATCGAGGCCGACGCGTAAGTCGACGCGGCCGTCGACGCCGAACGACCGGATGTTCTGACCGGTCGCGGCATCGATCTCCTGAAGGAAGTTGTTCGCGCTGAAGATCAGCCGGCGATCCTTGCCGTCCTTGCTCTCCCAGTAGTTCACGCCGCGGTTGGCGAACCCCGGGACGCCTTCGTTCATCCACAGCTCTTTCCCTGTCGCGGCGTCGAGCGCGACGAACGAGCTCTTCGGACCGCGAGTGAACACGACGCCCCGGACGACGAGCGGATTGAAGTCGGTCTGGCCGGCCGGATAATTCCACGCGACTTGAAGGCGACTGACGTTGGATTTGGTGATCTCTTTCGCCGCGACGAAGCGCGAGCTGTCCGGCCCGCCGGCGTAATCGCGCCACTCGCGCTGACCGTTCTCCGCAATCGATGCGCCGCGCACGTTCACCAGCGCGGCCAGCGCCGCCGCGATCAGCCCGACCCTCAACCTCAGCCCCATCAATGCGCCTCCGTGCGGATGAGCCTACAGCAAAACGCAGCTCTCTAGCAGAGGCTCGCGAAGGAACTCGATCCCCGCCGCCGCCTCCGGCAGGAGCCGATCGTCCCCATCGAGAAGGATGACGAAGTCGCCGCGGCTCGATCGAAGGCCGGCATTGCGTGCCGCGGCCGTGCCGCTTTTCGGCTGATGCAGGTACGTCATCGATGGGTACTGCGCCATCTGGCCGGTGCAACCTGCATTCCGCCGAGCTGCTTCTGTCGAGGTTGGTGTGGTACGCTTACGGGCGGGGCAGATGAGTCGACGGCTGATTTCCCTCACCGCGGCGCTGCTGGGGTCGATCGCGGCGCTCGCCGCTCAAGCGACTCCGCCTGCCAAACCCGCGCAATCCGATCAGGACGCACCCAAGCCATTCCGCGTCTCCGTCGACGTGGTGGCGGTGGACGTGCAGGTCATCGATCGCGACGGCAATCCGGTTCCAGATCTCGGTCCCGAGAAGTTCTCCGTCACGATCAACGGCCGCCGCCGGCGCGTCGTCTCCGCCGAGCGGATCGGCGTCGACGAAGGCACGTTCGGCCGATCCGGCGGAGGGGGCGCGGCGTCCGCCTACTTGCGCGGGCGCGTGATCGTGATCGCGGTCGACTGCGGGAGCTTCGACGCGACGGCCGCGCGCGGCGTGATCCAGGCCGCGCGTCACTTCGTCGGGCAGCTGTCGCCGGACGATTACGTCGGGTTGTCCGCGTATCCGAACGGCCCGAAAGTCGATCCGACGACCGATCACGCCGCCGTCCTTCGGGCGCTCGACGGGGTGACGGGCCAGCGCGATCTCGCGGAGATGACGCAATTCCACGTGCGGCCGACCGAGCTCGTCGACATCACGCGCGAGCTCTCACGCGGCGGCGGTCCCGTCGCGGAAGCGGTGCTTCGCAGAGAGTGCGGCGATCCGGTCGATCCGTTCTGCCAGCAGCGCTTCATCACCGACATCAGCCTGACGGCGCTCTACTACGAAGGCGAAGCGACGGCGAGCCTCGGGATGCTTCGATCGCTCGTCGCCGACATGGGCGCGTTCACCGGGCGCAAGACGGTGCTCCTGATCAGCGGCGGCATGATCGCGAGCGACTCGCCCGGCGGGCGGCCGAATCTGAGCGAGCTCGGGATACGCGTCGGAAAAGAAGCGGCCATCGCGAACACGGCGATCTACACGCTCTTCGTCGACGCGAGCTTCATTCAACGCTTTTCCGCGCAGGAACGCGCGGGTGACAAGAGCCTGGCCAATTGGAACCGCGACAGCGCGCTGCTCGGCCGATGGCTCGAACAGTTCTCGGGCGCCGCGGGAGGCGCGCTCTTCTCCGTGCAAGTCGGCAACGCGGAGGCAGCGCTGGCCCGCATCAAGAACGAGCTGTCGTCGTACTACTTGCTCGGCGTCGAGCCGGACGATCAGGATCGCGACGGGCGGACGCACGAGATCTCGGTCAAGACGAATCATCCAAACGTCACGATCCGCGGCCGGCGATGGGTGACGGTACCGCTGCGCGGCGTGACGCCGAGCCGTCCCAAGCCCTTGAAGCCGACCGAACCGGCCGCGCCGGCGCCGACGCCAGCGCCGAGTCCAGCTCCAACCGCGCCCGCGCCGCGCGCGGTCTCGCCGGACGTTCAGGCGATCGCGGATGCGTACGATCGCGGCAACCACGCGTCGGTGCAGAAGGCGTTCGCGCAGCCGAACAACCTCGCGAACATCATTCGATCGTTTCGCCTCTCGGAAAGCCCGTGGCCGCACGATGCGAGGCGCACCGCGGTCTTCGCGCTCGAGATGGCGCTCGCCGGGCTTCGCAGCGAGAACGGCTACGCGCGCGACGAAGGCGGACGCCTGCTCGCCGAGTACCACACGCGCGTGCGGCAGCCGGCCGGCGCGGACGACTTCGAGTGCTGGTGGTTCTTCACCGAAGCGGCGGCGCTCGAAGGCCTGTTCATGCCGGAGAACGCGGTGCTCTTCATTCCGCGCGCGCTTCAACGGTGTCCGGCGAGCCCGCGGCTCCACCTCGCGTATGCGTTCGTATCGGAACAGCAATGGCTGCGTGGAGGCTTGACGCCGGCGCAGGAGCTCGAGGTCGTGAGCCGCTACGAAGCGGCGATGAAATTCCCGCAGACGGAAGCGGAAGCGCGCGTGCGCGCGGCGCGATTCCTGTATTCGCTCGGCCAGTTCGATCGCGCGCTCGACCTGCTCAACCCCACGACGGCGCAGACGACCGATAAAGAGGTCCGCTACTTCGCGGATCTCGTGCGCGGACAGATCCAGCGCGCGCGCGGCCGGCCCGATGAAGCGGCGGCTGCGTTCCGCGCCGCGCTCGCGACCTGGCCCGGCGCGCAATCCGCGCGCGTCGCGCTCATGACGCTGCTCCTCACTCGCGGCGATCGCGACGGCGCGGCGGCACTGGCCGAAGCGGCGCAGACCGGATCGGACGAGGAATTCGATCCGTGGTGGACGTATTGGCTCGGCGACTTCCGCGGCTACCCTGACATCCTCGACAAGCTGCGCGGGATGGGGCGATGAAGACCGCCTTCGCGTTTGTCCTCGTGCTCGCGACCGGCGCGGCGGCAGTCGGCCAGCAGCAGCCCTCGTCCGTCTTTCGCACCGGCGCCGATATCGTCACCGTCGAGGCCTCCGTTCGACGCGATCGCCGGCCGGTGATCGGTCTCAAAGCGGCGGACTTCGAGCTGCTCGACAACGGCGTGCCGCAAGAGATCACCGACATCAGCTTCGAGAAGCTTCCGATCGACGTGACCGTCGTGCTCGACGTCAGCGCGAGCGTCACGGGAGCGGCGCTCGACGAGCTGCGCCGCGCGCTTCGGCAGTTCCGCGCCGATCTCGGCAAGCAGGATCGCCTGCGGCTCATGACGTTCAACATGCGCGTGCGCCGCCTCGTGGATTTCACCGACGCCGCCGGAGCCGCGGACACCGCGCTCGCCTCGCTCGCAGGATCGGGCAGCAGCGCGATCTTCGACAGTTTGGCTGTGGCCCTCGCGTCGCATGTGCCACCCGGCCGGCGTCAGCTGATCGTGTTGTTCAGCGATGGGCAGGACAGCAGCAGCATCATCGACGCCGACGTCCTGCTCGACGTCGCGCGCCGCAGCACGCCGACCGTGGCCATCGTGCTCGCGTCGTCGTCGCTCCAGCGTCCCGCGTCGCTGGTGAGGACCGCTGCAAAGCTGTCGTCCGCGACGGTCGGCGACATGGCGGAACAGATCGCGAGCGATACCGGAGGGTTCGTCGCGACGATCACGCCGGGCGAGAATCTCACGTCGACGTTCCGCCGCGTGCTCGAGCAGTTCCGCACGAGCTACGTGCTCTACTTCACGCCGCGCGGGGTCGAGCGTCAGGGATCGCATACGCTCGACGTTCGGGTGAAAAACGCCAAAGTCGAGATCCGCGCGCGGCGCGGCTACGTCTGGCGGTGAGCGGCGGTCACGAGGCTTCTTCGGAAATCTTGAAGAAACGCGCGACGATCCCCGTGGCGTGCTCCCACGCGGTCTCTTCTTCGCGGAGCTGCCGCCGGCCGCCCCTGGTCAGCGAATAGACCTTCACGCGCCGGCCGCTCTCGGACGCCGTCCACTTCGACGCGATCCAGCCCGCCTGCTCCAGCTTCAGCAGCGCCGGATACAGCGTGCCCTGATTGAGCGCCAGTTGGTTGCCGCTGATCTGCTCGATGCGCCGGGCGATCTTGTAGCCGTGCAGCGGGCCGAGCGCCTCGAGCGTCTTGAGCACCATGAGCCCGAGCGTGCCGTAGAGAACGTCCCGCTTGTCGACTGCCATAGGTTGGCAGCCTACAGCTCGACCGGTTGGATGTCAACATGACGAAGAACTGAGACTCGTTCTTCGCTCTCAGTTCTTGGTTCCCACCAGGATCCGTACGACTGCCGCCGCCTCGAACTGCGACGTCACGGTGCTGTGCGGGAAGACCGCGAGATCGTACTGGCCGGGCGCCAGGCCGTCCACGACGAGCTCGTAGAAGGAATTCGTGAAGCGCTCGCCGTAGTACGCGCCGACGTCGGGCCGCGCGGGCTTCGGCCGTACTTCGCCGACGAAGATCGGCGGCGCGCCCGATCCTGGATTCGGATACGCCCACACGTGCAGCGCGTCGATGCCGACGCCGGACGCCGCGGCGCGATCGATCGCCCATCCGGCGAGGATGAACGTCGACGGCACGCCGCCCGGCGCGGGCAAGTCGATCGCCATCTGCACGTCGGACGCATTGCGATGCCGCGGCCGCAGTACGACCTGCACGGCAATCTCTTCGGATCGTCCATCCGCCGCCGTGCGGACGAACAGCAATTCGTACGCCCCGATGAACCCGGCGCCAGGCTGCCAGTAGAAGCGACCGCTCGCCGCATCCAGCGTCGATCCGATCGGGAGCGCACGTCGGTCGCGCCCCACGACGTGGTAGCCGCGATACCGCCACGTCTCTGATGGATCGGCATCCGCCCCGAGGTCGATCTCTATCCGCTGGAGCTCGTACGACAGGATCTCTCGCCTGCTCGCTCGCATCACGTCGACGTCTGCCGGCGCAGCGTCGTCGATGGCTTGCGTCAGCGATCCGCCGGTGCCGTTGTCGATCGTGAAGTAGCGGCTGCCGATGCCCGTCGTTTGCCCCGCGCTGTCGGTCACGATCCAGGCGATCGTGTGGACGCCGTCCGCGTAGGCCGTCGTATCGAGCGCGTATCCGCCGACCGCGTGATCCGTGTTCGCATAGCCGGGGAAAAGCGCCTGGATATCGGCGCGCGCGCCGAGCGCGCCCGGATGGCCCACGACGACGCCGTCGACGACGACCGAGATCGTGGAGCCATCGAACGGAATGACCTTCGGCTGCTGCGTCAGCGCCCATCCGAAATTCAAGAACGCGGTTCCGGACGCGATCTGCGAGAGACCCGGCGTATCGATCGATCCGAACGGCTTCGTCGCGCTCGCGTTGTTGGACGTGAACGCGCGCGAGCCGAGCCACGCGAAGTTGCCGTCGCGATCGCTCGCGAGCGCGTGAATCGTGTAGGTACCGTTGCCTTGGTTGGGCAGCATGTTCGTCAAGAGCATGAAGCCCCATCCGCCGCGATAGTTCAACGGCAGCAGCGGATACGCCGCTTCGACATCGGGACGGGCGCCGGCGATGAGCACCGCATCGCCGACATACACGATCCCGGTTGCCTCGGGCGGCACTGAGTCTCTGAAGATCTGAATTCTCGAAACGCCCACGTCGTCGAGGGCCCAGCCCGTCACGGCGAACGCGCCGCTCAAGCCGTTTGCGCCGGGCACGGGTGTATCGATCGTGCCGAACGGCGGGTTCGAGCTGCCGGCCGGCATCGTGACAACGCGAACGCTCACTGTCGGCGAGCTCTGCGCGCCGTTCGTCGCGATCGTTACCGTTCCCGTTGCGACGCCACTGGCGGGCAAACCCGTCGCCACGACGCTGACGGTGAATCGCCCCGTTCCCGTGCCGGAGCCGTTCGTGATCTGAATCCACGGCTGATCGGCGGATGCCGTCCACGTCACGACGCCGGAGCCGGTCTGCGTCAGCCGTACGGTCTGGCTCGGCGTGGACGACGTCCA
Source organism: Vicinamibacterales bacterium (assembly GCA_036556425.1). Classification (GTDB taxonomy): domain Bacteria; phylum Acidobacteriota; class Vicinamibacteria; order Vicinamibacterales; family 2-12-FULL-66-21; genus DATBJJ01. The sequence goes on from DATBJJ010000086.1 coordinate 41,611, forward strand.
CGTTCCGCCGGATGTTACGGCGCCGAAGTTCAGCGCGGATGGGGCCGCGGTGAGCGTCGGCGGAGGCTCGATCGCGATCGGCAGACCCTTGAGCCGCATCGCCGGATCGCCGAAGAAGATCCACGATCGGCGCACGTCCGGATTGCCGACGCCGCTCTTCGCCGCAGCGACGACATCGCCGAGCGTGCCCTGCGCCGTGAACGCGAGTCTGAACAGCTCGTCGTTCATCACGCCTTGAGGCTCCGCTTCCGTCAGGCTGGACGATGCCCACACGGCGACGGCGCCGCCGCTCGCGCGCAGCAGCGTCTCCGCGAGGCTCTCTTCGCCGTAGATGCCGTGGAAGTAGCCGTTGAGACAGTTCATCGCAACCACGAGCGGCAGCCGCGATCCGGTCGTCGTCCAATTGCTCGCGACGTCGGGCGTCGAGAGAAGCTCGCCCGACGCGCCCCAGATGTAAGTGGAGCCGTGACCAAGGTAGTTGACGATCAACTGCCCTTCGGTCACGCGCGTGAACAACTCGGCGCGAAGCGCGGCCTCGCCCACGGCGTCACGATCGATCCTGTGCGTCGTGAAGCTCGAAGGTATGCGCGTCGCGAGACCCGCGCTCGACGCGCGGAACTGGACGGTCGGATCGTCCGTGTCGGTCAGGAGCGTGATGTTCCTCGCCCACGCACCGCCGGCGCCCGTGTCGTAGCCGACGATCTTCGAGACGACGCTCGTGGCTTGCCCCGGAGTCCGCACGGGCAATCGGCCGATCGCGATGTCGGGCACGCCGTCGGCGTTGCCGTCGACGAACCAATCGTCAGACGCCGTCTCGAGCTCGATCTCCACCATGTCGACGAGGCCGGTCGGCACGAAATCCCCGAAGCCCAGACTCGCGTAATCGCGCGGATCGAATGTCGCGTCCCCCGCCAACAGGACATACCGCGGCGGAACCGTCCACGTCGCGCGCGCATGGGCGAAAAAGTCCTTCAGCGCGTCGGGCGAGCGTTCGCCGAAGCTGAACTCGTCGTAGACGTCGTCGATCGACACGACTGCCGCTTGATAGCCCTGACTCGCGCGATGCGCAGCGAGCGGCGCCATCTGCGCAGCGAAGTCCGGATGCGCGACGATCAGATAGTTGCGCGCGTTCTGCGCGACGTTCAACGACGACGGCTGATTCGCGGCGACGAAGAGCGGCGTCGCGAACGCGGCATCGGCGAACGCATACAGCGTGCGCGTCCCAGTTCCAGGCGTCTGCACGTCGACCGAGAACGGCGCCGACCCCGCGACCGTCGGCAGCTCGAGCACGTTCGCCAGATTCGTGATGTCGACGACGCGGATGGCCGTCGTGGTGAAGCCGCCGATCGTCACGGTTTGTCCGTTGGCCGCCGTCAGCTCCAAGCGGTCGTCGTCCGCGTCGTTCGTGTGCCAATAGCTCAAGCGAAGCGTGTCGAACAGGCTGAGATCGGACTCGCCACCGAGCGCCTCGAACTGCACGGCGTTCGCGCCGTCGACGAGGAGGCCGTGCGGAACCGTCAGCGTCGCCGATCCTTGCTGGCGGCCTTCGAAGATCACGTCGCCGACGGCCGTTCCGTTGACGCGGACCCTGACTTGATGGCCGGTCGGATCCGCGGTAAGCGTCACGCCTTGGAGGACGACTTCGAGCGTTGCGCTCGAGGGCGCCGAGGAGTCCGGACGCCGCACCGTCACGTTGACGTCGGCCGGCGCGCCGTTCTCGATCAACGCGCCGAACCAATTCTCGGCGCTGCCGTTGCGCAGCGCGGCGAAGTAAATGCTGCGATCCTTCCTCTCGATCGTTCCCCAGAATCTCGCGGGCGCCGCGGGTCCCGGACCCGACGCAGGCGGAGGCTGCACGCGGAGTCCCGTTCCCGTTCCCGCCGTCAACCAGTACACGGCTGTGTCGGTCGACGGAGTATCGGCGCCTGTCCCATAGAACTCGATCGCATCGGACGGATCGAACTGGCCGTCGCCGGCGCCCGTGACGTGCAGCGCCAGCTCGAGTCCGCCGCGATACAGACGGAGCATCGCCGGATCGACTTGCGACGGCAGACCCGCCGCCGCGAGCGTCGGCTGATCGACGCGATACCAGCCGGCGGCGCGAACGCCGATCTTCACGGCTGGCAGGTTGGCGATTGCCCACTGGGTCTGCCGCGCGCCTTCGGCCGTCGCCGCGGATTCGACGCCGAGCGCCGTCGCCGCTGCAGGAACGTCGGGAGCGGTCGACGCGATGAAACGCTCTTCACGATGGCCGGCGCCTCGACCCAATCCCGTGAGGAGCGGACTGTCTTCGGCGGTCTGCGTTCCTGATGAATCGGTCGGCGCAATCGGCCCGTGCCACGTGCCCTTGCCGTTGAAGTCGACGTCCTCGAGCCAGTAGACGGCCTTCGACGATCGCGACAGCGGATCGCGGTCCCAGAAGGAGTACCTCTGCTCGCTGTTCACGCGATTCCTGGAGCCGACGGTCAATCCCGATCCCGCCACGAGCGATCGCGTGATGCGCGTGCGCCGTCCGTCGATCTCGCGATAGAGGTGGAAGCCGAGATTGTTGACCTCGAATCCGGTGCGCCATGCGAGCTGAACGCCCTGCGATTCGCGCGATGCCGTGAACGAGATCAAGCGCACTTCGGTGACCGCGAGCGGCGCAAGGCTTAGATAGAGAATCTGAGTCGCGACCCCGTCGTTCGTCGTCCAGTTCAGGTTGAAACCATCCGACGTGAACGACGTGAGATCCGCCTCGGCGTCGATCGTCGCCGTGGCGTTGTTCACCTTGACGAACACCTTGCTCGTCTTGTCGATCGCATCGACGTTCATCAGCCCGGCGTTGTTCTCGTCCTGGACCGCCGAGCTTCCTTCGGTCGTGCCATCCGACGCGCCCAGTCCGAATCGGCTGTGCCCGACGGGTGCAGCCTGCGTCGTGCTCTGGAAACTGGAGAGCATCACGAGGCTCGGCCTGAAACCGACGCCGGTGATTGCCTGCGCCGCCGGCGCGGCGCCGGTGGTCTTCAAGAAGCTCCCGGGTTTGACGTTCACGCCCTTGAGCGCGAGAGAAAGCACGCGCGCCGCGGCGGCGGAATTCGTGTTCGTGAAGTTCACCGTGAAGCCGTCGGCGTTCATCGAGACCCACGACGCTTCCTTCTGAACGGTGAGCGAGGAATTGAACGAATAGATTGCGGCGTCGGTCTGCTGGCCCCGTTGCGTGTTCCCGGTGAGCGACGCATCCGCCGTCCAGTTCGCGAATGCCCATTGATCGCCGTCGAAATCCATGACGCCGAGGCCGAACGCGCCGCCGGCGATGCTGCTCGGCAGCGCGGCCGTCAGCGCGTGACCGCCGTGCGCGTGAAAGACGACGTCCGGCTGAAATCCGACGCCGGTGACCGATCGGTTGCCGGTCACCGTCCCCATCGTCCATTCGACGACCTTCGCGGACACGTCCGATCCGCCGATCGCGATGAAGTGGATCACGTATGCGTTCGCGTCGTTCGTCGTCCAGTTCAACGTGAACGTGGTGTCGTCCCACGACGCGAGGTCCGCTTCGGCCACGAGCACTTCGCCCCACTGCACGAGCGTGAGGACCTTGGCCGCCATGCGGGTGCTCGCATTCGACGTGTCCGCCCCATCCTCGCTCGACGTCGACACCGAGCGGCTCGTCGTCCCGTCCGTCATCCCGAAACCGAAGTACGCGGTGCCTGCGGCCGCGGCTCTCAGCGCAATCGTGTGCGTGTTGCCCGTGTCGGCGTCGTTGGACGCCGTCGCGGACTTCGCACCCGTCGGGCCGATCGCGGCCTGCACCGCATAGCTGCCGACCACCGACATGCCCACCGCGTTCGGCGCGGCGTTCGACGCGACGTCGTAGGCTTCGGTCATGCCGGCTGGCGCGGTCCACGTCGCGCTCGACGCGAACGCGTGCGTCGTCACGATCATGTCGTTCGCTGCGGTCGTGGTCACGCTCGGCGCGGCGTGCGTGACGCTCGAGGCCGTCGCCGCGCCGTTCTCGACGTCGACCGAGTTCGCGATGTCGACACCGCCGAACGATTGAATGCCGCCTGCGGATCCCGTCGACGCGCTGAGCGTCCACGTGTAGCTCGCGGGCTCGCTGCTCGTCGCGACCTTGCCGTACATCGCCAATGAGCTCGGCGTCCCCGTCGCGTTGTCTATGCGGCGGATCAGGGTCCATCCCGCGGGCGGCGTGATGACCGCGGTGTTGGGCCGGACCGCAACGGAGGCGAGCATGCCGTCGTTCGTGACGGTCCCCGCTGGAATCGGAAGCGTGAGCGACAGCACGCCGCTTACGGCCGATCCGGTAGAGGCTCCGTGGAACGTGATGCCTGACGAGCTGCTGAACGTTTCGTCGGACCGCCCTTCGGTCCAGAGAATCAGCGCCTTCGGCACCTCGCCGAGACCGTGAGGAATCGATTGCGACGCGGGCGCGGCTCCCGTGGATTTCGTAAAGCTCCCGACCTTGAAGCCGCTGCCGCCCGCGAATTGGACGACGAACCAGCCGACGTCCGCGGCGGCCAACGTGCTGTTGCGATCGAGCGTGAGGAGCGTTGGCGCGAGCGCGGTCGTCGCCGTCGCGACGCCCAGCACGTCGTTCGCCGCGTACGGCGTGCGCCCCATGCTCTGGCCGCCCGCTTGCCCCGACGCGAACGCAATCGCGCGCGTCGTGTTCACACGCGGCACGAGCGCGGCGGTCGCCTGCGAGACGCCGGAGGCGAAGCTCGCCGAGCCGCGCTGCACCGTCGACCCGTCCTTGAGCTCGATCGCCTGCCACGAGATCTCGGTGAAATTGTCGGGTGTCCCGGAGATGTTCCGATCGAATGTGATCGTGGTGGCGTTGGTGAGCTGCGTGCGGAACATGCGCGCGCCCATGTCGGGGCCGGCGCCATCCGTGCGGGCGCCCGCAAGCACGAACGTCCGGCTCACGTCGACCGCGGTAGGCAGCGTGGCCGTCACCGACAGCGTCGTGCCGGTCATCGTGGTCACCGTGCCGCGCTGCACGTTGATGTCCGCCGCATTCGTGAACTCGACGACCTGCCACCACACGATGTGGCCGCTCATGTCGTTCGTGCGGAACTGCAGGTTCGTCGTGCTCGTCAAATCGCCCGCGATGATGTCGTCGCTGCCGTGCTCCAGCTCGGTCGCGTTCGGCGTCATCGACCACAGCACGAACGCCTGGTTCATCGCCGATATGGCGGCGATGGGTACGTCTACCGTGAACGCGGACATCGTTGCGGCGCCGCGCTGCACAGAGACGCCCGAGCCGAATGTGGCGACGTACCACTGGATGTCGATCGCGAGCGGCGCGCCCTCGTTCGTGACTCTCTCGAACTCGATCGTCGTCGAAGACGCGATCCTGCCGCGCACCGTCGACTGGACGGGACGATCGCCGCTGCTGCGCACCTGGAAGACGAGAAACGACTTCGTCGTGTCGATGGAGGCGATCGTGACGGTCTGAACGCCGTTGGCGTTGTTGACGACGGTGCCGCTCTGCACTTGTTGAAGAACGGCCGCGTCCGCAACTGTCGACGAGGCGCAGACGAGCGCGAGCGTGCACAACGCGAGCACGACGGACGCCGCGACCTGACGCAGCGCGCGATACGCACGCCGCACGGGCGACGCCTTGCCTCGGCGCGCGACCGACACGACCTCGCCGAGAACTTGAGTCGGCGATACCGGCTCGTCGAAAACGCTCGACGCATCGCCGCGGAGAATCATGCGATCGACTCCCGATCGATCGGCGCCGATGCTGACGACGCGGTGCGCGAACAAACGTTCGTCCCGGCGATAGACGACGACGCTGCCCGTCGAGAGTCTGGCGGGCGTGATGGGCTCGACGGTGATCACGTCGCCGTCGCAGATCGACGGAGCCATACTGCCGCCCGTCGCGCGAAAGCGCACGCCGTAGCCCCGCGCCAGCAGTTGGCTGCTGACATCCACGAAGCTGATTCGGTTCTCCCTTGATTGCATTCGGACGGTTGACGCGTACGAAAAGCGTCCGCTCCGCCCGGGGGAAGGGCAACAAACCTGCCGGATCCGAATCGCGTGCATTTGCCGGAAAACTCACGGATTCGCGCCCGCGGCGCACGGCGGCCCTTTCAGATTCGTAAGGGGCTGCGCCAGAACAGCACGCTACGAGCGCTGGCGCACGATCTCGAGCACGCTCGAATCGGGTACGAAGCCGAGCTCGAAGCAGGGAACGCGGGCGGCGACGCGGTCCAGGAATTCGAGCGTGAACTCGAGGCCGCGCGCGTCGTGAAACGGAGGAAAACTGGCCGCAAACAGGCGCGCCACGCCGTCCGCTCGCGCAACCGGCAGCAGCTCGTGGCGATGATGCTGCCGGAGAAAAAACAGCGCCGCGAGACGCGCGCGCCGCGGGGACGCGAGCGGCTCGTCGCCGTGCCACGGCGTGCCGTACATCCACAACCCGTCGGCGTCGTCGCGAAGGATCACGCGGTCGTCGCTCAACACGACGCTGCCGGGATCATCGAGCCAGAGCCGCGCGATCGTTGTCTTGCCCGCGCCCGACTGGCCCGCGAAGAGGTATCCCGTCGAGCCGTTCGCGAGAACGCCGCAGCCGTGGATCTCGACGCCCTTTCCCCGACCGAGCAGGCTGATGACGAGCAGCTCGTCGAGCGGATACTCGAGGGGATCGATCGTCGCCGCGCCCGCGAAGAATGGGCGATGGAGGATGATGCGGCCGATCGAGAAATCGTGATTGAAGCGCGCGATCTTGTATGGAGATGTCGTCAGCGTCGAGGAGAAGAAGCAGAAGAGGAATCCATCGTCATCGCGATGGAGGCGCCACGGTCCTGCGGAATCGAAGAGACACTCACCGAACCGCTGGCCCTCGAGATTGCCGGCGGTGACGTCGATCTCCACGTCGGCGGCGCCGGGATCGACGAGAAACGATTCGGCGGCGCGATTCGGCGCCACGCGCAGATCGCGCTCGCGACAGGCGACGTGAATCGTCAGACCCGCGACTCGGAGGTGCACTCGCGGATTATGAGCCGAGCGAGCTGCACGGCACCGGCGTCCTGCAATTGCCGCCGCCGGGACCGCTCCCGCCGGAGCCCGAGCTCGCCTTGCACGCGCCCAGCACCGCTTCCTCGGGCCGCAGCGCGACCTGCTTGATCTCCGGCTTCGCGTACGATCGCTTCTCGCCGCTGTTCGCGTCGTTGTCGTTCGTGTCTTCGGCCATTTGTATCTCCTCGGTACCGCTGTCCGCTTGCCGCTGTCCGCTTACCGCTGTCCGCTGTCCGCTTGCCGCTGTCCGCTTGCCGCAATCAGTGCGCGGAGCACGACGAGCATCCGCCGCTTCCGCATCCAGCCGCCGCCATCGGCAGCATCTTCATTCCGGGGCGGCGCTTCGCGTCAAATGTCCGCTGCTTCAGCGCCGCGACGGATCGCATCATCTCCTCGTATCCGGCTCCGCCCGGGCAGTACTCGCACGGTCCGTGCGGCACGACGGGCAGATCGAGCGCGTACGCGCGGAGATGCGCGACGCGGCAGAGAAAGTCGACGGGCGCTTCGGCGTCGCGATTCTCGAGCTCGCCGTTGGCCGGACACATGCCGCACAACGACGACTTCAGCTCGCAGGACGTGCACTTGGTCGGCGCGGTGATCTTCCGCGCGCGCACCTGACGCAGCGCCACGTCCCAGCCGTCTCGCACCGATCCGGTGCGCAGGCTGTACTTGTCCACGTGCGACAGCACGCAGATGCTGAGACCGCCCTGCGGATCGATCGCGAACGACGTCACGCCGCCGCCGCAGTGATAGAGATCGTCGGATCGCTCGGGCGGATTCGCCGGCCCTTCATACTCCTTCGCCACGAGCTTCCACTCGTTCACGCGGCGCTCGTCCTCGAGATCGAGCGCGACGCACTCCTCGGGCGTGAGCCTGACCGCGAGCGGACTCTGCGAGCAGTCGATCCGCGGGCTCATCATGCCGTCGAACTTGAACGCGACGCCGAGCTCGTCGGCGAGCGCCTGCATGTCGTACAGCTCGTGCACGTTCAGCGTGACCGCGACCGACTTCAGCGCGAGCGGCAGTTTCCGTTCGAGGAGCAGGTGAATCCCGCGCAGGCACTTCTCGTACGAGCCTGGAATGCCGGTGAGGCGCTCGTAGGTCTCCTTCGTCCGGCCGTACAACGTGATCTCGATCGCGAACGGGCGATACTCCGCGAGGTAGTCGGCGATTCGCGGCGTGATCAGCGTGCCGTTCGTGAAGAGCGTGATCAGGAATCCCTTGCGCTTCGCGTACGTGTAGATATCGAGGAAGTCGCGCCGCGCGAAGATCTCGCCGCCTGTGAAGAGCAGCCACAGACAGCCCGCGTCCGCCAACTCGTCGAGGATGCGGCAGTGCTCGGCGTACGTCAGCTCCGTGCTCGACGCGTCCCGATCCGACATCGGCAGGTTGTTATAGCAGTGCGCGCACGTCAGCGGACACCGGCGCGTGACCTCGATGGTGCCATTCAGCGGCAGGTGCCGCTGCATGGTGCGCTGGTGAAACGTCTGGCTGAACTCGCCGTAGCTGACCGTTTCCATACGTTTGGTGTTCGAGCGTACGGCCAGGGGAGAGGTGGCCGGACGAGTCGCGTACGAGATTGCTGTCCGCCGTTCACCGGATCGCATCGGGCGCGCTCAGAGGCGTGATGAGACCGGCCTCCGCGAGCGTGCCCAGGAACTCGACGACATCCCGTTCCGCTCGATCCGCCGGGACGTCGAACGCCCGGCCGATCGCTTCGACGATTGCGCCGACGGTGGTGGGCGGCTCCGTGAGCCGCCAGATGTACGAGCCCACCTCGTTCAGCGTGAAGATCGCGTCCAGGTCCCCAACGCCGCCGACGACAGGCACGATGATCGTTTCGTCGGCGATCTGACGGGTCACGAACTCGCGACTGCCGTCTCTCGCGCGGGAGACCTGCCGGAGATCCACGGATGATCCAAGAATCGTCAAACCGGCCTCAGGTGTCAAGCAAGCTGTCGGATCACGAGCGCCGGAACCAGCGCGGCGCGCCCGACGCGATCCGCCATAAGTAGAGCACGGGCAACAGCATCCTGTTCGATCGGCCGTAGGTTTCGAACATGTACTCCGCCGGTGGAAAGAGGTGCTCGCGGACGAGGCGCGCGCGCGATTCCCAGTCCGGGAGCGCTTTCAGATCGGCGGCGAGCAAATCGACCTTTCGGGCATCGGGCTGCAGATACGAGACCGTCAGCGACGGAGCGGCGCCGTCCGGTTTCTCCAGTTCCTCGATGAAGCGTGACGGCAGGCCCGTGCCGAACCGCTCGGCGGCGAGGCGCAGACCTCGCGCGCAGATCGGACCGGTCCCCGTGCGCCGGGCGATGTCGATCGCCGTCCTCGCGTCCGCATCGCTCGATCGATCCGCGAGCAGATGAAGGTCGTACAGCCAGAGGAGATCGCCGGCATCGTGATGGTGCGAGACGCGGTGCCAGCAGGCAAGGAGAAGCGCGTGGCTCGTGGACGGCACGCGCGCGCGCGCGCGATCGCCGACGGCAACGGTCGATGCGTCGCGCAGAAGATCGTCGACAGACAACAGATCGGCGAACGGCGCGGGATCGGCGATCTTCCAATGCAGATCGTATGCGTCGCGCCGGCCGGCCGCATCCGCGCGGTGATACAGCCGTTGATGCGTCACGAGCCGGCCGCGCTGGCGAATCGCCGGCCGAAAACCGCAGTCGCGCAGCACGCGATCGGCGCGCTCGGCATCGCTCGATCGCACGACGAGATCGGTATCCTCGCGCGGCCTGAGCCACGGCTCGGGATACATCGAATACGCCAGCGCCGCGCCCTTGATCAGCAGCACCGGCAGGTCCGCCGAGCCGCACGCGGCGAGAAGGCGCGACAACTCCTGGCGCCGCGCGATCTCGAGCGCCGCTTCCGCGCGCTCCGCATCGGCGAGCGCGCCGCGAACCGTCTGCGGCCACGAGCGCCATTCGCCGGTCTCGCGCAGCCGCGCTGCGATCAGCGGCCGCAGGCGGTGGCGCGCCGCCGCCGCGAGGAAGCGGGACTGCTCCGCCGGCGCGGTCAGTCCCCGCCAGACGTTGGGGATGCCGCGAATGGCGGCGCACACGGCGTCGATCGCGGCGTCAGTTCCATCCGCGCGCACGCCCTATTGTTACTCGTGACGGAGCGCGACGAGCGGATCGATCGTGGCGGCTCGGATCGCGGGCAGCACGGTGCCGACCGCCGCCGCGATCGCGAGCACGACGATCGCGCCAACGTAGCTGCTGACATCCCAGGGGCTGATCTCGTAGAGCAATCCCTCGAGGAGGCGCGCGACCGCGAGCGCGCCCGCGAGGCCGACCACGAGGCCGATGCCGATGAGCTGCGCGCCCTGGCCGGCGATCAGGCGCACGACGTCGACGGCTTGCGCGCCGACGGCGCGGCGGACGGCAAGCTCGCGTGTCCGCTGCCCCACGAGATACGCGAGCACGCTGAAGATGCCGACCGCGGCGAGCATCGCCGCAACGGCCGCGAATCCGCCGACGAGCTGCGTGCGAAACCGCGGATACGCCAGCGCGCCGGCGAACAAGTCGTCCATCGTTTCGATCTCCACGGGCACGCTCGGATTCATCTCGCGCATCACCGCGCGAAACGTTCCCGCCAGCGAGCGCTCGTCGACGGTCGTCCGCACGAGAATCGAGAGCGAGCCGCCCGCGCCCTGCAGCGACGCGAGGAACAGCTCTGATGGCGGCGGCGCGCTCGGGTCGCGCCACCGCGTGTCCGCGGCCACGCCGACGATCTCCATCCAGGGATCCGTCGGACGAATTCTGATGCGCTGCCCGAGCGGCGACTCGGCGCCGAACGCCATCCGCGCGAACGTCTCGTTGACGATGGCGACCTTCGGCCGATCGGGCGTGTCGCCGTCGTTGAAGTCACGGCCGAGACGAATCGGAATATCCAGCGTCCTGAAGTAGTCGGGCGCGATCACCTGCAGCTCGCTCTTCTGCCGCTCCCCCGCCGGCTGCTCCGGTCTGCCGTGAATCGAATACTCGACCGCCGGTCGAAGCTCGCGTCCCATCGGCAGGAACGCGACGCCGGATGCCGCGCGCACTCCAGGCGTCGCGCGAAGGCGCTCGAGTAGATCGCGATAGAACACGATCCGCTTGCGCCGGTTCTCGTCGTTCGTCGCCACGAACTGGCTGTAGGCGACGAGCACGCGCTCGGTCGTGAAGCCGAGGTCGACGTGATGGAGCACCTGGAACGATCGAAGGAGCAAACCGGATGCCGCGAGCAGCACGACCGAGAGCGCGACCTCCGTGACGACGAGCGTCGAGCGAAGTCCCCGGCCGCGCGCCGCGACGCCCTTCGAGCCGCCGTGCTTCAGCGCGTCCGACACGCCGAGCCGCGAGACGTTCATCGCGGGCAGCAGTCCGAACGCGACGACCGAGAGGAGCGTCAAGCCGAGCGCGAACGCGAGGACCGGCAGATCGATCCGGACTTCGTCGATTCGCGGCAGGTTCGGCGGCGACATCGCCACGAGTCCCCAGACGAGCAGCGCTGCGAGGAAGATGCCCGCCACCGCCGACAGTCCGCCGAGCACGAGGCTCTCGGTCAGCAGCTGGCGGACCACGCGGCCGCGGCCCGCGCCGAGCGCGGCGCGCAGCGCGATCTCGCGCGTCCTCGCGCTCGACCGCGCGAGCAGGAGATTCGCGACGTTCGCGCACGCAATCAGCAACACGACGCCCACCGCGCCCATCAGCACCCAGAGCGTCGTCTGCACGTGGCCGGTCAACCGGCCCTGGAGCGACAGCAGGTTCATCGCTTCGAACCGATTCTCCGGATGCTCCTGCGCGAGACGCGCGCCGATGGTGCGCACTTCGGTCTGCGCGCTGGCGAGATCGACGCCGGGCTTCAGCTTTCCGACGACGAGGAGATCGTGCCGGCCGCGATTCGCGCGATTCGTCGGGCCGTCGGGCACCCAAAGATCAGCGGCCTCCGGATATCGAAATCCCGGTGATGCGACGCCGACGATCTGCAGTGCGCGGCCGTAGACAAGGATCGACTTTCCAACCGCGGCCTCCGAGCTGCCGAAGTACGTCTGCGCCCAGTGATGACCGACAACCACGACGGACGTGGGATCGTCGCCGACGCGATCGGTCGGCGCCAAGAGCCGGCCGGCGGCCGGCCGCTGGCTGAACACCGAAAAGAAATCGCCGGAGACCCAGCGCGCGTTCGCGAACTCGCCGCGCCCTTCGACGACGGTCGCCAATTCGTCTTCGCCCGCCGAGTGCGCCATGACCTCGAGCGATTTCGCCTGCGCCTGAACGTCGAGAAAATCCGGCCCGGACATCTCGCGGCTCGTGCGCCCCGTGTTGGTCCACGAGGCCTCGAGCGCGACGATGCGCGCGGCGTCCTGATACGCGAGCGGCCGCAAGAGTACGGCGTTGACGACGGAGAAGATCGCGGTGTTCGCGCCGATCGCGAGCGCGAGAACGGCGCCGGCGCCGAGCGAGAACCCCCAGCTCCTCGACAGGCTGCGCAACGAATAGCGGATGTCGCGCGCGAAGACGTCGAGCCACCGCCAGATCCACGTATCGCGGACGTTCTCGCGGACCTGCGCGACGCCGCCGAATTCGATCGCAACCTGCCGCCGCGCCTCGGGCTCGCTCAGGCCGGCGTCCATCATGTCCCGCACGCGCCGATCGAAGTGGTAGCGCAGCTCGCGATCGAGATCGTCTTCGAGCCGCCGTCGTCTCCACCCGAGCAGGTTGAGCAGCTTCGCCACGGCCCTACTCTCCTTCGTTGAAGATCAAGCGAACGGCGTCGGTCAGCGTGTTCCAGCTTGCTTTCTCGGCGGCCAACTGCCTGCGCCCCGCGGGCGTGAGCGCGTAGAACTTCGCCTCGCGTCCGGTCTCCGATTCGCGCCACTCGGCCTTGAGCCAGCGCTTCTGCTCGAGCCGGTGCAGCGCGGGATAGAGCGACCCTTGATTGACCTGCACTCGGTCGCGCGAGATCTGCTGGAGCCGCTGCGCGATGCCGTAGCCGTGCGCCGGCTCGAGCGAGAGGATCTGCAGGATCAACATGTCGAGCGTGCCCTGCGGGATGGGAAATCGGGGAGATGTCATGTTGCCTCAACCTTCGACATATGAGCCTACGGCACAAGACGCCAGCCGGTCAAGCGCGCATGCAGCAGCGCGCGTGTAGCGCGCGTGCAGCGTCCGGCGGCAGCCGGACCTCACCGCTGGACCGGACCGAGATAGCGATCGAGCAAGTGGAGGATTTCGCTGGCGGCGCTTCGCGCACGCTCTAGTCGTATTTCAACGCGCGCATCGGATCGACTCGGGCCGCGCGATCGGCCGGCAGGAACCCGGCGGCGGTCACGACGACCATCAGCACGACTCCCGCCGACGCGAGGACCGACGGATCGTCGAACCGCAAGCCGAACAGCAGCGACTGCGCGGCTCGCCCGATCGCGATTGCCGCGGCGAGGCCGAGTGTGCCGCCGATTGCGGCGACGACGGCCATCTGCCGCAGCACCATCCAGCGGACGCGCGCGCGCGTGGCGCCGAGCGCCATGCGAAGACCGATCTCGGCGGTGCGCTGCGCGACGGTATACGCGAGCACGCCATAGAGCCCGACAGCGGCGACCATCAGCGCAAGCGCCGCGAACGCGCTCGTCATCACTCCCATCAGCCGCTCGCGCATCGTCGCGCCCCGGATCGCCTCGTTCATCGTCCGCATCGTCTCGATCGGGAGGTTGGGATCGAGGCGCCGCACAACCTCGCGAATCCCGACCATTAGATCGTTCGTGTTGCTGGACGTCCGCACGTAGAACGTCATGAATCCCGGACGTCTGGTGCCCTGGCGATGGGGAACGAAATACATCGGCACGCCGGCTTCACGGAGGCTGCCGTACGGTGTGTCCTTGACGATTCCAACGATCTCGAGATCGAGGGCGGCGGTGCGCGCCGACATCCGCTTCCCAACGGCCTCACGCCCGAGACGGAACTTCGCCGCGAATCGCTCGTTGACGATCGCGACCTTCGGCGCGCTCTCGGAATCGGCGCGCGTGAACTCGCGTCCCGCGGCGAGATGCATTCCCAGCGCGCGGAAGTATCCGTCGCCGATCTCGTCGTAGCGCGTGTTGTTGTCCGTATCCGGGCCGACGTCGAATCCCTCCACGAACGCCGAGGTCGCGCGCTCATCGCCGGTCAAGAGCGGCGTCGTCGAGGACGCGATTGCGGCGACGCCGGGCAGCGCGGCGATCTCGGTCTCGAGGCGATCGAACAGATCCGCGGCGCGGCGCGCCTCGTACGCGTTCCGCTGCGGCGAAAGACCGAACATCACGAGGCCGTCCGGCTGCAGGCCGGGATCGACGTGATTGATGTTCGCAAGGCTTTTCGTGAAGAGCCCCGCGAGCACGACGAGCGCCATCGACAGCGCGACTTGCGCGGTCGCCAGCGCGAGCCGGAACCGTGCGGCGCGGCGGCCGGTCAACTGACCGGACTGTGCTTTGATCGACGCGAGCGCGCCCGCCCGGACGGCGTGAAGCGCAGGAAGGAACCCTATGGCGACGGTGACGACGAGCGCCAAGGCGGCAGTAACGATCAGCGCGGATCTGTCCAGGCTCCACGTCAGTTGGACGTCCGGCGGCAGCATCGTCCGGACAACGTCCATCGTCCACTGAGCGACGATGAGGCTCGCCAGCGCCGCGACCGCGCCAAGAACGGAGGACTCCGTCAAGAGCTGCGCGACGAGGCGTCCGCGGCCCGCGCCGATCGACAGACGCGTCGCCATTTCCTTCGTCCGCGCGGCCGCGCGCGTCAGCAACAGATTCGCGACGTTCATGCACGTGATGAGGAGCATCAATGCAGTGACGGCCACGAGGAGCGTCAGCGGCGCGCGCGCGTTCGCGAAGATGCTGCTCTGCCCGCGCGCTCCGGGCTCGACGCCAATCCCCCTCGCGCGGAATCTCGCCATCGCCTGCTCGCTGAGGCCTTCCTGCAGCGGCGCTTCGACATCGTTGACGATCGCGCGATACGGCACATCGATCATCGTGCGCGCCTGTTCGAGCGTCACGCCGGGCTTCAGCCGCGCGAAGAGGAAGATCCAGTACCCGCGCCGATTCTCCGGAGGATTGCCCGGCCATGGCTGAAGACGCCAGCGCATGGTGATCGGGACGAAGACCTGCGGCGTTAACCCGAACGTCGTGCCGGCGAAACCGGGCGGCGCGACGCCGACGACGGTCATTGCGGTTCCGTTGACGAAAATCGCATCGTCGAGGATGTCCGCGCGCCCGCCGTACTGCTTCTGCCAATAGTCGTGGCTCACCACGACCACGTCCGATCCTCCGACGCTTCGATCGTCGGACGGATTGAGCAACCGGCCGATCGCCGGCCGGAGACGAAGGACCTGGAAGTAATCGCCGGACACGAACAGGCCGGTGCCGATCTCGGTCCGGCCGCGGAAACCGAGATTCACTTCGAAGTCACGATGCGCCGCAACACCTGTGAAGACGGTTTGCGCGCGCTCGAGATCGCGAAACATCGGATAGCTGAACGCGTCGTCGCACTCCCCCATCACGCCGCCGCACGACTTCGGCCCCGGCTTCAGGCCCGGCGCGGAAAGATTCACGAGCTGTTCCGGCTCGTGCACGGACAGCGTCCGAAACAGCACGTGTTGGAAGAGCGAGAACACCGCCGCGTTGGCGCCGATGCCGAGCGCGAGCGTGAGCACGGCCACGAGCGTGAACGCAGGCGCGCGGCGGAAGGTGCGGAGCGCGTATCGAACGTCCTGAGCGCGATCGGCGAGGAACGTCATGGGCATAGTATGTCAGCGAAACCACGCGCCGAACGCCAGGCAGATGAGCGCGTTGGCCGTGGCCATCGTGAAGTCGTCGGTCCCACGGGGCGAGTAGAGCTCGACAATCGTGCTCGATGAAGCAATGACGACGGCGAGCACGACCCACGACGTGCCGAGCCCATGCGACATGACGACAGATGTGCACAGGATCAGCGCCGCGAGGAACCCGCCGACCGTGCCGGCGATCGATTTGCGATTGACGTCGCCGATCCCCCACACGCGAATGCGCTGCTTGCCGAAGAGCGACCCGAACACCTCGGAGCTCGCGTCGGCCGCCAGATACGCGCCCCAGATCATCACGAACACCGGCGCGAACTCTTCTCTTGGAAAGAGCGCCGCAAGCTGCGCGCCGATCGGCACCATCACGAACTTGAACACGGTCCACAGCGTGGTGATCAACAGACAGTTCGCGCGCGCGAGCATGCCATCCATGACGCGCGACTGCGGTCCGTAGAAGAACGCGCCGAAGAGGTTGTTCACGTAGTAGAAGCCGAGAAAGATCCAGCCCGTCACGACGCCGTCGAAGAGGTTGTCCTGCAGGAACGCCCTCGCGAACGTCTCCGGCTGGTCCTTCGCGATTTGCACGTAGAGGTAGTAGAACGCGGCCGATGCCAGCGTGATGAATCGGCCGCGCCGCCCGATCATGTCGGCGATGCGGATGCGCCGCTCCGAATAGCGGCTGACGAGATCGGCGACGTCGTAGGGACGATCCATGCGCGACGAGAATGCGTCGCGCCGCTCTTGCTTCGTGAACCCGACCAGCCAGCGCAGCAGCGCGCTCTTGATCGCCCACCAGATCACGCCCCAAATCACGTAGAAGAAAAGGACGCCGGAAAAGATCCGTCCGACGGCCTCCCAGTTGACCCGGTAGTCTTGAAAGAAGTACGACCAGCCGGCCAAGTACGTCGCAACCCAGAAGATCGTCAGCGCCGTGTTGAACGCCAGCGCGCCTCGGAAGATGAGGTCCGCGGTGCGGCGGCGGGTATCGACGTGTGCTGCTGTTGGAGGATTGCCGGTTGTGGAGATCATCGACGCGTCAGCATCGCGAGTGCTTTCTCGGACATCCTGCCGAGCCGGTTGCGCTGCGGAAAGTCTTCGACCTTCACCTTCGTGACCAGTTTTCCCGTCTTGTAGTCGAGCACCGCGATCTCGTCCGACCCGCTCATCGACACGAAGCAGTGATTGCCGTCGGCGCTCGTCGTCGCCCAGTACGGCGTCGAGCCGATCCCGTCGGCGATCGTCTGGATCGTCAGAGTGTCGGCCGACACGATCCAGACCCGATCCTCGACGGTCGCGCAGTCGCACAGCAGCTTCCCGTCGCCCGACATGGCGAGCCCGTGGTGCGCGCTGTTGTGAGGGAACATGTCTTCGTTTTTGTACATCTTCTTGGACGCGTCGGTGCGTTCTTGAGAGAGCTTCTTGATCAGGACCGCTTGCTCCCCAGGAGAATCGCGTCTCAGATCGTACTTCGCGACGCCATTCAAGTACGAGAGCTGCACGTACATCGTGCGATCCTCGTCGGTGATGATCGTCGGCCGCACGCCGGCGTCGAAACGATACGTCCGAATGGGCTTAAACGTCTTCGCGTCGACGACGGTCAGCTCCCGCGCGCCTTTTTCCGCATTCTCCGCAAACGGTTTCGACAGACGGCCGAGGCTTCCGTTGTAGATCCGCGACTCGTCGTGCGAGTAGTCGTTCTGATGCGGCAGCAAGCCGGTCCTGAACGACCCGATGACTTTTCCGCTCGTCGTCTCGATCACTTGCGCCTTCCGGACGACGCTCGCCGACACGACGATGCGGCTGCCGTCCGCCGAGATGGTCGCGTGATCGGCCTTGCGGCCCGCCACCGTCGTCCGCCAGATCATCGGTTTGCCGGGCGCGAGCAGATCGAACGCGGCCACGTCGCCGAGATTCGAGCGCGACACGTAGAGCTTCGTGCCGTCGGGCGACAGGAACAGATCGTCGACGAACCGATCGCCTTCGTGAGGCTCGCCGACTTCGAGGAGCTGCGCTTTCTTGATTCGCCGGTAGATGAAGCCGCGCCAGAAGGCGAACGGCGAGTTGATCTCCTTCAGCCGGCGCTGGAGATCCGGAATGACGTTGACCGTGCCGAGCGGCGCGAACGTGCGGCCGTCGATGACGCTGACGGTGCCGGACACGCTGTTGCCGACGAGCAACACGTCTCTCAGCGGACCGGCGTCTTTCCCGCCGGTCGCGGGCTTGTCACCGATGACGTTCGTACGCGACGTGGCGCAGGCTGCGCTTGCGGCGACGAGCGAGATGGCGACGGCGTTCGCGAGTGCCCTGGTTCGGCGCATGGGTCGGCCGTGCGGGCCCAAGTATCGCCCGAAACGGGACTGCCTCCACTCTCAATCAACGAGCGGAAAGCAGATTGTGAACGTCGAGCCGATCCCGGGTTTGCTGCAGGCCCAAATGAATCCACCGCTCTCGGTGACGATTCCGTGGACGGTCGACAAGCCGAGCCCGGTCCCTTGCGCGGCGGGTTTGGTGGTGAAGAACGGCTCGAAGATGCGGGCGCGCGTCGCGTCGTCCATGCCGACGCCCGTGTCCGAGACGGCGAGCTGCGCGTAGCGGCCGGGCGGCAGACGCGAATGCGCCGCCACGTCTCCATGCGGCACGTCGACGCTGCGCGTCTCGATGACGATCCGGCCTCCGTGCGGCATCGCGTCCCGCGCGTTCGCGACGAGATTCACGAGCACCTGTTGGAGCTGGACGGCATCGGCAACGATGTCGCCCAGCCGCGGATCGCGGTGAACTTGCAGATCGATATCTGCCTTGATCAGCCGGACGACGAGACGCTGCGCGTCCGCGAGAACGTCGTTCACGTTCAGCACGCGCCGCTGAACGGATTCGCGCCGGCTGAGGTCGAGAAGCTGCGCCGCCAATGATGCCGCGGATTTCGCCGCGAGGCGGATCGTGTCGAAGCTGTCCCGTGCCGAGCTCGGGACGTCAGGCGCCGACAGGCCTTCCTCGCAGCTCGCGAGGATGATCGTCAGCAGGTTGTTGAACTCGTGAGCGGCGCCGGCTGCTAGGCGCCCCACCGCGTCCATCTTCTGCGCGTGGTGCAGCCGCGCCTTCAAGTCGTCGATTGTTTCCATCCTTCTCACTTGCTTTCGAACGAATCACGGCCGCTCGAAGAGCACGAGGCTTGCCATGCGGGGAGCGTGTCGACCCGCGGCCGCAAGTCGCAGAGCACGAGGATGTTGATGTTCGGGTCAATCGACGCCGGAGGATGGACGTGCGGCGTCCTCCCCCGGAATACCGGGGGCGCCTCCGAAATGCCGTGTTATTGACGGGGAGGCCGTCGCAGATGGAGCTTCGCCATTCGTCCCTCGAGCGTGCTCGGTTTGAGACCGAGCTGCTCGGCGGCGCCGCCGGGTCCGCGAATCCGCCACTTGCTGCTCTCGAGGACCGAACGCAAATGCGCGCGTTCGACGTCGGCGAGGCGCGTGCTCGCGCTCGCCGACCGGGATGACGCGCGAGGCCGCTCGATGCGCAGCTTCGGTCCGCTCGACACGATCAGCGATCGCTCGACGACGTTGCGCAGCTCTCTCACGTTCCCCGGCCAGTCGTATGCCTGCAGCGCGGCGAGATCGTCTTTGGCGATCGACTCGATCGATTTTCCCAGCGGGCCGGCGAACTCGTCGACGAACGTGCGGACGAGCAGCGGAATGTCTTCCCGCCGCCGGCGCCGCGGCGGCACCGCGATCGGAAACACGTTGAGCCGGTAGTACAGATCGTCGCGAAAGCGTCCCTCGGCAATTGCCTTTTCGAGATCGCGATTCGTCGCGGCAATCACGCGAACGTCGACGTCGATCGGCCGCGTGCCGCCGAGACGCTCGATCTGCCGGCTCTCGAGCACGCGCAGCAGCTTGACTTGCAGCTCGATCGGGACGTCGCCGATTTCGTCCAGGAAGATCGTGGATCCGCTCGCGAGCTCGAAGCGGCCGATGTGGCGCGCCGCAGCGCCCGTGAAGGCGCCTTTCTCATGGCCGAAGAGCTCGCTCTCGACGAGCGCGGCCGGTATCGCCGCGCAGTTCACGCGCACCATCGCGCGCGCGCGGCGCGGACTCCGCTCGTGGATCGCTTCCGCGATCAGCTCCTTTCCGGTTCCGGTCTCGCCGACGAGCAGCACGGTCGAATTCGCCGGCGCGACCTGCTCGATCTGCGAGAGCACGTGTTGGATGGCGGCGCTCTGCCCCATCACGTCCGACGATCCGTGGAGCACTTTGACTTCGTGCTGCAGGTACTCGTTCTCCTCGGACAACAGCTCGCGCAGCCGCGCGTTCTCGTCGGTGGCCGCGCGGAGCGCGAGATCCGATCGCTGTCGCGCGAGGGCGCTCGCGAACACCTGGCCCAGGAGATTCAACCGGTTGACGATCTCGGCGGGCCACTTGCGCTCGTGCCGCATCGTGCCGAACGCCAGGGCGCCGATGACCCTGCCGCCCGCTTTCAGCGGCACGGTGACGTTCGATCGCGTGCCGAAGCGCCGCAACGACTCCCGGTCGGGCGCGTCGGCCGGCAGGTCTTCCAGGGTTTCGAGGCACAGAAGCTCGCCGCGAAGGAGTTTCGCGACCGACCAAGGAAACGATTGCGCGATCAGCAGGCCGGTCGGCGCCGGAGGGAACTCGGGCCGCGACCAGTAGTGCGTGAAGACGAGCGTGCGTTCGTCGTCGGAGACCTGGAACAGCGTGCTGCGATCGAGATCGAGCGCTTCGACGATCTGGCGCTGCGCGTCGCGGATCTCGTCGTCGACGCGCTCGGGCTCCAGGTTGACGAAGCGCGCGGCGAGATCGCAGACCAGCCGCTCGAAACCGAGGCGATCTTCGAGCGCCGCCCGAAGGACGTCGTCCGCGTCGCTCACGGCGGCCATCATAGCTCGGTCGTCGCGCGCGGCCAAGCCGCAATATATGCCTTGACAGACATATTCCTATTGAGGCATATTACATTCATGGTCGAAACCTTCGCAGCCCTCGCCGAGCCCAATCGCTTTCGCATCGTGGAGCTGCTGCGCGCGAGGCCCCGCCACGTCAACGAGATCGGCGAGCGCCTGCAGCTCAATCAACCGCAGGTCTCGAAGCATCTGCGCGTCCTGAAGGACGCGGGCCTCGTGGACGTCGAGCCGCGCGCCCAGCAGCGGCTCTACGAGCTGCGCGCGCAGCCGCTCCGACAGTTGTACGACTGGCTCGAGCGTTATCGGGACGTGTGGGACGCGCGCTTCGAGGAGCTGGACGACGTGATTGAACAGATCAAGAGGAACGAGGGCGCCAGGAAAGTCGAAGGCGTCCGAGCGAAGGAGAAATCCCATGGCCGCAGGAAAAGGAAGTGAGGCGCCCGCGATGAACCCGACGACGATGGAGCTCAAAGGCGATCGGGAGATCGTCATTGCGCGGACGTTCAATGGACCGGCGCGAATCGTGTTCGACGCGTGGACCAAGCCGGAATTCGTCAGGCGCTGGTGGGCGCCGAAGTCGCTCGGCGCCTCGATGATCGACTGCGACGCGGACGTGCGTGCCGGCGGCGCCTATCGCTACGTGTTCGAGTCGCGCGGCAGGAGAATGGCCTTCTCCGGCAAGTACATCGAAGTGACGCCGCCGGCGCGCCTCGTCTACACGGAGATGTTCGAGCCGACGGCCGGCGGCACCGGTCCCCATGACCAGGCGGTCACGATCACCGTCACGTTCGAGGAGCGCGACGGCAAGACGCATCTCGTCTCGCATTCGATGTGCCCGAGCAAGGAAGTGCGGGATGCGATCATCTCGTCCGGGATGGAAACCGGCATGCGGATCACGATGGATCAGCTCGACGAGCTCGTCGTGTCGCTGGGGCCGTCAAGCTGATCGCGGGGGTCGCGACGTTCCGCGCGAAGGAAGTGATGGGTCGCCAGAAAGCGAAGGCGGCGGAGAAACGCCAGCCGGATGGACATATGATGGATGGTTTGGGAGGTGTTCATCGATGTCACGCCGCTGGCAGGTGCTCGTGTTGGTTGGTGCCGCGATCGCGTCCGCGTTCACGGCCGCGCAACAGTTGACGCTCGATCCGTATCCGGCGCCGATCGAGACGACGCAGGGCGTGATCGCCGTCAACTTCGTCGAGTTCGCGACGATCCCCGACGTCGACGGCGCCGCGGCGCGCATGATGCACTTCGTGGACGAGCCCGGGACGAAGCGGATGTTCGTCAGCCTGATGACGGGCGCGCTCTACAGCCTCAGCTACGATGGCAAGACGGTGGCGCCGTATCTCGACGTCAACGCGCCGGCGTGGGGCGTCGCCGTGCAGTCGAACGGAGCGGAGCGCGGCGTTCAGAGCTTCGCGTTCCATCCGCAGTTCAATCAGCGCGGCACGCCCGGATTCGGAAAGTTCTACACGTACACGGACACGGCCAACACGACGCCGAAGCCGGACTTCGTCCATCCCGGCCCCAACCGGACGCACGACACCGTCCTCCTCGAGTGGACGGCGAAGACGCCGACGGCAGCGGCGTACGACGGCGCCGCGCCGCGTGAGCTGTTCCGCGCCGCGCATCCGTTCAACAACCACAACGGCGGACAGATCGGCTTCAACCCGATCGCGAAGCCCGGCGAGCCGGACTTCGGTCTTCTCTACGTCGGCTTCGCCGATGGCGGCAACGGCGGCGATCCGTTCAACGTCGCGCAGAACCTCGCGTCGGCGTTCGGCAAGATCCTGCGCATCGATCCCCTCGGAAAGAACAGCGCGAACGGCCGCTACGGAATCCCGGCATCCAACCCGTTCGTCAAGGACGCTACGCCGGACGTCGTCCGCGAGATTTACGCGTACGGCGTGCGCAACCCGCAGCGCTTTTCATGGGACTCGAAGACCGGAAGGCTGTACGTCGCGGACATCGGACAGAACGCCGTCGAGGAGATCAGCCCGATCACGCCGGGCGCGAATCTCGGCTGGAACAAGTGGGAGGCGAGCTTTCCCTACGTCAAGGGCCAGGTGGACGCGAGCACGCAGCGCAGCGAGCCGGGCATGACATGGCCGATCGTCGAGTTCGATCACCGCGATCCGCTCTTTCAGCGCGCCGCCGTCACCGGCGTGATCGTCTACCGGCAGACGGCGATTCGCCCGCTGCTGAACAAGATGATCTTCGGCGACAACCCGAGCGGGCAGATCTTCTACGTCGACGCCGACAATCTGCCGAACGGCGGCCAGTCTGCGGTCCGCCAGATCCTCTTCAACGACAAGGGCGCGAGGAAGACGCTGCTGCAGCTCATTCAGGAGAAGAACACGCAGCAGAAGAAGGAGGTCGCCGCGCGCGCCGATCTCCGCTTCGGCGAGGGACCGCAGGGACAGATCTTCATTCTCAACAAACGCGACGGCGTCATCCGCCTGCTCACGCCTTGATCGTGCGCTCGATCCGTGTGTCGATATCGCTCGCGCGTTGACTCGCCCGGAACTCGATGATGCGAAAGTCGGCGAGTCCGCGCGCGACGAACGGATCGCGCTCGACGATCGCCTGAATCTCGTCGCGGCTCTCGCCCACCGCGATGATGATGCCGCCGTCTCTCGGGATCTTCCGTCCCGACACGAGAAAATGTCCCGCGGCGTACTGCGCCTTCAAGAACTTCACATGGGCCGCCATGTTGGCGTCCACCTTCGCGAGGTCGACCTTGTAAATCAGCTCGATGACGAACATGCCGCATAGCTTGGCTTGACACCGCTCTGCGAGTCCAGCATGATCGCGCACCTTCGGAGCGCACGCATGCCCAGCCGCTTTGTGCCGATCTCGGATGCCGCCGATCGCCCGCTCGTCGTGGAGACGCTGACGACGACGTTCGCGGTGCCTGAGGATCTGCCGGAGGTACCGTCCTTCCGGATCGCCGCGTACAACGTCTACAACATGTTCGGCGACGAGCCGGACGTGCACTCGCGGCGGCCGGACCCGCCGGCGTCGGATGAGCAGTTGAAAGCCATCGGCAAGATGATCCTCGAGACGGACGCCTCCGCCATCGCCTTCGAGGAAGTGCAGAATCGCGCGATTCTCACCAAGGTCTTCAGAAAGTACGTCAATCCGAAGCTCGATCCGGAGATGCGGTTCTCGACGTTCATCTGCGTGCCGTCGCACGACCCGCGCGGCATCAACCTCGCGTTCGCGACGCGCTTCGCGGTGCGATCGACGCTGTCGTTTCAGGACCGCGAATTTCGCGGCGACGCCGACGAGTCGCCCAAGAAGTTCTCGCGCGATCTTCTCGGCGTCTGGCTGAACGCGACGCCGAAATACGAGTTCATGTTCTTCGCCGGGCACCTGAAGTCGAAGATGGGCGGCGACGAGGCGACGTTCAAGCGCCTGCTCGAGGCGCGGGAAGCGCGCGCGATTCTCGAGGAGCCGTCGTTCGGACGAGGCCCGTCCTTCATCAGCGGCGACATGGTCCTCGTCGGAGACATGAACGACGATCCCGACAGCGAGGTGATCTCGACGCTGCGGGGAACGGGCGACACCGCGATGCGCGACGTCCTCGCGGAGCTGCCAGACTCCAACACCTATCCGACGCACACGCGCTACAAGAAAACGCGGCTCGACTACATCTTTGCGTCGAAGACCATACGCATCAGCGATCCGCAGATCCACAAAACCGACATCGCGGCGGACGCCTCGGATCACTACCCGGTCTCCGCGAGCGTCGCGGTGCCCGCCTGACGGCTCGCCGTGGCCACGCGCAAGACCGCCGTTCTTCGGATCACCCGGCCTGGCACGACGGACGACGAGATCCCGCTCGATAGCGAGCGCAGCTATGCGTTCGAGCTGCGCGTCGACGGGCAGCCCGCGACCGGCGGCGAGTTCGTCCCCGGGCTCGGCGACGAAAAGTGGAGCTGGTACATTCAGGCGTTGAATCGCGCCACGTCTGCCGATGAAGACGAGGCGCGAAAGGCGCAGGGCCCGCTCAGGACCGTGCGCGATGTCGGGCGCAAGTTCTACGACCATTTGACGCGGCTCGCGCCGGCGTTGATGGCGTTCCTCATGACCGAGCGCGGACCGCGGCGCCTCGTCATCGAATCGGCGAACGGCGAAATCCACAAGCTTCCCTGGGAGGCCATCGTCCGGCCCGACTGGACGATCCCGGCCGACAGCGATCTCTCGATCGTGCACACGACCCCGCTGTTCAGAGCCGATCCGCGCGTCTGCCAGGCGCCGCTCCGCGTGGCGCGCGTGTTCGGTCCCCGCACGCCGCTCGCGACGAACGAAGCGCTGACGAGTATTCAGTCCGCGGCGAGCGGACGCATCCACGTGGACGGGTGGCAGACGGGCAATGCGACCGACGTGCCCGACGCGGACATCTATCACATCGAGGCGCACGGCAGCCGCGACACGGGCGCCGTCGAGATCGAGTACGAGCTGAAATCGACGACGCCGCTCGCCAATCGCCTGCGCGGCCGGCCGATGGTGTTGTTATGGACCTGCTACTCGGCGCTGCAGCGATCGTGGAAGACGTCGGCGGCGTACTTGCTGAACGAGTTGGAGAACTCGCTCGTGCTCGCGTTCCAGACGGAGCTGCACATCGACACGGCAGCGTGGCTGGCAGCGGATTTCTACAGGAATCTCTTCGCCAATCGAGAGATCGCGGATCCGGAGACGGCGTTCGTGCACGCGCGATCGATGCTGTACAAGGACCGTCTCAATTCCTGCGAGTGGGCGGCGCTGACCGTCTGGCTTCGGCAGCCGGTCGACGTCACCGCGGCGCTGCTCGACGGTCCGCGCGTGCCGGCCGAGTCGTGGAGTGGAAACGCGATCGGCAGCGCGGACGAGCAACTGCTGGAGCTCGTGCTTCGCGACGAAGCGTTTGCGGGACGCCCGCTGCTGCTCGCCGGCGCGAACATCTCGGCGCCGCTGCCAAGCGCGCTCGTTGCCGCGTATCGCGGCACGATTGTCCATCTCGACGGCGATCTCCGGCACGGCACGCAGCTCGCGAATGTCGTCAAGGCGATTGTTCCTGACTCGACGTTCGTGCACCCGGCCGACGGCCTTCTTTCGGTCATCGGGGAGCTGGGCCGCGAGCCGGAGTCGCTGCTGCTGTGGACCGGGGTCAACGAGACCGTTCAGCGCGCGTGCGGATTGATCGCAATCCCGCCGAGCCTCCGGGTCGTCCTCACCTCGCCGCATTCGCTCCCGATGGCCGATGGGATCTTTCACTCGCCGCGATCGATTGCCAATTCACTGCCGCCGAGTCCTGCCGCGGAAATGCCGCTCGATCATCTGGAAAGGATCGAGCGCTCTGGCCGCTACCGCGAGGCCTACGCGCTCTGGGAGAGTCATCGATCCACGGTGAGCGGGTGGCCGGTCGCCGATCAAATCAGATTCTGGATCGTCGGGTACTGGATCGGCGCGCGCCTCGAGGACGAGCTGTCGAACCTGGAAACGATCATCGGCGAATTGACGCCCATCGCGCCCTTCGAAGCCGCACTGGTGCACGGCAACCTGCGCAGCCGCGCCGGACACGATGACCAGGCCCGCCGCCACTACATGGAAGCGCAGCGTCTCGCCACGACCGACACCGAGCGGGCGCGCGTCGGGATCGAGATGGCATACCTCGCGCTGCTGCTCGGCGACGTGCCGCTCGCCGACGCGCACTATCGCGCCGCGATCCGTCTGCTCGAGAGCGTGACCGACGGTGATTTGGATCCACGATGGCGATCCGCGCTCGGGCGCGGGCTGCGAGATTTCGCTCATCTCCTCGCGCGCGACAAGACGCGCGCGGCGGAGGCCCGCGCGCGCGTCAATCGCGCGATCGCGATCCATGCGTTCGACGGCCGGCTCAGCCAGCTCGCCGCGTCGTTGACCACGCGCGGCCGGATCGACCGCACGATGGAGCGGTGGGACGACGGCGAGCGGGCGTTGATTCAGGCCGTCGGCCTGCAGCATGAAGGTGGAAACGTCCTCGGATGGGCGGCGGCCGTGCAGGATCTCACCGAGCTGCAGCTGGAAGCTGGCCGTTATGCGCTCGCGCTCGAGCTCGTGACGAGAGTCTTCGAGCGCCTCGACAACAGCGGCGACTCTCTTCAGAACTCCGCCGCCGGCATGGCTGCGTACGCGTGCGCGCGCGCGTCGTGGCGATTGGGCCGCTTCGCGGAGACGCGCGAGTGGACCGACCGCGCGCTCGATCGATTGCCCGCCGCGCGGCGCGAAGAGCGCGTCGCGCTCGAGCGGTTGAAGGGCGTCGCCCGGTCGATGTCACCCGACGTGGAGCCCTCAGGGGGATAACCGCTGAGGCGTCACTCCAGCCGGTCAAGCGTCGGGGTTTACAGTTCTTGACCCGCAAGCGGTCTTTGACGTAAAGCAGAGGCCGTGCGAATCATCTCCGTGGACGCGGCGCGCCGCGACATCCAGTACGCGATCCGATCGCTCCGTGCGGCGCCGGCCTTCACGCTCGTCGTGCTCGCGGTGCTGACGCTCAGCATCGGCGCATCGACCGCGATCTTCAGCGTGGTCGACGCGGTCGTGCTGCGCGGGCTTCCGTTTCACGCGGCCGATCGGCTCGTTGCGGTCGGCGAGCAGAAGATCTCGCGAGCGTCCGATCGCGACGCCAACCAGGTCGCGCCGCAGAACTTCCTCGATTGGCGCGACCAGCAGACCGTGTTCACGGCGCTCGCGGCGATTGGCTACGCCGGCGTCAGCGTGCCGGCCGAGCCGGGCCAGGAACCGGAGACGCTCGAAGCGCAGGCCGTCACCGCCGATTTCTTCCGCGTGCTCGAGACCGCGCCGCTCATCGGCCGGACGTTCACCGCCGACAATGAAGTCGACGGGCGCGCGCGCGTCGCCGTCATCAGCTATCGCCTCTGGCAGCGGCGCTTCGGCGGGGCGCCGGACGTCGTCGGGCGGCCGCTCCGTGGACAGCTCGGCAACTTCGAGATCCTCGGCGTGATGCCGCCGGGCTTCGCGTATCCGGTCGGCGCCACACGACCCACGGAAGTGTGGCTTCCGAGCGTCTTCCGTCCCGACGAACGCGTCCGCGCCAACGACTTCGGCTATCGGCTCCAAGTCATCGGCCGGCTTCGCGACGGCGTGTCGCTCCAGCACGCACAGTCGGAGATGGATCGGATTACGGCGAGGCTTGCGGCCGAGACGCCGCGGTGGTTCGAGGATCGCGTCGCGAGAGTAGAGCCGCTGCACGCGTATCTGACGCGAGGCGTCGAGCGCTGGATGCTGATGCTCCTCGCCGCCGTCGGCTTCGTGCTGCTGATCGCCTGCGTGAATCTCGGCAACTTGATGCTCGTGCGCGCGAGCGCGCGCCATCGCGAGCTCGTGATCCGCTCGGCGCTCGGCGCGTCGCGATGGGATCTCGCGCGCGCGGTGCTCGCTGAAAGCCTTCTGCTCTCTCTCACGGGCGCGTCGCTCGGCGCATTCGCCGCGTGGCTCGGCGTCGACCTCCTTCGATCAGCGATTCCCGCGGAAGTGCCTCGAGCCGCATCGATTGCCGTCGATCTCCGCGTCCTGCTCGTCACGATGATCGCGGCCGGCGCCACCGGCGTGCTGTTTGGCTCCGCGCCCATCATCCAGCTTGCGCGTCCCGTTGCTGACGCAGCCGTCACGCATCACACGCGCACGAGCACCGCGCCGTCTTCGCATCAGGGGCTTCGCACGAGCCTCGTCGTGATCGAAGTCGCCCTCGCGGTCGTGCTGCTCGTCGGCTCCGGGCTCTTTCTGGCGAGCTTCGCGCGCGTCGCCACTGTCGACCTCGGCCTCGATCCGCGCGGGGTGCTGACGGCGCGGATCCGTCCGCTGGTCGGCGCCGCGAATTTCGCGACCGCGCAGCAGCGCAATCGCGGCCTCCTTCGACACGTGCTCGACCGCGCGCGGGGAATTCCGGGCGTCGAGACGGCGGCGCTCGTCGGCGGCGGTGTGCCCCTCCGCGGAGATCTGCGCACGGTGGACTTCGCGATCCCTGGACGCGTCCTGCCGCCGAACGAGGATCTCGATTCCAACGAGATCTCGCCCGACTATTTCCGAGCGATCGGCGTGCCGCTTCTCGCCGGGCGCTTCTTCACCGACGACGATCGCGAAGGCAGCGAGCCGGTCGTCATCATCAACGAGGCGGCCGCGCGCAAGTACTTCCCGGGCGAGAACCCGCTCGGCAAGATCGTGCAATTCAACGGCTCCCGCCGCATCGTCGGCGTCGTCGGCAGCATTCGTCACGACGGACCCGAAACGAACTGGCGCCGCCAGGGATTCATTCCGATCGATCAGAGCCGCGCGGTCGGTGCAACGCTGATGCTGCGTTTGTCGCGCGCTCCCGGCGACGTGTTGCCGGCGGTGAAGGCCGCAATCTGGTCCGAGTTCCCCGGCCTGGCGCTTCCGGACGTCGAGACGCTGTCGCAGTACTTGAGCAGGCTCATCGCGCAGCGCCGATTCAACATGCTGCTGCTCGGACTCTTCGGACTGCTCGGCACCACGATCGCCTGCATCGGCATTTACGGCGTGATGGCCTATGTCGTCGTGCTGCGCACGCAGGAGATCGGGATCAGGATGGCCCTTGGCGCGGCGCCGCTCGCGATTCTGTGGTCTGTCCTGCGCCGCGCGGCGATCTACCTCGCGACCGGTTTGGCGATTGGTCTCGCGAACGCGTGGTTCCTCAGCACGCTCGTGTCCGGATTCCTCTTCGAGGTGCAGCCGCACGATCCCTTGGTCTATGCCGGCGTCGTGACCGTGCTCGTATCGACCGGACTCTTCGCCGCGTTCGTCCCCGCGCGCCGCGCCGCGCGCGTCGATCCACTCATCGCGCTGCGTCTGGAGTAAATCCGACATGCTGCAAATGACGACGTACGTGAACTTCAAGGGCGACTGCGAGGCGGCGTTCAAGTTGTACGAGCAATGCCTTGGCGCGGAACCAGGACCGATCTTCCGCTACGGCGGCTCGCCGATGGAGGCCGACGCGCCACCGGATTGGTCGGAGAAGATCATGCACGGCAGCGTGACAATCGGCGGCCAGGTGTTGATGGGGGCGGACATCGTGCCCGATCGATACGAGGAGCCGAAGGGCATTCAGTTGTCGCTTCAGCTCTCGAGCGTCGCCGACGCCGAGCGCATCTTCCGCGAGCTCTCCAGCGGCGGCAGGATCGCGATGCCGCTCGAGAAGACGTTCTGGGCGGAACGCTTCGGGATCCTCACGGATCGCTTCGGCATCCCGTGGCTGATCAACTGCGAGACGCCCGCGCAGCCGCACGCATCCTGAGCGCGGCGAAAGAGATTACTCGCGCGCGCCGCTCGCCAGCCCTTCGAGCATGACGATGTCGGCGTCGCCTTCGGCGAGGGCGGCCAGGATCGATCGCCCATCCGACGACCACGACACTCGACGCGCGATGAACGTCGTTCGATCGCCGAAGTCGGTGATCTGACGCCATTGACCTGTCTCGGTCGAGAGCGTCCAGAGATTCGTCGTCAGCCCGTCGGTCAGCGCCTGCGCGAGCCATTTGCCGTCGGGCGACAACGCGGGGTTGACGATTTGCCAGATGGGCACGCGCGACGCGGGGATCCGCGCTAGAACGCGGAACGGAGCATCCTCGGGAGTCGCGGCGCGAATCTCGAACTCCGGAGTGCCGTCGCTCAGCGGCCGCTCGAACGAGTAGTACAGCGTGCCGCCATGGAGACCGATCACATTTCGAAGCCGCTCGCTCCGCACCGTGATCGCGGAACCACCATCGACCGGCACTTTCTTGAGGGCGATGTCGGTGGCGGCGGCGCCGCCGCGCGTCGAGTAGTACACCCATCGTCCGTCGGGCGACCACGACGGACCGAGGCCTGGATTCGCGACGTTGCGCAGGCCGCTGCCGTCCGGATTCACGAGCCATACGCCGAACGTCCAGCCCTGATTGCCTCGCGAGGAGACGAACGCTATCGATCGCCCATCGGGCGACCATACCGGGACGCCCATCGCGACGTTCGGATCGCGCTCGTGCGTGATCTGCCGCAACGCGCCGTCCTCGGCGTTCACGACCCACAAGTTGGCGTGGCCGCCGCTGTCGGAGAGGAACGCGATCTCGTTGTCGCGCGGGCTCGCGGTCGGCGTGAGCACGTGACCTGTCTGCCGCGTCACGCGCACCGCGCCGCGCACGTTCTCGGCGGGTGTGCCGTCGACGGGGAATCGCCAGATGTCGGCCTGCAGCTTCATGCGGCTGACGAAGATGGCGCCGCTCTTCGAGATGTCCGGACCGACGTACGACATCTCGCCGGACGTCACCTGCCGCACCTGCGAATCACGGAGCGCGACCTGCCACAATCCGAGCGGCGGCAAGTACGGCATCGTGCCGCCGCGGCTCGACGTGTAGACGATGCCCGAGCTGTCGGGAAGCCAGGCGAAGCCGTTCATCATGGTGTTGTCGCTCGTCAGCTGCCGGGCCTCGCCGCCCGCGGACGGCGCGACGAACACGTCGAACCTGATGCTGTCTCCGCGCTGAAACGCGATCCATCGGCCGTCGGGCGACCAGCGCGGATACAAGTAGTACATCACCGGCGGGAAATCGGCGACCACGTTGACCGCGGATCCGTCGGTCGCCGCCGTTGCGAGCTGAATGCCCTTCTCGGCGAGGCGAAAGAATGCCACCCTTCGATCGACGGCGCTGACGTCGGCGCCGCCAATGCTGTTCACGACACGGCGCGGATTGCCGCCGAGCGCCGGGATTTCCCAGATGCTGCCCTGCAGCTCGCCGGGCGCGGCGGCCGAAAAGTAGAAGATCGAGCTCGAGTCGGGCGACCAGCGTGGGAACTCATGATCGACAGCATCGCGCGTGATCTGCAACGGAGGGCCGCTGGCGATGAGCTGCACGAAGAGCTGCCGCGTCCCTGCCACGCCCGCGGTGAACGCGACAGACTTGCCGTCCGGCGAGATCGCCGGCGATTCTTCGAGTCCAGGCAGATCGGTAAGCCGCACGACGTGCGTATCCGTCCTCGCCGCGCCACTGTTGAACCGCTGGCCCACGATCCAGCCGACGAGCGCGGCGATCGCGATCGCGAGCACGGCGAGCGCGCCAATCACGATCCCGCTGCGCGAGCGGCGCTTCGGATCCGCCGCCGGCGGCTCATCGATCGCGTCTTCGATATCGATTCGGACGTCCGCGATGTCGCGGATACGCTGCCGGACGTCCTTCTGCAGGCAGCGCTTCAGCACGCGCCGGACGCCGGCGGGTGTGTTCGCCGGGAGTGACGTCCACTTCGGTTCGTCGGTGACGACGGCAGCGATCGTGTCGGTGACCGTCTCGCGCGCGAAGACCGGCGAGCCCGTGAGCATCTCGAACAACACGCAGCCGAACGCCCACACGTCCGAACGCCGGTCGACGGCCTGACCTCGAGCCTGCTCGGGGCTCATGTACGCCGCCGTACCGATGATCGCTCCCGGGTTCGTTCCGCCCAACGTGATCGTCGAAGAGTTCTCCGACTGCGAGCCGCCGGCCTCGAGCGCGCGCGCGATGCCGAAGTCGAGGACCTTCACCATCCCGTCGGGCCTGATCTTGATGTTCGAGGGCTTGAGGTCGCGATGGATGATGCCGGACGAGTGCGCCGCGTCGAGCGCGTCGGCGATCTGCCGCGCCAACGCCAACGCCTCGGCGACGGTGAGTCGTTCGCGCCGCATGCGATCGTGCAGCGTCTCGCCTTCGATCAGCTCCAGCACGAGCGCCGTGACGCCGCCGGCCTCTTCGAGGCCGTAGATGGACCCGATGTTCGGATGATTCAACGAGGCGAGCAGCCGCGCCTCGCGCGCGAAGCGCGCCACGCGATCTTCGTCCGCCGCGAGGCGCCCCGGCAGCACTTTGAGGGCGACGTCGCGACTGAGCCTCGCGTCGCGCGCGCGATAGACCTCACCCATTCCACCGGCGCCGAGCGCCGACAGGATTTCGTACGGTCCGAGGCGAGTACCCGAGGTGAGCGCCATCGAGCGCTATTCGTGCCGGAGCGCGACGAGCGGATCGATCCTCGACGCGCGTCGAGCCGGCATCCACGTCGCCGCCAGTGCAACGCTCACCAAGACGACCACACCAACCGCGAACGTCGCGGGATCGAGCGGCGTCACGCCGTACACCATCGACGTCACGAGCCGCGTCAGCAGCGCGGCGCCCGCAACGCCTACGCCGATGCCGGCGAGCGTCGGCCAGAGCGTCTGCGATATCACGAGCCGTCTGACATCGTGCCGCGCCGCGCCCAGCGCCACGCGAATGCCGATCTCCTTCGTCCGCTGCGCGATCGTGTAGGCCGCGATCCCGTAGACGCCAATCGCGGCCATCGCCAGCGCGGCACACGCGAAGAGGGCGAAGAGGAGCGCGCTGTCTCGCTCGGCGCGCATCGCGCCCGCGACGCGCGCTTCCATCGTGACCATCTCGTTGATGACGATGTTGGGATTGATCGCCCAGATCGTTCGCCGCACGTCGGGCGCGAGACGGAGCGGATCCCGGTCCGCGCTGCGCAGAACGAACGTCAGCGCGCTCCATGAAATGTGAATGCCGGGCATCTGCGCGATCGGCGCGATGAGCAGCGGTTCCGGCGCCTGACGAAGCGATCGATCGGGAACGTCCTGCGCGATGCCGACGATCGTAAAGCCTTCGGGGCCCGAGCCGGTCGTCACGCGCGCTCCCAGAATGTCGCGATCCGGCGCGAACCGCCGGCGAAACGTCTCGTTGACGATCGCGACGAGATCGGCGCCGTGGCGGTCGCCGTCGTTGAAATCACGCCCCGCGATCAAAGGAATTCGCATCGTTTGCAGGTAGCGCGGCGTGACGAAGGCGACGGGAATGAAGGCGTCCGGGGCGGAAGCGATCCGTCCATCGAGGGCAACGCTTCCAAACCCGGCGCTGATCCCATCGAGCGGTCCGAGCGAGACGGCGCCGACAGA
Source organism: Vicinamibacterales bacterium (assembly GCA_036556425.1). Taxonomy (GTDB): domain Bacteria; phylum Acidobacteriota; class Vicinamibacteria; order Vicinamibacterales; family 2-12-FULL-66-21; genus DATBJJ01. Next base: position 75,297 of record DATBJJ010000086.1, read on the forward strand.
CTCGACGCCCGGGATTTGCTCGAGCCGGCCTCGAAGATCGATGAAGAACTGCGAGAAGAATAGGGACCGCGCTTCCCGATCGCGCGGATTGATGTTCGCCGGCATTCCCGGGGACACGCGCACGGTCAACAGCCGGTCGGCGTCGAAGCCTCGATCGTGCGTCTGCAGATTCCAGAGCGTTCGAGCGAACAGCGCCGCGCCGACGACGAGCACGAACGTGATCGCCGTTTCCGCGGACAGAAGGAGTCGGCGGATTCCGCTCCGGCCGCTCACCGACGGCGCGCCGCTGTCGAACATCGCGAACCTGCCGGCTCGATTGATCGCGGGCAGCGATACGACGCCGCACACGATGCCGGTGACGATCGCGACGGCGATGTTGAAGCCGAGGACGGCCGCGTCGATGGCGATCGCCTCGACGTGCGGGATGCGGTTCGCGAGCAGCACGCGAGCGGCGCCGCTCGTCGCGTAGGCAAACAGGAGCCCGACGCCGGAACCGAGCAGCGCAAGGAGCACGCTCTCGGTGAGCACGAGGCGCGCGACGCGCGATCGCCGCGCCCCCAAGGCCATCCGCAACGCCAGCTCGCGCTGCCGCGTGGACGCGCGGGCGAGCAACAGATTCGCGACGTTCGCGCACGCGACGAGCAGCACGAATCCCACCGCGCCCATCACGAGCCAGAGGCGCTGCCGGATATTTCCCACCAGCCGGTCATGGAGCGGTCTCGCCGTGAGCTCCAACCGATCGATGAGGCTTGCCCGATACACGCTGCGGCCCTCGTGCTTGAAGATGGCGAGGAGCTCGCCGCTCGCGGCCGCCGGCGTGCTGCCAGGCGCCACGCGCGCGATGACGCTGACCGGCGCGTCGGCGCCCGCCGCGCGATAGACGTCGGGCTGTGTCTCGGGCGGCATCCCTGTCGCGGGGATGGCCGCCGCCGCCGGGAATCGAAATCCAGCCGGCGCGACGCCGACGATCGCGATCGGATTGCCGTTGATTTGCAGCCTGCTTCCGAGAACCGCGCGATTGCCGCTGAATGCGCGCTCCCAGAATGCGTGGCTCAGGATCCCGACGGCGGGCGCGCCGCGCTCCGCGTCGCTTGCGGCGAAATCGCGGCCGGCGATCGGAGCTGCGCCAAGGAACGAGAAGAGATTCCACGTGACGCTTGCCGCGGTGATCTGATGCGACTCGCCGGCCTGTACCAGCGTCGCGGCCCGCGGCGCGTCGAATCCGGCGATGCCGCTCACCGTCTGCGCGCGCTCGCGCCACGCCGTCGTCAGCCACCCGGGCGCCTGGCTCACCGGACTCGACTCGACGAAGACGAGCGCCGCCGGATCGCGGTACGGCAGAGGCCGCAGAACGACGGCGTTGATGACGCCGAAGATAGCGGTGTTGACGCCGACGCCCAGCGCGAGCGTGACGATCGCGACCGCCGCAAAACCCGGCGACCGGCGCAGCGTGCGCACTGCGTATCGAAAATCGAACCACCACGTTGCGTTTCGAAAGAGCGATGCCATCCGCCTCCTCGCTGTCTCGGCTGTCCCGTGTCGACCTCGGTGGTGGAAGACATAGTATCGTGTTCGCACGCTGGTACCCGTGGCGGGCTCGCGGCATCCCTGACGTGATCACCGGTGGAGGTGCTCATGACGGGTCGCCGCGCGTTGACGCTTGGAGCCACCGGTGCGGTCATCGTCGACGTCGCCATTGCTTTTACCGGACCGGCCAGCAGCGACAGCCAGTACGAGGTCTGGGCGATCGATCAATCGGACTCGACAGGCAAGACCTATGGCGGAACGCTGTACATCTGGGACGGCCACGAGCTCGAGCAGCGCCGCGGCGTGCGCAAGCATGACGAGGACCAGGACGGCGATCGCTTCGACGCGCTGCGGTGGATAAGACCCGCGAAGCACGAGCGCATCGATCTCGGCGACGAGGTCGCGGCGATGTGCTTCGCGAGGACGGGCGCGTATCCCGTGCGGCCGCACATGATCGCGGTCAACCCCGCGCAGACCCACGTCATCGTCTCGTTCGTGGCGACCGGCCACGTGCTGTTCATCGAGGCGGACTCACGCGAACCCGTCGAGTGCATTCGCACGTCGCCCGGCGTCGGCGGCGTCCGGCAGGCGCACATGTCCATGCCGTCGCCGGATGGCACGTATGTCACGGTCGCGAACCAGAACGGGAAGCTCTTCGAACGCATCCTCACCGACTACGAGAACAATTCCTTCCGGCTCGACCCCGCGGCGATGATCGACTTGGCCAATTGCTTGACGCCGTCCGGACTTCCCTGTCAGTCGGCGGCGCTTCGCCCGGACAACGCCCCGATCTGTCCGATCATCGATTCGTCCAGCCAGTTCTCATTCGTTACGCTTCGAGGCGGCGGCCTGTTCGTCGTCGACAGCCAGGCGACGCCGATGCAGATCGTCGCGGAATACGATCGCAACGTCGTGCACGGGAACGGATGCCTCGGCGCCGAGTCGCTGGGAAAGATGTACATCGACTCGGGCGGCGGCACCGCGGGCAATCTGTACCAGGCTGATTTGTACGTCTTCCCCATCTCGGGCTTCTCGACGACGCCGAACCTGCCGAACACGCCGGCGCCTGGAGTGATTTTCAATGAGAGCGATGAGGAACATGCCGACGCCCACGGCGCGACGTTGGCCCGGCAGGATCGCTTCCTTTGGGTTGCCGATCGCGGGCGCAACTTTCTTTGGGTCATCGATACGCGCACCGATGAAGTCGTCAACCGCATTCAACTCGTGAACGAGCTCTCGGTCGATCCGACACCGGATCTGCTGTCGGTCTCTCCGAACGGCAGCCACGTCTTCATGTCGCTGCGCGGCCCGATTCCCTTGACTGCTGATCCGCACGTCTCGACAGGCTCGACGCCCGGCATCGGCGTACTCAAGGTCCGTCAGGGCGGCCGCAGCGCGAGCTTCGAGTCGATCGCGCGTGTGTCGAACAAGGATGCGCAGGGCGTCGAGCGCGCCGACGTGCACGCCTCGACGGTTCGGCGAAAGGTTCGTCCGCGAGACTGAAATCAATTGAAGTCCGCGGGAGAAGCGATCGCGACGCTCGACGAGCTGGTGCCGATGCGGTCGAAGCCGAAGGGCTGAAACGACGGCGTCTACGTCGCGAAATCGCGGATGTGGTCCAACCCCCACTGCCGGAACGCTCGCGCCGGCGACGAGGATTCGGTTCATCAGCCCTCGGTTTTCGGCGGATGCGTATCACGAACGGTCATCGACGATATTTCCGCGTCCGAGTATCCAACCTCGCGCAAGACCTCGCGAGTGTGCTCACCGAGGAGCGGCGCAGGCCGCGCGATGACGGGCGGCGTCGCCGACATCTTGATGGGCGAGCCCGGCGTCTTCACTCGACCGAGCGTCGGATGCTCGATCTCGACGACCATTCCGCGCGCGCGGATCTGCGGATCGGCGAACGCCTCCGCGTAATTGTTGATGGGACCGCACGGGATTCCCGCCGCGTCGAAGCGTGCGAGCCAGTGCTGACGCGTGTGCTCGACGGTGATGTTCTCGATTCGAGCGGCCAACGCGGCGCGATTGCGCACGCGGAGCGTCGCGTTCGCATAGTCGGGCTCGGTCACCCACTCCGGATGGCCGAGAAGTTCGCACAGCCGCTGAAACAGGCGATCGTTCGCCGATCCGAGCGTGATGAATCCGTCCGCGCATCGGATCGCCTGGTACGGCGCGAACATCCGGTGAGCGGAGCCGAGCGGACCGGGGATCACTCCGTCCGCGAAGTACTCGGCCGACTCCCAGACCGAGAGTGCGACGCCCGCTTCGACGAGCGACGTGTCGATGTGCTGGCCGCGGCCCGTCCGGCTGCGATAGTGGAGCGCCGCGAGTATTGCCGACAACGCGAACAACCCTGCGCCCAAATCGGTCAACGGCACGCCCACCTTGACGGGCGGCCGTCCCGGCTCGCCCGTGACCGACATCAACCCCGACACGCCCTGCGCGATCAGATCGAAGCCGCCTTTGCTCGCATCGGGGCCGGTCTGACCGTATCCGGAGATCGATGCGTAGATGAGCGACGGATACTCGGCTGACAGCGAGGCGTAGTCCAGGCCGAAACCGCGCATCACGCCGGGACGGTAGTTCTCGATCAGGATGTCGGTGCGCTGAAGAAGACGCCGAAATGCGGTTTGCGCAGCCGTCGATTTCAGGTCCAGCACGATCCCGCGCTTGCCGCGATTGACCGCATTGAAGCCGGGACTGTCCGTGCCTCGCGCGCCGGCCATGCGCCGCGTCGAATCACCCTCGGGCGGCTCGACCTTGATCACGTCGGCGCCCATGTCGCATAGTTGCATCGCGCAGAACGGGCCGGCCATCACCTGCGTGACGTCCAGCACGCGTATCCCTTCGAGCGCGCCCAGGCCGTTGCTCATCGCTGTACTCCAGTGAGGTCTCCACACGTGTCCACTTCGGAGGCGCAGTTCGAATCCGACGGCCCGATCGCCTTCCTGACCTTCAACCGTCCCGCGGCGCGCAACGCCCTGACCTGGGCGATGTACGACGCGCTCGTCGAGGCGTGCGACCGGGTCGATGATGATGATACCGTCCGCGTGTTCGTAGTGCGGGCCAATGGCGACGCCTTCGCCGCGGGCACCGACATCCGTCAGTTCACGGAGTTCGCATCGGGCGAGGATGGGATCGCCTACGAGCGCAGGCTGGACGCGGTCATCGATCGGCTCGAGCGCGTGTCGATCCCGACGATCGCGCAAGTCCACGGCGTCGCGGCCGGCGGCGGCTGCGCGATTGCGCTGACCTGCGATCTGCGCGTGTGCACGCCGAGCGCGCGATTCGGCGTCCCGATCGCGCGAACGCTCGGCAATTGTCTGTCGGCCGCCAACCTCGCCAGGCTCGTCGACCTCGTCGGGCCCGCACGGACGAAAGAGCTGCTATTCACGGGACGATTGATCGATGCGACGGAGGCCGCTTCGCTCGGGCTGGTGACGCGGCTCGCAGAGCCCGGCGACATCGATGCCACCGTGCGAGAGCTGGCGCAGTCGATCGCCGACAACGCGCCGCTGACGATCCGCGCCACCAAAGAGGTCGTTCGCCGTATCGCGCTCCGCCGTCGTCTCGACGCCGCGCAAGCCGATGACCTCATCGCCGCGTGCTACGCGAGCCAGGATTTTCGCGAAGGCGTCGCCGCATTCCTCGAGAAGCGGCGTCCCCGCTTCACCGGCCGATGAGCTTCAGGTCATCCCGAAGCAGGACGCGAGCGAGCGAACGCGAGCGAGCCTGGCGAGCGGAGCGGGGCGCCGGGGTCCCCGCGAGCGAGCCAGTCGGGGGTCCGGGGGGCAACGCCCCCCGGGATAATGCATGAACCTGACCGTCATCTCGGTCTGCGCCCTCGCGCTCGCCGTACTCGTGAGCTGCGTGAGCCGGCTGAACGTCGGCGTGCTCTCGATCGCGCTCGCGTGGATCGTCGGCGTCTACATCGGCGGCATGCCGGTGACGACGATCATGAGTGGGTTCCCGAGCCAGCTCTTTCTCACCTTGACGGGCGTCACGCTGCTGTTCGCGCTCGCGCAGTCGAACGGCACGCTCGAGCGGCTGACGCACCATGCGGTCCGGGTGTGCCGCGGGAACCGCGGCACGATCCCCGTGATGTTCTTCGTGCTCGGCGTGGCCATCGCCTCGATGGGACCCGGCAATATCTCGACGGCGGCGCTGCTCGCGCCGCTTGCGATGGCGACGGCGGCGCGGACGGGAATTCCGCTGTTTCTCATGGCGATCATGGTCGGCAACGGCTGCAACGCGGGCTCGCTCTCGCCCATCGCGCCGACGGGAATCATCGTGAACGGGTTGATGGCGCGAAATGGATTGCCCGGTTTCGAGACGCAGTCGTACCTCTACAACCTCCTGGCGCATGCGTTCGTGGCGTTCGCGGGGTTCGCGATGTTCGGCGGCCTGACGCTGTTTCGCGCGAGCGCGTCGAGCTCGCTCGAACCGAGTGGTGCGATACCGTTGGATGCCGGCGCGGATTCGCCGAGCATGGCGTTCGAGCGCCGCCACTGGATCACGATCGCCGTCATTGCCGCGTTGATCGTCAGCGCGATCGGCGCGAACGTCCATGTGGGCATGGGCGCATTCCTCGGCGCCGTCATTCTCGTCCTCACCGGATCGGCGGACGATGTCGAGGGGATCAAGAGAATGCCGTGGCGCGTGATCGTGATGGTCTGCGGCGTGACCGTGTTGATCTCGCTCGTCGAGAAAGCGCAGGGTCTCGACCTCGTGGTCTCGCTCGTCGCGAAGATCTCCTCGGCGAACACGGTCACCGCCGTCGTGGCGTTTCTGACCGGCGTCGTGTCGGTCTACAGCAGCACGTCCGGCGTCGTGCTGCCGGCGTTCCTTCCAATCGTGCCGGGGCTCGCGCAGCAGCTGCCCGGCGCGAGCGCGCTCGGCATCGCGATGTCGATGAACGTGAGCGGACATCTGGTCGATCTGTCGCCGCTCTCGACGCTTGGCGCGCTCTGCATCGCGGCCGCATCCGCCGACGAGAGCCGCGCGCTCTTCAACAAGCTCCTCGCCTGGGGACTGTCCATGACCGTCGTCGGCGCGTTGTTCTGCTACATCGTTTTCTAATCGGGGGACTTTCGTCCCCCGAACCCCTTACACGCTCTCTCGCTCCCTGCTTCGCTGCGCTCACTCGCTTCGTACATCCGGAGTATTCGCGAATTCAGTTGCGCTCCGACTATGGTTGAGCCAGACTGCGCCTTCTACGAGCATCCAACAACGCGAGACAATAGAAAGGCACACCCCGTGACCATGAAACGTCTACTCACGACAGCGGCGATCGTCGGGATCGTCAGCGGAACCGCGCTCGCCCAGGCGACCAATCCGCTGATTGGCACCTGGAAGCTGAACGTCGCGAAGTCGAAGGGGACAACCTTCAAATCCGGTAGCACCACTGTCGAGGCCGCGGGCGCGGGCGTCAAGTTCTCGGTTGAATTGGTGGGTGCGGACGGCACTCCGACGCGCTGGTCATTCACCGCGAACTACGACGGCAAGGACAATCCCGTCACCGGCAACAGCCCCTACGGCGATACCGTGGCTCTCACGCGCGTCGATGCCAACACAACGCGGATCACCGTCAAGCAGGGCAGCAAAGTCACGGTCACTCAGACCATCGCGGTGGCGAAGGACGGGAAGACTCGGACCACGACGACCAAGGGAACGAACGCCAAGGGCGAGGCGGTCGACGCCGTGTCGTTCTACGAGAAGCAATAGATCGTCCGCGTTCCTATGGGAGAGTTCAACGACGGCATCACACCCGATCTGTCGCAGTGGATCGAGCGGCAGCACATGTTCTTCGTCGCGACGGCGCCACTCGCTCGCGACGGCCTGATCAATTGCTCGCCGAAAGGGATGGATACGTTTCGCATCCTCGGGCCGCGAGAGGTCGCCTATCTGGATCTCACCGGCAGCGGCATCGAGACGGTCGCGAATGCCCGCGAGAATGGGCGAATCGTCTTCGTGTTCTGTGCGTTCGAAGGCCCGCCGAAGATCGTCCGTCTGCACGGAACGAGCGAGGTGTACGTCCACGGCTCGCCGCAGTACGATTCGCTCAGCTCTCTGTTTCCTGATTACGTCGGCAGTCGTGCGATCGTACGGGCGCGTCTCACACGCGTCAGCGATTCGTGCGGCTTCGGCGGACGCTGTACAGCTATGGCGGCGATCGCAAGGCGCTCGTTCGCTGGTCCGAATCGAAAGGAGAAAAGCTGGCTCAATACCGCGAGGCAAAGAACGCCCGGAGTGTCAACGGACTGCCGGGACTCACGAGTGCCTAACTAGATGAGCTCAATTTGGGACAGAGCGCACTTTACAGTGGTGAACATCGCGGGTATCATCCTCGCCGCTTCGAGCGGCTGCGAGGCAGGGTCGACCACATTCCGGAGGACTCCAGCAACCCCACCACCTTGATTTCAAGGGAGGAGGTTCCATGAGGAGTCGTCTTCGTCTCGTCACTCTCCTTGTCACCGCGGCCGTAGCGCTGACGCTGACCTCGGGTCAGGCGCAGCAGGGCGCGAACGTCGGATCCCTCGCACTTCAGGACACCGCCAAGCTGCGCCGCAAAGGTCCGCGCGCCATTCCCAATCGCTACATCGTGGTCCTCGATCAGGACGCCGCGGGTCCGGCAGGCGATCCGGCGATCGCGGCGAAGCTGACCGAGGACGTCCTGGCGGGATTCGGCCGCGCAGCGGATCATCTGTACAGCAAGGCGATCAACGGCTTCTCGGTGGAGCTGACCGAAGCGGAAGCCGTCGCGATCAGCGAGGATCCCCGCGTGGCATTCGTCGAAGAGGATTCGGTGATGGAGACGCAGGCGACGCAGACCAACCCGCCGTGGGGTCTCGACCGAATCGGCCAGAGGAACCTGCCTCTCAACAACACCTATTCGTACACGACCACGGGCGCCGGCGTGAACGTCTACGTGATCGACACCGGCATCCGAATGACGCACACACAGTTCGGCGGCCGCGCGTCTGCCGCCTTCGACGCGTTTGGCGGAAACTCCGTCGACTGCAACGGGCACGGGACGCACGTCGCGGGGACGATTGGCGGATCGACATACGGCGTCGCCAAAAGCGTGCGGTTGTTCGCGGTGCGCGTGCTGAGCTGCAGCGGCTCCGGATCGACGTCCGGCGTCATTGCCGGCGTGGACTGGGTAACGGCCCATCGCATCAATCCCGCCGTGGCCAACATGAGCCTCGGCGGCGGCGCGTCCTCCGCGCTCGACGCCGCCGTGCGCAATTCGATCGTCTCCGGCGTCACGTATGCGATCGCGGCAGGCAACTCGAACACCAACGCCGCGAACTCCTCCCCAGCCAGAGTCGCCGAAGCGATCACCGTCGGATCGAGTACGCGAACCGATGCTCGATCGTCGTTCTCGAATTTCGGAACCGTGGTCGACGTGTATGCGCCCGGTTCGTCCATTCTCTCGGCGTATTTCACGAGCGACACCGCCAGCGCGACGCTGAGCGGCACGTCGATGGCGGCGCCACACGTCGCGGGGGTTGCAGCGAGGATTCTGCAGCTCTCGCCGACTGCGTCTCCAGCGACGGTCCGGAACGAGATAGTGAACACAGCGACGGCGGGCGTGCCGACCGGAGTTCCCTCCGGCGTCGCGCGATTGCTGTTCCGTTCGAGTTCTCAGTAGGGCACGGCCTCGATGTTCAAGCTGTTTCTTGCCGTCGCGATCGTGGTTGGAGGAACGAGGTTCCAGACGGTGCCATTCACGACGATTGCTTCCGGCCAGCAGAGCGGTGTCGAGAAACAGCGCGAGGTAGTGGTTCGTACGGCGGCCGAGTGGAAAGCGCTCTGGAAGGAACACTCGCCGGATGATCCGATCCCAGCCATCGACTTTTCGAAGTCCATGGTGGCTGGGATCTTTCTAGGAGTGCGCGATACCGGCGGCTATGGAGTCACGATCGCGTCGGTCGACCGTGAGGGGAAGGGAGTGGTCGTTCGGTGGCGCGAGCAGAAGCCTGCCCCCAGCGCGATGGTCAGCCAGGCGTTGACGTTCCCGTTCGTGCTGGTGCGCATCGACGGCGCAGGCGCGGGCGCCGTTACGTTCCAGCGGTCAGGGGGCTAGGCTTCGGGTCAGTCACAGAGACGCAGTCACTGCTGCTGCTTGAGCACCTCGATCCGATTGGCGAGCCGTCCCGGACCGTGGCAGCCCTTGCACGTGAGATTGGTGGTCGCCGCGCTCGCGGGATCCGACTTCCACTGCTTCGCCATCGTCTCGTACGGCGTGTCGGCGAGGAGCGTCAGCATTTTGTCGAGGTACAGCGCGACTTCGTCGGTGCGACCGGTGCGCTGCGCCGACTGCGCCAATCCGGCAAGAACTTCGCCTTTGTGGTGGAGCGGGAGCTTCTCGATCCCCTCGCCCTGCTGCTTCCACAGCATCGCATAGTTGTCGTAGGCCTGTGACCACGCGGCGGCCCGATGCTTCTCAGGCAGCCGGTCCGCAAAGAGGGCAAACGTTCCGCCTGCGATTGCCGCGACGCCGCCGTTTCCCGACTCGAGCTTCGCGGCGGCCGCGAAGCCGTCGAGCGCCTCGGCGTAGCGGCGGCCGAACTCTTCCGCCTGTCCCGACTCGTGCGCGCGCACGGCGCGATACGTCGAGGCGAGCGCCTTCCACGCCAGCAGGTTGGCGCGCTGATCGGGACGCTCCTTGAGCAGGATCTCGATGTTCTGCTCCCCTTTGGCGAACCGCTCCATGTTGTCGTTCCGGAATCCCGCGAAGATGTCCTCTCGAAGCAGGGTGTGAACGGTCAATCGCGTGTCCGAGAGCAACGGATCCGTTGATTGCGCGGCGGCGGCGGTGACGGCGACGAACACGAGCAGCGCACTCTTCATTGGTCGCATGAACGATCTCCTTCGCGGTGGGGCTAGGCTATCATCCCGCCTGAAAGGAGTCACTCCCTTGCCCATGCGCCTAGCTATCACGACGGTGGCTGCCTGCCTCGTGTTCTCGTCGGCCCTCTCCGCACGCCAGGAGGACGTCTTCGATCGCGTGAAACACGGGTACGCGGTGTCCGAGGGCGGCGTGAAGATTCACTATGCGACGCTCGGCACGGGACCGCTCGTCGTGATGATTCACGGCTTTCCCGACTTCTGGTACTCCTGGCGGCAGCCGATGGCGGCGCTGTCGGACACGTTCCAGGTCGTTGCCATCGATCAACGCGGGTACAACTTGAGCGACAAGCCGGCGGGCATGGAGAACTACGCCATGCGGCTGCTCGTGGCGGACGTCGCGGCCGTCGTCCGGCATCTCGGTCGCGACAAGGCGACGATCGTCGGCCACGACTGGGGCGGCATGGTCGCGTGGCAGTTCGCGATGAATCTGCCGCAGATGACGGAGCGGCTGATCGTCCTCAACCTGCCGCATCCGCAGGGCCTCTTGCGCGAGCTCAAGTCGAACCCGGAGCAGATCGCGAACAGCGAATACGCGCGCACGTTCCAACGCGGATCGCCGAAAGACGCGAATATCTTTTTCGGGAGGCCGATGACGCCGGAAACGCTCTCGGGTTGGGTCACCGACGCGGCCGCGCGCAAGCGCTACGTCGAAGCCTTCGCACAGTCGGATTTCGACGCGATGTTGAACTACTACAAGGCCAACTATCCGAAAGGATCGGGCGCCGACGCGCCGGTCCTTCCCGAACTGCCGAAAATCAAAGTGCCCGTGCTGATGTTCCATGGCCTCGACGATCGCGAGCTGCACCGCAACGGACTCGCCGGCACATGGGACTGGCTCGAGAAGGACCTCACCCTCGTGACGGTTCCCGGCGCCGGACATTTTGTCCTGCAGGACGCAGCGGATCTCGTGACGTCGACGATGAAATGGTGGTTGACGATGAGGGCGCGCTGAGCGGCATGTCCCTGACCGCAGGCACGCGCCTTGGCTCGTACGAGATCATCGCCAGTCTCGGCCGCGGCGGCATGGGCGAGGTCTATCGAGCGCGCGACACACGTCTCGATCGTCACGTCGCGATCAAAGTCCTTCCGGAATCGATTGCCGCCGCCGCGGATCGTCTCGCGCGCTTCGATCGCGAAGCAAAAGTGCTCGCGACCCTCAACCATCCGCTCATCGCGCAGGTCTACGGTTTCGAGCAGAGCGGCAGCACCCGCGCCATCGTCATGGAGCTCGTCGACGGTCCTACGCTCGAAGAGTGCATCGCGCGCGGGCCGATCGCGATTCGTGACGCGCTTCGCATCGCACGTCAGATCGCCGAGGCGATCGAAGCCGCGCACGACCTGGGGATCATCCATCGCGACTTGAAGCCCGCGAACATCAAGCTGCTGCTGCGCGGCACGCCGACAGATCTCGAGGACTGCACGGTGAAAGTCCTCGATTTCGGCCTCGCCAAGGCGGTCGACGAGCCCGCGAACAGCGATCCGCTGAACTCGCCGACTGTGACCGCGCGAGCAACCGAGCTCGGCACGATTCTCGGTACGGCGGCCTACATGGCGCCCGAACAGGCGCGCGGCAAGATCGTCGACAAACGCGCCGACGTGTGGGCATTCGGCGTCGTGCTCTACGAGATGCTGACGGCGACGCGGCTCTTCAAGGGCGAGGGTATTTCTGACACGTTGGCTGCTGTGCTGCGCGAACCGATCGCCTTCACGGCGCTGCCGGAACGAACGCCGCCGGCCGTCCGCACGCTGCTCGAGCGCTGTATCGAGCGCGATCCGCGGCAGCGCCTTCGCGACATTGGCGGGGCCCGCATCACGCTCGATCGTGCGCTCGCGAATCCTGACGGATCTGCAACCGCGGCGACAGGCGTCGCTCCTGCGACTGCGACGTCGCGCGCGCGAACGCTCGTGCCGTGGCTGTTGTTTGCGGCGACCGCCGTCGCATTGGCCGTCGTCCTCGTGCCGAGGCCATCATCGACGCCTCGTACGCCGACGAGCGTCACGCGCCTCACGACCAGCATCGGCGTTCCCGGCTCACTCGCGATCGATGGCGCCGGTCCCGCCGCCGTCCTGTCCCCCGACGGCCGCACGATCGTCATCCGCGTGCGCCGCGACAACACGACGCGGCTCTACGCGCGGCGCCTCGATCAACCCGCACCCGTGGAGCTCGCCGGCACTGAGAATGCGGCCAATCCGTTCTTCTCGGCCGACGGAAGCCAGATCGGATTCTTCGCGTCGGGCGGGCTCAAAACCATACCCATCGCCGGCGGCGCCATCACGACGTTGATCGATGCGGGAACGGGACGCGGTGCGGCGTGGGACGCCAATGGCGACATCCTGTTCCAGTCGAGCCTCCTTTTCCAGACACCGCTCGTGAATCACCGCGACCGGCGCGCGGACCGATCGCGGAACTATTTTGGGACCGGACGAAACGACCCACCGATGGCCGCAGATTCTGCCCGGAGGAAAGGTTCTCTACTCGAGCCACAGCGACGTGTCGAACTGGGATAGCGGCACGTTGCGCGTCCAGACAACGCCCGGCACCGCCGGCACGATCGTCGTGCGCGGCGGTTATCACGGCCGCTACGTGCCGACAGGACATCTGTTGTACGTGCACGCGGGGACGCTCTACGGCGTGCGGTTCGATCTCGAGCGGCTCGCGGCGACGTCCGCGCCAGTTGCACTGATCGATCACATCGCGGCGACGCACCTCTCCGGCAACGCGCAGTATTCCGTGGGGGCCAACGGTACGCTCGCGTACATCCCGGGCAACCCGGCAAGTCTCGATGCGCGAATCTACTGGATGACCGCGCGCGGGGAGACGTCCGCGCTCAAGACCACGCCAGGCGCATGGGGAAATCCACGATTCTCGCCGGACGGAAAGCGGATCGCGCTGCAGGTCGCGTACGGAAGCCACGACCAGATAGCCATCTACGACACCGAATCAGATCGACTGACACAGCTCACATCCGACCCGGCGAACCACTCGAATCCGATCTGGACGCAGGATGGCCGCCGGATCGTGTACGCCTCGGACGCAGCGGCTGGCGCGCAAAGCATCTCCTGGCAGCCGGCCGACGGCTCCGGCAAAGCGGAACGCCTGATCACGATCCCCGGCAGAATCGTGACCAGCGACGTGCACTCGAGCGGCCGCTTCATCCTGTATGGGGAAGGCAATCGTCTGTGGGTCCTGCCTCTCGAAGGAAGCGCTGAAAAAGGCTGGACGGCCGGGAAGCCCCGAGCGATCAGCGACGGAAAACCATTCGACGGATCCGGCGCGCTGTCCCCGGACGGCCGGCTGGTCGCGTACATGTCGATGGTATCGGGATCCTTTGACATCTACGTCAAGCCGGTCGAGGGGACCGGAGTGCCGTGGCGCGTGTCCGCCGGAGGCGCGGCGCATCCGGTCTGGTCGAAGACGGCGAAAGAGATCCTGTTCACGACCGAGGATCAGATCGTGACGGTCCCGTACCAGTTTGACGGCCGTGTCTTCAAGTCCGGGACGCCGCGCCCGTGGTCCTCCGCGCGCTACATCACCGCCGGCCCCACACGGAAGTTCGACCTGCACCCTGACGGCAAGCGCATTGTCGTCGCCAGTCCGGACACGGCCGGCGTGACCGCGCACGACACGGTGGTATTCGTGATCAACTTTTTCGACGAGCTCGAGCGCCTGCTGCCTGCAGGGCGGTGACCCCGCAAGCAGCAGCTCGGGCGCCTCAGTCGTGCTAATTGCGCTTCGGTTCGATCTTCACCGTCGTCCGCATCCAGGGGTGGATGCAGCACTGGAAGTTGTGTGTGCCTGGCGCGAGGTTTTCGACTCGAAGCTCGGCTCCCGGCGGGAGCATGGTGGCGAGGGCACCCGGGCCGGGAACGAGCGCTCCGCCGACGACCGCGGCGCACTCCGGGGCCAGTGAGGCACTTGTCGGGTTGAGCGCCGCGACGAATCCACCGCCGAATCTCGCGACCTCGGTGAACGTATGCCCTCGCCCACCCGTGTTCTCGGCGCGTATGTCGGACTGACGTTGCTCGGCCACGTACGGAGGATCGATACGCCAGGCTGGGTGCCCCGGAAATCCGTTCGCATTCGCCGCGCCGAACTCCGCGCGCGTCACGTTGCCCTCGTCGCGCAGGCAGCAGCCCGGACCCCAATCGGCGTTAGGGTCACAGTCGTCCGTCACTTCGAATCTCTTTCCCGAGTGGGCGGACGCCGTGACGGCGAGAACGATCACGAACGTCGAGCCGAGGGTCCAACGAGTGATGATGCGCATACGCTCCACCTCCGAGAACTGGCAACCGGCCAGTAACCGGCGAACGGCACCGTTCGCACAAGAGCCGGCGCATGCGCAAGTTGCGTGCCCACACGAACCACATTCGGCGTAGGGGGAGCGCGATATTGACATGATGCTGTCGTTACGATCGGCGTAACCGCTTACGTGCGTCGCTACCTGGCCGCCGACTTCTGGTCACCGCCGGCGTCGAGCCGGTAGAAACGCACGCGCGTGGACGTTCCGAGGTGCGTGAGCGTTGCCGCCACATGTCCCCAGACCGTCAGCTCGTGCGCGGCGAGATCTCGGGGAAGGGAGATCGCGCGCCGCGATTCGATGTCGATCGCGAGCTGCGTCGAGGCGAGCCAGTCGTCGTTGAGCCACCCGTTGATCCACCCACCCGCCGAGGGCCGATAGCTCAGGAAGTGTCCGCCGATCGATCCCACCGGCCGCGGCGCGGTGTCGCTCGGCTCGAACACGAACAGATGCGTCCGCTTGCCGTCGAACGCCATGCAGACGAGCCGTGCCGCGTCGAACACGCGGTCCGAACACGTCGTATCGAGCTGCGAGGTCGCGACATCGATCGTGCCGGCGGGCCCGATTCTCGTCAGGCGCGTCGGAATGTGCGACAGCAATAGCGTGAGCGTCGAGCCGAGGGCGCCGCTGCCAATCGCGTCGAGATCGAACTGCTTGCGTGCGAGAAGAGCGGTGTCGCCCTCCAGCGCCCACGCGTCCGCCCATCCGTACCGGTCTGCCGTCGTCCATTCGCGGCGTTGCACGTCGGGACTTCCAAGGCGTGCCTCGACCGAAACGAGTTGACCGTCGAAGCTGCTTCCCGTCACCAGCCATCTATTCGATTCGCGCCGAAATGCCAGGCGTCCGGCTGTGAGGTTCTCGATGCGATGTTCCCATTCCGTCGCCCGCGTCCCGACGCGCACCTCGCGAACGAACGCGTTGGCGCCGTCCGCCGTCAGCGTCAGCACGCGCTCATCGTCGAGGAAGACGAGATCGTTCGCGGGTATCGGCGTGAGCTCGTTCCCTGGAGCTCCGACGGCGAACGTCGTGACGATGCCCATCGGCGCGCGCGACGTCAGCACCGCGATGCGTTTGCCGCTCGGTGACAGACGCAGGTCGGCGGCGGACATTGGAATCGTGAAGTCGGCGACGGGTGATCCGGTCAATGGCTCGATCGTGAGGCGCGGTCCGCCGACGAGAAACGGATCGCGGCCGAACGCGTGCAGGAACGTTCCGCTGCCGGCGACGCCGGCGAGCAACCCGACAGCCGCCACCGGGACGACGGCGCGCCGCCACGCGCGGCGCGATTGACACGCCATCGCGGCGGCAAGCGCGAACGGAAGGATCGTGGCGGCTGGAAACGCCACGCTTGCCTGATAGAGGCCGACCGCGGTCCACGCGCGCGTGACGATGAGGACGAGACTCAGCGCGGTGAGCACGGCGAGCGCGGAAATCGCCCACTTGCTCGTACGGCTTTCATCGGTCTCACGCTTCCACCACGCACCAAAGACGAGGCCAATGCCGACCGCCGCGAGCAGCAACGCCTGCCACGGGCTGTTCAGGGTTCCGGTCGCGAGCGCGTCGCGTCCGAGGATCGCGACGCCAGCCAGTGCGGTTCCTCCGACGGCGGCGAATGATACTGGAGTCGGTTTGATCGCCGCGACCAACGCCACGATCGCGACGATGATCTGCCCGGCCCACATCGCGCAGATTGCGACCAACGCGCTGGCGACGTGAAGCAACGGCAGTGCGTGCGACTGCGCGACTGGCTCCGAAAGGCGCGTGTCGACGCGATCGAGAATCGCTTGCGCGCGCGCCGCCTCTGAAGCGTCGAGCGCGACCTCCCAACGGCGTCCACCCCGCTCGACGGCCACGAGCCGCGTGGCGCTCATTGTCCGTGCGTAGACGCGCAGCTCCATCAGATGCGCATACGACAGCACGTGGGTGACGCCTTCCGATTCCTGCCAATGCAGGCGATCGACGTCGAACGTGATCGAGATCCGGCCGTCGGCGCCCCGCACCGTCTCGGGCTGCGGGATCGCCGGAGCGTGGGCCGCGCCGGCAGCTTCCCGGATCGCGCGAATGCGGCGCGCGAGGCTTGGATGGCTCGCCATCGCTTCCGTCTGCGTGTCCCATCTCCGCGGCACGCGCGCGAAGACATGAATCTTCGTCAGTGCCTGGATGAGCGCCTCCGCATTGCCGCACAGCTCGAGGCCGCGAAGATCACTCGCCGTTTCGTTGCGCTGTTTGTCACGCGCGATCCAGCCGAGCGTCATGACGAGCGCCATCACCCAGCCCGCCGCGAGCATCAGCAGCGACAGCTCCGGGATCAGCCGAGGCAGCATCGACGCGCAGAGGGCGGCAGCGATCAATCCGGACGTGATGCGCCACAGCCACTGCAGCCTTCGCGTGTCGTAGTACTCGAGGTGCGCGATCTCGTGCGCGGTGATCGCCGCCGCCTCGTCCGCGTCGAGCAGTCGCAGCAGCGTGTCGGTATAGAGAACGGAGGAGCCGCGCAGCGATCCCAACGCAACGGCGTTCGCGATCGCGCCGCCGCGCAGATCGATCAACTCGAACCTCGGCTGCGCCGCATGGCTCGCCGCGGCAATCGCGCGGAAGCGCGCCAGCAGCGCGTCGTCTGTCAATGCTTGCGAACGAACGAGCCTGCGAAATACATCGGCCGAACGATCGTGCAAGACGAACAACACCGCTCCGAGCGCGAGCGCGGCGATCCAATCGAGCGAGCCGGCAGCGCTTGCGAGGATCGGCGTTGCGGCGAGGAGTAACCAGAATCCGGCGATCGCCACGAAGAGCCGCAGTGTTGTCATCACGTATGACGCGAGCGTCCAGCTCTCGTCGTACAGCGCGCGGCGAAGCGGATACGCGGCGGCCATTCGAGTGATGAGCATCAGCGGCAGCGACCAGAGCAGATGCCGATAGCCTCCGAGCAGGATCGCGAAAACGATCACTGTCCACAGCGCGTGGATATTGCGGCGGGCGTGCGCCTGCAGGCGCTCGGGCAGGAGCGGATCGTCGAGGCGCCGCGCGAGCGCGCGTCCGGACCACCATCGCACGGCCGCAGGAATCAGGCACAACACCACCAGCGCGGAGACTGGCAGACGGAGATCGAGCAGCATGCGACCTTCCGGGAGAGCGGATCGAGAAGGGCAAGGGGCGTGCCCCGCCGGTCACGTGGAAGGCGCGGTTTCCCTAATGTATTCGCGTTTTCAGGGCTTGAGAGTCGTCACGGTGTCACAGGATGGGACCTTCGGTCGACAGAATCGAAATGGGCGCGGAGCGGCGTGGGATCGCGGCGATTCTCAACCGCACGACATCGCTCCACCTTGTCGAATGTGGCCACATGTAGCTATAATCTTGGAGTGACGTCTACTGGGATCCGCGAGCTGAAAGACAACTTGAGTCGCTTCATCCGGCGGATCGAAGCGGGTGAACGTATCGCCATCACCGCCCATGGCCGCGTCGTCGCGGAGCTTGTCCCGCCAGGCGCACGAACGAAAGGCACGTCGACCCGCTTCGACGAGCTCGTGGCCTCAGGCGTGATCCGGCCACCGCTCGAACCCGGTGACCCGACCGAAGGGTGGCCCGATATCCGCCTTCCCGATGGAACAGCTACTGAACTGATTGATGCTGACCGTGGCGAAACGTAGCGCGAAAGCGCCCGCGTCTCTGGCCGGAAGCGTCAGCGTGCGATACATCGAGTCCAGCGCATTGGTCGCCGCGCTGCTGGAGCATGACTCGGGAGCGCTGAAATCTGTGCGCGCTCGCGGACGGCAGGTGACGTCCTCTTTGACAATCGCGGAAACCGCCCGTGCGATTCTCCGCGCTCGCAGGACCGCTCGATTGACATCTGACGAAGAGCGTGCGGCGGTACGTGCGCTACGTCGATTTGAGCGGCGCTGTTTTCTTGTCGCCGTAACAGACACAGTGCTCAACCGTGTCCGCCGGCCGTTTCCAGTGGAACCGATTCGCACGCTCGATGCCGTGCACCTCGCAACGACGGAGCTGCTTGGCGAACCGCCGGCACTCATCACTGTCGTGACGCGCGATCTTCGAGTGAGGGAAAACGCGGCAGCGCTTGGCTACACCGTCGAATAGCACACGCCGTAATCAGTAATATTCTGAACCGCCATGATCTGGCTCGCTCAGGCGCCGCGGATCGTTCCTCTCGTCGTCATGCTCGCGCTGACGATTGAGGGTTCCGCCCAGGTCCTCCCCACCGCTGGCGCTCCACCTGGCCCACGCACCGGGATGATCGTCGGCCAGGTCGTGGATTCCGCCACCGGCGATCCCGTACCCGAGGCCATCGTCGTATTGACGATGCCGAAGTATTTCGAGAATCCGACAACGCCGAGAGGTCGCGTGATGGCGGACGGCGAGGGCCGATTCTTCTTCACCGATCTCCCGGCGGGCGAGTACTTCCTGGAAGCCAAGAAGGACGGCTATGCTCCCGGGACGTACGGGCAGCGCCGAGCTTGGGGTCAGACCCTTCTCGTCTCTCTCGCCGAGGGCGAGCGGCCCACGGACATTACGCTCAAGGTCTGGAAGTACGGTGTCATCGCCGGCACCGTCGTGGACGAAGCCGGCGAACCGGTCGTCGGCGTCGCGGTGCGCGCGCTCATCAAAGACGTCTTCGCCGGACGCCCGCGATTCGGAAACATGCAGGTGATTCCCGAGCTCGTGCCGATCGCGACGACGGACGATCGCGGCATGTTCCGGCTCTCGCAGTTGATGCCTGGGAAGTACGTGGTGCTCGTGCCCTCCACGCAGACCACCGTGCCGGCCGCTTTCCTGGAAAAGTCCGATACGACGGTCCGGAACGACCTGTTCTTCGTCGGCGTCGGCGAGGTGTCGCTGCTCGGGCAGCCTCGAACGCAACAAGCGGGCGACTTCGCTTTGCTGACGTTGAATCGCGTGATGATTCCTCCGCCACCGTCGGCGGCGGGCCGGATGGCCGTGTATCCGACGACGTACTTTCCCAACGCGGCGACGGCTAGCGCCGCGACGCTGATTGCGCTTGAAGCGGGCGAGGAGCGAACGGACATCACGATCTCGGTGCGGCCGGTGCCGGCAGTGCGCGTATCCGGCCGCCTCGTGGCGCCGGACGGATCGGTTCCGACGCCGACAACGATCCGGTTGGTCGGCGCGGCGATGAGCGACGTCATCACCACGGGTCTCGTCAGCGGGCCGGATCACGTCGGCTTCGAGACGGTCACCGGCATGAGCGATGCGGCCGGCCGGTTCACGCTCCTCGGCGTGCCCGCCGGCGAGTACGTCCTCACTCACGCGAACCGATTCCTTTCAAGGGCGATTCAACAAGGTCAGTCCGCGTACTGGATCTCGCAACCCGTCTCGGTCGGCGCCGATGACGTCTCCGATCTCATCGTCGCGCTTCGACCCGCGCTTCGCGTCGAAGGCCGGATCGAATACCGCGGAAGCAGCGCGCCGCCGAGGCTCGCGGGAATCGTATTCGAGACGCCGTTCGGCGAGCCCGGACAGTTGTTTGCGGAGCCAACGAAAGGCGCGACGCTGACGTTTTCTACGTTGGCCGCCGGCGGTCAGTACATCGCGCGGCCTTACGAGTCCGGCGGCTGGTTCGTGCAGTCCGTCACGCTGGGCGGCAAGGACATCACGGACCGGGCGTTCGACTTGAACGCGGACGCAACGTCGATCGTCGTGACCTACACCGATCGGCCTTCGAAAGTGTCCGGCACCGTGACCGACGATCAGGGTTCCACGAGCGCGACCGCGGTCGTCCTCGTGTTTCCTGTCGATCCGTGGAAGTGGTCGGGCTACGGCGCATCGCCGCGGACGCTGACGAGCGCGCTGACGACGCGACGCGGGGTCTACACGATCGACCACTTGCCGCCAGGCGACTACTATGCGATCGCGATCGGATCCGCCGACATCGACTTGTGGAAGGATCCGGCCACGCTCGAAGCGCTCGCGACGCAAGCCACGACGCTCACCGTCGCCGCGGACGATCCGCCGAAGACGCTCGATCTCCGCCTGAAGACAATCCGATGATCTTCCGCTTCCGCATCGTTCTGATCTTCGCGATCGCGTGCGTCGCCGGCATCGCGGCGCAGCCGCCAGCACGCGACAACGCGCGCGTCGCTGCAGGCACCGCGTCGATCTCCGGCACGGTCTTCGTCAACGACGCCGCGAAGCAGCCGGCGCGTCGCGTACGCGTGACGCTCTCGAACGTTGCGGGCACTACGCCAGGTCAAACCACGACAACCGACGACAACGGCACGTTTGCCTTTGGCGGTCTCCCAGCCGGCCAGTACATGCTGCAGGCGTTCAAGAACGCGTATCTCAGAGCCAGCTACGGCGCGTCACGGCCGGACCGCGTTGGAACGCCGATCGTCGTGAAGGACGGCGAGGCCGTCGCGAATCTCGCGATGACGATCGCGCGCGGCGGTGTGATCACCGGCATCGTGCGCGACAGTGGCGGCAGGCCTGTGCCTGGCTTGAACGTGCGAGTGCTGAAGCTTGGCTACAACGCGGTGACCGGCGAGCGCACGCTCGGCGCACCGAGCACCGGGAGCGTGGGTCTCACGGACGATCGCGGTGAGTATCGTGCGTACGGCCTTCCCCCCGGCGGCTATCTCGTGATCGTCGTGCCGAACGTCTCGTCAGGGCGAGGCAACGACGACATTCGACAACTGACGTCGGCGGAGGTGCGTCAGGCATTACAGGCCGCTCGCGCCGGCGCCTCCACCCCTCCGATCAAGCCGGGCCAGGCGAAACTTCCGCCATCATCGTCATCATCAGGGGCACGCCTCAACTACGCACCGATCTTTCATCCCGGCGTCACCGACATCGGTGCTGCGACGGCGATTGCCCTCGGGGTCAGCGAGGAGCGCACCGGCGTTGACGTCATGATTCAGCTCGTGCCGACGGCGACCATCTCGGGCACGATCAGCTCGCCGACAGGTTCCGTTCCGCCGTCCCTCTCGGTACGGCTCGTGCCGGCCGGCGCGCAAACCGAAATGC
Organism: Vicinamibacterales bacterium; assembly: GCA_036556425.1. Taxonomy (GTDB): domain Bacteria; phylum Acidobacteriota; class Vicinamibacteria; order Vicinamibacterales; family 2-12-FULL-66-21; genus DATBJJ01. The sequence goes on from DATBJJ010000086.1 coordinate 97,037, forward strand.
TCGCGGGAGCCGGGCTGCGCGGTTTCTCCGCGCAGCCGCGCCCCGATGGCACGTACGTGTTCACCGCCGTTGCGCCTGGCGCGTACACGATCAAAGCGATCATCGGAAGCGGTCGCGGCGCGCCACCGCCCAACACGCCGGCGCTGTGGGCTGCGGCTGACGTGATCGTGAGCGGTCAGGATCTCGACGTTCCGCTGACGCTTCAGCCCGGCGTCGCCGTCAACGGGCGCGTCGTCTTCGAGGGCTCGCAGCCGACGGCCGCCGAGCTGCAGACGCTGTCGTTCGTGCTCGTGCCGCCTGGATCGGGCGGCCAGCTTCAAGCGAGCGGCGGCGGCCGCGTGGATGCGGAAGGGCGGTTCACGTTCGCAGGCGTCACACCGGACACGTATCGCTTCGTGACGACGTGGAACGCGCCAGCCGCGCGCGAGAAGTGGGAGATCAAAGCCTCCACCGCGAACGGCCGCGAATCTTTCGAGGCGCCGCTTCGTGTGAACCCCAACGAACCGGTGGACTGGACGGTGACGTATACGGACACGCCGACGAGCCTCACTGGGGTCTTCCAAGATCGTGGCGGCCGTGCCGCGACCGAGTACTACATTCTCGTTTTCTCATCCGACCGCAAGCACTGGACGCCCGGCTCGCGCCGCGTGCGTATGACGCGGCCGTCCAGCGACGGCACCTTCAGCGTCAAGGGCCTTCCGCCCGGCGAGTACTTCCTCGCGGCGCTCGCGGATCTCGAGACAGGTGAATGGAACGATCCAACGCTGCTCGAGCAACTCGTGTCGTCGTCCGCCAAGGTCACGCTGCGGGACAGCGAGACGACGACGCGAGATTTCCGGATTGGTGGGTAGCGCGTCAGTACTGGATCGGCGACCCTCCGGGAAAGTCGGCGCGAATGCGGCCGCGCACGACCTGCGTGTCGTTGGTGACGTAGAGGTATCGGCCGGGCCCGAACGCGCAGTTCGAGACGCGGCCCGCGATGGGGGCGAAGCCGATGTGTTCGCCCTTCGGTGAGAAGACGTAGATCCCGCCGCGGCCGCTCGTCCAGATGTTGCCGGCGGAGTCGGCTTTCATGCCGTCACCGCGCGCGCCCCCGACTTTTTCGCTGGCGACGAACGGCCGCTGTCCGGTCGGCATGCCGGACGCATCGAGATCGATCGCCACCCAGCCCGAATTGTCCGTGGCATACAGAATCCGGTTGTCCGGCGACAACGCAATGCCGTTCGGAAAGAGGTTGTCGGCAATCAGCTGCACCTGATTGTCCGGCGTCACGCGGAAGACGCCGGTATACGTCAACTCCCGGAGCGGTGACTTCTGCACCCCCGCCAGGCCGTAAGGAGGATCGGTGAAGTACACGGCGCCGCTGCGGGCGACCACGAGATCGTTCGGGCTGTTGAAGCGCTTGCCTTGATAGGACTCCGCGAACACGACCTTCTGACGCGTGGCGAGATCCACTCGAGCCAGTGCCCGAGTCCCGCTGTCGGCGATCAGCAATCCACCACGGCCCAGCGCCAAGCCGTTCGAGCCGCCCTCGCGGATCGTGGCGGGAATCGGGAAGCCCTGGTAGCCGGACGGCGCCAGGAACACGGTGGTCCGCTTGCCATCCCAGGAGTAGATGGCGTTGCCCGGGACGTCGGAGAAGAGCAGGTGTCCGTCCTCTCCTCCCACCCACACGGGACCCTCGGTCCAGATGTAGCCCGTCGCGATCGCGTCGACGCCGCCTTCGAGTGGATTGGCGATGCCGGGAAAAGACACAGGCGAGGCCGGCGTCTGCGCCTTGCCCACCGGAGCCTTGCCGAAGGTGGGCGCCGACGCGCTCCAGACAGTTCCGGCACCAAGAACCAGCGAGCTCGCCGCCGCATGAAAGAAAGACCGTCGATGCATCCGTCCACCTCTCGAATGTCGCGAGTATAGTGCGTCAGTGCGTCAGCAGGTACAGGAGGACGTTGATGCCGACGGCATAGCCCGGCGGGGAGAACTGGTAGAAGTATGCCGGATCCTCACCCTCGCGCTCCCAGGAATCACCGAGATCGGTGTTGTGGGTCATGAGGACCATGATTCGGCCGTGCGCGTCGCTGATCGCGCGCGTGTGGACCTCGGCGCTGTCCGAGCCGCGCTCCGATGTTTCGGCGCCGCCGGATCCGCGCCAGAACTGGATGTTCGTAACCTGCGGCACGCGCCCCACCGGGGCATAGGTACGGAGTATCGGATGCGTTGGTGGGACATCGACGATCGGATACTCGCCGGCGGGAAATACTTTCCGAATTTGACTGACCCACTGTTCCCACGCGTCAGTGCCCCAGAAGTCATCGACCCACAGGAATCCTCCCTTGAGAAGGTACTCCCGCAGCCGCGCTGCCTCGATGTCATTGATACCCATGGTGCCGACGTCCGACGCCATGATCATCGGGCACTGAAACAACGCCGCGTCCGTCGGCCTCACCACCCAGGGATGTGGATTGTGGTCTGCGTCCATGCTGACGTTGATCTTGGTCAGCTCCGACGCGCGGATCATCAGGTTGACGGCGGCGTACGGATAGTCGGTGATCCAGCCGATGCCCCACTGCTCGCGCCGCACCTGCGTGTACATCAGCTTGCAGATGGTGAAGCCGCCATCGGCAAAGTCCTCGGGCGGGAATTGCGGTGGAAAGCTTCCCTCGCGAAACGATCGCTGTCCATATCCCCGCTGTGCGTGCGTGGCGGAGACGAGCGCCAACGCGCAGACCATCGCGAGCAGGCCGACGCGCGCGACTTGACTTGTCACTCCGACCCGTCCGCGCGTGTCACCTGGACAACGCGCTCCTCGCCGCGCCCGGTCACGTTGACGCGCCAGGGATTGCAGCAGACCTCGCAGTCCTGGACGAAGCTGCCGTTGACGTCAGGCTCGACGTAAATCTCCACCTGCTCACCGCAAAAGGGACAAACGACCACGAACTCGTCCGACACTTACGCCCATCCTACTTCAACGCGCGCAGCTCGGGCTGGAGCCATTGCGTCGGCCCCGAAGGATTCTGCGCGGCTGGACGGAGCGCGTCGGCGACGAACGCGAACAACTCCTTCGTCACGGGATCGTTTGCCGCGCCGATGTTGTCGTTGATGCTCGCATGCGTGGTCTCGCGTCCGGCGACGACCTTCACGGGAATCCCAGCGGCCTCGAGGACGTTGGCCAGGCGCCGCGCTTGCGCGGTCGTATCCGGATGCCCCGCGATGTGCAGGATCAGGAACGGAGGGATGCCCTTGTCGCGCGCGACGTGCGTCACCGCGGAGAAGTCGCGATGCTTCGCCGGATCGTCCCCGAATTTTTGCCGGTGACCATACGTCGGCAGCGGCAGGTGATGCGCTCGCGCGCGTGTTTCGGCCACGTCGATGATCGCGGGAATGTCGAACGTATCTGCGTCTACGGGCACGCAGCCCTTGATCGTCCTCAACGAGAAGCCTTCCGCCTTCGCATAGCGGTCGTCCGTGCACATCAGCGCGGCGAGCTGCCCCCCCGATGAGTGCCCCATGACGAGCAGCCTGTTCGGATCGCCGCCGTGCGCCGCGATGTTTTTGTGTACCCAGCCCAGCGCGCTCGCGACGTCGCGCGTGATCGCGGCCATGTCGACGGTTGGCAGCAGTCGATGGTTGATCGAGACGAAGACGAGGCCCGCGTCCGTGAAGGCCTTCGGTTTGAGGGCCACCATCGTCTTGTCGCCAGTCTGCCAGCCGCCGCCGTGGATCCAGAACACCACGGGCAGGTTCTTGGCGCCGGGAGGCGCGTACACGTCGAGCACTTGACGTTCGGACGCCGTGCCGTACGGTTGGTCCTTCGCGATGCGTTGGGCATTCGCCTCGGACACGCACGCGGCGGCGACGAAGATGACGCAGATGATGTGTTTCAGCGAGTGCATGGTCGAACAGTAGCAGGAATTGCTCGCGCGGGCCGCCAGTGCGGTTTCCCTACTCGCTTCGCAACGGTTCGGTGGGATCGATCCGGAGGCCGCGCCGGGCGAGACCCAGCGACGCGAGGACGCCGACGAGCAGCATGAACGCGGCCGCGTCGGGGAGGATGCCGGGAATCGGCAGGCCGCCGATTTGTTCAATCGGCACGTACGCCCGGCGAGGTAGGCGGCGAGCATCCCCGCCGCCGAACCGGCGCCGATCTGACAGAACGCGCGCCTGAACACAGCCGCCACCAGATGGACCGGCTGGGCGCCCAGAGCCGAACGGATACGGATCTCATGGCGACGTTGCGCGACCGTGAACGCCATGAGCGCGTACAGGCCGGCGGCTGAGAGCAGCAGGAACACGCGCGGGTCGTCGAGATCGCGCGGGTGCGTGGTAAATGCGGGGAGATTCGCGGCCGAGTTAGTGGGGCCGAGGTTGTCGCGAACGCCGGGACGTCGTTCTCGTAAACTTGTGGTATGGAGAGCCGACCCTACGAACCGCTGCCCGCCGCGCGTCCGATGCCCGAGTCGTCGCTGATTGGGTGGACCCAGGCCATCTAGGCCCTCCACGCGTTCAGCTTGGTGATGGGCATCGTCGGCGCCGCCACGATCGTCGGCGCGTTTCTGACCGGGTGGCCGTCGATCATCGCCGTGGTATTCAACTACGTGAAGCGCGGCGAGGTGCGCGGCACGTGGCTCGAGTCGCATTTCCGCTGGCAGATCCGGACGTTCTGGTTCGGGCTCCTGTGGGTTTCGCTCTGCGTGCTCTTCATCATCGGCACGTTCGGGATCGGCCTGCTGATCGCGTGGCTTCCGTTGGCGATCGTGAGCGTGTGGTTCATCTACCGGATCGGTCGCGGGTGGAGCGCCGTCAACGCACGGCAGCCGATGTATTCGTGAGCCTCAGCGAAATGAATCCGCCGCGTCGTGCGGACGGAATCAGTCGAGCGGCTTGATGCGGATGTTCTTGTAGAGCACGGCGCTTTTCGCATCATGAGCCTGCAGCGCAATCGTGCCGGGGCCAGTCATTCTTCGACCGGGTCCCTCGCGCCCCCCGGTCCAGCCCCGGCTGGGTCCAGTTCACGACCTGCTTCTCGTTGATCTTCACGACGATCGTGTCACCGTTCACGATGATCGTCTGAGTGAACCACTCGTCATCCTTGACGAGCGACTCGTCGAGATCGACGACGTGGTAGAGACTGCCGGTTCTCGGGCCGCCGGTGCCGTTGTAGACCTGCACCTCGAAACCCTTGGACGGGAATCGCCCGGACGCCCGTTCGTTGCCGCCTTCCTGCTCGAATTCCGTCAGGACATAAACTCCGCCGTTGGCGCCTGGGCGGATCATGATGTCGATCCGCAGCTCGAAGTTGCGGAAACGGTGATTCCGAAAAGCACCGTCGTAGTAGGCATGGCTGGCTGGCCCGCTCGCCACGATTGCACCGTCGCGGACGCTGAACGACTCGGGCGAACCGCTGATCTTCCATCCAGTCACGTCCTTTCCGTTGAACAGGCTGGTGAATCCGGGTTCCACCGCGGGCGCTTTCGGCTGGAACGATGCTGCGAGGGCCAGGAGAAGGGCGAGTGTGAAATGCATGGCGCGTGAGTGTACCTGATCGTTCGACACCGGCCGACAGAATTTGGGCTGAGAGCCGCGCGGACTCGATTCGACGATCCTCGGGTAGCATGACGACCGATGAGCGAGCCGCGCAAGGGGTGGACGTCGCCGTATGCGGCCACTGAGTGGATCATCCTGTGCGCGTTGGTGCTGGGCGCGTGCATGGCGGGAGCGTTCGCGTTCATCGTGTACACGGGCGTGACCGCTGCGTTCGGCGAGAACGATCTTCTATCCCTCGCACCGGTCGTTATCGGTGTGATTCTTTTCGTAGTGCTCGGTCGTCGCCGGAGACGGTCTGTCATGAGCGAGCGTGACGGCGGTCGCCGCTATTCGTTTCGGAGCGCGGTCACGGGCTCGACTCTCGTCGCGCGACGCGCGGGACCATAACCTGCCGCAACGGCCACGAGAATCAGGATCGACGTCGCCAACACGAACGTCGACGTGTCGCGTGGGTGGACTTCGAACAGCAGCTTCGCACCCAGATTGGCGAGCAAACCTGCCGCAGTAAGGCCCAGCATCAGACCGATACTCACCAGGACCAGAGCTTCTTTCATCACCATTCGCAGGATGGTCAGCCTTCCAGCGCCCAGTGCCATACGAATCCCGAACTCCGTGGTCTTCAGGACGACGCTGTAAGCCAGAATTCCGTAGAGGCCGATTGAGGTCAATATCAGCGCCAGCACCCCAAATCCCATCGACAGCCAGCTCACGAGCCGCTCGGGCGCCAATGTGCGATTGACTGCTGCCGCGAGGGATTCGAGTGAGACGATCCGAATACTCGGATTGACCGCGCGAATCGCCGCGCGGGAATCGTCGAGGAGTGTTCGAAGCTCGCGCTCGCTGCGCGTCCTCCCGCGAATCTGCACGAAGTTCGCGGAAGAGTCCTGCTGCAAGGCGGAAAGATAGACCAGACGAGGAGAATCCTGCCTGAGGTTGTCGTACTTGGCATCCTTGACTACGCCGACGATCTCGGTGTCCTTGGAATCGGTCGGCGACCAGGCGAATCGTTTTCCCAGCGGGTCGACGCCGCGGAAATAACGACGTGCCATTGTCTCGTTGATGATCGCAACGCTCGGCGCTCCATCCCTGTCTGCGTGCGAGAACGGACGGCCGGCAATCAGCGGAATGCTCATGGAGCGGAAGTATTCGGGGCTGACCGAATGGACCCGGACGTTCTTGTCTTCATTCGCGCGAGGAACGTACCCCTCCAGCGAGATGCAGCAAATGCGCGACGCCCCACGGCCGAAACCGAACTGAGAGAAGCTCGCTGACTCCACGCCGGGAAGGGAAGACAGCCGTTCGAGCAGAGCGTCAGGCAAGACGACTCCATTTCCGGAAACCAGCGACGTGTCGAGATTCGCTTCCAGGACCTGTTCGTCGAACCCCGGATCGATCGCTTTCAAATTCAGGAACGTTCGGAGGAGCAGACCGGCGGCAATCAGCAGCACGAGCGAGAGCGCCGTCTGCGTCACGACAAGGAGGCGGGAGGGACTGAAACGCGCGCCGGTGCCGGCAGCATTGGTTCCATCTTTCAGCGTCGGCCAGGGATCGATGCGCTTACTTTGGAGCGCGGGGGCCAATCCAAACGCGATCGCCGCCGCGCACGAGATGGCGACCGTGAAGGCGAGCACCGGCAGGTTCACGTGCACGTCCAGACCTTGTACCTCCGAGACGGCCAGCAGGATCTGCACGATACCTTCGGCCGTCGCCAAGCCAGCGACCGATGCCATCGCGGCAAGCAGGAAGGACTCGGTCAGGAGCTGCCGCACCACGCGGGCCCGTCCGGCACCGATAGCGAGCCTGACGGCGAATTCCCGCCGCCGCGCGGCCGACCGCGCCAACAGCAAATTGGCGACATTGGCGCACGCGATCAGGAGCACGAGACCGACCAGGGCCATCAGCACACGCAACGGTTGTGCGTAATAGTCGCGCAGGCTGGAGAGACCGCCGCCTCCCGGCTCGATCGCAATCCCGCCAAGGTAATCATTTTGCGAGTCCACACGCAGATCGGCGCGCAGCGATTCGAGAAGGGGCTGCATGCCGGCGCGTGCTTGTGCGACCGTCACACCAGGGCGGAGACGACCCATGACCTCCAGCCAGCTCGCGTTGCGCGTATTCAGGTACGAGCGCTCAGGGCCAGACACGGCGGGCTGGACGCCGAGCGGTAGCCAGAAATCAGGAGCGTTGTTCGCGAACTCTCCGTTGAATCCCGGCGGCGCAACGCCGACGATCGTCAACCAAGTTCTGTCCAGTTTCAGATCTTTGCCGAGCGCGTCATCGCGTCCGCCGAATGCGCGTTGCCAATAAGCATGGCTGAGGACGGCAACGCGGCGGCCTTGGCGATCGTCGTCCTGCATGATCGCGCGGCCCGCCGCCGGGGCGACGCCGAGCATCTCAAAATAACTCCCGGACACGAGCTGGGCTGTGACACGCTCCTTACGATCGCCGGCGTCGAGGCTCACCGTCCACACTGCGGAAGCGGACATGGCTGAAAACGTCTCGGCGTGATCTCTGAGCCACTCGTAGTCGGTGTGGGAGAACGAATCCCGAACGCCCTGACGGCTCAGCGCCCGTACGATGACCAACGAGTGCGGCTCGCGCACCGGCAACATGCGCAGCATGACCGCTTCGACCAGGCTGAAGATGGCCGCGTTGGCACCGATTCCCAAGGCGAGCGTGACGACAATCGCGGCGGTCATGCCCGGACTGCGTTTCAGCAACCGCGCTCCGTACCGGAGATCCTGCGACAGCGTCTCCCAGACATGAAGGGGCCGGCCCTCCGCCAGTTTCTGTCGCACCGCCAGGGTGTTCCCGAATGTTCTGAGGGCCGCATGCCTCGCTTCATTGGGAGACATCCCGCGATCGAGGTTCTCCCTGACCTCCATCTCGAGATGTGCCTCGAGCTCTTCGCGATAGTCGCGATCGCCGCGGCCGAGCCACGTCATGCGGGATCCTCCTCGGGCTTTGCTCGCAAGACACCTTTCACGGCCCGCACGATCTGCTCCCACTTGCCCGTCTCCGCCAGCAATCTCTTCCGTCCCGCCCGCGTCAGTTTGTAGAAGCGCGCGCGGCGGTTGTTGTCGGACGTGCCCCATGCGGACGTGATCCACCCCGATCGTTCCAGCCGCTGGAGGGCGGGATACAGCGACCCATGGTCGATCAGCAACAGCTCGTCCGACGTGCGTTGGATGGTCGTTGCGATCCCATGGCCGTGCCGCGGACCGAAAACGAGGCTCTGGAGCACGAGCATCTCCAGGGTTCCGGGCAGGAGTTGCAGACGGTGGCGTCTTGGCATCCTAGGAGACAGTCTACTAGTGTTTTGGTAGTCTGTCCACTAGAGGCTTCGCCGGCGCTTGCGCGGCGCCCTCGCGCTCCCAGGAATCGCCGAGATGATTCGGCCGTGCGTGTCGTTGATAGCGCGCGGGTGGACCTTTGCGCTGTCCGCGGCGTGCTCCGCTGTCTCGATCAACTCACAGGAATCCTCCCTTGAGAAGGTATTCCCGCAGCCGCACCCCACACGTCGAGCGAGCTGCACGAATTCGCCGATCGCACGCTCGAGAAATCGGTGAGAGCGGTGGCTGATTGTCCTTACTTCGCGCGCGCGGCGTCGACCTTGGCCTGGCCGCGCACGACGCCGTCGCGCTCGCCCGCCATGTCTCCCTGCAGCCGACCCTTGACGATCGTCAGGGTGAACTTGAACAGCGGTCCGTCGGGCTGCTGCAATTCGAACGTCGCTTTGCCCGCGTCGACGACGCCTTTGTCGATGTTCCACTGCCTGTCAGCCGGGCCCGCCGTGCCGGTGAGCACCTTGCCCTTCTGCGTCAGATTGAACACCACCGGTCGCGCGTCACCTTCGGTGCCGTCCGGGCGCTGCATCTTGAACGTGCCTTCCCATTTACCCGAAAAGCCGGTGGTGCTCTGGGCGGCCAGTCCCGGAACGAATGCGACGAGGGCAAGTGCGACAGCAAGCAGATTTTTTCTCATGGTTTTCCTAGAGTACCCAGCTCACTCGCCGCGAAGCGCGACCAGAGGATCGACGCGCGATGCGCGCCGCGCCGGAACGTAGCTGGCGATGAGCGCGACGGCGAGCATGACGGCAGACATTCCGACGAATGCGCCGACGTCCAGCCGCTGGACGCCGAACAACAGCGTCTGCACGTACTTCGTGAATCCCGCCGCCGCGATCACGCCCACCAGCACACCTAGCAGCGTCACACGCGTGCCTTGCCAGATGAACATCCGGCGAACGGTCCCCGGCTCGGCGCCAAGCGCCAGTCGGACGCCGATCTCCCGCGTGCGCCGCGTGACGCCGTACGAGAGCACCCCGTACAGCCCCACTGCGCCGAGAACGAGTGCGAGCCCTGCGGCGATGCCGACCATGAGCATCGTGAAAGCAAGACTGGCCATGGCCCTTGCGGCCAGGCTCTTCATCGTGAAGATCCGGTACATCGGCGATTGCGGAGCCACTTCGCGGATGACGGCGCGAACTTCCGGCGCGATTTGATCGGCGCGCGCCGACTTCAGCACGTACGCCGGAGACGTGGAAACGCCGGGCAGGTACACCATTGGATCGGGAGCCTGACGCCGTAGATCGTCGACCTTGACGTCTTCGACGACGCCGATGACGGTGAACCACGTCTGCCCGCCGGCCGCCGGCCGCACCGTCTGCCCGATCGGGTCCTCGCCGGGAAAGAGGATCCGGGCGGCCGCCTCGCTGACGATCACATTCGGGATTCCGCGCTCTTCCTCGACGCGTTCGAACACGCGTCCGCTCACGAGTCTTATTCCCATCGTCTGGAAGTACGCGCCGCCGGCGGCGGCATTCCGGATGGAAGGCGCCTCTGCGCCGCTCGCCTCGATCTTCGGGGTCGTGACGTTCACGCGACCCGCGCCCTCGTCCAGCGGAAGAGTAGAGATGAACCCGACGGACTCGACGCCGGGGATTCCGGCCAAGCGGTCCATGAACGCGTACTGAAAACGCGAGACGGAGGCACGGTCGTTCAGATCGGGACGGCCCGCAGCGATCTGAAACGTGAAAATGTTTTTGGTGTCGTAGCCCGTGTCGACGTGACTGAGCTGCCAGAAGCTGCGCATTAGAAGTGCGGCGCCGACAAGCAGCACGACGGCGCACGCGGTTTGCGCAGCGACCAGCGCATCGCGCGTGTAGCGGCCGCGGCCGACGATCGCTCGGCCGGCGTGCTGTATGCTCCCCAGCTTCGAGCCCGACAAGCGAATAGCGGGCAGCAGGCCGAACGCGCATGCGGCCAGGACGGAGAGGCCGCCTGTGAACAGCACCGCGAACGCATCGAGATGCGCCGTCGCAAGGCCCGGAATCGGTGCGCCGCCAAAACCGCCGGCGACGGCATCCGGCGCCGCGCGGACCAGGAGCGGAACGCCCACCCGCGCGATCAACGCTCCGGCGGTGCCGCCCGCGGCAGCGAGGAGCAACGCCTCCGTCAGCTGCGCACGAATCAGATCGCCTCGTCCCGCGCCAAGCGCGCTGCGCACGGTCAGATCGACGCGCCGATTCTCGCCGCGCACGGCGAACAGGTTCGCGACGTTCACGCACGCGACCAGGAAGACGATGCCGACCGTGCCCAATAGAATCCAGAGCGGCGTTGCGATCTTGCCGACGAGATGCTCGCGCAGCGGTTTGACGATCGGCCGGTGGCGCTCCATGACTCGCACGTACGGTGCCGGGCCGCCCAGGCGCTGCTGCACGCGACGCGCGAGCGGTTCCATCTGCCCCGCCAGTTTCGCGAGATCGGTGCCGGGCGCGACGCGCGCGACCATGCGCGGGCCGAATCCTCCAGGCGTGACCTGCGCGGCGCGAATCGTCAGCGGCATCCAGAACGCGACGCGCTCGTCGGGGAATCGGAACTCCGGTTTCATCACGCCGACGACGGTGCGTGTCTGGTTGGCGAACGTATAGCTTCTGCCGATCACCTTCGCATCCGAACCGAACCAGCTTTGCCAGAGCCAATAGCTGACGACAACGACGTTGCCGCCGTCGCTGTCATTCGGCAGCCGCCCGAGGAACGGCTGCGCGCCGAGCGTGGTGAAGAAAGAAGGAGTGGCTTGCGTCACGAAGAGCTGATCGACCTGCCCCTCGGCCCGCGTCGTCGAGGATCCGGTCCCGTAGAGCCCGGCGTCTTCGATCGCAGGAACGCTCTCGCGGTACTCGAAGTACAGTTCGTCCGCAACGCCGAACTCCTCGGGCTGGTCCGTGCCCGGAGCCGAGCCGCCGATGTGCAACAGCCGGTCCGCGTTCGGGAGCGGCAGACGATCGAGGAGCACCGGCTTGATGACGCTGAAGATCGCGGCGTTCGCGCCGATGGCGAGCGCGAGCGTAACGACCACGGTGAACGTGAAGGCCGGAGTGCGCGCGAGCGCGCGCGCCGCGTGCCGGAAGTCTCTGGTCCACTTGTCGATCGAGGTCACGTCATCACGTCCTTTCGGATCACGTCTCCGCGCCGTACGAGATTTCCATGCGACGCACGGCGCGGCTGGCGATCCACAAGACCAGCGCGGAGAGGAGCAGCAGCCCGAGAATCGCCGCGGGACGCGAAGCGGGAGCCGCAGGCACCGCGAGCAGCCGGATCAGCGTCGGCACGTCGTCGTCGATCGGCGCAGGGATCGGACAGAGAGATTGCACGTAGTAAAGGATGCTGATCTTCTGCAGAACTTGTGGAAGGACCCCGCTGCTGGCTTCCCAGGCGAGGAGCACGGCCGCAGGAACGATGGGATTGCGAATGTACAGGCCGACCGCGAGAAAGACGCTCCCGTAGCCGACGCAGCCGAGCGCGGCGGCCGTCGCATACCAGAACCCGTGCGCCATGCCTCCGGCGTTCCAGTAGGCCTGCACCTCCACCGCATCGTGCGGCCAGATCATGACCGCAAAGGCGAAGAGCGCGCCGCCGCTGAAAATCACCGTCGAGGCGATCAGCCCGGCCAGGTACTTTCCAACGAGCACGACTTCGCGCCGCGCCGGCGCGAGGAACCAGTAGTGCAGCGTGCGATTGCTCATCTCGCCGCTGAACAGATACATGAACATGCCGAGACAACCGAAGAAGATTGCCAGGCGCAGGTAGAAGTACTGGAAGATGCCGGCGAAGATCGCCCGATCCTCTTCGAAGTTCAGCACGGGCTCGATGTTCCTCGAATCCAGCGTGCCGTCGACGAACTGCAGCCGGGCCTCCCGCCGCCCGTCGAAGTACACGACAGAGCGATACTCGGTACGCTCGTCGACGAAGCCGACGCCGGACGACGTCGCGACCGTGCTGAACGTCTTTCCGTCCGTGCTCACCTGGATGTTGAAGTCGCGCGTGTCGGATTCCTCGCTCTCGCCTCCCGCACTCGCGTGCTTCACGACGAAGCGTTTCACCGGACGCGCCACTCCAAGATCCACCTGCAGAAAGAAAGGCCACGACTCGGCGCACCAACCGTCGTTCTTCCCTCCGGCGACGCTGCCGTTCACTGCCTTCTCCGCACCCTGATCGGGGCTGCAGGGCCGACTTCCCGTCGCGGGACGGCCGAGCGCGAGATTCTGCTTCGCGTCGGCGCCATAGACCTCGAACTCGAAGATCCTCGCGACCGCGTGCCCGCTGTAGGTTGGACGGCTGATGTTCAGGCGGACGAAACGCGCGTCCACCGCGGGCTCGATCAGGTGCGCCGTCGTCCCGCTGTCGCCGCCGCGTTTACGTTCGCGCCTGACTCGCCACCCCGTGCGCCCTTCGGCCGGCTGTCCGAGCCGTGCCATCACGGCGTCGAGCGTCTCACCCTTCTGGACGCTGCTCATCAGCGCCGTGTCCGTCAGGCCGCGCCGGGTGAGCCGATCGATCCGCAGCTTCGCGTCCAGGGCGTGTCCTAAGAAGATCAGCGCAGGCAGGAGCGCTAACGCGTAGACCCACAGCCCGCGTTTGGCGAAGAAGGCACGACGCAGCTCGATCCTGGCGATCGTCCACGCCTGCCTGGCCCGAGCGACGCCGAGGGACCGCGCGCGGCGTCGAGGGGCACCGCCCTGAGCGTGTCGAAGGGGCACCTTATTCGCCTCCAATCAAGTACTCGTACAAAGCGTCCACGTTCTCGTCGGCGGGCACCACTCCTTCGATTCGATGGCCGTTGAGCGCGATCGCGCTGAGCGCGCGCGCGAACTGCTCGCGGTCGCGCGTCATCACCAGCAGACCCATGCGGTCGTCGTTCAATCTGATTTGGGTGATGTGATCCTCGCTGAAGAGCCGCGACGCGACGCCGGCCGCGTCCCGGCAGCGCACGAAGTACTGGCTCGGGTGCTCCTGGATCTCCTCGCGCACCGTGCGGATCGTTCCTTCGGCGATGATCATCCCGTTGGCGATCAGCACGACTTGATCGCTGATCAGATCCACTTCCTGGAGAACGTGACTCGAGAGGATGACGTGCTTGCCCTCGCTCGCCCAGGTGCGAAACAGCGCGATCGTTTCGGCCCGCACGAGCGGGTCCAGCCCGTTCAGCGGCTCGTCGAGCACGAGCAGCTCAGGGTCGTGAGCGATCGCCTGCGCCAGCCGTACGCGCTGGCGCATGCCCTTGGAATACGCTGCCACCTTCCGGTGTGCCGCATCGGTCAGGCTCAAGCGCTCGAGCGCCTTCCACGCTTTCTCCTCGGCTTCCGCGCGCGCGTATCCGAACAGCAGCAGCCCCGTCGTGATGAAGGTGAACCCCGTCGCCCAGCGCGGCGCCGTGTCGTACTGCGTGGCGTATCCAGTGATCCGCATCAACGCTTCGGGATCGCGCGGCGAGATTCCGCGCATGAGGATGCGGCCATGATCGGGATGCAGCAGGCCGGTCATCAGGTTCATGAGCGTGGTCTTGCCCGAGCCATTCGGGCCGACCAGGCTCGTGATGCCCGGCGGGATGTTCAGCGTGACCCGGTTGACGCCGAGCACATCGCCATAGAACTTGGAAACTTCGTCGAATATCACTCCGGGGGGCTTCGCCCCGCCGGTCCCCCCTACACGCTCGCTCGCGGGGTCCCCGAGATCCCCGCTCCGCTCGCGTGGCTCACTCGCTGCGCTCGTTCGCGGCGAGATCACGACACGACCTCCACCGGACGCAGCTTGCGCTCGATGACAAAGGCAAGAAGCAGAACGAACGCCGCCAGCGCCCACGCCGATGCCGCGGCACCCGGCCCTTCGGCCGGCGTCACGCCTAGCAGCGCGCACCAGACCTGGTTGACCGACCAGGCCGGATCGATGATGTGTCCCCAGCTCACGCGGAGGACTTCGTCGATCATTTCGGCGACGCCGCTCAGGATGAAGAAGAAGGCCAGGCTCACCGCGGCTGCGACGACGCGCCATTTCACGTACGCGGAACTGGCCATTGCGACCAGGCTCAGGATCAGCAGCCACACGAGAAATCCTGCGACCATCCCGGCGCCAAGCGACCAATTCGCGCGGAACCACGAGCCGCCGGCCAATCCCACCTGCAGCCCGAACAGAATCAGGCCCGGAATCCACGTGACGATCGACAACATGCCCATCAGAACCGTCAACCGCGCGAGGGCGTAGCTCCATCGCGTGAGCGGCCGGCTGAAGTAGAGTGGAAGCGCATTGTTCGCAAGATCGGGTGCGATCAGACCGGGCCCTGCGAGCGCGGCGAGAAACACCGCGAAGCCCGCCTGAACGTACATGAAGATCGAGAAGAACCGTCCGTCGACTTGAATGAAGTCGCGAAACTCGCGATCGAGCCCCTGCAGCAGCTCCACGTGATTCGTCAGATAAATGAAGCCGGCGCACAAGATGGGCCACACGAACGCGAGGATCGTCAGCAGCAGGACGAGACGCTGTTGATAGAGTCTTCGCCAGGCGTACCGCGGCAGCACCAGAAATCTGGCCCAGCGTCCCGTGAGAGGACCCGTGTATCTCCGGTAGCCTCGTTTGTAGACCGCCATTACGTTCTCGGTTGGCCGCCAACGTTCGGATCGAGATCTTCGGCCGCGCCCTCTCCGGGGGTGTGCGCGAGATGCCCCATTGCTTTCAGGAAGATCTCTTCCAGCGTGTCTCGACGGTTCGCGAGTTTTCTCACGAGAAGATTGTGCCGGCCCACGAGACGCCAGATCGCATCCACTTCGACCCCAGGCGGCAGCACGATGCGCCAGCGGCCGAAGCCTTCGGACACGCCCTCGGCGCCGATCTCCGGCAGCGCGGCGCGCAGGTACTGATCGTCGCCGGTGACCTCGAGCTCCACGAAGGACCGGTTCGACCGCCGCTCCTGCTCGAGATCGCAGTGATGGACGATCATGCCGTCCTTCATGATCACCGCCTCGTCGCACACTTGCTCGATGTCGCGCAGCAGGTGCGAGCACACGAGCACGTTCATGCCCTGCTCGTTCTTCATTTCGACGATGAGTTTGAGCATGCGCCGGCGCGCAGCGGGATCGAGGCCGTTGGTCGGTTCGTCCAGCACGACCAGCTCCGGTCCGTGCACGATCGCCTGAGCGAGCTTCGCCATCTGCTTCATCCCGAGCGAATACGTCCGGAGCTCGCGATACCGCGCTTCGCCGAGCCCCACGTGAAACAGCACCTGGTGCGCCTTCTCGAGCGCGGCGTCCGGCGGAAGCCCGGAGAGCTCCGCCATCTGACGCACGAACGCGACGGCGCTCATGTCGCCGATGAACGAGTCGTTCTCGGGCATGTAGCCGATGCGCGATCGCGCGTCACCCAGGCTGTGCGCGCAATCGAAGCCGAGAATGCGCGCGCGTCCGGCGCTCGGGCGGAGAAACCCGAGCAGCGTCAAGATCAGCGTGGACTTCCCCGCGCCGTTCGGCCCGAGCAGGCCCACTGCCTTCCCCGCGCCAGACACGCCGAGGCGGCAGGTGATCCCGTGAAGGATCTCCCGCCGCCCCAGCCTGACTTTCAGATCTTCGAGTTCGACGACCGGTGTGGAGTTCATCATTTATCGAGGGGCTTCGCCCCTCGAACTCCCCTGCACGCGCTCTCGCTCGCCGCTTCGCCGCTCGCTCCGATCGCGTGGCTCACTCGCTGCGCTCGTTCGCGGCCCGTCAATGGCGCGCAGTCTCCGATGGCGCCGTCGCCGTAAACGTCCGGCTCAGGCTCTCGAGCAGCATGGCGTCGATGATAGCTCCCGATACACGCGTTCGGCTCGCGGCATGGATCTGTTCCGCCTTCCCGTCGAAGACGACGAGCACCGGATCGCGCTCTGCCAGCAGTCCGTTCGCGGCCTGATTCGGTGAGAACGTCGAGAGGATCCCGAGCGCCCCTTTCGTGTTCAGCCACGCAAACGCGGATGGATGGATCCCGGACGAGGCGGGCAGCTGGTTTTGGAACGCCGCCGACCAGACCAGTGCTGAGCCGCCGTTTCGAGTCGCGATTGCGCGCTCGGCGGTCGCGCGTTCCGATGCCGCCACCAAGTAGCCGCCGTCGTACGTCCAGGTCAGGCCAAAGGGAAGGCTTCCGGTTTTCAGCGTCTTCCAAATGCGTCCGCCCGCGCTCTCCTGTCCAAGCTCGATTCGCTTGTCCTGTTGGTCGGCTGGCAGCTCCGCGTTGAACGCGTCCACCAGTTTTGCGAGCGAGTTGTCGATGACCGTCGGATCGTTCGCCAGCGCGACGATCATCCATGTCGGACCGCTCGTGGTGAAACCCTGCAGCGCGAACGCCGTCTCGGTTCCCATCGCCGCCGTCAGACTTGCGACGAAGCCGGCGCCGAGCTTCTGCTCGACGTCCGACAAGTCCCGCTGGAAGGACTCCTGTTGGTTCGTCATCAGCCTGCTGAACTCTTCGAACAACTGTCCCGGCTCCCGCATGGACACGTACCCGGCGAGGAGCGAGTCGGCGGGCAGGTACTCGGCTGCGCCGCCGGATCCGCTGTCGGCCAGCCACGACGCCATTCCTTTTCGGGCGTCCTGGAACATCAGTGTGACCTCGTACTCCTCCGCTCCGCCGGGAGCACGCTGCTCGAGGAAGAGGTACTTCACACCCGTCATGCTC
This sequence comes from Vicinamibacterales bacterium, assembly GCA_036556425.1. GTDB lineage: Bacteria > Acidobacteriota > Vicinamibacteria > Vicinamibacterales > 2-12-FULL-66-21 > DATBJJ01. The sequence continues at coordinate 114,559 of DATBJJ010000086.1, forward strand.
GCGAATTCGATCGGCGGCGCATCGTCGCCCGCCGCCATCTGGATCACTGGAGCGGCGTCCACACCGATCAACCAACCGGCGCCGCGCCGGTAGCGATCGCCGATGGCTGCCGCGAACGGCGAGCTTGCGCCTTGACCCAGATGACCGGCTGCCCACGCGAGATGCGAGGGCGAGTCAGAAACCACGATCAGATCGTCGGACACCGAATATGGCCGCGACGACTCGCCCGCGTCCGCGAAGAGCCCGTCGAGAGCACTTGCCAGCGCCGCCCGGTTTCCCGCCTGGACGCGAGCGATGACCATCGGCACCTCCTCGTTGGGTCCGGCGGACGCGACCGAGAAAGCCACTTCGTCGCCGAGCATCGAGCTCACCGACTGTACGCGATCGATGATCCGTTTCAAGTCGATACCCGTTTCCGAGCTCCACCAGGCGCGAAACGCGGCGTTCTCGAGCGCCTGCTGCTCCGCCGCCGCCAGGCCCTCGCCGATCTTTCCCCCGGGATTGGGGACAGCGCCGTAAACGAACGCCCCAGCGGGAAGATACGAAAGCAAAGCGGACGAAGTGCGCAGCGGGCCCGAGAACGGCGCGATCTGACCTTCGATCTTCGCGAACGCGGCGAGGAGCTGCAGGTACTCTTCCGCGTTGGGACTCCACGCGACGGCCTGGGCAACCGACGTCGTCAACCCGGGGTTGGACGCGGCCTGCTGACCGGGCTTGAGCACCACTTCCCGGCCGGGCTGGTTCACCGCGACCGATCCCTCGACGACGGAGACCACCGAGCCTCCCATGCCGGCCGACACTCCGAAAATGGTCCCCTTCACGGACGCGATCGAGTCGCGCGTCAGCACGCGCAAGTGACCGCGGCGCTGCTTGGCCGCCTCGACGATGACGTCACCGCGCTGGAGGTGAACGGTCTGCCCGCTCCACCGAGCTGTAACGAACAGCTCCGTCCGCTGGTTAACATTCACTGTCGATCCGTCCGCGAGACGCAGCACTGCACGGCCGCCGGGGCCAGTACGGATCCGTTCCGCATCGCCGACGGCGGCGCCTGCTTCGAGCGAGCCTCCGGCGAGGCGGTACAGCCCGCCGCTCGCGGACACGACCGTCGCCCGCGGGCCGCCAGGAGCCATCCAGCCATCGATGCTGTCGCGTCCGAGATACGCGACCGAGAAGAGCAGCGCAGCGGCCGCGGCCAGCGTTCCCCAGCGTCGCCAGTTCGAAGACGATCGCTGCGGCATGGCGACGACTCGCCGTTCGCCCTTTATCCCGGCCAGCGCGGCGCGACACGCGGGGCAGCGGCTGATGTGGTCCTCGAGCAGCACGCGCCTGCCGCCCGTCAGGCTTCCGCTCGAGTACGCGTGCAACTCCGGACGGAACTCAGCGCAGCCGGCAGCGGAGCTCGTTACCTTGCTCCAGACGCGGGCGCGCACGTCTTCGAGCGTCGCCGCGTCGACGGCCTCCTGCGTCATTTCCCTCAGCGCTCTTTCGAGTCGGTCTTCTGACATCGGATCTCCTTAATCAACCGAGGGGCTTCGCCCCTCGGACTCTCCCACTCGCGCCCTCGCTCGCCGCTTCGGCGGCTCGCATCCGGGCGCGAGGCTTGCTCGCTGCGCTCGCTCGCCTAGCGGTCTAGTTCCGCCTGCAGGCGCAACCGGATTCGGTGGAGCCGGACGGCAACGTTGTTCTTTTCGAGCTGGAACTCGTCCGCCAGCTCTTGATTCGAGAACCCCTCGACGTACCGAAGCAGGAACAACGTCGCGTCGTCGTTGTCGAGGGTCGCGATGGCGCGGCGGAGCTGCTCTTTCAGCAGCAGCGCCGGATCCACCGCGGCATGCGGCGCGCGATCGTCGTAGGCCGTCTCGGCGTGGACCGCCCGACGACGCAGGAGGTCGACGGCGGCGTTGACGGCGGCTCGCCGGAAATACGCCGCCGGCCGCCGAGCGGCCTCCTCGTGCGCGCGTTGCGACAGCACGCGGAGGAACACCGTCTGAAGGACGTCCTCGGCGTCGGCCGGATTCCCGGTGACGCGGAGCGCCGCCCGAAACACGGCCTCGCAGTGACGTTCGAACAACGCGGCGAATCCCGCCGGCGCCGGCGTGGAAGTCATCTCGATGGGCTCGCACCATTGCGGGCTGGCTGTGGTCACGTCGTGCGCCTTACCCGCATAGACGCACCACACGGCCGACTATTACATGGAGGAGCGTGAAGGGTAATATCGCATTCCGTGCGGGCGCCGTCGCAAGGAGGGGGAATCGATGCCAATGTATCTCACGCGGTTCAGCTATACACCCGAAACCTGGGCAAGGTTGATCAAAAATCCGGAGGATCGCCGCGCCGCCGCCAAGCAGTACATCGAATCAGTCGGCGGAAAGCTGCACGGCTTCTGGTACGCCTTTGGTGATCACGATGGTTACAACCTGTGGGAGGCGCCGGACAACGTGTCGATGGCGGCCGCGGCGATCGCAATCGGTGGCGGCGGAGCGCTGAGCGCGATCCATACAACTGTTCTGCTCACCGTCGAAGAAACAGTTGCAGCGCTCGCGAAGGCGTCTTCGATCACGTATCGTGCGCCGGGAAAATGAGCACCCTTAGCTCATTTGTGATCGTTCGCGAGAATTGATCATGGCCGAGAACAAGACCACGCCGACCGACGCCAGCGTCGATGACTACATCGCCTCGAGAGCCAATGCGCGGCAACATGCGGCTGCCGTGAGTACCTGCTGACCGAAGGACAGAAGCAACGATCCTTGCTGTCCAAGCTTGGCGATCCGCTGTTTTCAGAGACGTACTCAAGAGGTTGTTGACGTACGCGACCGACTGGATTCACGTTAGGCGTAACTCGAGCCGACACGTCTCAGCGACCACGGTCGAATCTGATCTAGTTGAAACGAACGCGGCGCGCGTGCTCGAACATCGTCATGTCTGAGAGAATCACCTGATCGCCTTCGTTGAGGCCATCGACGATCTCGGCGAAGCTCCCCACCATGCGACCGAAGCGGACGGGCACCCGGTCCGCGATCCCGGAGCGATCAATACGGAACAACGTGCCTTCTGAGTTGCTTCGACCAAACGCAGGGCGACCCACATACAGGACGCTGGGAATCGACCCGCCGTCTATGGTTACACTGATCTCCGAGCCTGGCCGCTGCTCCGGCGCATCTAATGCGAACTCCACCAGAGCTCTCGTCAGTCCGTTGTCGCCGTCTTTGAAGACGTCTATCACCTGTCCCTGAGCCCTGCGGGTGTTGTTGTCCATTTCAGCCGCCTGGCCGGCACGCGCCAGCGGACCTTCAACAACATCCAGCGACACAATGACGCGCACGGCCGATGACGGACCGTCGGCGACAATCCCCTTGGTGCGAATCTGAAGCGGCATTGCACCCCTTCGAACCGACTCGACCCATGGGCTGTATCGGTCCGCATCCACATCGTCCGGTGAACGCCGCGTCCCGAGTCCGACAAGCATCATCACCAACACGAGGGCACCAGCCGCGAGCCAGACTCGCTTTTCATCGCCGGCACTAGTCCAGGCGAACACTGACATGATCGCTCCTGAGGATCGAGTGGTCGGAACGAAGCTACCCACAGCCTGCTGATGGCGCGCCCCTTCGACCAAGGACGCACATCTGCGATGGAGCAATCCGTCAGCCAGAGTAGATCGAGCCAATTGCCTGACTAGGCGAGAGGAGATCGTTGGAGGGTTGTCCGAAACCGGGAATCCGCTTGTCGGCAGCGGTCACCGAAGCCTGGCTTCACATGCCAAAACGCGACGGGTCAGTCTGGTAGTCGTCGAGGAAGTCAAACGGCTCAACCAACGGATGCTTAATCCTCATCCATTGAGTCTGTCCGACTTTTCAGGCTTTCTTCACCGGCCCCTCACGACCTGACGACTTCCTTTGCATCACTATCACGATAGATGAACTGCCGGTGCGCTCCGACGGAATGAGCGATTCGCCGGCGCCACGCCTTTCAACTCGCGAGGTCCGCATGCGACGAGCGATCGCCTTGGTCCTGTCGCTGACGCTGAGCGGCTGCGCCGTACATCGAGCCCCCGTCGCGCACGGGGCTGACCCGTTACATGACTGGGCGTCGGTGATCGCCATCCCGCGGCCAGCAGCCGTCCGAGTCACGCTCGACTACGACATCGACGGACGCCTCGACGACGTGACCGACTCGACGCTGACGATCCTCGTGCCGCCCGGCATGCCTGCGTGGACGATAAGCCGCGCCACCGTGGCCCGCGTCGCGGTGCTGACCCCCAAGAAGGGACGCTGGCGCTGGCTCGGCAAACCCATTTTTGTCGGCATCCTCGGCGGCGTCCTCGGCGGTCTCGTGGGCGCAATCATCGGCGCCGTCATGAGAGATGCCAAGGTTGCCGGCATATCGCTCGCGGTCTTCGCCACCAGCGCGATCGGCGGGTTCCTCTTCGTCGTGAACACCTGGGCCGACCACGAGTGGCGCGTCGTCTACGAGCGCCCATGAAGCGGCTGGCCGCTACTGTCTCCGTCGCGGAGTTCGCTCTCGACTTGGCGCAACAACGACTAGACGGGCCACCGAGTTGATCAGCGAGCTACCGCCGTTGGTGCGAACGATGGTCGCCCTGGACATTCTGACGGGCCTTCGACGCGGCGAGCTCTTCGCGCTGCGATGGCAGGACATCGACCCGCCTTCGCTCGTGCGAACCAGTGCGAGCTTCGGCGCGACTAGCTAGTTCTGTTGTGGAAGTGTCAAGCCAACGAAGACAGAAGGCTGCCTGACGCAAGGTCGAGCGGGGTTGCAATCTGACGACGAGAACGAGCGTCAGCGAGTGAGCCTCGTGAGCGGAGCGGGGCGAAGGGGTCCCCGCGAGCGAGCGAGTAAGGGAGTTCGAGGGACGAAGTCCCTCGATGTGAAATTCCACCACTGAGGTGACACGTTTCGCTCTCCTTTCTCGGCCATCAACGCCTAGAGTGGAGACGCATGACAAAGACGCAGCAGCTTCGGGTTACGACCTGGCGGTCGAAGATAATGCAGCATGCCGCCGCGATCGGCAACGTCGCGCGCACGTGCCGTCGGTTCGGGATCTCTCGAAAGACGTTCTACAAGTGGCGCCGCCGGTTCGTCGAGTACGGCGACGCCGGACTCTGTGACCGCCCGCACACGCCGCGGCGCATCCCGCACGCGACAGCCGACGAGGTCGTCAGCAAGATTCTGTATCTCCGCCAGCACTATCACTTCGGCGCGCCCCGGATCGCGGACTACCTGAAGCGATTTCATCAGGTGACGATCGCCCGCTCAACAGTCCATCGCATTCTGACCCGCCGAGGCATGCCCCGCTTGCCGGCGAATCAAAAGCATCACGCGCACGGCAAACGGTGGCAGCGGTACGAAAAACCGCAACCGGGCCATCGGTTGCAGGTCGACGTCAAGTTCCTCGAGCGGATCCCGGGCACGCGCCGACGGTTTTACCAGTTCACCGCCATCGATGATTGCACCCGGATGCGTGTCCTGAAGGTGTTTGATGCGTGTAACCAGCGGACGGCGGTCCAATTCATCGATGACGTGCTGCGCCGGCTGCCCTTTCGCGTGCACGTCGTGCAGACCGACAACGGCGCGGAGTTTCAGTCACAGTTTCACTGGCATCTCGAGCGGCAGGACATTCGGCACGTGTACATTCGGCCGAGGACACCGCATCTCAATGGCAAGGTCGAGCGCTCACACCGCATCGATGACCAGGAGTTCTACCAGCTCCTCGACCAGGACGGCGTCAGCGACGACATTCATCTCTTCAACGAGAAGCTGCGTGAGTGGGAGGACTACTACAATTGCCATCGGCCGCACGGCGCCTTGGACGGGCAAACGCCGTACGAACGCCTGCTGGCTAAAACGAGAGCGACGGTGTCACCAGGGTCCTGAGACCCTACACGCTGTCCTTCCTGAGCGAGCGTTAACAGTTTATTCCGAGCGGATGGGTGACACTTTGCCCCCACAGGAGGGGGCATGCCTTGGAAGGAGTGTCACGTCATGGACGAGCGACTCCGGTTTGTTGCCCGCCTGCTCGAGGGCGAGAAGATGGCGCCGCTGTGCGCCGAGTTCGGCATCTCGCGCAAAACCGGCTACAAGATCTTCGACCGCTACAAAGACTGTGGCGTCCAGGCCTTCAGCGATCGGAGCCACCGTGCGCACCGGCAGGCGAATCGATTGCCGGCACCGATTGAAGCGACGATTGTCCGTCTGAAGCGGGAGTATCCAGGCTGGGGTGCCCCCAAGATTCGCGAGAAGCTCCGGCAGCAGTTCACGGGCCCGCACCTGCCGGCGATCAGCACGGTGCACGCCGTGCTCGATCGCCACCATCTCGTGCAGCATCGACGCCGGCGGGGACCCCGCGCGGCAGGGACCGCGCTCTCGCAACCGACCCAACCGAATGCCCTCTGGTGTGCCGACTACAAAGGCGAGTTTCTCCTCGGCAATCGCAAGTATTGCTATCCGCTGACGATCACCGACTTCGCGAGTCGCTACCTCCTCACCTGCGAGGCGCTGCTGACGACGCAAGAGAAATTCGCCTTCACGGTCTTCGAGCGCACTTTCAAGGAGTTTGGCCTCCCCCAGGTGATTCGCACCGACAACGGCGTCCCGTTCGCGTCGGCCCATGCCATTTATGGCTTGAGCAAGCTGGCGGTGTGGTGGCTGCGCCTCGGCATTCAGATCGAACGGATCAAGCCGGGCCACCCCCAACAGAACGGGCGCCACGAGCGCATGCATCTCACGCTGAAGCGAGAAGCGACGAAACCTGCGGTTGCGAATATCCTCCAGCAGCAGGCTCGGTTCGACGACTTCGTCACGCGCTACAACACGGACCGGCCGCACCAGGCGCTCGGGATGAAAGTGCCCGCGGATCTCTACGCCCGCTCAGCACGCGTGTATCGCGGCCTCGAGGCGCTGACCTATCCCTTCCACGATCACACGATCCTGGTGACCGGCTGCGGCCGCATCTGCTTTCGCGGCCGCAAAGTGAATCTCAGTCACGTCTTCGCCGGGCAGAGCGTCGGCGTGACGCAGGTCGGCGAGCGCACGTGGCTCGTCACCTTCATGCACTACGATTTGGGGTATTTTGACGATGAGACGTGTCGGCTGGAGCCGATCGAGAACCCGTTCGGACCGAAAGTGTTACCACTCCGCTCGGAATAAATTGCCCATACTCCGCTCAGAATGGACCGCGCCAATATTGGTCGGGATGACTGGATTCGAACCAGCGACCCCCTGACCCCCAGTCAGGTGCGCTACCAGGCTGCGCTACATCCCGAAATCGGTTGAGTGCGTTACCGGCGTTTTTTCAACGGCGGCTTCACGCTCTTC
>DATBJJ010000087.1:0-13704 GCA_036556425.1 Vicinamibacterales bacterium
TGCTCACGCCGCCTGGAACGTGACGTTGAGGAACTCCGCGGGCGCTTCCCGGTTCTCGAGACGTTCGGCAATAACGCGGAGCGCAAGAGCCTGGACACCGGCTACCGCTTCATCACGATCCTGCCCGTAGCACAACACGCCGGGCAGAGCGGGAACCTCGGCGATCCAGCGACCATCCTCTTCGCGTTCGAGCTCGATGGTGAAGGTCACATTGGTAATGTACCATCCCGGTCGCACATCGACCAAACTTCCACTTCCTGGTCGTCGTCCCTAAACAGCCATGGCGGCGGACTCGGCGATGCACAAACACTCGGGAAAAGCGAACGAGCGCAGCGAGTGAGCCACGCGAACGGAGCGGGGCATGGGGCCCCCGCGAGTGAGCGTGTAGGGGAGTTCGAGGGGCGAAGCCCCTCGAAAAAAGTTGGAGCGGGCTACGGGGATCGAACCCGTCTAACTGGCTTGGGAAGCCAGGGCATTACCACTATGCTAAGCCCGCGCACGAGGGACTCTGGATCGTAGCATACGCGTCAGCGCACGACGCGGATCGGCGTGAGCACTCGAATCTCCTGCTTCTCGCGCGTCAGCTTCACCTCGACCGCGTAGTCGGCCGGACTCAACGCCGCGAGATTGACGTCCGCGACGATCCAATGCTGGCGCGTGTCGTCGGTGCGCTCGCTCATCACGACGGGTACTTGCGTCGGCAGTCCTCCCCTATCGAGCACGCGGCCGCCGACCGGCGCGCCCTCGACCGCGCCGATCGGAATCTCGATCTTCACGCGCTCCGTCCGGCTGAAGCGCATGTCGGCCGCCGGCGCGAGGCGATTGCCTGTCGTGACGCCGCGGCGGAACAACATCGGCTGCGGCACGAACGGTTCGAGCTCGAGCCGGACCGCCCCCGTCAGCGGCGCCGACACCGCGCTGTCGGACTCGAGGCGCACGCGGACGTCGAGCATCTTCTTCGGCGCCGACGGCAGATCGAGCTTCGCGAGAAACGTTCGCTCCGCCGGCTTGAGCGTCACTTCCGCGTTGACCGAAATGTCCTCGCCAACCGCCTCGATCCTCGCTTTCGATCCCTCGAGGAACTCGTCGGGACGCCCGCCCGATTGCAGTTCGCCCGCCACCCACACCGCAGCGCCGGCGCCGATCGATGCGGCCGCATGCACGTGGAATCGCGTGTCCGGCCGGAGCACGGGTATGCGGGCGATCGCGGCCTGGACCGCGGCGGCGTCCGCATTCACGGGCGGCGCGGAGGTCCGCGTCGCGGCAATCGTCTCTTCGCGCGTCGGCGCGCGGTAGCCCTTCCTCGCGCGAACGAGGATGTCGGCACGCTTCGTCTTGACCGTAATCGACCGGAACCGGCCGTCCGGGTTCGAATTCGTCGGGTAGTAGCCGAGCAGGTAGTACGACGACATGTCGGCGACGATACGGTTGATGCCCGCGTGAAGGTCGTTCGTGTTCATCACGGAAATGCCGTCGGTGTTCTCGGCGAGCGTGCGGAGCGCGCCGTTGCGATCGGGTGCGCGGACCGAGAGGCCGCCCGGATCGATCGTGTAGAACGTCGCGTTCGCGCGGTTCGCGTCCTCGATGATCTCCCGGAGGAACTTCTCGTCGTCGATCTGCGCGAGGTACGTACGATCGGCGAGGCACTCGCTCGGCGACAGCCCGTTGACCATCGTCCGGTGATCTTCGAGTGTCAGCTTGCCCGTGGGGCCGACGCGGATCTTGTCGACACCCGGAGGGGTCTCGTTCCCATGCTTCCGCAGCATGTCGAGATCCTCGCGGTAGAGCGGCCAGCCGTGCGACACGGTGACGATCGCTTTGCGCTCCTCGCGAATCGAGTGCAGGTATTTGACAGCGTCCTGCAGCGCCTCGAGGGTCACGCGCTCGCGACGCCGCGCGACCATCTTTGCCGCGACGTCGCCGCCCGCCGATCCTGGATAGCACAGCCCGTACTGAATCTCGCGGCGATCGAGCTCGGGGTCGAGATCCTTGTCCCTGCGCCCCCACTTCCAGAGCGACTTCAAGCCGCCCTCGAGGACTTCGGTCCGCTTGCCGAACGTGATCTGCTTCGCGCTCATCGCGGGCGTCATGATGCCCACGAGGTCGTCGTCGGCGAGATCGTTGCGGAGGAATTCGGCGAGCGGGCCGTTGATCGCGTGCGCGCTCTCGAAGTCGACCCACGGCGCGTCGAGGAAGATGAGGAAAATGCGATTGCGCGGATTCGCGACCGCCTGCAGCATGTCCCGCTGCGACGTCGGCTGCGTGCGCGCGGTATACGGGCCGAACACCGGCCGAACGTGCTCGAAGGTGTCGATCTTCTGCGGCACGCCGTCCTCGAGCAGCTCGAAGTCCGCAGGCGTCAATCCTTCGACGACGCGGCCGTCCTTCGTGGGATAGACGTCGACGCGAACGAAGTTCGTGCCGACGCGGATGGGCTGTTGTGCGTGTGGCGCGAGCACGCTCGCGCAGACGGCGAGAAGAGCGACGGCGGCGGCGCGCATGACTATCGCGCCACCCTGATGCCGGTGATCACGCGCTGTTCCGTCGCGCCCGCAATCGAGACTTCAACCGCGTAGTCGCCGACGCTCAACGGCGCGAGCGTCACGTCCGCGACGATCCAGCGCATTCCCGTTGCGTCGTCCTTGCGCTCGGTGACCATGACCGGAACCTGCAGGGGTTGACCGGATCGATCGAGGACGCGCCCCGAGCCCGGACGGGCGTCGCCCGTCGCCGGGAATTCGAGCCGGAGACGCTCCGTGCGGCTGAATCGATAGTCCGCCGCGGGCAAGAGCCGGTTCCCCGTCGTCACGCCGCGCCTGAACAGCAACGGCTGCCCCAATAGCTCGCCGATGTCGACTTGCAGCATGTCCGAGACCGGAAGCGGTCCGTTGGTGGACGTCAGCCGTGCGCGCACCTGAACGTCGGTCGGTCCGGAGGCCGGCAATTCGATGCGCGTGAGGAACGTGCGGTCGCCGGGCTTCAGCGCGACTTTCGCGCTCGTCGACCCGCCGCCGCCGACAGGGCTCACGTCGATGCTCGCGGTGCCGCCCTGTGTGAACTCGTCGGGCTGCCCCGATGCGGCGGCCTGCAGCTCGCCGGCAACCCAGATCGCCGAACGGCTCGCCGGCACCACGTTGATCCGGAACCGCGCCTCGGGACGGATGCGTCCCAGGCGATCGATCGCCGCCGTCGTCGCGCGCGTGATTTCGGGAACGGGCGCATCCGCGGCGCGGCGCGCGGCGACGACTTCCGCTTCGACCGGCGCGCGATAGCCCTGCCGCGCGCGCACGGTGATGCCCGGCTGCTTCACGCGCACCTTTACCGATCGATACTTCCCATCCAGCTTCGCGTTCGTCGAGTTGTATCCCAGCAGATAGTAGGACGTGAGGTCGTCGGAAATCCGGCGCAGGCCGCGATCGAGATCGTTGTTGTCGACCACGGCGAGGCCGTCCGTGTTCTCGGCGAGGGTTCGCATGATCTCGATGCGCTGCTTCAACATGGCGAGGTCGACGGTGATCGGCGGCGGCGGCTCCGGCCCGATCGGATTGTCGAACGCCGGCAGCCCGCGCGGATCGATCGGATAAAAACTCGCGTTGGCGAAATTGGCTTCCTGGAGCAGATCCTTGAAGAAGCGATCGTTGTCCATCATCGCCAGCATCAGCCGATCGGCGTCGCACTCGCTCTTGCTGAGCGCGCCCTCGCCGATACGCCGCGGATCCTTCGTCGTGAGCTTTCCGTTCGGGCCAACGCCGATGGGCTCGCCGGTCGGCACCGGCTCCTTGTAGCCGGTGACGGGATCCTCGCGGAGCTTCATGAGCCCCTGATTGGGCCGATACAGCAGCCAGCCTTCGGTGACGGTCAGAATCGCTTTCCGCTCTTCTCGGACCGTTCGCAGATAACGCACGAGATCCTGCATGGCCTCGAGCGTCGCGCGCTCCCGCTTGCGTTTGATCAACTCCGACGCGAGAGCAGACGGGATCCGCTCGCCGAAGAGCGGCGCATAGCACGCCTGATAGGCCTCCTCGCGCTTGTCGTACTGATACGTGTGCCGCGTGCCCCACGGCCAATTGGCCCGCAAGCTGTCGGCGATCACTTGTGTCTTGCGTCCGAAGACGATCTGCGATGCCGCCATCTCCGTGGTCATCACGCCAACCAGATCGTCGGGTCCGAGTATGCGATCGATGAGGCGAATCAACGGCTCGTTGATCGCGTGCGCCGACGGGATCGACACGTGCGGCACGTCGAGGAAGATGACGAAGACGCGGTTCCGCGGATTGGAGATTGCCGCCAGCGACTCGCGCTGCGACGACGGCTCCCTGCGCTCGTCTTGAGGGCCGCCGGCGCGTATTTGCACGTGCTCGAACGTTTCGATCTTCTGCAGGACGCCGTCCTCGAACACCTCGAAGTCGTTCGCGCCCAGATCCAGGACCGGCTTGCCGTTCCGCAGTGGATACGCGTCGATGCGCACGAAACTGGCGCCGACGCGGAACCGGGGCGGCTGTTCCTGATCTTGCGGAGGGGCCGTCTGTGCCGTAGCGAACACGGCCGCCGCCATCGCGAACGCGGCGGCGGATCCGAGGCGAACGCTGAGATGTCGCACGCGGACGTCTCCTGACGAGAGGCAGGCGCTGGATACTGGCACCACAGAGTCTACACCCCCGGTCGATTTGGTGCTATCGTGGCTGAGCCAGCGTCGATTCCGATCGAAAGAGGCGCTCGATGCGACGCGTCAACCGGCTCGCCATCGTTCTGTGCGCGGCAGTCGTCCTGGGCGGCTCTGCTTCCCTTCGAACCAGCGATCCGCGGAGCGCCGCAACCCGTTCGTCCCCGAGAGGCGCGATCGATCCGAACGGCGTCATCGCGCACGAATGGGGAACGTTCACGTCGGTCGCCGGTCCGGAAGGATCCGCCGTCGAGTGGATCCCGCAGCAAGGCCCGTCGGATCTCCCCTGCTTCGTGAATCGTGCGCGCACCGAGGCGAAATACTGGTTGCGCGCGATGGTGCGCATGGAAACGCCGGTCCTGTATTTCTATTCGCCGCAGGACGCGACGCTCGACGTGCGCGTGCGATTCCGTCGAGGCGTCATGACCGAGTGGTATCCGCGGGCAGAGGTCACGCCGGCGGAGATCAAAAGCGAGATGCTGGCGAAGCCGAGCTTCACGGGGGAGATTTCCTGGAAGCAGGTGAAGGTGCTCCCGCGCGCCGCCGAGGACTTCCCCGACGATTCGACACGCAACCACTACTACGCAGCGCGCGCGACCGATGCGGCTCCAGTGCAGGTCGGCACCGAGCGTGAAAAGTTCTTGTTCTATCGCGGCGTCGCCAATTTCACGCCGCCGCTCGAAGCGACGATCGTCGAGGGCGGACGCGTCTCGGTACGAGCGCCGGAGTCGTTGGGCGACGTGGTGCTCTTCCAGAATCGCGGTGGGCTCACGGCTCATCACGTGCTTCACAGCACTGCGTCGCACGCCGTGATGCCCGTCCTTACTCCGGGCACGCGCGGATCGGTCGCGACGGATCTCGAGAACCTGCTCGTCACCCACGGCCTGTATCGCCGGGAAGCGCAAGCGATGATCGACACGTGGCGCGATTCGTGGTTCGAGGAGGGCTCGCGGCTCTTCTACATCGTGCCGCGGCGAGTGATCGACAACGTGCTCCCGCTTGACATCACGCCGGCCGCCGCGAGCGTCGCGCGTGTGTTCGTCGGCCGCCTCGAGCTGCTGACATCAGAGACGATCGACGATGTGAAGGCGTCCCTGGCGAAGCGGGATCGCGTGGGCATCCAGCGGCACAGACGCTTCCTCGATCCGATCATGATGCGTATTCATCCGACGATGAAGACCGACGCCGCGCGCAGCGACTGGATGTTCGTATATCAGTCCGTGACGCCGCCGCTCCGCGCGTGTCGATAGCTTCCGCCTGAAGTCGGAAGCCACGCACTGAACTCCGTCTTCTAGAATCGAAATCTGACTCCGCCGAGGTAGTGAAACGCCAGCGCCGCGCCGAACGCGTTGCGTACGTCGGCGCGAACCATCCCGAATACGATCGCGTGCTCGGACACGAGGACGTCCACACCCGCGAGTCCCTGCGCGCCGATCGATGGGCTCTCCGACCGTTCCGTGCGGAACACTCCAGCGTTGGCATCAGGAGCCGGAACGACCGTCTCGAACGACGAGCGCTCGCCGTTGATCGCGATACCTCCGCCGCCGAACGGCCGGACCGCTCCCGCACGCTTCGATACGATCAGATTCAACCCGGCGCTCCAATTCGTTCGACGCGAATGCGTCTCGGCGTCCGGGCTCGAGCCACGGCTGAACCGCCTGTCTTCGGCGTGGCGCGAGACGATCACTTCAGGCGACAGGCTGATGTGGTCCGAGACGGGGAATCGCACGTTGCCGGCGATCGAGAACGATCCGAATCCCGCTTCTGGATACCAGACGTTCGTGTAGCCGGTCGCGACGCCGATGTCAGCTCTGTTGCCAGGCGACTGCGCGTACGCCGCCGACGCCGGCATCCACGCGACGAGAAGCATGAGCCCCAGAGCAATCCGCAAGTGCGTCCTCCACTCGAGTATGCGCGGATTGACGGCGAATCGGCTCAGCCGAGCCGTTCAGCGGGATTGCTGCCGCAGACGCGCGAGCAGATCGCGAAAATCGGGGGGAACCGGCGCCTCGAGATCGAGCGTGCTCTCGTCGCGGGGGTGCGCGATCACGAGGCGTGACGCGTGCAATGCCTGACGGCCGAACGGGATCGGCCGCAACGCGTCAGGACCGAAGACGTAGCGTTGCTCTCCCACCAGCGTATGGCCCCGCACCCGCGACTGAATGCGGATCTGATTCCGTCGTCCTGTGCGAAGACGAACCTCCAGGAGCGACGCGTCTCGGAAAGACTCGATCACGCGATAGTGCGAGATCGCTTCGCTGCCTCGTGGATCGCGCGGATGCGTTTCCTTTTGAATGAGCGCTTTCTCGTCCCACACGAGCACGTCGCGCCACGTGCCTTCCGGAGGATTCGGGCGGCCGTAGACGACCGCGAGATACACGCGCTCGGGCTCGCGCCGCGCGAACTGGCGTTTGAGATGCTGCTGCGATCGCGTGTCCTTCGCGAATACGACGAGGCCGGACGTGTCCTGATCGATGCGGTGCACGACGAGCGGCCGCCGCTTTCCGTGCGATCGCAGTCGCTTTTCGATCTGCGCGTAGACCGAGGGCACGTCGGGCTTGCGCTCGAGCGGAACCGAGAGGATTCCCGGCGGTTTGTTGACGACGATGAGGGCGTCGTCCTCGAACACGATGTCGAGATCGCCGGTGGGGCCGGTGCGCGCACGCGGCCGCGCGCTGCCGGGCCGATCGGGCCAGAAGCGGATGACGTCGCCGCCGGAGAGGCGGCGGGAGGCATCCGCCAGCAGCGCGTCTTTTCCGTTGACGGAGATCTTCCCGCGCTCGAGCGCCGCGACCGATCGCGCGCGCGAGCCGAGGCGATGGGGTGCCGCCAGGAACTTGTCCAGGCGCACCCCTGTCTCATCGCTCCCGGCGATCCACTGCGTGCCCGCCATCAGCAGATCGGGGAGATTCGCCGCGGCTTACTTCAAGTGTTTGCCGACGAGCTTCGTCATCTCGAACATGTTGACGGTCGACTTGCCGCCGAACACGCCCTTGAGCGTGTCGTCAGCCTTGATCATCCGCTTGTTCTTCGAATCCTGCAGCCCGTTCTTCTTGATGTAGGCCCAGAGCTTCTTGGTCACCTCGGTGCGCGGGATCGGCTTCGATCCCACGACCTCCGACAGCGCCGCGCTCGGCTGCACCGGTTTCATGAATGCGGCGTTCGGCTTCCGCTTGCTCTTCCCCTTGGCCTTCCCGTTCTTCCCGCGCTTGGCAGTCTTAGCCATTCCGTCTCCTCTAGAAAGCGTGTGGTTGTGGGCCTACCGCGTTCCCCTCTGGCTGGAACGCGCATCAGATCGTATGCTCGCTTGGAAGACTTTTCCAGCAAAACTACGAGGGAGGAACGGCCGCGCCGCGATTTTTCCTGCGGAGGCGGAGCCGACCGTCGTGCGACAATGACCGCCATGCCAAGCCCGTCCTCTCTCGCAGCGGCCGCTCTTGCCGTCCTTGCGCTCGGCCCATCGATTCAACCGCCGTCGAAGGACGCTCGAATCGCGATCTTCCTCACCGGCCCGATGCGGGACGGATTCGTCGACACCTCCCGGGAGATTCAGGATTCTCTCAAGGACGTGCGCAAGGAGCTCGCCGATCGCCGCGAGCTGCGCCTCACGGACACGCGAGCCGACGCGGACATCGTCCTCACCGTCGTGGCGCGCGGCGTGGGAACGCAGGCGTTCGGGCAGCGCGTGCAATACAGCGAGTATTACCGGAACGCGGAGATGACGAGCACGCCGATCCTCGCGAACACGTTCTGGCTCACCGGCGTGCTCGAGGCCGGCAGCTATCGCAAGGAATTCACGGGCGCCCACACGCAGGAATCCCAATACTCGCTCGGCGCCTGGTCGGAGTGCGCCGACAAGCTCGGAAAGGACGTCCGCGCCTGGGCGTCCGCGAATGCCGAACAGCTTCGCGCACGCCGGACCGCCAAGTAGTCCCTAGTTCGTTCCCTTCGCGAGCGAAAGCAGGTCCGCCTTCGTCAACGGCCGATCCGGATTCGGCGCGTGCACGAGCACATGCGGCTCGAAATCCAGCTTCAGCCGCTCGACGTTCGCGACGAGCGTCGCGATCGCCGGGCTGACGGGCTGCCCCGCCGCAGGAATATTGAAGTCCCCGGTGAAGAGGATCCGCTCCTTCGGCAGGAACGCGATCAGCATCCCGTCGCTGTGCTCCAGGCCCTTGACGTGATGCAGCTCGATGGTGCGCGTGTCGTCCTTGAGCACGCGCTTGTCCCCGGCCGCTTCGACCTTTGGCTTCTTGCCAGCCTTGGCGAGGCTGTCTCCGACGAGCGTCCGCGGCGCGCTCAGCGCTTTGTCGAGATACTCGCGATTGTTCGCGTGCGTGACGATCGCGATCCCTTCCGCCGCGAACGGCGCGAGACCGCTCGCGTGATCGAAGTGCGCGTGCGTGTTGACGACGTACTTGATTGGCTTGGTCGGGAAGAGCTTCTTCGTCTCGGCGATGACGGCGAGGCCGCGCGCTTCACTCTGCCCGCCCTCGAGGACGACGACGTGATCCTTGAACTCGACGGCGAGGGCGACGTACCCGCCGGTGATGCGATAGACGCCGTCCGCCATCTTTTCGGCGTTCAGGACCGGCGCGGGTGCGGGCGGGGGCGCGCCGCCGCGGCCGCCGGCTCCACCCGCGGGCGCGGGCGGCTGCAGCAGCTCCGCGATGTTCGCCGGATTCGCGCGCGCGCTCGCAATCGTCGCCTCGAACGTCTGGAGCCCCGCGCGCTTCTGCACGATCTTCGTTGGAACCTTGAGCCCGCTGAAATCCTGATAGCCGCTGTACGTCGTGTCGACGTGCAAGTCGCCCATCACCGGATGCTCGACCCACGTCTCGACGCGCTCGACCATGTTCTGGTCGTTGATGTAGCCGTTCAATCGATACGGTTGGCCGGCCGGTGACTTCGCCGGCGGCGTCCACGACACGACGTTGTACGTCTTTCCACCCACGCGCTGCTGCCGCACGGTCGCCTTGTTCGCCGCGGCGCCCTTCAGGAACGCCCACGGCGTGATCCAGATCTCGAGCTGCTGCGTCCACGCGGGGTTCGCCGGCGTGATGTTCTGATTCAACGTGCCCGGCTGCGGCGGCGGCGCGCCCGGAATCGTCGGCGGCTGCGTCGTCCCCGTCGCGCGCGACGCGGGCTGATTGAGATCGATCGCGCGCGTGTAGTTGCTGACCGTCGTGATCTGCAGCGGTCCGGCGATCGTCTTGCTCTGGCCGAAATTGCCCGTGGATGCCGAGCCCGAGTACGTGATGGACGTCAGGCTTTCCGCGCCCATCGCTTTCGCCGCGGCGGCGATGGCGGTGTCCGCGGATTGCGCCGAGGCGCCCGTTGCTACGAGGGCCGCCAGCAGCGCGGCGAGCGAAGTCTTTGTCAGCATACCTCTCCCTATCTACGAGCCAAGGGTTGACCGAGGGTGTGGCCGTGCGGTGTGGATTATACGAATCCTGGCCGCCGCTGCCCATATGATGTCCACGTTCCCCAGGAGGACGCGATGCCGCAGACGTTCGAGGGTTCGGGAGCCGGCGTAGTCTCGCAGCCGCAAACGTTCGTCGGCGTGCCGCTGCTCACCGGCTTCAAAGTCGACTACAAGAGCAGCGACCACCACGTCCTGGCCCTGGCCGTCAGCCCGCTGTACGACACGGTCGGCGAAGGGCCGGATCTCCGCAACACCGTCACGACGAAGTACTTCGACAACTTCGTGCCGGACGACTACGGCTTCGTCGCGAGCTTTCAGGACGAAACGAGACCAGGCGTGATCGTCCGGCACGTGGACGGCGGCTCGCGCGGCGGCGCGTTCACGTTCCCGCTCAACTTCCCGGCGGCCAATCACACGTTCGCGCTGATCGGTTTCGATTTTCGATTCGATCAGGTGCAGGAGTCGATTGGGTTCTTCTTCAGGCCGACTTACAAGGATCACCACATCGGCACGGTCTCGATTCGAGCGGATGCCTCGCAGGAGAACCTCACCGTCCAGTTCTCGGATCAGAACAACGACGACGCGTACGTGTGGCAGGTCTGGTACGCGTGGCTCCCGAACGACATCGTCAACTCGATCGAGACGATCTCTGGAAGCGGCGACAGAGGCTCCGCGACGCGCGAGCTGACGCCAGGCGGCGTCGCCGTCGTGCGAGGGTTCACGCTGACATACGGCTCGCTCGAGAATCGCCGGGGAAACGACCATCACGCCGACGAGATCGGCGTCCTGCTCGAGGAGCCGGTCACGCCCGAACTCCCGGCGATCCTGCGCGTATTCTTCAACGATAGGAACGACGACGATAG
Source organism: Vicinamibacterales bacterium (assembly GCA_036556425.1). GTDB lineage: Bacteria > Acidobacteriota > Vicinamibacteria > Vicinamibacterales > 2-12-FULL-66-21 > DATBJJ01. Next base: position 10,952 of record DATBJJ010000087.1, read on the forward strand.
GTTCGCCTGGGCGGTCGACGTCGCGAGGCTCCGCTCGCCCGTCAGCGATCCTGGCGTAATCCTGTGAACGCGATACCGACGTGTGAGGAAGCCATATGAGCGACACGAAGACGAACAGCGCGAAGGCGGGGATCGGATTCGGCTGCGCGCTCGCGATCACGATCTCCTACACGAACTGGCATTCGATCCTGTGGGCCATGATCCACGGCCTGCTTGGGTGGCTGTATGTGATCTACTTCGCGGCGAAGTATTGACTCTCCCTGTCTCTACTTCGCTGCCATCACGTCCTTGGAGTTCATGTCGATCGTGATGGTCCACCCCGAGGTCCCCTTGAACTCGAATGGTGCTGGCTTGGGTCCGCGACGATAGGCGATGTGTTCGACGGGCAGGATATTGAACCCGCCGTTTCGGGTGGCGGCGAAGTAGCTCATGTTCCTGATGACAGTCGTGCCTTCCCCCGTGGCGCCGGAATGTCGAGTCAACCTCACCTCAGCCGCCCTGCCCCCATCGAGCTTGGCCTCGGCGCGCACGGCGTCGGCTTTCCAGTCGATCTTCGCATCGGGTCCTTCAGTGAGGGACGTCCACTTCAACGGCAGGAAATGCGACATGAACACGCGGATCGCCGCCCGCTGCTCGTTGGTCGCGGAAGGCTCGAATGTGAGTTCGACGGTCTTGGCGTCGCCCTTGTCTCCCGCGAACCAGAACTTCAGCCCGTCCAGCTTCACCTTGCCGTGATGCCCCTTGTTCACGCGAAACGCCGCGTTGAAGAAACAGGACCTGCGTCCCACATGCTGGTGGGTCGCGGCTGAGCCGACGGTCGCGGGCGAGCCGAAGATACACGGGCACAGCAATTGGCAGCTGCAGCCATCGATGATCGTCGCATTCATCGCCCACTCGACCGAGCCTTCTTTCGGGAGCGCGTGCGCGTAAACGCTGGCAACGAGGATGGCGGCAACAACAGCATGACCTTTCATGTGAGCCTCCTTGACCACATCGGACCACCACGGACCGTGGCTGTATAGTCAAGAATCTGGACTTCACAAGTGACGGCGGGTGCGCAACACTGGCGTGGTGAGGACGTACGGCCAGTACTGCCCCATCGCGCGTGGCGCGGAGATCTTCGCCGAGCGCTGGACACCGCTGATCATCCGCAACCTGTATCTGGGCTGCGGAAGCTTCAGTGAGATCCTGGAAGGCGCGCCCGGACTCTCCCGTACTCTGCTCTCACAACGGCTCAAGCAGCTCGAACGGCTCGGTGTCGTCGAGTCGGCACTCAAACCCGACGGGCGCGGGCACCGCTACAAGCTCTCGTCTGCGGGCCACGATCTCTTCAAGGTTTGCCAGTCGCTCGGCGAGTGGGGTGCGCGTTGGCTCGAGATCGCCCCCGAGAACCTGGATCCGTTTGTGGCCCTCTGGTCGATGTGCCACGCGCTCCGCCGAGATCGGCTCCCGGATCGACGCGTCGTCATCCGCTTCGACTTCACCGGCCGTCCGCGCGGGGAGCGCTATTGGCTACTGATCGAGCGTGGTGACACGGAGATCTGCAAAACGTACCCAGGTTTCGACGAGGACCTCTACATCACGGCGGACGCCGAAGCCTTCGTCAAGTGGCACGCCGGCCAGCTCGCGTGGGCGCAAGCTACGCGGGAGGGGCGCATCCAACTCGACGGCCTCCCGTCGCTGGTGAGAGCCTTCCCAACCTGGAACGCCCGCAGCATGTTCGCCCACATCAGGCCAGTCTCCCGCACCACCACGAGCGCCGCAGGCTGACACCCTCGATGCGCCGTTCCACTGCGCGCCGCCGGACGTGCCGGCTTCCCTCTGTGCTAGGATGTACACATCTGATTACAGACGACCACATATGAGCACAACGCTATCGGTTCGCATCGACATCAACACCAAGAAGCGCCTCGAGGCGCTCGCGAAACGCGCACGCCGTTCGAAATCGTTTCTTGCCGCGGAAGCGATTGCCGCCTTTGTCGAGGCGGAAAGCTGGCAGCTGGATGAGATTCAGACCGGTCTCAAGCAACTCGATGAGGGCCGGGGTGTTCCGCACAAGGACGTGGCGAACTGGCTCCGTTCGTGGGATCGCAAGCGTGAACGAAAGGCGCCGCGCGTGTGACCATCGTCTGGTCGCCGCGAGCCGTCGAACATCTGGCTCATCTCCGCGGGTACATCGCGCGCGACAATCCGAAGGCCGCTCATCGAATTGCTGGCACCTTGCTCGAAGCTGTCGAGCGGCTCGCCGAGCTCCCCAATCTCGGCCGTCCTGGTCGGGTCGGCGGTACGCGTGAACTGGTCGTGCCGGGCACACCGTACGTGATCCCATACAGGCTGCATGGCGACCGGCTCGAGGTCATTGCCGTCTTCCACGGGCGGCAGAAATGGCCGAAGCGTCTGTGAGGAGTCGACGCGAGCGGAACGGAGCGAGCCGGCGAAGCGGGAGCGAGCGAAGCGAGCTTAAGCGACGGGACGGAGTGAAGTCGGCGCGACGCGCCGACCCCGTCGCGCCAATGACGCGAGCGGAACGGAGCGAGCCGGCGAAGCGGGAGCGAGTGAAGCGAGCTTAAGCGACGGGACGGAGTGAAGTCGGCGCGACGCGCCGACCCCGTCGCGCCAATATTGGTCGGGATGACTGGATTCGAACCAGCGACCCCCTGACCCCCAGTCAGGTGCGCTACCAGGCTGCGCTACATCCCGAAATCGGTTGAGTGCGTTACCGGCGTTTTTTCAACGGCGGCTTCACGCTCTTC
>DATBJJ010000088.1:0-32209 GCA_036556425.1 Vicinamibacterales bacterium
CGATTGAGTGTCCCGATTGAGTGTCCCCGCCCTTTACAGCGCCGCCACGCGGCGGAACCAGCTCAGCACGGGACGCGAGGCGCGCTCCAGGCCCAGCCCGCGCGCGGCAGCGGCGACGTGATCCACCTCGGCGTGCCGGGCTTGCGATGCGAACGCGGTGACGAGCGCGCGGTCGCACAACAGATTGACGAGCCGTGGGTTGCCGTCCGTCGCACGGTGGACCCGCTGCAGCGCCCGCGACGTGAACGTCGACGCCCGGTCGCCGGCGATCGCCATCCGGTGCGCCACATACGCCGCCGTCTCGTCCACCGTCAGCGGGCGGAGCCGGTATCGAATCGAGACGCGGCGATCGAGCTCCCGCAATTCAGCCGATCGGAGGCTGTCCCTCAGCCCCAACTGGCCAACGAGCACGATTTGGAGCAGCGTGTCGGTCCCGCCGAGGCACGCGAGACGCTTGATCTGCCCGAGCACGGGCAGCGTCAGCTTTTGCGCCTCGTCCACGATCAGAAGCGCGCGCGCGCCGAGCGGCACGAGCGATCGCAGGAACTCATGCACCGTCCGCATGAGCTCGGCCGGTCCGACGCCCGACAATCGTCCGCGCCTCACCTCGTCCCGCGAGATGACGCCGAAGTCCTGAAGGATCAACCGCAGCAGATCCTCGTCCGAAACGTACGGGTTCAACACGAGCGCCGTCACCGTCTCCCGGTCGAGCGTCTCGAGCACCGTGCGGCAGAGCGTCGTCTTCCCCGCTCCGCTGATCCCGGTAATCGCGATGACCCCCTCGCGCCGGCGGATGCCGTGCGTGACGAGGTCCAGCGCGTTGGCGTGTGACGGGCTCCGGTAGAAATAGGCCGGATCGGGGGTGAGGCTGAAGGGCTTTTCACGCAGACCGTAGAAGGATTCGTACATGGGTCGTCTCACACGTGTGGCTGGAGGAAATTTCGGGTTTAGGTGGGAAAACCTGTAGACGCGGATCGCACGGATGAGCGCGGATTACGCGGATCTACGCGGATTTGCGCGGACCTGCTCGATCCGCGCAATCCGAACAGACCGCCTAATCCGCGTCTACAGTGACGGCGGCGGTGGCGGCGTCGTCAGCGGCGACGGCGGAACGTCAATCGTTCCCGGCGGCGGTGGCGGCGGCAGGTTCTTCTTGAAGATCGCGACGCCGAGCAGCCCGCCGAACAGGCCGAACACCGTGTAGACGATCACGGTGATGATCATCCCGATGACCCGGAATCCGGCGGAGTTCGCCGCGAGGTTCTCCATCATCTCGCGGACCTGCGGATCGACGTCTGGGTTAGACGACAGCACGCGATCGACGATCTGCTGCTGCATCGGACCAGCCATCATCTCGAACGGAATCGACAGCACGGATTGAATCACGCCGCCGATCGCGCCGGCGATCAGGCCGACGAGCGCGCCTTCAGCCGCCGTGACCTGATAGGGCGAGTTCTGCTGCCGCAAGTAGGCGGCGAGCGCGCCGCCGACGAGCACCCACAGACAGCAGCAGCAATTCCCGGCGCTGACCAGCGGCAGCGCGGACAGGACGCCGATGAACACACCGCCCCACAATGCCGGCTGCAGTCTGTCGTTCATTAGTTCTCCACCAGGGGACTTGGTCCCCCGGACCCCATACACGCTCGCTCGCGGGGCCCCTACGCCCCGCTCCGCTCGCGTGGCTCAGTCGTAGTACTCCCGTCCGAGGTGAGTGATCAGATCTTCGCCGCGCAAGTAGCGCAGCGTGTTCTTCAGCTTCATCAGCTGAATGAACAAATCGTGCTCGGGGTACAGCCCGGGCGCGTGCATCGGACTCTTGAAGTAGAAGGACAACCACTCCTGAATGCCGCTCATGCCGGTGCGCTTCGCCAAATCCAGGAACAGCGCCACGTCGAGGACGATCGGCGCCGCGAGGATGCTGTCACGGCACAGGAAGTTGATCTTCAACTGCATCGGGTAGCCGAGCCACCCGAACAAGTCGATGTTGTCCCACCCCTCTTTGTTGTCGCCGCGCGGAGGATAGTAATTGATCCGCACGACATGGCAAAGCTTCTCGTACAGATCGGGGTAGAGATTCGGCTGAAGAATGTAATCCAGGACGGACTTCTTGCTCTCTTCCTTCGTCTTGAACGATTCCGGATCGTCGAGGACCTCGCCGTCGCGATTGCCGAGAATATTCGTCGAATACCACCCCTCGACGCCCAGGAGCCGTGCCTTCAACCCCGGCGCGACGACGGTCTTCATCCACGTCTGACCGGTTTTCAGATCCTTCCCGGCGAGCGGCGATCCGGTCTGGATCGCGAGATCCAGCAGTGCCGGCACGTCCGCGCTGAGATTCGGCGCCGCGTTTGCGTACGGAATGCCTTCCTTGATCGCCGCGTACGCGTAGATCATGCTCGACGGAATCGCGTCGTCGTTCGCCTCGAGCGCTTTCTCGAACGCGGCGACATCCGCGTGCGCCTTCGTTTCCGTGAGATACACTTCCGTGCTGCCGCACCAGATCATCACGAGACGCTCGAGGCCGTTCTGCGTCTTGAAGCGCTGAATGTCCTCGCGCACGGCATCCGCCAGTGCGCGCTTGTTCGGCCCCTTCTTCACGTTCGGTCCGTCCAACCGTTTCACGTAACGGCGATCGAACACCGCCGCCATCGGCGTGATCTGTTCGAGCTCCGGACGGACGCGATCGAGCAGCGACGTCTCGAGCACGCCCGCCGTCTTCGCCGCTTCGTACGCGTTGTCCTCGAAAATATCCCAGCCGCCGAACACCACGTCGTCGAGCGACGCGAGCGGCACGAAGTCCTTGATCATCGGCGAGCGCCCGTCGGTGCGCTTGCCGAGGCGCACGGTACCCATCTGCGTGAGCGCGCCAATCGGCTTCGCGAGGCCCCGCCGGATCGCGAGGACACCGGCGATCGTCGTCGTGCTGACGGCGCCCATTCCAACGAGAAGTACGCCCAGTTTTCCTGCCGGTTCTACGATTTTCGGAACGTTTTTCACGACGCGAAACTATATCATCAGAGCCGGGGATCGCATGTTCAAGTGGTTCAGACGATCGACGCTCGATCCGTTGAGCGTGAGCATGGTCGGCGCGAAGCTCGCCGATCGAGTGCTCATCGCCGGCGCGAGCGACGTCCGATTCATCGCGGCGATCGCAGCGAAGGCGGGCCTCACCGGCCGAACGTGCATTGTCGACGAATCATCCGAGCGCGCGAACGAGGCGGAACAGGCGGCGCTTCGTGAAGGCGCGCTCGTCGAATCGTTCACCGCGCCCTATCACGCGTTACCGTTCGAGCCGGAAACGTTCGACATCGTCGTCGTGCGATCCACCGCGGCATCGACCGGCGCGGCATTCGAGCAAGCGCGCCGCGTGCTGCGCGGAGGCGGCCGCTGCATGGTCGTTCATCCGCCGCCGCAGGGCGGGATCTCCGCGCTCCTGGACGATCTCAAGCGCGCGGGATTCGTCGCCGTTCGCACGCTCGCCGAACGCGAGGGATTGGCGTTCGTCGAGGCGGTCAAACGGAGTGACTGATCGGGGATCGGGGATCGGGGATCCGGGATGCGGGATGCGGGATCCGGGGATCCTGGGATCCGGGATCCGGAAGAGCGCGCGATTGTGATCGGTAAGATCTTGCGGATCCCGAATCCCAAATCCCGGATCCCGACGACTATCACCTCGCGCACGTCAAATGCCGCCCGCCGTCGATCGCGATCGTCTCGCCGGTGATCCATCCTGACGCGTCCGACGCGAGGAAGAAGATCAGATCCGCGATCTCGTTCGCGCCGCCAGGGCGGCCGAGCGGATGCGTTTCGCGCGCGCGCGTGAGAAACGCGCCGTAGTTCTCCTCGTTCATGCCGCCGCGGCGGTGGAGGTTCGATACGACGACGCCGGGGTTGACGGCGTTGACGCGCACGCCCTTCGACGCGAGCTCGAGCGCCGCGCATCGCGTGAGCTGATCGACCGCCGCCTTGCTCACGCAATACGCGAGCACGCCTGGAAACGAACGCAGTCCCGTCACGCTCGACACGTTCACGATCGCGCCGCGCGATTGAATGAGCGCCGGCGTCGCGGCGCGCATCAATCGGAACGGCGCCGTCGCGTTGATGTCCATCATCGCGTTCCACTCGCGATCGCCTGTCGTCTCGATCGATCCCGTTGCGATGATTCCGGCGGCATTCACGAGCGTGGTGATCCCGCCGAACTCTTTCAGCGCGGCGCTGACGATGTCGTCCGGCGCGGACGCGGCCGTCACGTCCGCGACGTGAATCGCGGCGCGCCCGCCTTCGCGCGCGACGTCGGCCGCGACCATCCGCAGCGCCTGCTCATCCCGCCCCACCGCCAATACCGACGCGCCCGCCTTGCCGAACCTGATGGCGGTCGCCCTGCCAATTCCACTCGATGCACCGGTGACAATCGCCTGCTGAGTCATCCGGTCGTTTTAACACACACACGCGGCCGGGTGTCCTCGATCCGTGTCCAGGAACGAGCACAGAGCGGGCGCGCGGCCCAACAGGTATCTGCGAGATTGGCCGAAAACCTTGAAGCGGGGGCTCTGTCCCCTTGGATTTCAAACGGCAAGTCTTTTGCCCCACAACCGCGATACACCCATGGCCACCGGTCTGCCCGAGCTCCTGGACGTTTTCACCGCGCGCGAGATCGCCCGCGCCGCGGGGATGCCACGCGCGGACGCGGAAGCGCTGCTCGCGTCCGGGGCGGTCATCACCCGTGACGGCGCGTTCGCGGACACGGACGAAGCCGTCCGAGCTGTGCTGTTGCTGAAGGGATTCCGCGCGGGGCCGAGGCCGGCGGCGCAGCTCTTTCAGCCTGTGACGGGCAGCCGCAAGCGGCGCGGCGTGCCGCTGACCGCGTCGGGAATTCTTCACGCGACGGCAGTCGGCATCGTGCTGCTGTCGACGCTTGGCGTCGCGAGCCGCGCCGAGGACTCGACCCCACCGACACCGACGAGGCTCGTTTTCCTCGTGAAGCCGGGCCCCGGGGGCGGTGGAGGTGGGGGCGGATTGAAACAGCCCGCGCCGCCGCGGCCGGCGCGGCTCGAGGGGAAGAGCGCGAAGTTGAAGAGTCCTGTTCCCGTGGAGCGCGCGATTCGTCGCGAGATCCCGGATCCGCCGAGGCCGAAGCCCGTTCCGCCTCCGGAACTGAGGCCGGTCGAGCGTCCGATCGAGCCGCCGCCGCCCGTGGCGAAGCCGGATCCGGTTCCGCCCGTCGTCGCGCCGGTCGCGAGCGCCCCGGCGGATCAGCGCGATCAAGCCGGCGTTCTCGCGCAAGCGCCGCCGTCGAACAGTCAAGGGTCCGGCACCGGCGGCGGATCGGGAACGGGTCACGGCGACGGAATCGGACGCGGCTCTGGACCTGGGATCGGCGACGGATCCGGCGGTGGAACGGGCGGCGGCCCGTATCGCGCGGGCAGCGGCATCACGGCGCCGGAGCTTCTACGCGAGGTGAAGCCGGACTACACCGAGGAGGCGCGGCGCCGCGCGTTGTCGGGCGAAGTCGTCCTCGAGATCGTCGTTCAGAGCGACGGGCGCGTCGGCGCGGTGAAAGTGCTTCGAGGTCTCGGGGGCGGACTCGATCAGCGCGCGGTGGAGGCCGTTCGCCAGTGGCGGTTCTCACCTGCGCGGCGCCTTGGCACGCCGGTCGACGTGCTGGTCGAGGTCGCGGTCGAGTTCAGGCTGCGATAAGGGAGAGCGATATGGATTCGATGCTGGTTATCGTGACGGTTGCGTCGCTCGCTCTCTCGGCCCTCATGGGAATCGTCGTCGCCAAGATGGTGCGCGACGAACGGCGGCGATCGGAGGCGCGCGCCGCGCTGCTCGCCGAGCTCGCGAGCCAGGCGGCGTCCGAAGACAACGACGCGCTCGCGGACTTCCATCTGCACGATGACGACGTGGTGCGCGTTGCGCCGGACGTTGCATCGAGCGACCTGTTCGTCGCGCGCGGCGCCGGATCCGCATGGCCTCGACGAATTGCGATCGTCGGCGCGCTCGCGGCGATCCTCGTCGTGACCGGCGTTGCCGTGCGATCGCTTGCGACGCCAGACGGCGCGCGTCCGGCCGCGCGCGAGACGAACGTGCAGGCATCGCCGGAAGCAACCACGTCGCTGCTCGAGCTGATGTCGCTCACGCACGTCGAGGAAAAGGGATCGCTGCGGATCACGGGCCTCGTGCAGAACCCGCGCGACGGGGTTCCTCTGTCGAAGGTCACGGCAACCGCGTTCGTCTTTGGCGCGGACGGCACGTTCCTCGCGAGCGGCAAGGCGCCGCTCGACTTCACGACGCTTCGCGCCGGCGACGAGTCCGGCTTCGTGATCGACGTTTCCGTCTCGGCCCCCGTGGCGCGCTATCGCGTCGGGTTCCGCGGCGAGGATGGCCGGATCATTGGGCACGTGGACCGCCGCGAATCGGCTACGATCGCAAGAGGCCCATCATGATTCGCCACCGACTGGCCCTCGCGTGCCTGGCGGTTGCGGCCGCGGTCACCGTTTCCGCGCAACAACCGCAGCAGGATCAAGTCTTCCGCTTCAAGACCGGCGTCGAGCTGATCAACGTGACGGCTACGGTCAGCGACGGCAGCGGCCGCTTCGTCTCAGGTCTGCAGAGAACTGATTTCCGTCTCTTCGAGGACGGCCAGGAACAGCAGATCACGCACTTCAACAGCGAGCGTGTGCCCGTCAGCCTGGGACTCATCATCGATACCAGCGGCAGCATGGAAGGCGAGAAGTGGACGAACGCGAAGCTCGCGCTGAATCGATTCCTGTACGAGCTGCTGGGCCGCGAAGACGAGCTGTTTCTCTACCGGTTCGACAATCAGCCCGAGCTCGTCGAAGAGTGGACCACGGATCGCGATCGCATCGCAAACGGCCTCGCGCGGATTCGCCCGCGCGGCGCGACGTCGTTGTACGACGCCGTGGCGGAGGCGCTGCCCCTCGCGCAGACGGGCCGCCACCGCAAGAAGGCGCTCGTCGTGATCTCCGACGGCAACGATACGAACAGCCGCGTCACGGTGCTGCAGCTGCGCCAGTTGATCCGCGAATCTGAAGTTCTCGTGTATGCGATCGGGATCGACAGCCAGGGCATCACATCGTCGAACGGGCGCTATGCGCCGCCGATCGTGGCGCCGCCCGATTCATCGCCGCCGTATTTGCCGCCGACGTCGCAGCCTCCGACGCAAGGGCCGCGGCTGCCGGTGCCCTTGCCGTTCCCGATCCCCGGTCCGCAGAAACCGCCGCCCGCTCCGCCGAAGCCGACGCCGGGTACGCCGCCGACCACGCCGGGATCGCCGCCGAGCGGCAAAAGCTACTCGCAGGGCCGCGACGAGCGCGTGAACGTCGCCGCGCTCCGCGACATCACCGACGACAGCGGCGGCCGCACCGAGATCGTTCGCACCGGGCGCGATCTCGATCCCGCGACGGCGAGTGTCGCGGACGAGTTGAGCAAGCAGTACTACCTTGGGTATCCGTCGCAAGGAAAGCGCGACGGGCAGTGGCACACGATCCGCGTGGAAGCACGAGACGGACGGTATCTCGTGCGCGCGCGGCGAGGATACGTCGCGACGCCCTGATATCATCCCCCGGTGCACATCTACGTGGCCGCCGTGGGCCTCAGCGTGCTGGGCAGCCTCGGCGGGTTGCTGACCGCTTCCACGTTCCTGCTGCTCGGCGATCACATTCGCGTCCGACTCGTTCCGTGGCTGATTAGCTACGCCGTCGGCACGCTGCTCGGCGCGGCGCTCCTCGCGCTGCTGCCGGAAGCGCTGGCGCATCTCGAGCCGGCGATCGCGCTCGGGACGCTGCTCGCCGGCGTGCTCGCGTTCTTCCTCCTCGAGAAGCTCGTGCTGTGGCGGCACTGCCACGACACGCACGAGTGCGAGGTGCACACGAGCAGCGCGGCGTCGCTCGTCATCGTCGGCGATGCGTTCCACACGTTCGTCGACGGCGCCGTCATCGCCGCGGCCGTCGTCACGTCGGTGCCGCTGGGGATCACGACCGCGCTCGCCGTCGCGACGCACGAGATCCCGCAGGAGGTGGGCGACGTCGCGATCCTTCTGCGCGCAGGGTTCTCGCGGTGGCGGGCGTTCACGCTGAACTTGCTGGCCGGAGCGGGCGGCGTTCTCGGCGCGGTCGCGATGCTCCTCGCGTCCCAGTCGATTCCGAACGTCCTGCCGTACGTGCTGTCGTTCGCGGCTGGAAATTTCCTCTATATCGCAATGGCGGATCTGATCCCCGATCTGCATCGCGGGGGCCTCGAAGGCGGTCCCCTCCGCCAGTTGCTCCTCATCATCGCCGGCGTCGTCACCATCTCGCTGCTCTAGGGCGGGGACAGTCAACCTTGAGTGTCCCGATTGAGTGTCCCGATTGAGTGTCCCGATTGAGTGTCCCGATTGAGTGTCCCGATTGGGTGTCCCGATTGGGTGTCCCCGCGCGTTTTCAGGGGATTCCGGTGGCATCGGGTTTGCCCCTCGTTGAGGTGCCAGGCCCCACTCGACGGGAGGTCGAGTTTAGATGACCCCGAAACATTGGCTCAAGGCTTTGATTCCCGCGCTGCTCGTGTGCTCAGCCATAGCCACGACCGCTGCAGCGCAGGATCGGTTCGACGTGAGGATCGCGACCGAGATCGGACGGCAGATCGACCGCTACCCGCAGTTCACCATCTTCGACGACGTGAACGGGTCGGTCGAAGAGGGCGTCGTGACGCTCGCTGGGAAGGTGACGATGCCGTACAAGAAGTCGGAGATTGAAAAGCGCGCGGCCGCGGTCGAAGGCGTCCGCCGCGTGGTCAACAACATCGGCGTGCTGCCGGTTTCTCCGTATGACGAAGAGCTCCGTCTGAGGATCGCGCGGGCGATCTACGGCAACTCCGCGTTCTGGCGCTACGGCGCGAGCGCGAATCCTCCAATCCACATCATCGTGGAGAACGGGCACGTGACGCTGACCGGCGTGGTGAACAGCAACGTGGATCGCGCGCTGGCGCGATCGCTGGCGACTGGATTCGGCGAGCTGTCGGTGACGAACGCGCTCCGCACCGATGCGGAGATGCGAAGCGAGTGATTACGCCGCTTCGCTCTCCTTCGGTCCTCGCCGCATCGTCCACCAGATGAGCGAGCCGATGAGGAGCACGGCGGCCGTGAACGCACCGGCGAAGAGCCACAACGTTCGATAGAGAATCGACTGACGGTCCATCCTGACCTCGATCGCGATGGGCCGCCCGTCGAGCCGATCGGTCAGCAGCTGCTCCCACGCCAGGATGTTGCCGCGCGCGATGTCGCTCGTTTCGTTCGTCTCGAGCTCGCGCGCGTTGTGCCACACGATTTTGCTCGGCAGGTGCAGGCGGAACGCGACGAGCTCTCCGCCGGTCCATCCCACGTTCGTGAGCGATCCCCGCTTCAGCGCCGACGCGCCAACCGTCTGCTTGAAGACGTAGACGTGGTCCTTCTCCGCGAGATCGTAGGCGGACCAACTGAACGGCGACGCCTGCGAGAGCTTCCGGATGTCGTTGACGTGGACCCTGATCTGCACGAAGGGACGTCCCTGGCGGCGCCACGGGCGGCTGACGCGCGTCACGTCGGTGATCGGCGACGTGTACGCCGCGCGCAAGCGATCGCGATCGAGTCTCGCCGCCGGATCGAGGCTGAGATCGATTCCTCGCAGCGACACGAGCGCGGGAACCGACGCGTTGACGATCACGTCCGCGGAACCGTCCAGCGACACGTGCACATCCTCCTCGTACTCGTACACCTTTCCGAACACGCTTCCGCCGCACGCCGAGAGGATCGCGCACTGGAGAACGAGGAGAACAATGCCGAGGCGATTGCCGGCCCGCCCCGCGAACGATGCCATTTCTCGAATGATATACTGAGTTTTTTGCCCGCACGCCGGTCCGATGTCCAGTCCAGCACGAATCTTTCTCATCGACGGCAGCTCGCAGATGTACCGCGCGTATCACGCGATGCGCGGCTCCGGCTTGACCGGACCGAGCGGCAAGTCGACGCACGCCGTCTACATCTTCGTGACGATGCTGCGGAAGCTCTTCACGGATCATCAGCCGCAGTACATCGCCGCGTCGTTCGATCTCGCCGGTCCGACGTTTCGATCCGACATGGCGGTCGACTACAAAGCGAACCGTCGGCCGATGCCGCCGGATCTCGCGGAGCAGATTCCGTGGGTCCACGAAGCGTGCGAAGCGTTGGGCGTCCCGATCCTGACGTACTCGCGCTACGAAGCGGACGACGTCATCGGCACGTTGGCGACGAAAGCGATCGACGCGGGATTCGAGGTCGTGATCGTCACCGGCGACAAGGACTTCTTTCAGCTCGTCCGCGACGGCATCAAGGTGTACAACCCGCGCGACGACGGTGCGTGGTTCGACGCCGACGGCGTGAAGGACAAGTTCGGCGTGACGCCCTCGCAAGTGGTCGACGTGCTCGCGCTGATGGGCGACTCGATCGACAACATCAAAGGCGTGCCGGGCATCGGCGAAAAGGGCGCGCGCGATCTGATCGCGGCGTATGGATCGCTCGAGGGTCTGCTCGCGCACTCTTCGGAGATCACCAACAAGCGCTATCGCGAGGGCCTCCTCGAGCACGCGGACGACGCGCGGCAGAGCCTCGAGCTCGCGCGCATCCGCACCGACGTGCCGGTTCCATTCGATCCCGACGCCCTGCGGTTCCGCGGCGCGTCGCAGGAGCGCTGCTTCGAGCTGTTCACGAGGCTCGGGTTCCGATCGCTCGTGCTCGAGTACGCCCCAACCGCGCAGACGATCGGCAAGGACTACGCGACGATCGGCACGATGGAGGAGCTCCGCGCGCTGGCGGCGTCGCTGCAGCAGGCGGGACGAGTCGGCCTGCGCGTCCTTCCCGACGCGCCCGCCGCGATGCGCGCCGGCATCGTCGGCATCTCGTTCTCGACCGGACCGAGACACGCGCGCTATGTTCCGCTGTCGCTGCCGAGGAGCGACGGGAGTCTCTTCGGCGCGCCGGATGCTTCCGATCGGACCGGGCTCGATCGCGACGCGGCGCTCGCCGTGCTGAAGCCGCTGCTCGAGGACGAGCGCATCCGGAAGGTCGGGCACGATCTCAAGTTCGACGCGATCGTGCTCGCGCGGCACGGCATCGTGCTGGCGGGCCTGGAGATCGACGTGATGATCGCCAGCTACCTTCTGGATGCGACGCGCTCGTCGCATCCGCTCGAGGATCTCGCGATCGAGCACGCCGGCTACAAGGCGCTGCGCGAGGAAGACGTCTGCGGACGCGGCGTGAAGGCGATCTCGTTCGCGGACGTTCCGATCGATCGCGCGCTCGATTACGCGGGCGAGCGCGCCGATCTGGCGCTGCAGCTCGCCGGGACGCTGCAAACGCTCGTCAAGAAAGAGGGCCTGCAGCGCGTCTACGACGAGCTGGAGCATCCGCTGATCCCGGTGCTCGTCGACATCGAACGCGCGGGCGTGCGCATCGACGGCGCCGCGCTCGCGAGCCAGGCCGAACGCGTCGACGAGGAAATGAGCCGGCTGGCGGCGCGCGTGTTCGAGCTCTCCGGCGAAGAGTTCAACATCAACTCGCCGAAGAAGCTGTCGGAGATCCTGTTCGATCGCCTCGGCATGCGCACCGAGACGATCCGCCGCACGACGAAGACGAAGGCGCAGTCGACCGCGTTCGAGGTCCTCGAAGAGCTCGCGCTGACCCACGAGCTGCCGAAGCTCATTCTCGAGTGGCGCGGGCTGCAGAAGCTGAAGGGAACCTACATCGATGCGCTGCCCACGCTGGTCAATCCCGAAACGGGCCGCGTGCACACGTGCTTCAACCAAGCCGTCGCCGCCACCGGGCGTCTCAGCAGCAGCGATCCAAACCTGCAGAACATCCCGATCAGAACGGAGATCGGCCGCGAGATTCGGCGCGCGTTCGTGGCCGAGCGCGGCAACGTGCTCATCTCGGCGGACTACTCGCAGATCGAGCTGCGCGTCCTCGCGCACCTCGCCGGAGAGCAGACGCTCGTCGACGCGTTTCAGAAGGGGGAGGACATCCACGATCGAACCGCGCGCAAGGTGTTCGGCGACAAGAGCGGCCTGAGCGCCCACGAGCTGCGCCGCCGCGCCAAGATCATCAACTACGCGCTGCTCTATGGAAAGCAGGCGTTCACGCTCGCGAAGGACATCGGCGTCTCGCGCCAGGAGGCGCAGGAGTTCATCGACGCGTACTTCGCCGGCTTTCCAAAAGTGCGCGGCTTCCTCGACGGGCTGCTCGCGGAGGCGCGCGAGACCGGCGTCGTGAAGACGATGTTCGGACGACGGCGGCTCGTGCCCGATCTGAACAACCGCAATGGGCAGATCCGTGGACGCGCCGAGCGCGAGGCCACCAACCTGCCGATTCAAGGCAGCGCCGCCGACATTCTCAAGCGCGCGATGATCGACGTGCATCGCGCGCTCGGCTCCGTCGCGGGCGGACGCGCGCGCATGATTCTCACGGTCCACGACGAGCTGCTGTTCGAAACGCCGAAGGAAGCGTCGGAGGACACGGCGGCCGCGGTGCGCGAGCTGATGGAGCACGCGGTCGCGCTCAACGTGCCGCTCGAAGTGGATATCGGGATTGGCGAGAACTGGAAAGAGGCGAAGTGACCGTCAGTCGGACGTTTGCCTCGACCACGACTTCTTGAACGCGTCCCACTCGTCCTTCATGGCGGCCTGCGGCTCCTTCGGATCGCCGCGCCCCGCGAGCTTGGCCGCCCGCTCCGGAATGATCGCCTGCGTGACGAGCCGATCGAGATCGGCCCGCAGCGCCGCGCCGTGATCCTCGGCGAGCGCCGCGCGGAGCCACCCGGCCAAGGCCGCGTGCCACGCGCGCTCGAGGTCGCCGCTCGCGCGCGCCGCCGCAGCCAGCCAATACCCAGCCGCCGTCGATCCCGGATTCTCGGCGACTTCTTCGTCCATGCGATCGAGGATGCGCCGGTAGAGCGCGGGACGCTCGTCGACCGGATGCGTTTGCGCCTGACGATCGACCGCCGTGGCCCACCAATCGAGCACGCGCTCGTGCGCGGCACGCCCGAGCAGCGACGATCGCTGACGGACCGACTCGAACAACTGCGCCGCCGCGCCGAATCGTCCATCGAGGTACAGCGCTTCCGCGAATCCAATCGTCAACTCGACGCGTTCCGCGGCGTCGAGCGCCGCGGTCTCGACCATCCGCAACGAATCGCGCGCCGTCGCCAGATCGCGCGGATCGGCGGACTGCCGGAAACGCTCGAGCTGAATGCGTCCGAGGACCACGCGCGCCGCGTCGCTGCGCGACGGCATCGCCGCCGCTTCCTTCGCGAGCCGTTCCGCCATCTCGTACTGGCCGAGGTTGTAGAGGCGCCGCGCTTCCGTCAAGGCGTCCGCGGCAAACGCGGTTCCGCTCATCGCGACCAGCAGGACGGCGGCCAGACACGGGCGCATCGTGGGATGGTAGCACACCCACGCGCTCGCCCTAAACCTCGAATATTCAGACACTTAATAGGGCCCGCTGGAGTTGCGATGCTATAATCCGAAATCGATGGTGGAGCCGACCATCGTTCCGCGTGCCGCGCACTCGATTTCGCGCCGGGACATCGATCCCGCGGCGCTGAAAGTCCTCTATCAGCTTCACGAACACAACTACATCGCCTACCTGGTCGGTGGCAGCGTGCGCGATCTGCTGCTCGGACGGCATCCCAAGGACTTCGATATCGGCACGTCCGCGCATCCTCATCAGGTCAAGAAGCTGTTTCGCAATTGCTGGATCATCGGACGGCGCTTCCGCCTCGCGCACGTCAAGTTCGGACCGAAGACGATCGAAGTCGCGACGTTCCGGCGTCAGGTCGACTCGACCGAGTTGACGCCGGAAGCCGAAGCCGCGGAGATCACGCCGAACGACGTCGTTGCGCCCGGCGAGCCGCTGCCGCCGGAGCGCGACGACCGGCAGCGATCGCGCCTGATCCATCGCGACAACACTTACGGCACGCCGGAAGAAGACGCGTTTCGCCGCGACTTCACCGTGAACGCGCTGTTCTACGACATTGGAACGTTCGCGATCATCGACTACGTCGGCGGGCTCGCCGATCTCGAGCGCCGCATCATCCGCTGCATCGGCGATCCCGACGTGCGCTTCGTCGAGGATCCGGTCCGCATGCTGCGCGCCGTCGTGCTCGCGGCGCGCCTGCAGTTCACGATCGACGAGCCGATCCTCGAATCGATCAAGCTGCACCGCCACGAGATCGAGAGGAGCGCGCCGGCGCGCCTGATGGAGGAGTTCTACAAGATTCTTCGATCGGGACACGCGGAGGAGGCGCTTCGCCAGCTGCGCGCGACGGGCTTGATGAAAGCGATCACGTCCGAGCTGGCGTCCGCGCCAGATGCTCTCTGGCGATCGGTTGCCGCGCTCGACACGTATCGCAATCGCTTCACGTCCGCTCCCGACACGCTCAGCAACGCAATCCTCGCGGGAACCCTGCTTCACCCGCTGGGTTTGCTGCGGCGGCAACGATTCTCATCGGATCCGCTCGAGCGGAAAGTGGAGCTTGGGCTGCTGCCGGTTCCCCGGCGCGACGTCGAGCGGCTTCATCAGATCATGGCGATCCAGCCGCGGCTGCTCGACATGCACGCGCCCGCGCGCGTCCAGCGCGGCGTGCTGCATCGCTCCGCCTTCGCCGAAGCCCTCACATGGCTCGACGTCCACGGCGAAACCCCCGACGTCGTCGCGCACTGGCGCGAGATGCAGGCGCAGGCGTCGACCGATCAATTGCCTGCAGCGGATCAGCAGGATCGCGAGCCGGGACCGTTCCGCAGGCGCAGGCGGCGAAGGCGCCGCCGCAGGAACTACGGCGCTAGGTCTTAGTCTCCGGCTCCGCGACGAACCGGTAGCCCACGCCACGCACCGTCAGCAGATGTCTCGGGCGGGAGGGATCCTTCTCGATGTAGCGCCGCAGCCGCACGATGAAGTTATCGATCGCGCGCGTATCGGTATCCTCGCGCAAGCTCCACACGTCCTCGAGCATCGACTTGCGTGAAACCGCCTTGCCCTCGTGCGTGATGAGATACCGCAGCAGGCTCGCTTCCATCAACGTGAGGCGCAGCGTGCGATCGTCGACGTGCAGCTCGAGCGTGTCGAAGTCGATCGTTCGGCCGGCGAACGTGTATCGATCCGCCGCGCGCCGCAGCCATTGCGTCCGGCGCAGAAGCCCTCGAATGCGCGCGAGCAGAATCGCGAGCTCCGTCGGCTTCGGCAGGTAATCGTCGGCGCCCGCGCCGAATCCCTTCAACACGTCTTCGGGCCGGCCGCGCGCGGTCAACATCAACACGGGGACGAACTGCTTCGCGCCGCGCAGCTCGCTCACCACGGTGAAGCCGTCCTTGCCGGGCAGCATCACGTCGAGCACGACGAGGTCGTAGCGCACGTCTCCGTTTCCAACGAGCTTCTTCAGCGCCGCCTCGCCGTTGTCGACGACGTCGACGAGATAACCTTCTTCCTCGAGGTTGAAGCGAAGCCCTTCCGCGAGGTGCTGCTCGTCCTCGACGATGAGCACCCGATACTTGACGTCGACGCCCGGCGTGGCCGGCGGATTCGTGGTCGTCACGCTTCGGTCGCTTTCGGAAGCAGCAGCGTGAACGTGCTGCCCTCGCCCTGGCCGTTGCTCTCGGCGTACGCGCGGCCGCCGTGTTTCTTCGCGACGGATCGAACGATGAAAAGTCCGAGGCCGCTCCCCTTCGCGCGCATCGCGACGCTCGCGGGAATGCGATAGAAGCGCCGGAAGATTCGCTTCAGCTCGGGCGCAGAGATCCCGACGCCGTTGTCGCTGACGCGCACCGCGAGCCGTTGGCCTTCCACCTCGTCGAGCGCGACGCGCACGCGCACGTCCCCGTTCGAGTACTTCACCGCGTTGTCGATCAGATTCCAGACGGCCGCTTTCAACTCGTCCGGATCGCCAATGACGACCGGCGCCGTGCCCGACACGCGGTGCTCGTACGTCAGCGCCTCGCCGCCGAGGTGGAACCGCGTCCGCGCGAGCTGCACGCACTCCTGAACGATGTCTCCGAGATCGACGCGCGATCGCGCGATGCGGCGCCAGCGCGATCCCGAGCTACCCGCGCGAAGCACCTGCTCGATCGTCTGCAGCAGCCGATCGCTGTCCTCGAGCATGATCCGGTAGAACTCCTTCCGCTTCGCGTCCTCGAGCTCGCGGCTCTGCAGCGTCTGCAGATAGAGCTGTATCGACGCGACCGGCGTCTTGAGCTCGTGGGTAACGGCGTTGATGAAGGAGTCGTGCTGCTCGTTCCGCTTGATCTCGCGCACGAGGAAGATCGTGTTGAGGACAACGCCCGCGATGATCGGAATGAAGAACAGCAGGCCGATGACGACGAGCACGCCGCGGCGCCAGTTGAGGACGATCCAGCTGGACGTCAGCGTCACCGTCAGCGCGACGAGGCAGATGCCGAGGACGGTGAAGAAGATGACCGACCGGCGCCGGCCGCTGATCATGTCTTCAAGAATAAAGGCAAAACGCCCGCGCGACGCGGGTTGTTCCTGCGGAGCGCCCTAGGCGGCTTCCTCTTGCGGAACGCTCGCGGGCACTTTCGCCGCCTTGAGATCGCGGACGACGCCGAGGGCGGAGAGCGCCTTGAGCGTGATCCAGCTGATGTCGAATTCGTACCAGGTGAGACCGTGACGGGCCGATACGGGGTGCGCGTGGTGGTTGTTGTGCCAGCCCTCGCCGAAGGTCAGCAGGGCGACCCACCAGCTATTGCGCGAATCGTCGCGGGTCGCGAACCGCCGGCTGCCCCACATGTGCGTCGCGGAGTTCACGAGCCATGTCGCGTGCAGCCCGACGACGACGCGGAGGAAGATGCCCCAGAGCACCATCGACCATCCGCCGATCGCGAGCAGGATGAAACCGCACGTCGTCAGCGGGACGTAGTGGAACGTGTTCAGCTTGCGATAGAACGGATTCGCGGCGAGATCCGGCGCGTATCGCGCCATCACGAGCGTGTTGTTGTGATGGGTATCGCCGAAGAGAATCCACCCGACGTGCGCCCAGAAGCCTCCGTCGCGCGGCGTATGCGGATCGCCTTCTTTGTCCGAGTGCTGATGATGCAGGCGATGGGTCGCGACCCAGAAGATCGGTCCGCCCTCGAGCGTCAGCGTGCCGCAGACCGCGAGGAAGTACTCGAAAGCCTTCGACGTCTTGTAGCCGCGATGCGTGTGCAGGCGGTGATAGCCGAGGCTGATACCGAATCCCACGGCGAGCCAGTGCAGCGCCAGCGCGACGAAGAGATTCGTCCAGCTGAAGAAGAACAGCGCCGCGACGGCGAGGACATGAAAGGCCACCATGAAAAACGCCGTGACCATATTGAGCGTGCTGATGGAATAAGGGGCCCTGCCGGTGGCGGCCTGCGTCGTCAACGTGTCTCCTCGTCGAAAGGGAAGCCACGCCAAAATAGCAGGTTCCGGCAAGTCGAAATGTAAGAGTTATGTACGCGGCTAAATTGCTCCAGGTCCGTGGGTTATGGCTACCCGTTGACCCGCTCGAACTCGCGCATGAACTCGACCAGCGCATCGATCCCCGGCTCAGGGAACGCGTTGTAGATCGACGCTCGCAGACCGCCCACCGATCGATGCCCCTTGAGCCCGTCGAGGCCCGCGGCGGTCGACTCTTTGACGAACTTCTTCTCGAGCTCTTCGCTCGGCAAGCGGAACGTGACGTTCATCCGCGAGCGTGAATCCTTGGCCGCGTGCCCGCGGTAGTAGCCCGTGCGATCGATTTCCGCGTAGAGCTTGTCGGCCTTGCGGGTATTCCGCCGCTCGATTTCGGCGAGACCGCCCTGCTTGATCAACCACTGGAGCACGAGCCGCATGATGTAGACGCCGAACACGGGCGGCGTGTTGTACATCGACTTGTTCTCGACGTGAACGCTGTACTGCAGCATCGTCGCGAGCGAGGGCGGCGTGCGCGCCACGAGATCGTCCCGCACGATGACGAGCGTGACGCCGGACGGACCGAGATTCTTCTGCGCGCCGGCGTAGATGAGGCCGTACTTCGAGACGTCGATCGGGCGGCTGAACATGTTCGACGACGTATCGGCGACGAGCGGCACGCGGCCGACCTCCGGCACGTAGTGCCATTCGGTGCCGAAGATCGTGTTGTTCGTCGTGTAGTGCACGTAGGCCGCGTTCGGATCGAGCGTCAGCTCGCTCGGTGCGGGCACCCGCGCGAAGTTCTCGGATTCGGTCGACGCCGCAATCTTCACCGCGCCGACGCGCTTGGCTTCCTTGACCGCCTTCTGCGACCACGAGCCGGTGACGATGTAGTCGGCCGAGCCGCCGGCGGGGAGGATGTTCATCGGAACCATCGAGAACTGCAGGCTCGCGCCGCCCTGCAGGAAGAGCACGTGATGATTCGCGGGAATGCCGGCGAGCGCGCGCAGATCGGCCTCGCACCCCTCGATGATCTCGTCGAAGGCCTTCGAGCGATGACTGATCTCGAGGATGGACATGCCGACGCCCGGCAGCGCCATCAGATCGCGCTGCGCCTCCTCCAGGACTTCGATCGGAAGGATCGCGGGGCCGGCCGAAAAGTTGTGAATCCTTGTAACTGTTCTCATTGGGTTGCTTCCATGTTTCACAGCGTGACTACTTGCAGATCGAGCACGTCGGAATTGCCCGAGATGATCTTTTCGCACAAGGCGGGATCGGGCGGGCCGTCCAAGTTGATTCTGGCCACCGCGGCTTCCGCGCCGTCGAACACGATGTTCTCCGTTTCCTGCACGTTGAGGTTCGCCTCACGCAGATGATCGAACACGTGCGCGAGGACGCCGGGACGATCGCGATGGCGCACGACGAGCATGTGCGTCGCCGGCGTCCGCTTCGCGAGGTTGACGACGTTCGGGACTTTGCCCGTCTCTTTGAAGCTTCGCACGATACGCACCGTCTCGGCGGCAATCGCTTCCTGCGCCTGATCGGTGGACGCACCGATGTGATGCGTTCCGTACACGCGGGGCAGCGCGACGAGCGCGTCGGAGAAGTCGCCCGTCGCGCCGGCCGGCTCGCTCGCGAACACGTCGAGACCGACCCTCAATCCTTTCTCGCGGACGGCGTCGGCGAGCGCGGCGTGATCGACGACTTCGCCGCGCGCGGTGTTGATGAACATCGCGCCGGGCTTCATTCGATCGAACAGCGCCTTGCCGACGATGTTCTTCGTATCCGGCGCGAGCGCGAGGTGGACGCTGAGGATGTCCGCGCGCGCCGCGACGTCGGCCGGCGAGGGCGCCAGGGCGAGCCGCGTGAGACGAAAGGCCTCTTCGATTCCCAGCGCGCGCGCCTCCTGCTCGGTCATCGCGCGATCGGCGCCGTCGAACCGGCGGCTCCAGACGACGACGCGCAGCCCGAATCCCGAAGCGCGCCGAATCACTTCCTGGCCGATGCTTCCGATTCCGAGCAGGCCGAGCGTCTTCCCGTGCAGTCCCTGCGCCTTCGAGTACTCTTTCTTGTTCCATTTGCCGGCGCGCAGATCCGCGACGTTGTCCGGAATGCGGCGGTCGAGCGACAGCATCAAGCCGATCGCGAGCTCCGCGACGGCGACGGCGTTTCTGCCCGGACAATTCGAGACATAGATCCCGCGCTTCGACGCGGCGGCGACGTCGATCGTGTTGTAGCCCGCGCCCGCGCGCACCACGAGCGCGAGCCGTCCCGCGTCGAGCATCGCAGCCGTCACCTTTGTGCTTCGCACCACGAGCACGTCAGCACGGGTCGCCCGGATCGCCTCGATCAGCGCCTCGTCCTTGACGTCGGGATCGTAGACGACGTCGCAGCCGGCATTCTTCAAGCCGTCGAGACCGCTCTGCTCGAACTTGTCGGCGACCAGTACCTTCATGTCAGATGACGTGCGTCAGCAATCCGTCTCTCAGCTTCGGCTCGAACCACGTCGACTTCGGCGGCATGATGCCGCCGGCATCCGAGATCGCCATCAGGTCCTCGATCGTGACGGGGAACATCGAGAAGGCCACGGCGGCGCTGCCGGACTGGACGGCCGACTCGAGCGCGCGCGTTCCTCGCGCGCCACCCACGAAGTCGATCCGCTTGTCGGTTCGAATGTCTCCGATGCGCAGAATGTCCTCGAGGACGTGGCGCTGCAGCAGCGCGACGTCGAGGCTGCTGGCGCGCGAGTCGTCGGCCGGCGCCGCGCCGGACAAGTCAATCGCGTGCCAGCGTCGGTCCAGATACATCGACACTTCGCCCTTGCGTCGGGGAGCGGACGATCCCTCGCGTACACGGAATTTCCCGCCGACCGCTTTCAGAAATGCGTCCGGCGACAGTCCGGCGAGATCCTTCACCGTGCGGTTGTACGGGAGGATGTGCATCTGATTGTGTGGAAACGCGACGGCAATGAACGTCTCGGCATCCGCGGCCGCTCCGACGCGGGTCTGGAGCGCCGCGCGCGCACGCGCCGCGCTCGCCGCGCGATGATGGCCGTCCGCGATATAGAGCGCCGGAATGGCCGCAAAGGCTCTGACCAGTCCGCGCGCGGCGTCCGCCGACGCGCGCCAGATCGTGTGCTGCACGCCGTCAGGCGCGGTGAAGTCGTAGAGCGGCACCGTGGCCGCGACGCCCGCGGCCAGCGCGTCGACCGCCGGCATCGCAGCGTAGGTGAGAAACACCACGCCCGTTTGCGCGCGCAGCTCCACGATGTGCCGCGTGCGATCGTCTTCCTTGTCCCGCCGCGTCCGCTCGTGCTTGCGGATGACGTCCTGCTCGTACTCGTCGACGGAAAAACATCCGGCGATCCCGGTCTGCTCGTGCCCGTTCATCCGAAGCCGGTAGAAATACAGCGACGGCACGTCGTCGACGACGAGCGGCGCGCGAGCGCGCAGCGCTTCGAGGTTGAGCCTCGCCTGTTCGTATACGAGCGACGAGTACGGATCGGTGCCCGCCGGTAGATCGATCTCCGATCGCGTGACGTGAAGAAAGCTCAGCGGATTTCCGGCGGCGAGCTGGCGCGCTTCATCAGCGCTGACGACGTCGTAGGGAACCGATGATACGGAAGCCGCCGCTTCCGGCGCCGGACGCAGCGCGCGGAAGGGATGCAATGAGGCCATCCGCCTATTGTATTTCAGGCTTTGGCGCGGCCGGCGCAGCGGGCGACGGCTTCGCGGTGAGCACCGCGGCGAGCTGCTGCTGAACGTCGGCGCGCGCCGCGTGAAAGTCCGCGAGCAGCGCCGACGGAATCGGCTCGCCCGGCGGCTGCCGCGCGTGCTCGCGCCGCGGATCGACGAACACGCCGTTCCTGCGCAGGCGATAGTCGAGATGCGGACCGGTGGCTGTTCCGGTCGCGCCGACGCGGCCGATCAATTGTCCCTGCTCGACGCGCGCGCCCGCCTGAATGCCTTTCGCGAACGCGGAGAGGTGCAGATAGTAGCTCTCCAGTCCTCCGACGTGCCGAATGCGGATCTGGCGTCCGCCCGCGCCCGCCCAATCAGCCGAAAGGACGACGCCGTCGGCAACCGCGACGACGGGCGTGCCCGTCGCGGCGGCGTAGTCCACGCCGAGGTGTGCGCGCACGGTGTGATGAACCGGATGGAGGCGGCGCCGCGAGAATCCCGACGTCACGCGAGGAGTGAATCGAAGCGGCGACGCCAACACGAATCGCTTCAACGATCGGCCCTGCTCGTCGTAGTAACCGGCCTTCTGCGTCGCGGGATTCACCCATCGGTACGCCTGATGCTCGCGGCGCTCGTTGATGAGGCGCGCGCTCACGATCGGACCGTATCCCGCGAACGCGCCCTGATATTTCGTCGTCTGGAAAAGCACCTCGAAGGAATCGCCGGGCTGAAGATCGTTCTCGAAGTCGATCTGCCCGCCGAACAATTCCGCCAGCGCGATCGCGAGCTGCACGCGCTCGCCCGTGGCGTCCATCGCCGCGATGAGCGATGGATGCTCGGCGTCGATCCGGCCGCGGATCGCAACCGTTTCGACTTCTTTGTCGTACGGCAGCACTTCCGCTTCGAGCTTCTCCGGCGCCGACCGATCCGTGTTCACGATTCGCAGGAATCTGTCGGCGTCGATCTGATACTCGAACTCCCTCAGCAACCCGTCGAGCGACAGCACGAGACGGTACGGGCGCTCGGCGCGAAGCTGCCGCGGATTGAACACGGCGCGCGCGGACTCGATCGCCGCGTGCACGAGCGGCGTTGGAAGCTCGTGCTGGCGGAGCAGCGTCTCCAGCGTGGCGCGACGCGGAACGCTCGCTTCGATGATCTGCGTTTCGATCGGAAGGACGATGTCGGGACGGACGGGAGCGGGCGCCGGAGACGGCGCCTCGCGCGCGCACCCCACGCACAAGAGGGCCCAGACGATCGCGCCCCATGCGGCGCGGCGCAGCATCCGGCTCATGGGTCCCGGAGTTTACTACTTCGTGACCGTAATCTGAATAATCTTTCGGAACTTGACCGCTTTGCCGTTCAGGGTCGCGGGGTGATACCGCCAATCGCGCGTCGCCGCGACCAGCTGCGAATCGTAGATCGGGTGCAGGGACACGCGGAGCTTCGCGGAGACGACGCGACCGAGCTCGTCGATCGTCACGTCGAGGATGCCGCGATCGCGCGTCTGGCTGGCGATCTGGACCGGCACGCGCGGCACGTCCTGGCGAACCGCGGTCGGGGCGGTGATGCCCTCGTCATCCGCGGTGAAGACGCGCTGTGGATCGGGAACGGGCGGCGCGGGCGCGGGCGCCGGCGCGGCGGTCTCTTCCTTCTTCGGCTCGGGCGGCGGCGCGACCGATGCGGTCGACAGATCGACGAAGCCCTGGACCAGCACGCGCAGATCGCCGAGGCGTCCGCCCATGTCCGGATCGTCGATGAGGCGCAGCAGCTCGCGGAACTGCTGTTCCGCCGAGGCAAAATCCTTGCGATCGAATGACGCCTTCGCGACGGCGTAGCGCGAGCGCGCGATTTCCGGCAGCTGTCGCTGACGCACTTCCGAGAACGCCGTGCGGACACGCGGCGCCGCCTCGGTCTCGGTCGGCAGATACATCGGATCCGCCGCGACGACCGCGGCAATCGCCGCTTCGGCCTCGGCCGCGCGTCCGAGCGCGAGGAGGCAGAGCGATCGGTACTGCTCGATCGATCGGAGATTCGTCGGGTTCGAGCTCTCCAACGGGCGCAGCCCGTTGAGCATCGCGAGCGCTTCGTCGTAGCGCGCCGACGCGTAGAGATCACGCGCGGCCGCCAGAGGATTGTCCGGCGCCTGCGCCAGAACCGGCGAGGCGAGCGTGACCATCAAAAGGGCGCTCGCGAGTGTGCGTGTCATGACCAGCTACCTTTTCATCCGAATACGAATGCCGCTCTTCCTGACGGGCACCGGCGGCGCATCCGCGCGCACCATCACCGTCACGAGCGTCATCACCAGGCACATCGTCGAAATCGTCAGAAACGTCAGCATCGCTCCGACCTCAGTCAGATCCGCGTAATCCGTCCGATCCGCGCGATCCATCCGATCCGCGTGATCCATCCGATCCGCGTGATCCGTTCTATCCGCGCGATCCGTTCTTTCCGCGTGATCCGTTCTATCCGCGTGATCCGTTCTATCCGCGTGATCCGCGCCTACTGCTTCATGTCCATGCTCACGCGCATGGGCCCGTTCAACGTGACCGAGATCGCGTGGCGCTTCTCGCCGAACTGCGGATGGCGGAAGACGATCTCGTGCGGACCGATCGGCATCGAGAGATTGCCAATCGGCGTCTCGCCGACGCGCTGTCCGTCGACGAAGACTTCCGCCCACGGCGTCGCGTTCACGTTGACGATGCCGTTGGGCAGATCGACTTTCAGGGTTTCCACTTTGCCGGGCATCACGTTGACGACGCGCGTCACGCGATAGCCCATCGTCTCGCTCACGAGCTGGAGCTCGTGGCGGCCGGCGGCGAGCATCAAGCGCTCGGCCTCCGACGTGCCGATCATCTTTCCCTCTTCGCGAATCTCGAGAGAGAACGGGGACTTGACGGCGAGCCATCCGGACACCGGGCCCGCCGCGGTCGCGGCGGACGCGACCGGCGTGACGAGCGAGGCGGTGCCGCCGGCCTGCACGTTCACGACGTGCCGGGCCGAGGCGAGCGGCGTCTGCAGGATGACTTCATGATCGCCCGGGATCAGATCGGTGACGGTCACCGGGGCGACGCCGCGATCGGCGCCGTCGATGACGACTTTCGCGCCGGCGGGCTGCGATTCCACGCGAAGGCTGCCGGTCTCGGGCGTGTTCGCGAACTCGAGGTGATGGGAGACTTCCGCGCCCGCCGTGATGTTGAACGGGATGACGCGCGGCACGCCGCGCCCGCGGAGCTCGAGGATGTGCGCGCCGGGCGAGACCGTGAGGCGCGCCGGCGTCTGACCACGATCGACACCGTCGACGAAGACCTGCACGCCGGCAGGATTCGATTGGACGACGAGGGTTCCACTCGACGGTGCGCCGGCGCCGCCGGTCGTGATGTACCGCGAGGCGAGGACGCCGCCTCCGGCCAACAGGATCGCGGCCACCGCAATGAGGAGGGATCTCCGAGAGAAGTGCAACCGCGGCCCCTTCGGCTTGGCCTTCACCGCGTCCACCTGTGCGGGAAGCGTGAACGGCGCATCCGGATTGAAGAGCGGTTTCGAAGCCTCTGGAATGTCATGGGTCACCTTCAGATCGGCAGCTGGGATCAGATCGGTGATCTCGCGCGCCGCGGAACCGGAGCCCGCTGACGAAATCGCGTCGGCCCAGGCGTCGTGCTTGGCTGGCGGAGGCACGACCGGCGCGGACGCCGGCGCCTGCACAGCGGAAGGAGCAAAGCTCGCCCCGGCCGGCGTCGGCAAAACAGGTGGCGGCAGCTGGGGCGCGAATGTTTGACGCGGATCGCGCGGGTCGCGTGGATGATCCGCGACTTTCGGCAGAAACACCGAGGGCTCAGGTGCGGGAATGGGCTCGGCCGGGAGCTCGAGCAGCGCCGCGATGTACCGCGACATGAACGTCTCGAGCGCGACCGGAGCCGCGACGTACATCGAATCGTCCGCGACGATCTCTTCGAGCGAGCTCAACGCCTCCGGCGCCGATCCGAACGCGCGGCGCGGATCGAGCTGCAGCGCGCGCGACAGCCAATCGCGCAGCGGCGGCGAGAGCGGCTGCTCCTCGCCGAGCGCCGTCCGCTCGCGCGCGTCGTTCAAGAGCTGAGGAATCTGCGCCGGGAATTCCTGCGGATCGATCGGCCGGCCGAGCACCAGCGCGAGCGCGACGAGCCCCACGCCGGTGACGTCCGCGCGATGATCGAAGCGCGGCAGGCCCGCGCTCGGCGGCATCGCGATCCGGAATTCCTGCCAGAGACGCTCGCGTCCGAATTGCAGCTGCTCGACGGCGGCAGCGAGCACGTGCTCGACGATCACCAGCCGCGCGTGCGGCGTGACGATCAATCGCTCCGGCGCGAGCAGGCCGTGCGCGACCTCGCGCGCGTTCTCGTGCAGCAGCGCGACTGCCGGCACGAGCTGACGGATCAAGCACAGCGCCGTGTTGATGTCGAGCTGCAGATCGCGCTCGTGCGCGACGCGCAGGATGTCCGACAACCGCGTCCCCTCGACGTGGTCCGACACGATCGAGAGGCCCGGCCCCGGCACGGCGACGCGATCGATGCGCCGCACCCGGCCGTAATAAGCGTGGCGGAAGTTCGCCAGGCGCGCCGCGCGCTCGCGCAGCGCGAATTCGAAGGAGGGCACCGCGGTCAAGGCGGGGCGGATCCGGAGAATCTGCAGAAGCTCGCCCGTGGCGCCGTCGGCGGCGACGACCCGGTCGCCAAGACCGTCACAGAAAAGCGGGGCTTCCGGCCGATCGGACAAGGGTACGGTTGTCATGGGACTCCGGCCTCCTCGCGCTGCAACCGGCAGACCACACCGCACACGAATTCTGGTATCGCCTGCAAGTCGTTGCGGAGGAAGCCCTCTTCCCCACTTTCCGTGTGCATCGGAGGGCACACGCGCTTACGAGGCTGTCGGGTGGCGCTCGGTTTTGTAAGTGGAAATCCTGTGAAACAACCGTTTATGCTGTCGCGCGGTCAGTTTTGTCGTGCGCGCCGGTTTGGGCCGCACGCGTGCACGCCTTTGGAGGATCGAATGAGACTGGTTGTGCGACGCCCGCTCATCGCGGGATCCGCGCTCGCGCTGGCGCTCACCTTCGTGCCGCTCGCCGCACAGCAAGCGGAGCGCGTCGACCTCGATGCCATTTACAAAATCAAGGAGGAAGGCTTCTCGCGATCGCGCGTGATGGAGATCATGAGCTGGTTGACCGACGTGTACGGTCCGCGGCTCACGAACTCGCCAGGATTCCGCAAAGCCGGCGACTGGGCGGTGAAAGAAATGACGTCATGGGGACTGACGAACGTGAGGCTGCAACCGTTCGCGTTCGGACGCGGATGGTCGAACGACAAGTTCTTCATGATGGCGACCACGCCCGGCGGAAGCTTTCCAGTGATCGGGTACGCGCAGGCGTGGACGTCCGGCACGAACGGTCTCCTCTCGGGCGAAGTCGTCCACGCGACGCTCGACACCGCCGACGATCTCGCGGCGGCGAAGGGCAAGCTCAAAGGCAAGTTCGTGCTCGTCACCGCGATGCCGGACGTGCCGCCGATCTTCGAGCCGCAGGCGCAGCGCTACACCGATAGCCAACTGAGCGATCTCGAAGCGGAAACCGATTCCGCGGGACGAGGCCGCGGCGGACGCGGCGGGCGCGCGGGCGGACCGGGACGCGCGGGCGGCCCGGGCGGCGGACAGTCGTTCACCGAGATGCGGACGAAATTCCTGAAGGACGAAGGCGTGCTCGCGACGATTGCCGCGGGGCGCGGCACCGGTGGAACGGTGTTCGTCGGCGGAGGCGGATCCCGCGAACCCAACGCGCCGGCGACGGTCCCCGCGGTCACGATCGCCGTCGAACATTACGGCCGCATTGTGCGCACGCTGCAGAAGAACCAGCCCGTCACGATCGATCTCGAGGTGAAGAATTCCTTCTACGACGACACCGCCTCCTTCAACGTCGTCGGCGAGATCCGCGGCACCGACAAGTCCGACGAGCTCGTCATGCTCGGCGCGCATTTCGATTCGTGGCACAGCGCGACCGGCGCGACCGACAACGCCGCGGGATCGGCGGTGATGATGGAGGCCATGCGGATCCTCAAGCAGACGGGTCTCCCGCTGCGGCGCACCGTGCGCATCGGCCTCTGGGGCGGCGAAGAGCAAGGCCTCGTGGGCTCGCGGCAGTACGTGAGCGAGACGTTCGCCGATCGCACGACGATGGCCCTCAAGCCCGCGCATGCGAAGTTCGCCGGCTACTTCAACGTCGACAACGGTACGGGCGCGATTCGCGGCGTCTATCTGCAGGGGAACGAAGCGGTCGCGCCGATCTTCGAGGCGTGGATGAAGCCGTTCCACAATCTCGGCATGAAGACGCTGACGATTCGCGACACCGGCGGCACGGATCATCAATCGTACGACGGCGTGGGCCTGCCGGGATTCCAGTTCATCCAGGATCCCGTCGAGTACGGCACGCGAACGCACCACTCGAACATGGACACGTACGAGCGGATTCAAGAGGAAGACATGCGGAAGAACGCGGTCATCGTCGCGGCATTCGTGTACCATGCCGCGAACCGCGATCAGCTCCTGCCGCGCAAGCCGCTGCCGAAACCGGTGCCCGGCGGGCGAGGCACTGCGGGGAGAGAATAAGGAGGTTGAAGCGACACCTCCCCGTTCTTCTCGCCTTCGCGTCGCTTTCAGTCTATTGGACCTGGCCGATCGCGGCTGACATCAGCTCGCGCGTTCCGCACGACCTCGGCGATCCGCTCCTCAATATCTGGATCCTGTGGTGGAACGCGCATGCCGTCCCGCTCACCACCGATTGGTGGAATCCGCAGATGATGTGGCCTGTTCCAGGTGCCATGGCGCTCTCGGAACACCTGCTCGGGCTGAGCCTGTTCACGACGCCGCTGCAACTCGCGGGCGCGAGCCCGATCGCGGCATATAACGTGTACCTGCTGCTGACGTACGCGCTCTCGGGATTCTTTGCATACCTTCTCGTTCGCCGCTTGACCGGATCGTCGATCGCGGCAATCTGCGCGGGGCTGGCGTTTGGCTTCTCGCCGTATCGCGCGAGCCAGTTGTCGCACGTTCAGGTCCTTGCCGCCGAGTGGATGCCGCTCGCGCTGTTGGGCATGCACGCGTATCTCTCGACGGGCCGCGTCGCGTGGCTTGCGGTGTTCGGCATCGCGTGGCTGCTTCAAGCGCTGTCGAACGGGTACTTCCTCTTGTTCTTTCCAATCCTGATCGCGCTGTGGCTCGCGTGGTTCGTGAACTGGCGCATGCAATGGAGGCGGGGCTGCGCGCTGACATCGGCGTTCGCGATCGCGTCGCTCCCGCTCGTCCCCATTCTCTGGAAATACCACGCGGTGCACGGCGCGCTCGGCTTGAGGAGAAGCGTCGCGGAGATTCGCGACTTCAGCGGGGTCCCCGCGTCGTTCCTCCACGCGGCGCCGCTGATGAAGGTGTGGACGGAAGGTAAAGCGCCGCACTACGAGACGTATCTCTTCCCGGGAATCGCGGTAATGGCCCTCGCGCTTGCGGGGGTGCTGCTCGCGTTTCGCGAAAGCCGGCGCCCGATCGCGGACCGATCCCCGACTCTCTTCTACGCCGCGGCGGCGCTCCTGATGGCGGCGCTGACGCTCGGTCCAGGCGGGCAAGGCAACGATCCGCCGTCGATGGTCTATCCGTATAGCTGGCTGCTCTGGCTTCCTGGCTTCGATGGCCTGCGCGTGCCCGCGCGCTTCGCGATGCTCGCCACACTGTGCCTCGCGATCGCGAGCGGCCTCGGCGCCGCGCGCCTGGTGCCGATCGCAGGCCGATGGCGAATGCTCGTGGGCGCGCTCGCGCTTGCGGGGGTCGCTGCCGACGGGCTCACCGAGCCGGTGCCGATGCTATCGCCTCCAGGAAAGATGATTCTGCCGCTCGAGCGAGTCGCCGTCGTCGAGCTCCCGCTTGACGATATTTACGTCGGCGTCGCCGCAATGTATCGATCGATGTTCTACCGGCAGCCGCTCGTGAACGGCTATTCCGGGCACTTTCCACCGCACTACAACGTGCTCTCGCTGTCGCTCGCGCGCGGCGATACCTCCGGCCTGATCTACTTCGCGCGCCGGCGTCCGCTCGTCATCGTCGTCAACGACAATCACGATCCCGGTCACGGCTACCGCAAGATGGTCGAGTCGATTCCCGCGGTTCAGTCGCTTGGGATCTCCGCGGGCGGTTCGACGTTCCTCGTGCCTGCGCAAGCGGAACCTCGCGTACCGCCAGTCGGCGCGCCGCTCGGCGCGGAGGTCCGCGACGCGGGACGCTTTCTGATCGAGTACGATCTCGGCGCGTCGAAGAGCCTCGGCGCCGTCGACATCTCGCTCGGACGCCGATACGACGATTTCGCCGCTCACCTTCGCATCGAAGTGTCCGACGACGGCAGCGCGTGGCGCGAGGCGTGGTCGGGTTGGACCGGCGGGCTCGCCGTCGAAGCCACGCTCGCGGATCCCTGGCGCGCGCCCATTCGAATCCCGATCTTTGGCGAGCGAGCGCGGTACGTGCGCATCTATCCAGCGTCTTCCTGGATGAAAACGGATGTGAAGGTGATCGGAGCGGATCCCTGATCCCGGATCCCGGATCCCGGATCCCTGATCCCGATCTAAGGTTTCATCCCCGGCAGCCACTCCGGCTTGAAGCCGGAATTCGCGAGCCATCGCACGGGCTCGACCATCGAGCGGATCGCGTCGGTCATGTGCGCGAAATCGATGCGGCTCATCTCGTCCGACGGCTGGTGATATTCCTTGTGCAGCCCGTAGCTCGATACGGTGTGCGCGACGACGCCGCGGCGCGCGAATTGGATATTGTCGGAGCGCATGAAGAAGTTCTGTTCGGGATGCGGATCCTGAACGAGCTTCGCGCCCTGCTTGGCGAGCGCGGGGCCGAGCGTCGATCGCTCGTATCCGGTGAGCCACAGCGTATGCGGCGGCACTTTATCGTCGGGCCTCCCGATCATCTCGAACTGCAAGTTCGCGACGATCTCCGGCAAAGGGACGACGGGCTTATCGGCAAAGTACCTCGAACCGACACCGCCCAACTCCTCGCTCCCGAAGAAGGCAAAGACGATCGTACGCTTCGGACGCGGACCGCTCGCGATCGCGTGTGCAAGCTCGAGCACGGCGATCGTTCCCGACGCGTCGTCGTCGGCGCCGTTGTAGATCGTGTCCGCTCCGGCCGGCGCGTTCGGACGGGTTCTCACGCCCAAATGATCGAGGTGAGCGGAGAGCAGGATCACGTCCTTCGAAGCGACAGGATCGCTTCCGGCGAGGCGGCCGACTGCGTTCCACGTATGTGATTTCGCCGGCGGCTTCTGCTCGGCCACGACAGCAATCGTCGCGCCGTCGCCGAGCTTGGCAATCGCGTCGTACGTCTCCTTTCTCAACTCCACCTGCGTCGCGCGCGCCTGCGCCGGCTTCGTGCCGACTATGGTTGCGGGCGGCGCCGGCAACGCGGCGCTCGTCGGGACAGGCGCTGATGATTGCGAGAGCCGGAGGATCGCCGCGGCGCCAGCGGCGACGAGCGCAGGCACCGTGATCGCCGGATCCGCTGGTTTGCCGGCGACCGCATCCGACGCCGGCGGCAGCAACACGACCGCGCCCGGCTTGACCGCTGCGCCCGCCGTGTATTTTTGCAGCGGTCCCGAGATGCGCGCCGCACCGAGCGTGACGATTCGCAGGTCCTTCCCGTGAGTGTACGTGGTGCCGTCCGCGACGACCGTCGGCGGCGCGGCCGTTTCCGGCCGCTCGATCTCGACCTGTTGCACGAACGACCCGGCGTCGCCCAGCGGCTCGAGGCCCCACACCTGCATCTGCGCGCCGAGATACGAGGCGGCGATCCATTCGTCACGCGTGCCGCTGCCGCGGCCGTTCAACGCGTCGCTCGCGAGGAACGACATGTGACCGCGAACGGACACTTCGGTGATGGGCGAGGTGGCGGACGGCGTCGACGAAGGCGCGGGATTGAGCGCGCATCCAGCCGTCAGCACCACGAGCGTGGCGAAACTCATCCTTGTGAACACGAGATGCATCTTATCAGGCTGCATCTGCACGTATGATCGACTGATCAACGGAAACGACTGGACCTTACGAGGCGTCTAATAGCGGCAATATGCACACCATGAAGATACGTACTGCTCGACTCGCTCTCACGCTCGCGCTCCTTGCACCTGGCGGCGCGGTTCCCGCGTTGGCACAGACGCCGGCGGCGCCGCCACCGGCGCCTCAAGACGATCCGCTGCTCCGCGTCGGCCTCCCGCCGGTCACCGTCACGGCGCAGAAGGAGCCCGAGGACGTTCAGAAGCTGCCGTTGAGCGTGACCGCGGTGACGAAGGAGACGATCGAGCGCGCCGGCATTCGCATCCCGAGCGACGCGGCGCTCTTTTCGCCGAACACGATCTTCACGGATTTCACCGCGCGCCGGCTGAGCAACGCGCGCATTCGCGGCATCGGCGCGAGCCCGAACAACCCGGCCATCACGACGTTCATCGACGGCGTGCCGCAGCTGAGCGCGAACTCGTCGAGCCTCGATCTGCTCGACGTGCAGCAGATCGAGTTCGTGCGCGGACCGCAAAGCGCGCTGTTCGGCCGCAACACGCTCGGTGGTCTCGTCAACGTGACGAGCGCCAAGCCCGCGTTCTCCAAGTGGACCGGCGCGTTTTCCCTCCCGTTCGGCAACTACTCCGCCTTCGAGCTGCGCGGCAACGCATCCGGCGCGCTCATCGCCGACACGCTGAGCGCCAGCGGCGCGTTCAGCTACGCCGCGCGCGACGGCTTCACCACGAACGATCTCAGCGGCAACGATTTCGACTCGCGCGGCGCGTTCACGGGCAAGGGACAGCTGCTCTGGAAGCCGGCGCCGAAGTGGGAAGCGCGCGTCATCGTCACGGGCGAGCGCGCCGAAGACGGCGACTACGGCCTGAACGATCTGGAAATGCTCCGCCAGAATCCGCATCGCTCGTCGCGGAACTTCGAGGGCTTCACCGATCGCAGCATCTTCAGCACGACCGTACAAACCGAGCGCAAGGGAGATCAGTTCACGATCTCGACGACGTCAGGATTCGTTCGATGGACGACCGAGG
>DATBJJ010000089.1:0-35821 GCA_036556425.1 Vicinamibacterales bacterium
TGGCGGGAATCGTGGAGCTGGCGAAGGGATTTGAACCCCCGACCGGCTGATTACAAATCAGCTGCTCTACCGGACTGAGCTACGCCAGCCCAGACAAAAGGTTAGTTGTAGCACATGCCGTGCCACGGGCGCAAGCTCAAGGTGCGGCGCGCTTTCCTCGATTCCGCTGCCGCGCCGCCTCGAACAGCATAACTCCTGCCGCCACAGAGACATTCAGGCTCTCGACGGCGCCCGCCATCGGGATGCGCGCGAGCCGGTCGCACCGCTCCCGGACCAGGCGACGCAATCCGGTCCCCTCGGCCCCCAACACAATCGCCGTCGGCAGCGTCAAATCGACCTCGTCGTAGCGATCTGGCGCCTCGGCGGCGAGGCCAATCGTCCAGACGTCGAGATCCTTGAGCTCTTCGAGCGCCCGCGCGATGTTGACGACGGTCGCGATGCGCGCGCTCGCGACGGCGCCGGCCGATGCCTTCGCCGCCGCGCCGTCGAGCGACGCGGCCCGCCGCTCCTGCCGCACGACGCCGTGCGCGCCGGCCGCATCGACCGTTCGCAGAATCGCCCCGACGTTGTGCGGATCCTCGACGCCGTCGAGCACGACGAGCAGCGGCGCGTCGGGCGCCGCCGCGGCGACGAGATCCGCGATCGCGTAGTCGACCGGTTCGTCGACGTCGGCAACGACGCCCTGGTGCACGCCGCCGCGCGACGCGCGCTCGAGCGACGCGGCATCGACGCGCTCGATCGGCAGACCGCGCTGCCGCGCGAGCGCGATGGCTTCGTCGATCCGTCGATCGGATCGCGCGCCGACGCGCAGCTTCCGCACGCGGCCCGCGCGCAGCGCGTGCATCACGGGATTTAGGCCGTAGATGATCATGTTGCTACCGCGGCTCGCGGCTCGCTTCCCGCGGTCCGATACACGCGGACAGCGAACGGCGGACAGCGACTATTTCACCATTCGCGCGAACAGCTCCGCCCGCTCGCGGCATCCGACAATCGGCGCGATGCCCGCGCTCGACGGAAGATCCGCGCCGCGATCGATCGCGGGCACCGCGAGATCGAGCTCCGGTCCGCCCGCTTCACCAGTGAGCGCGACGCGGATCGGATGAAAGAGCGCGCGCGCCTTCTGACCGGTCCGCTGCTTCACGCGGTTCGCCGCCGCGCGAAACCCGTCGCGATCGAGGCGGCCCGCGCCGCGCAGCTCGTCGGCGAGCGCGACGATCACGTCGCGTGCGCCGTTCGAGTGCACGACCTCGGCGACTTCCGCCCTCGCCAGCGCCGCCGCGGGCTCGAAGTCGAACAGAAACCGCAGCCGATCCGGAATCTCCTCGAGCCGGTCCACCGATCCGACGGCCATCGGCAGAATCATCGACACGTACTCCATTGCTTCGTCCGTGCGCCGGGAAACGTATCCACGCGCGGTGAAGTAGCGCAGCGACTCCGCGGCGAGCCGCGCGGGCGCCGCCGCCTTCATGTAGTGCCGGTTCATCCACGCGAGCTTCTCGACGTCGAAGATGCCCGCGCTGTGCCCGACATCCTCGATCGCGAAGCGCCGCGCCATTTCGTCGACCGGCAGCAGCTCCGCGTCGTGCTCGCCGCTTCCGCCGTCGGTGCGCGGCGACCATCCGATCAACGCGAGGTAGTTCACCAGCGCTTCCGGAAGATAGCCGCGCGCGCGGAACTCGGAGACCGACGTGGCGCCGTGCCGCTTGGAGAGCGGCGTGTGATCCGGTCCCATCACGAGCGACAGGTGCGCGAACTCCGGCGGCGTGAAGCCGAGCGCCTGATACAGGAGAATCTGCCGCGGCGTGTTCGAGATGTGATCCTCGCCTCGAATCACGTGGGTCACTTCCATCAGCGCGTCGTCGATCACGACGGCGAAGTTGTATTGCGGCCGCCCGTCGGAGCGGACCAGCACGAAGTCGCCGATGACGTCCGTGTTGAAGACCACTTCGCCTCTGACGAGATCTTGAAAGCGCACTTCCTCGGATTCCGGCACGCGGAACCGCACGACCGGCCGATCGCCGCCCTCGATGCGCGCCTGCGCGTCGGCGCGCGCGATCGCGCGGCACGTGCCGTGGTATCGCGGCGGACGGCCGGCCGCGAGATCTTCCTGACGATCGGCGTCGAGCTTTGCCGGCGAGCAGAAGCAGTAATACGAGTGATCGGCGGCAAGCAGCTCGTTCGCATACGAGGCGTAGAGGTGCAGCCGCTCGGACTGGCGATACGGACCGTGCGGACCGCCGACGTCCGGCCCTTCGTCCCACTCGAGGCCGAGCCACCGCAGATCCTCGAGGATGCCGGTCTCCGATTCACGCGTCGAGCGCTCGATATCCGTGTCTTCGATGCGGAGCAGGAACGTGCCGTCCTTGCCGTGCGCCAGCAGCCAATTGAAGAGCGCCGTACGCGCGTTGCCGACGTGCAGCTGTCCGGTGGGACTCGGAGCGAATCGAACGCGCATATATCAGTCGGCAGTCGTGAGTCGACGGTCGTCAGTCGCAGTCGTCAGTCGCAGTCGTCAGTCGCAGTCGTCAGTCGTCAGTCGTCAGTCGTCAGTCGCAGTCGTTAGTCGCAGTCGTCAGTCGTCAGTCGGCGGTCAAAAGCGCGACTGCATGCGCCGCGATCGCGTCCCCGCGGCCCACGGCATCCATGCCCTCGTTCGTCTTGGCCTTCACGCTCACGCAGCCGGCATCCACGCCGAGCGCGCGGGCCAATCCCTCCTCGATCGCGCGGCGATGAGGCCCCAGTTTCGGCCGTTCGAGCACGACGACGACGTCGACGTTCTCGACGCGGAGGCCCCGCGCGCGAACGAGCGCCGCGGTTTCGCGAAGGAGCGCCACGCTCGACGCGTCTTTCCAGCGCGCGTCGGTATCCGGAAAATGCTGGCCGATGTCGCCGGCGCGCGCCGCGCCCAGGATCGCGTCGGTCACGGCATGGCAGACGACGTCCGCGTCGGAGTGGCCGAGCGCTCCTCGCTCGAACGGAATCGTCACGCCGCCGAGCACGAGCGCGCGGCCCTCGACCAGCCGATGCAGGTCGTACCCGACGCCGACGCGCCCCGACCGATTCGCATGCTTCGCTCGACCGCGCGCGTCGTCGAGGTCCGCCGCCGTCGTGATCTTGACGTTCGACGGATCGCCAGGGACGACGTGGACGTGATGGCCGGCATGTTCCGCGAGCATCGCCTCGTCGGTTGCCTCGAGACCCGTGCCGTTGCCGTCGCCGCCCGATCGGCCGGCCGCGATCGCCTCCATCAAGATCTGCCGGCGAAACGCCTGCGGCGTCTGCGCGAGAAAGATCTCGTCGCGCGGGAGCGTCTCGACGATGACGCTCGAGCCCGCGCCGGCGTGCCGCGCCACGCGCTTCACCGTATCGCTGACCGGCACCGCGACGATCGCCGCGCCATGCGCGACGGCCCCGTCGATCGCGCGCGTGATCACGTCGGCGCTGACGAAAGGACGCGCCGCGTCGTGCACGAGCACGATGTCCGCAGTCGACGGCACCGCGTCGCACGCGTTCGCGACCGAATCCTGACGCCGCGCGCCGCCTTCGACGACGCGCACGCCGTCGAGCCAACGCGGCGGCGCGCCCGCCAGATCGGAGGGGAGCGCAACGATGACGTCGGTGATGGCCGGATGCGATCTGAAGGCGTCCACGCTGTGCTGCAGCAGCGACTTCCCGCTCACTTCCAACAGCTGCTTCGGCCGATCGGCGCCGAGCCGGCGTCCGGTTCCGCCCGCGGCGATGATGGCGGTCACATGCATAGAGGAAGCACTTGCGCGTGAAGTCAAACGATCATTATAGCGCCTTTCGCGGCGCTAACTCACCGCCGTTCGCACGACCTCGCGTACGTGATCGGCGATGTCGCGGGCCTTGTCGTGACCAAGGCCCGTGGTCGGGATCGGGTCGTGGATCGTGATCGTCACCTCGCCGGGACACGTCATCAGCCGGCCCTTCAGCATCACGAACCGGCTGCGGGCGATGCTCACGGGCACGACCGGCAGGCCCGCGTCGATCGCGACGAGGAACATTCCACGCTTGAACCGGCCGACCGAGCCGTCGACGCTGCGCGTGCCTTCCGGAAAGACAACGAGCGATCGCGCGCCGGCGACGAGGCGCGCCATCTTCTTGATGATCCCAGGGCCGGGGCTCTTCCGATCGACCAGCAGGTGCCCGGTGCGTCGAAGGTGCCAGCCGAGGAATGGAACGTGCCCGAGCGAGGCCTTCGCGAGAATACGCAGCTGAAACGGCAGCGCGGAGAAGACGATCGGAATGTCGTAGATGCTCTGATGGTTCGACGCGAACACGTAGCTCTTCGCCGGGTCGAGATCGCCGCCGCCGTGCACGGTCACGCGGACGCCCGTCGTTCGCAGGATGAGGCGCGCCCAGAGCTGCGCGCAGCGATGGCCGACGTCGCCGCTCGGATCGACGAGCGACGAGAGGATCGAGATCGTGCCGAGCACGATCGTGTAGACACCGATGACCGGGATGAGGAAGAAGACGGTCCGCCACCAGTGATACGGTGGAAGCGTCACTTCGCGTTCGGCTGCGCGCCTCGTGCGGCCGGCATCGCGGCGGCCTGAGACGATCCTGCCGGCTGATCGCCCGCGACCTGCGTGTGCGCCTGCCCGATGCTTTGCGACGGCGCTTCGATGTAGCGGCCGAAGATCATCTTGCCGGCGGTCGTCTGCAGCACGCTCGTGACCACCACATCGATGTTCCGGCTGATCATCCGCCGCGCGTTGTCGACAACGACCATCGTTCCGTCGTCGAGATACGCGACGCCTTGGTTGTATTCCTTGCCTTCCTTGAGGATGAAGACCTTCATGAATTCGCCGGGCAGGACGACCGGCTTGAGCGCGTTCGCGAGCTCGTTGATGTTCAGCACCTGAACGCCGCGCAGCTGCGCGACCTTGTTCAGATTGAAATCGTTGGTGACGATCTTTCCCTGCAGCGTTCGCGCGAGCTCGATCAGTTTCAAGTCGACTTCGCGGACTTCGGGATAGTCGATGTCGGAGATCATCACGTCGAGGCCGGACATCTTCTGAATCTTCTGGAGGATGTCCAATCCCCTGCGGCCGCGGTTGCGCTTGAGCGAGTCAGGCGAGTCGGCGACGAACTGAAGCTCTTTGAGTACGAACTGCGGAATGACGAGCGTGCCATCGAGAAACCCCGTCTCGCACACGTCCGCGATGCGGCCGTCGATGATCACGCTGGTATCGAGGAGCCGGTACCGCTTCTGCGGCCCGGCGTCGCGAAAGAGTCCAACCAGCCGCGCGGGCTTGAGCCATTCCCCCTTGCGCGCTCCCATGACGATGCCGAGGTACGGGAAGACGAGGAGCGTGAAGCTGTGGAGAAACGCGACGCGCGGATCGCTCGCGTCGGCCCAGAAGAGCGCGGCGCCGATCGTCTTCGCGAGGCCGAGGCCGATCGCGCCGCCAATCAGCGCGCCCAGCAGATCGGTGACCTCCGCTTCGCGCAAGCGGGTCTCGACGCCGATGATGATCAAGCCCAACAGCGCGCCGACGACGGCGTTCGTCCACACATCGGCCGTGAAGGGGCGCACCAGCACCGCGGCGTAGGTCACCGCGAGAATGAAGAGCACGCGGACTATGAGATGCCAGGGCATGAAACGCTCCGGTATGAATGCCGAAACATATGATAACGCTCACTACCAATCGATCAGCTGATCAAGCGCCTCGGCTACGGTCTTCACCCCAACCAACTCACACGCGGCCGGAACATCGCTATTGCTCTCGGGCACCACGCAGCGCGTGAACCCCAACTGTGCGGCTTCGCGCACACGGAGCGCCGCCTGGCTCGTGCCTCGAATCTCGCCCGCGAGGCCGACCTCGCCGAAAACCGCAGTGCCCGGCTTGATGGGCCGGTTGCGAATGCTGGAAGCCACCGCGCCGATGATCGCGAGATCGGCGGCGGGCTCGTCGACCGCAATTCCACCCGCGACGTTCACGAAGACGTCTTCGGCAATGAGATTCAAACCCGCGCGTTTCTCGAGCACCGCCAGAAGAAGCGAGAGACGATTCTGATCGAGCCCGCTCGCCATGCGCCGCGCGTTCCCGTAGGTGCTCGTGCTGACCAGCGCCTGCACTTCCACGAGGAGCGGACGCGTGCCCTCGACGCAGCAGAGGACCGCGGAGCCCGCGGCCTGGCCGGTGCGCTCGCGCAGGAACAACTGCGAAGGATTCGGCACCGCGTTGAGGCCAGTGCCCGTCATCTCGAACACGCCGAGCTCGCTCACCGCGCCGAAGCGATTCTTCACGGCGCGCACGACGCGATGCGAGTGATGTTTTTCTCCCTCGAAGTAGAGCACGGTGTCCACGATGTGCTCGAGCGCCTTCGGCCCGGCCAGGTTCCCGTCCTTCGTGACGTGGCCGACGAGGAACGTCGGAACGTTCTGTCCCTTCGCCGCGAACAGCAGTTGCGTCGCGGACTCGCGGACCTGGCCGATGCTTCCGGGCGCCGACTGGAACTTCAGCGAGAACACCGTCTGAATCGAATCGACGATCACGAACGCCGGCCGCAGGCGCGCGATCTCTTCGAGGATGCGCTCGAGGCAGGTCTCCGCGAGGATGTAGAGCGGCGCGCGCGCGACGCCGAGGCGCTCGCCGCGCGATTTGATCTGATGCTCGGACTCCTCGCCGGAGCAGTAGAGCACGGTGCCAATCGCATTCGCGAAGTGCGCGGCCGCCTGGAGCAGAAGCGTGGACTTGCCGATGCCGGGTTCTCCGCCAATCAGGACGAGCGATCCGGGCACGACGCCGCCGCCGAGGACGCGATCGAATTCGACGATGCCCGTGGAGAGGCGTTCGGCGACGTCCGTATCGATGTCGGCGTAGAGCTGCGGGCCGGAAGCGGCCGCCAACGCGTAGCGCTTTTCACTCGACGCGGCCGCGACGCCGGCGGGGCTCGGCCGCTCCTCGACGAACGAGTTCCACGCGCTGCACTCGGGACACCGCCCCAGCCATTTCGCAGACTGCGCGCCGCATTCCTGACACGCGAAGACGGTCTTCTGTTTCATGGAGCTACCAGTTTCCAGCTACCAGCTACCAGCTACCAGCTACCAGCTGCCAGCTACCAGCTACCAGCTTTCAGCTTTCAGCTCTCAGCTCTCAGCTTTCAGCTCTCAGCTCTCAGCTTTCAGCTCTCAGCTTCAGCTGCCTCGCGAAAACGACGCTGGAAGCTGGCAGCTGGTAGCTGGAAGCTGGCAGCCGGAAGCCGATCTCATTCGTCTAATTCGATCATAGTCGACGGCTGAGCCGAGGCTCGCGCCGAATTCAGTACGATACAGTGGTCGCAATGCACTCCGTTCTCCACCTCATCGCGATCGTGGTGGTCGCCGCGGGCGCCGCAGCGTGCACCGAATCATCTCGCGGCGTCAACGAGTCCGCCTCCGCCAGCGCGGGCGCGTCCGGCGCGGACGTGCGCAAGTTCACCGGCGCGGCGACGAAGATCGTCTGGGTGCAGGGGGACGGCAGCGATCCGTTCGCCGCCGGCGATCGACTCGTGCTGATGGGCCTCGACACCGAGGACGGGAAGGGCGAGCGCACGATTCTCGGCGCGCGGCAGAGTTATGTGAAGCCGCTCCTCACGCCGAAAGGCACTCGCATTCTGT
The DNA here is from genome assembly GCA_036556425.1 of Vicinamibacterales bacterium. GTDB lineage: Bacteria > Acidobacteriota > Vicinamibacteria > Vicinamibacterales > 2-12-FULL-66-21 > DATBJJ01. Next base: position 7,628 of record DATBJJ010000089.1, read on the forward strand.
TCTCGACCCGGCCGGAAGGCGCAGGCCCCGAGATGTTCATCGTGAACTGGGACGGCTCCGGGCTGAAGCGCATCGCGAAAGGATTCGCGCTGACGGTCTGGGAGAATCCCGCCGACGGGTCGGAGTGGGTCTACGCCGGCACCGACAACAAGGGGTACGAGTTCGCGACCGTGTCGCGCTTTCCGATCGACGATCCGGCGAAGAGCGAGCTCGTGTGGAACAAGACTCCAATCAGCAGCGACACGTTTCAAGTGTCCGCCGACGGCCGCTTCGCCGGCGCGCTCTTCCCGTGGCCGAACGCCGGCATCGCGGAGCTGCCCAACAAATCGTGGGAGAAGATCGGCGACGGCTGCTGGACGGCAATGTCTACGGTCCGCGGCCCGATGTTCTGGTACTTCGACGGCGCGCATCGCAACGTGACGATCGTCGACGCGCGAACGAAGAAGCGATGGAGCGTGCCGATCAATCAGGCGCCCGGATTCCAGAATCCGGAGGTCTATCATCCGCGGTGGACGAACCATCCGCGCTTCATCGCGCTCAGCGGACCGTACAACCAGGGCGGCGCGAATCAGGTCCGCAGCGGCGGCGCGCAAACCGAAGTATGGCTGGGCCGATTCAGCGACGACTATTCGAAGATCGAGGCCTGGACGCGCGCGACGACGAACTCGGGCGGCGACTCGTATCCCGACGTCTGGATCGATCGCGCGAAGAGCGCGGTGCCCGTTCGACCGACGGGCGCAATCGGTCCGCCCGACGACGGCCGGAGCGGATCCGCCGCCGCGTCCGCCGCGACGCAGGCGTCATCGACCCGGGTCGTCGTCAACGCGCGCCTCGCGCACGCGGGACCCATTCCATCGCCCCAGTCGATTCTCCCGTATCGCCACGCGCTCGTCGTGAACGAGTACGACGTCGCCTCGGTCGTGAACGGCCAATATGCCGAGAAGAAGATCCGCGTCGCGCAGTGGGCGATCCGCAACGGCAAAGTGATCGCCGGCGCGACCAAGAGTCCCGGCGCGCAGGCGACGCTGACGGTAGAACGGTACGACGCGCATCCGGAGCTCGAGGGAGAGCGGCTGATCAGCGTCCTCGGCACCTCGAATCTTCCGCTGTACTACGAAGTGAAGTAGCACGATCGGACGCGGATGGTTTTCAGCTCGTACCTTTTCCTCTTCTACTTTCTTCCCGCCGCGCTCCTGCTCTACTACGCGGCCCCCCACCGCGCGAAGCACGTCGTGCTGACCGCCGCCAGCTACGTCTTCTACGGCTGGGCGAACCCATTCTTCGCGGTGCTCCTCTTCGTCTCGACGCTGGTCGACTACCTCGCCGGGATGGTGATCGTGCTCGGCAGCCCGCGCCACTGGCGATCGGCGCCGCTCGTGCGGCTCGATCCCGATGCGCCGCGCACGCGGCATCAGCGCGCGGCACTCGTCGTGTCGTTGTGCTCGAATCTCACGCTGCTCGGCTTCTTCAAGTACTTCAACTTCGGCATCGACAGTTACAACGAGCTGATCGCCTGGCTCGGCCTGCCGGCGCTGCACCTCGAGTCTGTCCTGCGCGTCACGCTGCCGCTCGGGATCAGCTTCTACACGTTTCAGTCGATGAGCTATGCCATCGACGTCTATCGCGGGCATGCGACGGCCGTCCGCCGCTTCGTCGACTTCGCGTGCTTCGTGTCGATGTTTCCGCAGCTCGTGGCCGGACCGATCATCCGCTTCCAGGAGGTCGCCGATCAGCTCCGCGAGCGGACCCATACGACGACGAAGTTCGCGCGCGGCGTGGCGTTCTTCTCGCTCGGCTTCGCCAAGAAAGTGCTCGTCGCGAACCCGTGCGGCAAAGTGGCCGACCTCGCGTTCGAGTCCGGCTCCCTCGGGGCGATTGACGCGTGGTACGGCGTCACCGCGTACGCTTTTCAGATCTACTTCGACTTCAGCGGCTACTCCGACATGGCGATCGGCCTCGGGCTGATGCTGGGCTTCGTGTTCGCGAAGAATTTCGATGCGCCGTATCGATCGCAGTCGATGACCGAGTTCTGGCACCGCTGGCACATCTCGCTCTCCACCTGGCTGCGCGACTATCTGTATCTGCCGCTGGGAGGCAATCGCAAGGGCCCGATACGAACCTACGTGAACCTGCTGGTCGTCATGCTGCTAGGCGGGCTGTGGCACGGCGCCGCATGGAATTTCGTGATCTGGGGCGCGATTCACGGCTCGCTGCTCGCGTTCGAGCGCATGAACGGACGAGCGCCGTTGTATGCGCGCCTTCCACCCGCGGTGCGCGTCGCCCTCACGTTCGCGATCGTGCTCGTCGCGTGGGTGTTCTTTCGCGCCCACGATCTCGGAGCGGCCGGCGCATATCTCGCGAACATGTTCGGCGCAGGTGCCGCACAGGAAGGCGCACGGCTCCTCGGCGGCGTGATCTATCAGCCGTACTATCTCGGCACTGTCGCGCTGGCCGCCGCGATCATCTGGCTTTGTCCGCAGACGTGGGACTGGACGCGCACGATGACGACGGCGAAGGCGGTTGCCGTGGCGGCGCTCTTCATCCTCGCGTCCGTTGCGCTGACGACGCAGGCATACAACCCGTTCATCTATTTCATCTTCTGATGTCCGAACCAGGATCGCTTCCGAGCGGCGGCCCGACGCGCGAGGAGATCGCGAAGATCGAGATCGGCAGCACCACGGTCAGCCCGCGAGTGGCGCGCGCGCTGACGGCGTTCTTCCTGATCTGCATCACGCTGGTTCCGCTCGTCGAGATCGTCGTTCCGCGCTTTTCAGCCGACGGATCGCCGCCCACCGTCTGGTCGAAGCTGGCGGCGATTCCCTCGGGCATGTCGGCTGCGGTCCAGGCGGAAGCGCAGCAAGGCCGCACAGGCTTGTGGAAGCGCGCGCTCGCCGCGAATCGCGCCGCGCTCTCCGGACTGACGTCGTTCGAGAACGCGCTGGAGGACGAATCGGTGCTGGGCCGCGCGCTGCGGCCTCCGGCGCAGCTCGTGTTGAGCGGCTGGCTCGGCGCCGGCAACGAGCGCGTATACGTCGGACGGCGGGCAGACGACAACGCGCGATGGTTGTTCTATCGGCCGGATCTCGAGTACCTGACGGGCCGCGGATTCCTCGACGAGCGAACGATCCGGCGGCGCATTGCCGGAGCGTCGGAATGGACCGCGCCGCCACAGCCGGATCCACGTCCCGCGATCCTTGCGTTCCATCGACAGCTCGCCGCGCGCGGCATCACGCTGATCGTCGTGCCTGCGCCCGTCAAACCAGGCGTTCATCCCGAAAAGCTGCGCCCGTCGTCCGCATCCGATCGCGTCCTGCAGAATTCCTCGTATCAACACTTCGTCGAATGGGCGCATCGCGAAGGGATTCTGCTGTTCGATCCGTCGCAAGCGCTCGAGGACGCCAAGCGATCCGCGCCGCAATATCTCGCCGCCGATACGCACTGGCGTCCCGAGGCCATGGAGCTCGTGGCCGGGCGCCTCGCGGCGTTCGTGAATCAGCGCGCGTCACTGCCCGCATCCGCTGCGGCGAAGTACCGGATCGACGAGCGCGAGATCTCGAACCAGGGCGACACGGTCGCCATGCTCGATCTGCCGGGCGGACAACATCTCTATCCGCCCGAGCGCGTGCTCCTCAGCCGCGTCGTGAACGACGACGGGAGCGCGTGGCGATCGGACCGCGCCGCCGACGTGCTCCTGCTCGGCGACAGCTTCGCGAACATCTACTCGTTGGCGTCGATGGGATGGGGAGACTCGGCGGGATTCGCGGAGCACTTGAGCTACGCACTGTCGCGTCCCGTTGATCGCATCGTGCAGAACGATGACGGCGCCTTCGCGCCGCGCGAGATGCTGACCAAAGCGGGACCTGAACGGATCGCGGGCAAGCGCGTCGTCATCTGGCAGTTCGCCGCGAGGGAATTGGCGTTCGGCAATTGGAAGCTTCCGTAGTCCTCGACACGGAGGATTCCACGACCGTTGTGGAAATCTCCGCAAGTCGGCTGAACACCTTAACCTGGGAACGACAGCCGAGAACCGCGGTATTCCGGTGCGGATTCGCCAAAACGACGCGGCACACGGTCCCATTTGCGAACGTCCCGGTCGCCGTCGACAATCGCACCGATCAGAGAGCGGCGGCACAGCACCTGCACTGTCAGTCGACACGGTTTTCGACCGCATCGTGGAGGTGTGTATGACCGCCCTCAATCGTCCATGGTGGCTTCGGATCGGTCTCGGCGTGCTCGGGACGCTCCTAGCTATCCAACTCGTGCCGTACGGCCGCGACCACAGTAATCCGCCCGTCACGGGCGAGCCGGCATGGGATTCGCCGACCACTCGGGCCTTGGCGAAACAGGCGTGCTTCGACTGCCACAGTAATGAGACTCAGTGGCCGATGTACGCGAGCATCGCGCCGGCGTCGTGGCTCGTGCAACGCGACGTCAACGAGGGGCGCGCGGTCCTGAACTTCTCCGAGTGGACCCGGCCGCAGGAGGAAGCAAAGGAAGCCTCTGAGACAGTGGTGGAAGGCGAGATGCCCCCAGCCGCGTACAAACTGGTCCACGCACATGCTCGCCTGAACGCAACGGATCGCGATCGACTCGCGCGCGGTCTTGCGAAGACCCTGGGCCTCGCTCCGCAACAGGAAGCGCACGATCGCCAACGATGATGAGTTTCCGTCGTCGAGAATCGACGGACGAGCGAGGGCGCGGTATGGCACATCGTGAACGTCATCGCAGCGAGCGGATTGGATGGCTACGTGCGGCGGTGCTCGGCGCGAACGACGGGATCGTGTCCACCGCGAGTCTGGTCGTCGGCGTTGCTGCCGCGGAGGCGGCGCGGCACGATGTCCTGATCGCCGGCGTCGCAGGTCTTGTCGCCGGCGCGCTCTCGATGGCCGCGGGCGAGTACGTCTCGGTCAGCTCTCAAGCCGACACCGAGCAGGCGGACCTGAAACGCGAGCGGCACGAGCTCGCGACGCAGCCTGAGGCGGAGGAGGACGAGCTCACGAACATCTATGTTCGCCGGGGACTGGAGCCGGACCTCGCGCGCAGGGTGGCAGTGCAGCTGACGGCCAGCGGAGCCCTGGCCGCCCATGCGCGGGACGAACTCGGCCTGACGGAGGAACTCGCGGCGCGTCCGCTGCAGGCGGCGCTCGCATCGGCGGCGACCTTCGCCGTGGGAGCAGGCGTGCCGGTGTTGACGATTCTGCTCGCGCCCGCGAGTGCGCTGCTGGTCGCCGTGGCAGCAGTGTCGCTGGTGGCGCTCGTTGCACTCGGCGCAACGGCCGCGTACGTCGGTGGCGCACCGGTGTCAGTCGGCGCGTCGAGGGTCGCGGTGTGGGGTGTTCTGGCGATGCTGGCGACCGCCGCCGTCGGAAGGCTGTTCGGCACGGCGGCCGGCTGAACGAGCCGGCATCCTGGTCCGGCTAAACCCCTCTACTCATACACTCGCTCGATCCGGCTGCCCACGCGACACAAGAGCTCGTACGGAATCGTCCCGATCGCCGCGGCGATCTCGCGGACGCCAATCGACTCTCCCCCCTGCTCGCCGACGATCACCACTTCGTCGCCTGGCGCGACGTCGGTGCCGGTGACGTCGATCATCGTCATGTCCATGCACACCGAGCCGACGATCGGCGCGCGGCGGCCGCGGACGAGCATGAACCCTCGGCCCGCAAGACGCAGATCCAAGCCGTCCGCATACCCCGCGGGAACAACGGCGACCGTGCGCGGCTCCGAGACCGTCGTCTTGATCCCGTAGCCCGTCCCCTCGCCCGGACGAATGCCCTTCACCGCAACGATGCGGCTGTGCAGCGACAGAGCGGGACGGAGATCGATCGTCGTCCTGAGCGGCGGAGGCTCGACGCCGTACAACAGCAGCCCCGGCCGCACGTACTCGTAGCACACGCGCTCGTCGCGAAGCATTGCCGCGCTGTTCGCCGCATGTCTGATCGTGGCGTGAATGCCGAGGCCCGGAAGCTCGGCGAGCACGCGCTCGAAGCGCGTGCGCTGCTCGGCGAAGAGCGGATGATCGGCATCGTCGGCCGTCGCGAAGTGCGTGTAGACGGCCTCGATCTTCAAGTTCTCGCTGGCGGCCACTTCCGGCAGCGTGGACGCGAGGTTGTCGTGCCGGAACCCGAGCCGGTTCATGCCGGTGTCGATCTTGAGATGACATCGCAGGGTGACGCCGTGCCTCGCCGCGGCGGCCTGCAGCGCTTTCGCGGCGCTCGGCGTCGAAATCGTCGGCGTCAGATCGTGCTGAAAGATTCCGTCGAGATCGCTGACGCTGAGCGCGCCGAAGACGAGCACCGGCACACGGACGCCCGCCTGACGGAGCACGACGGCCTCTTCGATGTCGGCGCAGGCGAGCATGGCGGCGCCCGCTTCCTCGAGCGCGCGCGCGACCTGCGGCGCGCCGTGTCCGTACGCGTTCGCCTTGACGACGGCAATGACGCCCGGCGGCGTCGGCGTCGCCGACGCGAGAAATGAAGTGATGGCCTTGAAGTTGGCGCGGATCGCGCTCAGGTCGACGCGCGCGACCGTCGGGCGGATCATGCCGCGCCGTGCGCGAGGTTCTCGAAGCGCGTGTATTCCTTGATGAACGCGAGCTTCGCGGTCCCCGTCGGACCGTTGCGCTGCTTGCCCACGATGATCTCGGCCACGCCTTCCGCCTCTTGATTCGGCTGGCCCTCATCGTCGCGATATTGTTCGGCGCGGTAGATGAACATGACGACGTCCGCGTCCTGCTCGAGGGCGCCGGACTCGCGAAGGTCCGAGAGCTGGGGCCGGTGATCGGAGCGCGTCTCCGGCGCGCGTGAGAGCTGCGACAACGCGACGATCGGCACGTTGAGCTCTTTCGCCAGGCCTTTCAGCGATCGCGAAATCGACGCGAGCTCGGCCTGGCGGCTCTCGAAGCGGCCGCGCCCCTGCATCAACTGGATGTAGTCGACGACGAGGAGGTGGAGTCCGTGCTCCGCCTTCAAGCGGCGCGCCTTGGCCCGCATCTCCAACACGCCGATCGACGCCGTATCGTCGAGGAACACGCGCGCCTCCGCCAGCGTGCCGAGCGCGTGCGACAAGCGGCCGTAGTCCTTCTCGCTCAGAAACCCCGTCCGGAAGCGATGCGCATCGATGCGCGCCTCGGACGTGAGCATGCGCATGAAGAGCTGCTCCTTCGACATCTCGAGGCTGAAGATGCCGACGGTCATGTCCGTGGACGTGCCGACGTGCAGCGCGACGTTCAGGATGAAGCTCGTCTTGCCCATCGACGGGCGCGCGGCGACGAGCACCAGATCCGACGGCTGGAGGCCTGACGTCATCTCGTCGAGATCGACGAAGCCGGTGGGCACGCCCGTGACGAGGCCCTTGTGCTGTTGAAGCTTCTCGATCGTGGCGAAGCTCGATTGCACGAGCTCGCGTAGTGGAACGAATCCCGCCCGGATTCGATCCTCGGCGATCGAGAAGATCGCGCGCTCCGCTTCGTCGAGGAGGAGGTCCGGCTCCTGCTCCGCCTGGTACGCGTCGGACAGGATCTTGTTCGCGGAGTGAATCAGGTTGCGGAGCGTGGACTTCTCTTTGACGATCCGCGCGTAGTATTCGACGTTGGCCGATCGCGGCACGCCGTCGGCGAGCGAGGCGATGTAGGCGGGACCGCCGACCTCGTCCAACTGGCCCGTTCGCGCGAGCTCTTCCCGCAGCGTGACGAAGTCGATCGCATCGTTGCGCTCGCTGAGCGCGACCATGCTGTTGAAGATGCGGCGGTGCGCGTCGCGGAAGAAGTCGTGCCCGTCGACGAGCTCCGCCGCATGGTTGAACGCTTCGTTGTGAATCAGTATCGCGCCGAGCACCGACTTCTCGGCGTCGAGGCTGTGCGGAAGAATTCGCTCCGAAGCGACGTCAGGCATCAGCGCTGCTCGGGGACGACCTTCACTTTGACCTGCGCGGTCACTTCCCGGTGCACTCTCACCGGAATGGTGAATTCGCCGAGCGCCTTCAGCGCCTCCGGCAGGTGAATCCTCCGCTTCTCGACCTCGAAGCCTTTCGCCGCCAGCGCCTGCGCGATGTCGGACGTCGTGACCGATCCGTAGAGCGTGTTGTTCTCGCCCACGCGCCGGGGGATCTCGACCTCGGTCTCCGAGATGCGCTGACCGAGGGTCTCGGCCTGCGTCCTCTCCTCGACGTCGCGCGCTTCGGCCGCCTCGCGCTCGCGCTCGATCTGACGGCGGTTCGCCTCGGTGACCGCGAGCGCGAGCTTGCGCGGCAGCAGATAGTTCCGCGCATAGCCCGCCGCGACCTTCACGACCTCGCCGCGCTTGCCCAGATTGTCGACGTGCTCTCTCAGAATGACTTCCATTTTCGTTCCTTCGCAGTCAGCTTCCAGCTTCCAGCTTCGAGCTCCCAGCTTCCAGCTTCCAGCGGCCAGCTTCCAGCTAAACCTCTGATCTCAGTCGAAGGACTGAGAACTTAAGGCTCTTGGCTGGCAGCTGGAAGCTGGCCGCTGGCAGCTGCAGCTGAGAGCTAGTCGGTTACGTACGGCACGAGCGCCAGCTGCCGCGCGCGCTTGATCGCCGTCTGCAGCTTGCGCTGATGCATCGCGCACGTGCCCGAGATTCGCCGCGGCTGAATCTTCCCGCGCTCCGGCAGGAACGGCGCGAGCAGACGCACGTCCTTGTAGTTGATGTAATCGATCTTCTCCGCGCAGAACTTGCACACGCGGCGGCGACGGAAGAAGCCACCACCGCGGCGCGGGCCGTCTTTCCCCTTCTCTTTGTCGCCGCTCTTGCCGCGCCCGCGGCCGCCTCGTTCCTCGCTCATCGCTGAACCTCCATGCCGTCCCGGTCGTCGTCTGCGTCATGATCGCCGCGCTGCTCGCCGGGCGCCACCTCGGGCGGCAGCCCGCGCGCGACCCGCCGCCGCGCTTGATTCGCCTTGCGCGCGTCGCGCGTGCGCTCCGCGACTCGAATCTCTTCGTCCACGCGGACGACGAGGTGCCGGATGACCTGATCGATCACCCGCAGGCGCCGATCGATCTCCTTCATCACGTCGCCGTTCGTGCTGCTGATCGTCTCGACGACGTAGATGGCCTCGCGGTGGTGGCCGATCTCGTACGCCAGCTTGCGGCGTCCCCAGTTCTCCGTCTTGTCGAGGGTGGATGCGGTGGACCCGAACCGCTGCACGATTTGCTCGATTTGCGTGTGCAGATCGGCGACCTCCTGCTCGGAGGCCTCCGGGGTGATCAGATAGACGAGCTCGTACTGTCTGCTTGCCATGCGTCTCCTTATGGCCTGTCGGCTGCGCCTCACGGCGCAGCAAGGAGTAATTGAAGTTGTCCGTGTCTATTCTTTCGCGTCTTCTTCCGCTACGTCGTTCTTCCGATTGAACCGGTTCATCATCGGGCCGATGCCGTCCGCGATGAAGACTTCGACCGCGTCAACCGCGCGCGCGACGGCCTCGCCGACGATCGTGCGCTCGTCCCGATCGAAGGTCGCGAGCACGTGATCCGCGAGATCGCGCCGCGCATCGCCGCGCCCGACCCCCACGCGCATCCTCGGGAACTCCTGCGTCCCGAGCTGCTCGATGAGCGACTTCAACCCGTTGTGCCCGCCCGCCGATCCGCCAGGCCGGGTCCGCAATCGCCCGAGCTCGAGCTGCGCTTCGTCGACGATGACGAGCAGATCGGAAAACTCGATCTTGAAGTATCGCAGCAGCTCGCCGACCGCGTGCCCGCTCAAGTTCATGAACGTCAGCGGCTTCACGACGAGCGCGTTCGCGCTGCGCCACTTCGCCATCATCGCCTCGGCGGGAGCGGACTCCCACTCGAGACCGTGCCGCGCCGCCAGCGCATCGACGATCTCGAAGCCGACGTTGTGCCGGGTCCCGGCGTACTTTCTGCCGGGATTTCCCAGGCCGGCGATGAGCTTTATTCTTCCTTCTCCTTGTCGGCCTTGCCCTTCTTGATGACTTCGGGCTCCGCCGGCACCGCAGGCGCCGCGGCCGCCGCCGCATCCGCCGCCGGCGCCTCTTCCTCGATCTTCAGCGTCACGACGTGGACGATCATCATGTCGGGATCGCTCATCGGCGTCCACTTCGCGCCGGCCGTCTCGAGATCGCGAACGCGCAAGCCCTGATTCAACATCAGCTCGCTGACGTCAACGGTGATGTTCTCGGGAATGTCGCCCGGCAGCACTTCGATCTCCACTTCGCGATTCACGAAGTCGACGATGCCGCCCTGCTGCTTGACGCCCTTGGCCTCGCCCTTCAGCACGATGGGGACCGTGACGGTGATCGCCTTGTCCATCGCGACCTGATAGAAGTCGGCGTGGAGCAGCTCGTGATCGATCGGATCGAGCTGATACTCCTTGACGAGGACGCGCGTGTCGCGTCCCGCGCCCGCCACCCCCTCGAGGCCGATCAGCGTGTTGACGCCCGACTCCGAGTGCAGGATGCGCATCAGCGCCTTCGGGTCGACGCTGATCTCGAGCGCCTTCCCCTTCTCCGCCCCGTAGAGCACGGCGGGAATCTGCCCCTTGGCGCGCAGCCGGCGCGCCTCGTTCTTGCCTCGTCCTTCGCGTTTCTCGATCTTCAGTGTCGCGCTCATGTTTTTCGCTTCCAGCTTCCAGCTTCCAGCTTCCAGCTTCCAGCTTCCAGCTATACGAACAGGCTGGAGACCGACGTCTCTTCGTTGATGCTGCGGATCGCCTGGCCGAGCAAGCGGGCCACGGAGAGCTGCTTGATCTTCGTGCAGTCTTTCGCGCGATCCGAGTGCAGCGGGATCGTGTTGGTGATGATCACCTGCTCGATCGGCGCCGCCTCGAGCCGCTCCATCGCGGGCCCCGACAGCACGCCGTGCACCGCGCACGCGATCACGCGCTCCGCGCCGTTCTCCTTCAGCGCGTGCGCCGCTTTCACGATCGTCCCGGCCGTATCGATGATGTCGTCCTGGATGATGCACGTCCGGCCGGCGACGTCGCCGACCACATTCATCACTTCCGCCGATCCATCGTCGCTCCGCCGTTTGTCGATGATCGCCAGCTCGGCGTCGAGCCGCTTCGCATACGCCCGCGCGCGCTCCGCGCCGCCCGCATCGGGCGAGACGATCGTCAAGTCCGGCATCCCGAGCCGCGCGCAGTACTCGATGATCACCGGCGCCGCAAACAAGTGATCGACGGGGATGTCGAAGAATCCCTGAATCTGCGCCTTGTGCAGATCCATCGTCAACACGCGGTTCGCGCCGGCGGCCGTGATCAGGTTCGCGACCAGCTTCGCCGAGATCGGCACGCGCGGCTTGTCCTTGCGATCCTGCCTCGCGTAGCCGTAGTACGGAATCACCGCCGTGATGCGCGACGCCGACGATCGGCGGAACGCATCGATCATCACGCACAGCTCGATCAAGTGCATGTCCACCGGCGTGCACGTGGGCTGCACGATGAACACATCGGTGCCGCGGATGTTCTCGTCGATCTGGAACGAGACTTCCGTGTCCGGGAATCGCTGCAGCCGCGCCTGGCCGAGCGGCGCCCCGAGGAACTCGCCAATCTCGGCCGCCAGCGCCCGGTGCGCGCTTCCCGAAAACAGCTTCAATTGCCCGCGACTCATACGCTCGGCCTCGCGCGACGGAGTGGTTGGGGCGGGAGGATTCGAACCTCCGAGTACGGGATCCAAAGTCCCGCGCCTTACCGCTTGGCCACGCCCCATCGGCCGGACGTCCACGGGATCTCCCTCGGCGCCGTGGGATCGTCGAAGCCTTCTTCAGGCACCTTGCGAGTCGAGCGGCGCCAGACCGGCGTCTCTCGGGCGCGTCCCGCGGGCTCTCCGGAAAAGGGTAAGTTTATACCGAACGGGAGCTTGTCGCAACCGGACGGGCGCGTCGCTCGTGCTCGGCGCGGCTGAGCGTGCGCGTCAGCAGCGCGCGCGCGCCGCCGCGCGACACCGGCTTCAAGGCGCGCGCCGCGGCCGCGTGCGTGCGGAACAAGCCGAACACGGCAGAGCCGCTGCCCGACATCGCCGCGGCGACCGCGCCCGATTCCCGCAAGAGGCCCTTGAGCGCGCCAATCTCCGCATGCCGCCGCACCACCGGCGGCTCGAGGTCGTTGATCATTTGCGCCGCGCGCGTGGGCCAGGGCACCGGGAGGATCTGCGGCTCGCGCGGCTCGCGCAGCCCGGCCGCGCGATCTTCGTCGTACCACGCATACGCTTCCGCCGTCGACACGCCATACGGCGGCTGGACGATGACGACCCAGTGCGTCGGGAGATCGACCAGCGGATAGATCTCCTCGCCGCGGCCGAGCCCGAGCGCCGTGCCTCCGGACAAAAAGTACGGCACGTCCGCGCCAATCCCCGCGGCTGCGTCGCGGACGAGCGACGCCGGCGCGCCCCAGATCTTCGCCAGCGCGTGAAGCGCCGCCGCCGCGTTCGCGCTGCCGCCGCCGAGGCCGGCCTGCAGGGGAATCTGCTTGTCGATCACGACGGACACGTCGCGGGGCTGGCCGGTCCGGCCCATCGCGCTCCAGAGCGCCGCCGCCGATTTCCAGACGAGATTCGTTTCGTCGAGCGGGACAGCCGCCACGCGGCACTTCATCGCGAAGCTTCCGGTGCGCGCGACGAAGAGCAGCGAGTCGTGCAGCGCGACCGACTGGAACACGGTCCGCAGCTCGTGGTAGCCGTCGGCACGCGTGCCCAGCACGCGCAAATCGAGATTCACCTTCGCGTACGCGCGAGCCAGGATGCGCGGATTCCTGCTCCGCCGGCGCGCCGGTCGTTTAGCGCCCAAGCGGACCGGCCTGTCGAAGCTCGTCGAGCGTCAGCGGTGAAGCATCCGAGGGAATGTCGATCCGGAACACCTCCGGCCCGAGCGTCTCGTTCGTGTCGACCTGCGAGAGACGAACGATCAAGTCGGTCGGCTGCGGCCCCATTGCGCGAAGCCGCACGCTCGTTGGCGCGCCCGCGGCGAAGTCGTCGTACCGAACCTCGATCGGGCCCCGCGAGGACGCCACGAGGCGCCATCGGCCCTCGACGGTGCGGAGATAGTTCGTCGTCTCGCCCGCGGCGATCGACGCCCATCCGCGATCGAACGCGCGGCCGGATGTCGGTTGTGCCGCGCCGAATCCGCATCCCGACACGATCGATCGCAGATCCTCGGCGCTGAGCGCGATGCCGGCGAGCGCCTCGAGCGTCGCCGCCGGAGGCGCGTCGCGCAGCACGCGCCGATCGCGAGGAAGGAGCAGCGTCGCCCGATCGTTCGAGGCGACGAACACGAAGATTGGCCTTCCCGGCGCGGGCAGCTCGAGGCGGACGCTCGACGGCGCCTCGAAGCCCGCGTCGATGCTCGCGCGCATCCGGTTGCCGGCGGCCCTTCCCGAGATCGCCAGCACGCCGCGGAGCGTGCGAATTCCGCGGCAGCGATCGATGGCTTCGGCGTATGCGGAGGCGTACTCGGGAAAGGCGGCGCCGCCGCCGGTAGGCAGCGCGACGAGACGAGGCGCGCACGAGAGGGTGACGGCAGCCAGCGCGGCCGACACGGGAAGGAACAGGAGCCGCCGGCTCACATCCGTCCCCGGACCTCTCGGATCTTCTTTTCGATTTTCGCGCGATCGATCGATTGACCGTCGCCGGCAAGCGCGCGTTCCCATGCCGCTTCAGCGTCGCGATACCGCCGCTGCCTGTATCGCAGATCGCCGAGGTGATCCTGCACGACGGAGCTCTTCTGCAGCTTCCCGGCAGCCTCCGTGAGCGGACCGTCGGCAAGATCGACCCGGCCCTGCTGGAAGTGCGCCCATCCGAGGCTGTCGAGATACGACGGGTTGTCCGGCTCGACCTTCAACGCGCGCTGCAGCAGCGTCACCGCCTCGTCCAGCCGCTCGCCCTGCTCCGCGAACATGTATCCGAGCGAGTTCAGCGCGTTCGCATCGAGCGGATCGCGCGAGATCAGATCGCGCAGCATTTTTTCGGCGCCCTTGCGATCGCCTTTGTCCTGAAGGATCAGCGACAGCACGTGCAGGCCGCGCGTGTCGTTGGGATTTGCGGCGACCAGCTTCTGCGCCGTCGCATGCGCGGCATCCAGATCCTTGAGCACGCGCTGGCTCTCGGCCAGCAGATACAGGAGAATCGGCTCTTTCGCCTCAGGTCGATTGGAGCTCAGCGCGGCCTGGACGATGTCGCGCGCTTCGGCCGGCTTGCCGGCGGAGAGAAGCGCGACGGCGCGGCGGCTCGCGAGCGGCGCGCGCGCGTTGAGCGCCTGCGCTTTCGCGTACGCGTCAGCGGCCTGCGCCCAATGCTCCTCATGCTCGTAGATCTCGGCGATGCGTATTTGCGCGCGGTACGATCCGGGATTCTCGCGCAGCAGACGTTCCAGCGTCTCGATCGCGTCGTCGATCAGGCCGGCGCTCTCCTGCGCGGTCGACAGGAGGACCGCGACGTCCACGAGGCCGGGCCGCGCTTCGACGACGCGGCGCAGCGGCGGTACGGCCTTCGCGAACGCGCCCGTCTGGAGATACAAGCGGCCGAGGACGAAGTCCACGCCGATGTCGGCCGAGCCCACGACTTTCTCGAGCGCGACGATGGCCTTCGCGGGATACGTCGCGGGATCGTCGCCTTGGTGAATCGGCACGTTCCGCTCGCCGAAATCGGCGTAGGCCGTTCCGATGATGCGGTTCGCTTCCTGATTCTGGGGATCGCGCTCGAGCGCGGCTTCGGCCTGCCGGGCGGCTTCGAGGGCGTTGTTCTGGCGCTCGTAGACGCCGGCCAGCTCCGCGCGCAGCTCCGCGGATTTGGGATCGAGCTCGATCGCGCGTTTGTGCGCCGCGATCGCCTCGTCTATCCGGCCCGCGCTCTCGAGCCGGCGCCCCGCGAGGAAAAAGTACGAAGCGTCTTCGGCTGTGGCGCCCGGTTGAGCCTGAGGCGCTTCGAGCGCCAACGCCCTGGCGTCCGCCGCCCCGCCGAGCACCAACGCCGCCGCGAAGAAGATCAGCCGCATCTCTCTGACTATAATGACGTCAGCGGACCACGCGACGCAAACGCATCTGCTATAGTGCGTCGGGACGCAAAGCGAGCCGATTCCATGTCCGTCGACCCTGAACTGCTCGAAATCCTGGCCTGCCCGAACTGCAAGACGAAGGTCGAGCTCGTGAAGAACGGCTCGGCGCTCAAGTGCGGGCAGTGCAAGCGTGTGTATCCCATCAAGGATGACATCCCGGTCATGTTGCTGGACGAGGCCACGATTGAGCCGTAAGTAAGGCAGTTGAACATCCTCCTCATCCGCCTCCGCATGATCGGCGACGTGGTCTTCACGACGCCTCTTCCGCGAGCGCTCAAGCGCGCGTTTCCGGATTCCCGCCTGACCTATCTCGTCGAGCGCGACGCCGCGCCGGTGGTCGCCGGCAACCCGCACCTCGACGAGCTGCTCGTCGTGCAACGCCCGAGCGGATGGCGGCGGCTGCGCGATGACGTGACGCTCGCGCGCACGCTGCGCGCGGCGCGGTTCGATGTCGTGATCGATTTGCACGGAGGACCGCGAAGCTCGTGGCTCGCCTGGGCCACCGGCGCGCCACAGCGGATCGGCTACGACATCGCGGGACGAAGCTGGCACTACACGCGCACGGTGCACCGGCCTCGCGGCCTCGAGCCGCGCCACTCGGTCGTCAATCAGTGGGCGTTGTTGACCGCCATCGATGGATGGCCGTTCCCCGCTCCCGATCCCACGCGCGACGCCGTCGAAATGGCGCTCGATCCCGCGGCCGATCGCCGCATTGCCGATCGGCTTCGCAAAGCGGGCGTCGATGCGCGGCACACCGTGATCGTCATCCACGTCAGCGCGGGCAACCCGTTTCGCCGATGGCCCGAGCCTGCGTTCGCGCGGCTCGTGACCGCTCTCGCCTCCGCGGATTCGCGGCGGCGGATCATTTTGAGCTCGGGACCGTCTGACCGCACCGCCGCCGATCGCATCGCCGCGTCCGCGCGTGGTCTGCTCGGACCGGATCGCGCGCCGCGCGTGTTGGAGTTCGGCGACATCGATCTCGCGGAGATTCGAGCGTTGGTCGCGCGGAGCGGCCTGTTCATCGGCGGCGATACCGGGCCGCTGCACATCGCCGCCGCGACCGCCACGCCCATCGTCGGGATTTTTGGACCGACGCTGCCCGAGCGTTCCGCGCCGTGGCGCGATCCGCGAGCGATCACCGAGTCGATCGAGATCAAGGGGCTGCCCTGCCGTCCGTGTGAGCAGCGCACGTGCGAGCCCGGCGACTTCCGCTGCTTGACGCGGCTGGATCCGGAGTCGGTGATCGCCGCTGCCGAACGCGCGCTCTCGACCCGTACGGCGCAGGTTCACGCGTCATGATTACCGCGGTTTCCTCATCGACGCTGCCGACCGCGTCGGCGTCCGAAGCGCGCGCGCCGCTCGTCGAGCGCGCCGCGTACGTGTCGCTGCTGGCGTTTGCCGCCGCGCCGCAGTTCTCCATCGCGGCGGCCAACGTCCTCCTCGGGCTGACCGCGCTTCTCTGGCTCGTGCTCGTGGTGACGCATCGCGAGCGCATCGAGGTGCCGCGGATGTTCTGGCCGTTGCTGGCCTACGCCGGCGGGACGCTCGTCGCGTCGTTGTACTCAGTCATTCCTGAAATCAGCTTTCTGGACTGCAAGCAGCTCCTGCTGTTCGCGATCGTGCCGATCAGCTATCGGCTGCTGCGCGGCGAGCGCAGCTTGACGGCGGTGGACGTGGTCATCACCGTCGGCGCGTTGAACGCCGTGTACGGGATCGTGCAGTACGGGATCATGGACTTCGACAACATCCAGAAGCGCATCCAGGGCAATCTCGGGCACTACATGACGTACTCGGGCGTCATCATGCTCGTCGCGTGCGTGGCCGTCGCG
Organism: Vicinamibacterales bacterium; assembly: GCA_036556425.1. Classification (GTDB taxonomy): domain Bacteria; phylum Acidobacteriota; class Vicinamibacteria; order Vicinamibacterales; family 2-12-FULL-66-21; genus DATBJJ01. The sequence continues at coordinate 24,479 of DATBJJ010000089.1, forward strand.
CGCGTCATGTTCCGCCGCCGCGATCGGATGTGGGCGGCGCTGATTCTGCCGGCCGTGCTCGTGGCGCTCGTCCTGACGCTCAGCCGGAACGCGTGGGTGGGCGCGTGCGCCGGGATTGGCGCGCTGGTGCTGCTCAAGGACACGAAGCACGCGCTGAGGTTCGCGGCGATCCTGCCGATTGCCCTTGGCGTGTTCGTCGCGTTCGCGCCCAAGACGGTCACCGATCGCTTCTACTCGAGCATCGCGCTCAACCGGATCGTCGGCGGCAGCGCGACCGCGAATTCGACCGTGCAGTCGAACAAGGATCGGATCGCGATGGCGGTCGCCGGCTTCCGGATCATCAAGGACCATCCGCTGACCGGGGTCGGTCCCGACATGGTGATCGAGGTCTATCCCGGCTACCGGCCGGCGTCCGCGGTGAGTCAGTCGGTCTCGCACCTGCACAACGTGCCGCTGCAGATCGCGGCCGAGCGCGGCCTTCCCGTGCTCGCGATCTGGATCTGGTTCGTGTGGATGCTGCTGCGCGACTTCCTTCAGAAGCGGAAGACGTCTGCGGTTCCATCCATCGCGACGGCCGGCATCGCGTGCGTCGTCGCGATGCTGGCGGCCGGCATGTTCGAATACAATTTCGGGGATTCCGAGTTCCTGATGCTGTTTCTCGTGCTGATCACGCTGCCCTACGCCGCCGATCGTCCGCTCGCGCCCGCCAGCCGACGCGCCGTTTGACCATGCTCTCAGACCTCCTCGGTCGCCTGAGCGGGCGATCCGTCCTGGTCATCGGCGATCTGATGATCGATCAGTTCGTCATCGGCACCGTCGATCGCATCTCACCGGAAGCGCCCGTGCCGATCGTGCGATTCGATCACGAAACGTGGCGGTTGGGCGGCGCCGCCAACGTTGCGCACAACATCGTCTCGCTCGGCGGCGGCGTGCAGACCATCGGCGTCGTCGGCAACGACGCGGACGGGGCGCGCCTGCTCGAGGAGCTGTCGCGGCGATCGATCGGCACCGCGGGAATCGTCGGCGACTCGACGCGGTGCACGACTCGCAAGGTGCGCGTCGTCACCACGCGGAATCAGCAGGTCGCGCGGATCGATTACGAGCACGACGCCGAGATCGCGGCGGACGTGGAGTCGACCGTCGTGCAGAAGATCGGCGATCTCGCGGCGAACGCGCAGGCGATCGTGATCTCCGACTACCTGAAAGGCGCGATCTCGTCAAAGGTCGCGTCGGCCGCCGTCGACGCGGCACACCGGCACGGCATCCCGCTGCTCGTCGATCCGAAAGTGCCGCACGTCGGCTACTACGCGGGCGCGACGGTGATTACGCCGAATCACCACGAAGCGGAAGCCGTCACGCACATGCGCATTCGATCGGGCCGCGACGCGCGCGAGGCGGCGCGCCGCTTCCGCGAGCGCGCGCGGTGCGAGTCCGTCCTCATCACGCGCGGCGAGCACGGCATGTGCCTGCTCGGTCCGGACGGCGAGCGCGAGCTCGCCGCCGAAGCGCGGGAGGTCGCCGACGTCACCGGCGCCGGCGACACCGTCATCAGCACATTGGCCGTCGCCTGCGCCGCCGGCGCATCGCTCGCCGACGCCGCCGCGCTCGCCAATCGCGCAGCGGGCATAGTGGTGGGCAAGTTCGGGCCAGCGACGGTAACGATGGAAGAACTCCGACAGTCGACAGTCGACAGTCGGTAGTCGGCAGTCACAGTCGGCAGTCACAGTCGCCAGTCTCTCAGTCGACAGTCGACAATCGACAGTCTCTCCGTCTCTCAGTCGACAGTCGACAATCGACAGTCTCTCAGTCGACAGTCGGCAAGCTATCGACTACCGACTACCGACTGCGACTGACGACTTCCGACTACCGACTGCGACTGACGACTTCCGACTCCCGACTGTGACCGCCGACTGCTGACTGTGACTGCCGACTGTGACTGCCGACTGTCGACTGACGACTGTCGACTGACACCGTCACACCTGTTCGTCATCACCAACACTTCCGGCATTCGCTGGCGAGAGAGCACGTTCCGCAACTTCACATCGAACGTCGGATGCGCGCTGACGCGGCAGAGGCGCGTCGTCGTGCTTGGTTTGATGGCGCGCTCGTAGTCGTCGCTCGTCAGAATCAGGTAGAGCGGCCGGCGCGTGTCCAGCAGCTCGAGAACGGGGCCGTGATCGTAGAAGACGTCGATGTGGCGGCGCAGGTAGTAGACGAGGCTCGGCAGCGCCACGTTGTACGTGACGATCAGATCGTCGGGCGCCGCGCGCTCTTTGAGAACGCCGGCGATCGCCGGCGCGGGCTTGTAGGCCTCGAAGCTCGGGAGCACCCGCAGCACGAACAGCCAGTTGACGGCAATCAACGCCGACGCGATCACCACGAGCGCGGCGCGCGAGCGATCGGTGAGCGCGAGTACCAACGCGGCCAGCCCGCCGGCGACGCCGATGGTTCCAACAACCGCCGACCCTGCCAGCACGTACACGGCATACGTGCCGTGAAAGAGCAGAAAGAATCCGGCGCCCATGATCGCCAGAACCGCGGAGATGATCGCCGCGGTTGCGCGGACGCTCGGAGCGCCCGGCGCACGATCGAGGCCGCGCGCGATCGTCGTGCCCGCGAGCGCGACGATCGCAGGGACGATGGGAAAGATGTAGAGATCCTGCTTCCCCGCCGACAGCGAGAAGAACCCGACGATGACCGCGATCCAGATCCAGAGGAGCGTTCGGATGCGAAACGGCGCGTCGGACGGCGGAACGCCGCGGCGATCGCGCATCCACGCAATCGCGGCCGCAACCAGCAGCAGCGACCATGGGAATGAATCGCTGAAGACGACGGGCAGGTACCACCACACGGGCCGCTCTGCGCCGACGCCGACGCCTTCGACGTACCGTGCGACGTTCTCGCCGAGCATGAACGACACGATCGGCGACCAGCCAGCCCGGACGTACAGCGCCGCGTACCACGGAACGACGATCGCGAGAACGATCAACGCGCCCGCGGGGATCATCATCGCTCGAATCCGTCCGAGCTCGCGGTGAACGGCGAGGTAGATCGCGAACACGAGCCCCGGCAGAAGCGCCGCGATCGGTCCCTTGGTGAGGATGCCGAGGCCCACGCTCACGTACATCAGCAGCAAGAACAGCCGCCGCCGCGATGGATGGCGCTCCGCCAGCGCGAAGAACAACAGCGTGAGCGCCATGAAGAGCGAGATGTAGACGTCGATGAAGATGCGGCGCGCGAACATCAGCAGGCGCGGCGAGATCGCGAGGCCGAGCGCCGCCCACCATGCGGCCTCGCTTGACCACGCCGGCGGCGCGGCCGCGCGCGCGAGAAAGAACGCGATTGCGACGAGCGCGAGCCCGCCAATCGCGATCGGAATCCGCTCGACGCCGGGCGAGATGCCGAAGAGGTGAAAGAAGGCCGCGACGATCCAGTAGCTCAGGACCGGCTTGTTGACGCGCGGCTCGTAGTTGAACGTGGGATAGATGTAGTCGCCGCGCTCCATCATCTCGCGCGGCGTCTCGACGTAGAACGCCTCGTTCGCGTCCCAGATCGACGAGCCGCCGAGGTCCATGAAGTACGGACAGGCTGCCAGCAGGAGCAGCACCGCCAGGATCAGACGACGGGGCATCGTCAGTGCTTGAAGTGCCGCTTGCCCGTGAAGATCATGGCGAGGCCGCGCTCGTCCGCCGCGGCGATCACTTCGGCATCGCGAACCGATCCGCCCGGCTGAACGACTGCCGTGGCGCCGGCGTCGGCAACCGCGTCGAGCCCGTCGCGGAACGGGAAGAACGCGTCGGACGCCGCGACCGAGCTCTTCAATGCGCCCGCGGCTTTCATGACGGCGACCTTCACGGCATCGACGCGGCTCATTTGTCCGGCGCCGACCGCAAGCGTGCGATCGGCGGCGGTGAAGATGACCGCGTTCGACTTCACGTGCGCGCAGACGCGCCACGCGAATCGCAGCGCCGTCCATTCATCGGCCGTCGGTGCGCGCTTCGTCACGACTTTCGGAAACTCTCCTTGCGGCCACGGCTCGCGCGCTTCGTCGACGCGATCGCGATCCTGCGTGAGGAGGCCTCCGAGGAACGACCGCATATCCTGCCTGCCGGCGTGCGAGTCGACCGCCCGCGCTTCCTCGAAGTCCGCCGTGACGACACGCATGTTCGACTTGGCCGCGAGAATCGATTTCGCCTCCTCGTCGAGCGCGGGTGCGATCACGGCTTCGATGAATGTGGACGTCAGCGCGCGAGCCGTCTCCGCGTCGAGCGGCCTATTGAGGCCGACGATTCCGCCGAAGGCCGACAACGGATCCGCCTCGCGCGCGCGGACGTACGCCTCGGCGAGCGTCGCGCCGGTCGCGACGCCGCATGGGTTCGTGTGCTTGATCACGACGCCCACCGGCTCGACGAACTCGAGCGTGATCCGCAGCGCCGCGTCGAGATCGAGGAGGTTCGTGTACGACAGCTCCTTCCCCTGATGAACCTCCCAGGCCTTCGCAAGCTGAGGCGGCAGCGGCATCCAGGTCGCCGCTTGGTGAGGATTCTCGCCGTAGCGGAGCGGCTTCGGCACAGGATGCGCGATCATGTGGTGGCGCGTCATCGTGCCGTTCGACGTCGTGATGGACTGCAGCGTGGCCGCGATCGTCGAGTCGTACATGCCGGTATGCGCGAAGGCTTTCTTCATCAACCCGAACCGGAACTCGAGGTCCGGACCGCCCGGACGCCGAAGCTGCTCGAGCACGCGCGTGTAATCCGCCGGGTCGACGACGACGAGCACGTCGCGAAAATTTTTTGCCGCGGCTCGCACGAGGCTCGGTCCGCCGATGTCGATCTCCTCGACGAGATCGTCGAATGGCGTGTCGATCTTCGCGGCCGCCTTCGCGAACGGATACAGGTTCACGACGACGAGATCGACCGCCGTGATGCCGTGGTTTTGAAGGGCGGCGAGATCGTCCGGACGGCTCCGGCGCGCCAAAATGCCCGCGTGGATGTTCGGGTGCAGCGTCTTGACGCGGCCGTCCATCATCTCGGGGAAGCCCGTGACGTCCGAAATCCCTACCACCGGTAGGCCTGCCGCGGCGAGGGCCTTGGCGGTGCCGCCCGTGGACACCAGCTCGACGCCAAGGGCCGCCAGACCGCCGCCGAGCTCGGCGAGACCCGTCTTGTCGGAAACACTCAGAATTGCTCGCATATTTGTCGATTTACTTGACATTTACAGGGAAAAACTCTACTATGGCAAGTCGCTGGGTATCCCAGCTACCGTAAGCCGAGGCCGCGGACTCGCGGTCTTTTTTTGTGTCCACGGACGTGGGAAATACCTGCGCCGTTGACGGGTGTTATGCGACGCTGCGGCGTCGCGCCTTTGCAAGGCAGGAAAAGTACGATGCGTATCACAGGTAAGGTCAAGTGGTTCAACAACGCTAAGGGCTATGGATTCATCGAACGTGACGGCGGCGCTGACGTCTTCGTGCACTTCTCGGCGGTCCAAGGCAACGGCTTCCGGACTCTCGAGGAAGGCCAGGCGGTCGAGTTCGAGATCGTCGACGGCCCCAAGGGCCAGCAAGCCGGCAATGTGACCAAGGTCAGCTAAGCCCCGACACGCGCCCGGAGCGCTGGGAGGCGCTCCGGGCGCCAGTTCGTTCCCCCCGCACAGCACTTCTCGTCCGCATCCTACTTCGGCTTGTCCGGTTTTTCTTTCATCGGCCTGACGGTGAACGCGACCTTGCCGTCTTTCACCGCGACGCGGAACGCCACTTCCGGATTGCCTTCCTCGCGCAGCTTCGTCACCTGATTCTTCACGAGCGCCGCGAACTTGTGGAACGGCACCGCCTCCTCGCCGTGCTGGCGGCGCGCCTCCATCAACGAGTCGTACAGCGTGTGGAGCTTGTCCATCTCGTGGACGGGATCCGTGAACGCGGTGACGCTGAGCACTTTCCCGCTGTGCCCCGATCGCCTCGCCGGCGCCTTCGGGAGCGGCTGCGCGAACGGACCGGGTCTCCCTTCCTCGCGCGATCGCAGTCCGCGATCCCAGAGCTCGAGGAGCGATTGAAACCGCGACTGCAGCATCTCGAACCGGAAGCGATCGCCCGTGCTGAGGCTGACGCCGCGATCGTAGCGCTTGATGAGCGCCTGCACGCGCCCGCGCGTTTCCCACGGCGGCCGCGGCAGCCGTCCGGAGAAGAACATGTTGTATTCCCCTTCGAGGCGCTTCAGGTCCGTCGCCAGGAGCTCGAGGTCGCGTTGAACGTCGGTGAGTTCGGCCATGAATGCGAAGGTCGGCGCTCAGGAGATCAAGAGCCACATCAGCGGCAGCCACAATTCGCGCGCGTACGGCAACGGCCGATCGTCGATCAGGACGTCGCACGCGTCCATCCGTCCGACGATCTCGAAGAGCGTTCGCAGCCTGATGGCGTCCTGCGGATAGAAGCGTGCGCGATGCCGCCGCGTGGCGCCATGGCCGATCTCCACGTACTCCGACGACGCGCGCGCGAGCTCGAGCGCGCGGGCGTAGGCGGGACCGTCGAAGGGCGGGAAGTCGAGCGAGATGGAGAACGGACGGCGAGGCGTGCCGAAGAGCGCCTCCGCGAGCGCCGGATCGAGCGACGCGAGCTCCTCGTCCGTCGGCTGCTCCGGAAGATCCAGATAGGGCCAGAACCGTTCGAGCGGACGATACTCGGGCACCTCGACGGAGGGAGGCGCGTTGTCGTCGCCAGGCTTCATCAGCACATCTATTTTACATGTGATTCAATCTACCGGGATGTCGCGCGCCATTCCATCGATCGAGCAGCTTCGCCAACGCGACGCGTTCCGCGGACTCGAAGCCGCGTTCGGCCGCGCCGCGCTCGTCGACGCGTTGCGCGCGGAAGCGGAGGCCGTGCGCCAGCAGCTTCGCGACGGTCCGCTCTCGGGTGAGATTGACGAGGTCATCGAGCGCGGCGTGCGTGTCAGGCTCGAGGCGTCGTACGCGCCCTCACTGGCCGCGGTCATCAACGCCACGGGCGTCGTCGTGCACACGAATCTCGGCCGCGCGCCGATCGCGGCGCCGGCCGCCGAACGCGTCGCGCGCCTCGCGGCCGGCTACACGAATCTCGAGTACGACGTCGGCGAGGGCGTGCGAGGGCGGCGCGACGTTCATGCCGAGCGGCTGCTCTGCCGGCTCACCGGCGCCGAGGCCGCCGTCCTCGTCAACAACAACGCGGCGGGGACGCTCCTCTCGCTCGCCGCGCTCGCGTCGGGGCGCGAAGTGATCATCTCGCGCGGAGAGCTCGTCGAGATCGGTGGAGGCTTTCGGGTGCCGGACGTGATGTCGCAGTCCGGCGCCGTGCTGCGCGAAGTCGGCACGACGAATCGCACGCGCGCGGCGGACTACGCCGCGGCGATCGGCGATCGCACCGCGCTCATCCTTCGCGTGCACCCGTCGAACTTCCGCATCGAGGGCTTCACCGAGCGGCCCGCGCTCGAGGAGTTGGTCGCGCTCGGACGCCGGTTCGACATACCGGTCGCCGAAGATCTCGGCAGCGGGTTCCTCGGCACACCCGAAGGGGTTGCAGCGCTCCGTGAAGAACCCGTTGTCGGGGACAGCATTGCCGCAGGCGCGGATCTCGTCATGTTCAGCGGCGACAAGCTGCTCGGTGGACCGCAGGCGGGGATCCTTGCGGGAACCCGGACGGTCGTCGATCGCATCCGCCGGCATCCGCTGATGCGGGCGCTCCGCGCCGGCAAGATGACGTATGCCGCGCTGGAGGCCACGCTCGAGGAATACGCAGCGGGCCGCGCGAAGGAAACGATCCCGGTCGCCGCGATGATCGCGATGCGGGCGGACGAGATCGCGCGCCGCGCCGATGCGCTCGCCGCCGCGCTCGCCGCCGCCGGCATCCACGCCGACGTCATCGACGGCTTCTCGACGATCGGGGGCGGCAGCGCGCCCGGCGCCAAGCTCCCCACGCGCCTCGTCGCGATCGCGCTTCCGGCCGAGCGGCTGGAGGCCGCGCTCCGCGCGCGCCGGCCGCCCGTCATCACGCGGATCGAGAACGGCCGCGTCCTCCTCGATCTGCGCACCGTTCCCGCAGCCGCCGATGCACAGCTCGCATCTCTTGTGTTCGAGTCGGCCTCTTCGCTCTTCCCCTGATCCGCGAATCCGTACTACAAGCAATCAGGGTGTTGACTTCGTCCCGCCATTAAAACTACAGTGTGGCTAAATGAGCGACCGGATCGGCGACTTCGAGCAACTGATTCTCTTCGCCCTCGTGCGGCTGGGACCTGACGCGTACGGCCTCTCGATTCGCCGCGCGATCGAGGAACGCACCAGGCGAGCCGTGTCGCCCGGCGCGCTCTATACCGCGCTCGACCGGATGGAACGCCGCGGATTCGTGTCGTCGCGGCTCGGTGAGCCGACGCCCGAACGAGGCGGGAAGCGGAAGCGCCTCTACACGCTCGAATCGGCCGGCGAGCGTGCGCTCGCCCGCGCCTACGAATCCCTGCGATTGATGGCCAACGGCGTCGCCGCGCGGCTGCGCACCGCAAAGTGAGCATCCGATGATGACTCCGCCACGCCTGGCGAATTGGCTCCTGAGACTCGCGGTCGGACGCGAGGACTTCGAGGCGATCGCGGGTGACTTCGAAGAGGCGCTTCAGATGGACGTCGCGCCGTCGCGCGGACGCTGGCGGGCGGCGATGTGGTACTGGCGTCAGGTCGCGAGCGTGATCGGCGGACGAATCATGGCTCACGCGGCCGCCGGGCGTGATCCGCTCGGCGAACCACGAAAGGGGACGCGCATGGCATCGCTCGGTCAGGATCTCTCGTACGCGCTGCGGGCGCTTCGCAAGCACCCAGGCTTCACTGCGGTCGCCGTGCTGACGCTCGCGCTCGGCATCGGCGCCAACGTCGCAATCTTCTCGCTCGTGAACGCCGTCGTCTTGAAGCCGCTGCCGTTCGCCGATCCGGATCGGCTGATGGGCGTGCACCTGCTCGCGCCCGATCGTGAGCACCCCGGCGTCCTCGGCAAGGTCGTGTGGTCGTATCCGAAGTACGCGGCGTTCCGCGCCGATCAGCGGATCTTCGACTCGATCGCGATGTTCACGCCGGACGAGTGGAACGTCACGGGGACGAACGCGCCGGAGCACGTGCACGGCGAATCGATCGAAGCCACGTATCTCGCAACGCTTGGCGTCTCGCCGGAAATCGGACGCAGCTTCACGGCCGAAGAAACGTCAACGCCGGGATCCGCGCCGTTCGCGATGTTGGGCCGCGGCTTCTGGGAGCGGCGCTTCGGCGGCGATCGACGCGTTCTGGGCGCATCGATCGGACTCAACGGCGTTCCGCATACGATCGTCGGCATCCTGCCCGCGAGCTTCCGCGGGCTATCGGGTCGAGCGGACGTGTGGGTATCAGTGATGTCTCGACCGGCTGCCGACCTCAACGAAGCCTGGAACCACTCGTACTTCGTTGTCGCGCGGCGCAAAAGCGGACTCGCACCCGCGCAGGTGGACGCCGCCGCGCGCGTGCTCGGCACGCAAGTCGACGCGCAGTTCGCGCCGCCGGGCGGCGGGCGCAAGGGCGGCGCGTGGAGCGCCACGGCGGTGCCGATGAACGACGAGCGCATCGATCCGCTGATCAAGCGTTCCGTCCTGCTGATGCTGCTTGCCGTCGCCGCGGTTCTCCTAATCGTCTGCGTGAACATCGCGAACCTGATCCTCGTTCGCGGCCTCGGCCGCCAGCAGGAGGTCGCGATCCGCCTCGCCGTCGGCGCGAGCCGTTGGCGGATCGTTCGGCTGATGATGACCGAGAGCGCGCTGCTCGCGGCGTTCGGCGGCGCGGCCGGACTCCTGATCGCGTACGGCGCGGTGCTGGCGGGCGCCGCGCTGCTGCCGGACCTTCGCATGGTGCTGCCCGCGGAGAGCGGCGGCCTCACGCGCGTAAGCCTCAACACGCTCGGGTTGGACTGGCGGACGATGGCGTTCACGGTTGCGATGGTGATGAGCACCGCGGCGTTCGTCGGGCTCGGTCCCGCGTGGCGTGTCTCGCGCGGCGATCTCACGTCCGCGATCAGAACCGGCGGCGCCGAGCATCTCTCGCGTCAGCGCTGGCGAATACCGATCGGTCACGCGCTGATCGTCGTCGAAGTCGCGCTCGCGCTCGTCCTGTTGAGCGCCGGAGGCTTGATGCTGAAGAGCGTCGCCCGCTTGCAGGCGGCCGAGCTCGGATTCTCGGCCCGCGACGTGTTGACGATCAGGCTCGACATGCCGGCGCCGCAGTACGATGCGCCACGCGCGACGCGGCTGCTGCTCGAGCTCCTCGATCGTCTGAAAGCGAACCCGCAGGTCCAGTCCGCGGCGTTCAGCTATTGCGCGCCGATCTCGGGCCGCTGCAACGGGACGACCGCGCGCTTCCCCGATCGCCCGCTGCCGCCGGGCACACCGGCGCCGTTCGTCGGCGTGCATTGGGCATCGCCCGACTATTTCAACGCGTTGGGAATCGCTCTGGTCGGCGGACGCCTGTTCACCGAGCAGGATCGCACCGGCCAACCCAAGGTGGTCGTGATCAACGAGAAGGCCGCAAAGGCGTTCTGGCCGAACGAGAATCCGATCGGCAAGCGCATCAGCGTCGGTCAGGGCGGATTCGGCGACGGCGCCGAGGTCATCGGCGTCGTGGCCGACGTGCGCTACGGCGGGATCGAAGGCGCGATCCAGTCCGATGTGTATCTGCCGCTTCTGCAGTCCAATCGACGCGGCGGCATCATCTACGTCCGTTCGCGCTCGACTCCCGAGCAGGTCATGTCGGCGATTCGCCAGGAAGTCCGCGCGCTCGATCCGGATCTGCCGCTCACCGACGTGAAGCGCATGGACGCGCGATTCGGCGACGCGACGTGGAGGACGAGGATGAGCGCGTGGCTGCTGAACGTGTTCTCGTCGCTCGCGTTGATCCTCGCCGCCGTCGGCATCTACGGGGTCATCTCGCAGAGCGTCGCGCAGCGTTCGCGGGAGCTCGGCGTGCGCGTCGCGCTCGGCGCCGATCGGCGAGACATTCTGCGGCTCGTCCTCGGCCGCGCGTGCGTGCTCGCGATCTGCGGCGCGGCGCTCGGGATCGCGCTCGCGATACCGTCGCTGCGGCTGCTGACGGCGCTGCTCTATCAGGTGACGCCGGGCGATCCCTCGGTGCTCGCGGCGTTGACCCTCGTGCTGCTCGCCGTGGCGATCGTCGCGAGCTATCTGCCGGCGCGCCGCGCGACGAGAGTGGACCCGTTGATGGCGCTCAGGAGCGAGTGACACAGTCGGCAGTCGTGAGTCGAGAGTCGGAAGTCGCAGTCGACAGTCACAGTCGACAGTCGTCAGTCTTTGCCCC
>DATBJJ010000090.1:0-7531 GCA_036556425.1 Vicinamibacterales bacterium
GAAGCTGGAAGCTGGAAGCTGGAAGCCGGAAGCTGGAAGCTGGAAGCCGCCAGCTTCCAGCTACTTCACATACCAGTGACCCGACATCGAGAACTGCAGCCCGCTCGGGTCGAATCCCGGGAAGAGCTCGCGGGACCAGAGATAGCCGATGTCCGCGCTGATCGCGAAGCGCGCCACCGCGGGGAATGTCAGCTCGCCGCCGCCGAACGTGCGGAACCCGAGCGTCGTGTCGGCCGGCGCCGCGGCGTCCTCCGGCGTGCCGAGCTTCAGCTTCGCCTGGTTGAACGCACCGCCCGCTCCGACATAGGGCCGCACCCAGACGTTGTCGCTGACGCGATCGCGCAGCGAGTAGATCACGCTCGGCGCGAACTCCATCGACGTCACGCGTCCGGGCGCGTCGGCGCTCACGAGCGCGGAGCGTCCCGCATCGATCTGGACGCCGATCCGCTTGCGCGACCATACGCGCGCGCTGACTCCGAAGTCGTCGTGCGACGTGCGGCTCGTGCGTCCGCCGATGCCGACGAAATGCGTCGGCGGCGCGACGTACCGCGTCCGCGTCGACATCGGCACGGCGCCAGGTCCCGCTTGCACGCGCTCCGGCGTCGTCATCGTGGATGGCGCGATGGGTTCGGGCGTCGATGCCGTCTCCGCGGCGACCGCGACGCGCTGCTCGAGCGTTGTCTTCCGCGAGAGCGATCCCATGCTCTGATGCACGTAGCCGATGCCGTCCTGGGCTTCGGGCCACGCAACCTTCACCCACGCGCCGATGTCGCGCGTGACGTCGAGCACCATACCGCGCGGCGCTTGGCCGATCACGGGGCTGGCGGTGCTGGGCGCCTTGCGAACGGCGGCGGATTGCACGCTCACCGTGAACTGCGTCGTCTGCGCCGAGACCCACGACGGGCTCAGGCAGACGGCAAGGGCGACGATCGCAGCATGACGAATCATCGAGATGTACCTCCTGCGCCGCCTGGCACCGTGGAGAATGACGCCACAAATGTCGCGCGGATCACGGTTCCGTTACCGCGGTCCCCGCAACTTACTGAATCTGGCCAGTACGGCTGCGCAGGGGTGGATCGAAGCAAGCCGAGGTCCGGGCTAGAGATCGATCGCGATGACCTCGTGCACTTCGACGGATGGAACGGCCAGCGTCACGACGCCCTTCGTGATTTGCGCGCCAGCCGATCCTCCTGCGGTGAGGAGCTGCACGTTCTTCGCGATCGCGTCTTCGGGCAGCCGAACACGCACGCGCAGCGGGCCAACGGGGATCGTCTCGCGCAGCGGTCCTTTCATCATCATCGGATTCGTCAGGTTCACGAGGTGCACGGTCATCGAACGCTGCTGACGCCAGATCGCGACGTCGAGCACGCCGGGTCCCTCGACGTCCACGGGACGCGGCTCGTTGGCGGCCCACGCGATCGCGTTGCGCAGCAGCTTCAAATGATCGACGCACATCACATCCCAGAACGTGCGATCGATGTCCCACGGAACATAGACGATTCGGCTCGGGCCGATCTCGCGAAGATAAATCTCTCGCGTTTCCGTCCGCGGCGTGCGCGGATAGACATCCTCCATCGGCAAATCGGGATACGTCGGCACGAGCGTGATCGGCGACGGGAACGTCATCGTCGGCTTCACGTCGATCCGGAACACGCCGTTGATGATTCGCGGCGCGTCGTCGAGTCCGTCGAGAATCGGATGGCGCCTTCCCGTCGCCGGATCGGCGTCGAGGTTCAAGTACGAGTTCTGCATCGGCCCGTCGATGCGTCCCGCGAACGACACGCCGAACAGATCGGCGAGGCCGAAATCGCTGCGGCGCGCGCCGAGCTCGTCGAAGAGTGACGAGGCGAACGTGGCGAGCAGGCTGCCGCCGCGGCGGACGTATCCGCGGATCGCCTCGCACTGATCGTTCGAGAGCGCTGCGGCGTCGGCAAGGATCAGCAGCTTGAAGCGATCGAGGCGATCGGGCGTCAAGAACGCCTCGTGCACGAGCTCGAATGGAACGCGCGCCTCGACGAGCGCGTGATACATGCCGAGCACGTGATCGTCGGGGCGATCGTTTTGTCCGACGCCGGCGTGGTACGTGGCGGTCTGCTCCGAGTGGAGCAGCGCGACGCGCGCGAGCGGCGCTTCGTTCCGCAGATACCGCTCGTGCTTGTAGTGCCACTCGTAGATTCGCTCGACGATCGGGAGCCACCGGCGGTCGTAGAGCACGCCGGAGAACTTGGTTACCCACGGCCGCATCCCGTTCGCGGTCCCTTCGGCGACCCACAGACGGATCTCCGGCTCGCTCTGAACGGAATCCTTCCAGCGATACGGCTCCTCGAGGCCGACGCTGAAGATTCCGCCGACGGGTCGGCGGCCCATCACCGATCGAAACTCCTTGGCGCGCCGGCCGTTCGCCCACGGCGGCGTGACGCCGCGCCGGGCCTGGAAGTCGGCGAACTGAATCGCGGCGAGCTCGCCCGCCGTCTTCATGTCGGGCGGTCCATTCGGGATGAAGCGCGCGTCGGGATTCACCGAGCGGACTGTCGCGTCCCATTTCTTCCACAGCTCCGTGAGGCGGGCCTTGCGCCACTCGATGAACGCGCGCCGCGTGGGATCGCGGCGGTCGGCGCTGCGCGGCAGGTCTCTTCCGGTGGCCGCGCGGAAATTCTGCTGACAGTTGGTGCAGTAGCAATCGCCGCCTTGCGGCGCCCACCGGTTCGCGAAGATGCCGTCGACGCGGTACTTCGTCACGATCTCGCGGTGGACTTCGTCCATGAACTCGAAGTTGTACGGACCGAGCGCGCACGTCACCCACAAATCCGGATTCGCCCAATGTCGGCGCGGCTCGCCGTTCGCCGTCACCGAAATCCAGTCGTGATGGGCCTTGCGCACGTCCTCGCGGACCGCGTGCGGATCGGTGCGTGCCACGACGCGCATGCCGAGCGCGCGGCAGCCGGCGGCCAGCGCGCCGAACGGATCCGTGGCGCCGAGCCACGCGCTCCGGTGGTGCAGCGGGATCTCCGTCGGGTAGTACGCGACGATGCCGCCGGCGCTGAGCGTGGCGGCATCGGCGTGAAGCCGTCGGAAGTAGTCGAGCCAGAACTGCGGATCGAAGCGTCCCGGATCGTTCTCCACGAGCGTCAGCTGCACCCATCGCATCGGCGTGTCGAACCATCCATCGGCCGCCGCGGCGGGCGCCTGCTCTTCGATCGAGCCGAGCGGCGCGAAGCCGAGCGAGCCGATCGCGCTCGCGCCGGCGGTGACGTGAAGGAAATCGCGGCGGGACATTGGTTCTGACATACGCGGATCGTCCGCTGCGTGGTGTTAGATGTCAATTGTCGGTAGTAGGATCGCTGCGGCACATGGGGGGCGCGTGGCTGACATCACCATCAGGAGCAAATCGGAAGAGCTGAAGATCGACGCGTCGAGGCCGGGCGTCGATTGGAATGCGGACGCGCGGGTGTGGGCGAACGTGATGCGAAACCGCAGCCGCTGGGTGAACACGCCGGAAGCGCTCGAAGAGGTCTACCGGATCAGCGCGGAGCAGGCGGCCGGGTGGGGATTCGATCTCGAGACGCTGCGGAGAATGCGCGGTGTCGAGATCGTCGAGATCGAGCTCCCCGTCGATCATCCGGATAGCGCCGCGATACGCGCACTGCCGTGGGAGTTCATTCTGAGCGCGGCGATCACCGCCAAGCCTGGCCTTGCCGAGGCGCCGCTCGTCCTTCGGCACGTGCGCCGCGACAAGCGGTCGAACACGGCCGCTCCAGCACCGATCGCGCTCTTCGTTCAGAGCGCTCCAGGAAAGATTGCCGATCGCTATCACTTCGACTCGGAATACTCGCTCGTTCGTGAGGCGCTGCCGGCGCCGCCGTGGACCGTGCGGCAGCTGAAGGATCCCGACCTCGCGGGAATGACGTCCGCCGCGGCTGGGATCAATCCGTCGTTCGTGCATCTCACCGGCGTCGATCGTCAGCAGGGGGCGCAGATTCTCGCCGATGCGCCGCCGCCACCGGGCGAGTCCGGCGTGTATCTGAAGGAGTCGACGGGGGAATCCAAGCCGCACAGCGGTCCGGAGCTCGCCGACGCGATTGCAGCCGCAGGCTGCCGTCCCGCGTGCGTGTCGGTGAACACCTACTATTCGTCCGAGATCGCGGCCGCCTTCGTCGATCGCGGCGCCGACACGGCCATCGGCTTTCTCGCGGAGTTCGACGACTCGACGGCGGAAGTGTTCTTCAGCAGCTTCTATCGGGCGATTGCGGCGTCGCCTGACACGCCCGCGCTGGTGCCGTTCAGGCGGGCGCTCGAAGTGCTGCTGAAGAATCCCGCCACCGCGAAGCACGTCGAGGGCGCGCCGATCGTGATCTGGACGACGGCGTCGGTGCGAGAGGATCACGAGGCCAAGCTGAGAGCGATCGCCGCGAAGCGAACGGACGATACGCCGCTCACCTACGCGCAGCTGCGCGCGCTGTTGCACCCGTATTACCAGTTTCCCAGCGAGATCAACTACTGCGGCGTGCACAACGGCCGCAGCATTTTCTCGTCGCCCGCGAAGCTCGGCGTCCGCAACCCGGAGGCGCGAAACATCCCGGGCGTGCTGGTCGACGTGACGCTCACGGTGTCGGGCGAGCGCTCCACGTTCTCCCGCACGTTGGAGATCTCGCTGACGAACCACGAGATCGATCCCGTGTGCCTGTCGCTGACCTCGGAGATGGTTCGCGCGCTGCGCGAGCGCATTCAAGCGAACCTGACGGTGGAGTTCAGCCACGAGGGCCGCGTGCTGCTGCGCGAGTCGCGCCTCGTCGGGCTGCTTGCCACCGACGAGTGGGACAACCAATCGCCGTGGCTCCCCTCGTTCGTCCTGCCGCGCGATCCGGCGGTCCTCAACATCGTGCGATGGGCGCAGCCGATCCTGAATTCGATCGCGGACGCGAGCGACGTGGGATTCGACAACTACCTTCGGCTGACCGGCGCGGCCGAGCGGCAGGCGGAGGAGCGTCTGATCGTCGATCGTCAGGTTCGCGCGTTGTGGTGGGCCCTGCGCCACCGGTGCCGGCTCTCGTATCTCGCGGCGGCACCCGTCTACACGTCGAACGCCCAGCGGATTCGCACGCCGAGCGCCGTGTTGAGCGGCCGCGCCGGCACGTGCCTGGATCTCGCGCTGCTCTTCACGGCGTGCCTTGCCGCAGTCGACCTGCACGCTGTCGTGTTCGTCTTTCGCGACCATGCGCTTCCGGGATACGTGCGCTCGCCCGGCGGACATACGGAGCTCGCCAAGCGCATGTCGTCGTACTTTCCGAGCAGCGAGGGCCGCGAGAACGGCACGCCGCCTCGGACCGCCTGGATCCTCGGACCCGACGGGTTCGACTCCGTGCTCGACTTGATCCGCGGCGGCGAGCTGGTGCCGCTCGAGACCGTCGCGCTCACCGAGCGCGGCGGGTTCGAGGACGCGATTCGGCGCGGCGGCGAACGGCTGCAGCGAGGCGGCCAGCGCGAGTTCGTCGGCCTCTACGATCTGACGTTGGCGCGCCGCCACGGCGTCACGCCGCTGCCGATCGCTGGATTGATCTGACGAAGAACGAAGAACGAAAAACGACGAACGACGAACGGAAGACACGAGCGTCCTTCGTTCCCGAGGGGAGCCGAGATGTTCGATCACGATGCGCTGCTGCTCGATCCGCTGCCCGACGCGATTCAAGCGGCAATCGAGAATCACAACCGGCTGCTCGCGAACACGCAGCAGGATCCGGAGCTCCTCCAGTCCGTGGTGGAAACGCTGCTGCGGTGGGATGCCGGCGACGTGATCACGGTCGCGTTCCTCGGCGGCAGCGCGGACCTCCACGGGAAGATCGCGCAGGCGGCGAACGAGTGGACCACGCACGCGAACGTCCGCTTCGATTTCGGCGAGCGCAACGGCGCGTTTCGAACGTGGTCGGCGAACGACACCGAGTACGCGGCGGACATCCGAATTGGCTTCGACACGGTCTTTCAGCCCGGCTATTGGTCGGTGATCGGCCGCAACAGCATCCAGCGGACGATCGCCGAGCCCGGCGCGGCATCGATGAACTTCGGCGGGTTCGAGACGAATCTGCCGGACGCATACGCCGCGACGGTGCTGCACGAGTTCGGGCACGCGCTTGGATTTCAGCACGAGCACGCGCATCCGACGGGAGGCTGCGACAACGAGTTCCGATGGAACGACGATCCCGGCTATCGGCGGACCGTCGGTCCAACGGGCCAGTTCATTCCCGATGCAGCGGGACGGCGGCCGGGGATCTACACCGTGCTCGCGGGTCCGCCGAATCGATGGTCGAAAGCAAAGGTCGATCACAACTTGAAACAGCTTCCGAGCTCGAACGCGTTTCAGCTCGGTCCGTTCGATCGGCTGTCGATCATGAAGTACTCGTTCCCCGAGTGGATGTTCACGAGGGGGACGGCCAGCGTGTGCTTCACGCCGCGCAATCTGACGTTGTCGGCCGGCGACATCGCCGGCGCGCGGCGCGCGTACCCGCAGTCGGCGTCCGAGGTCCGCGAAGCCGCCCGGCGAAGCCGCGAGACGTTGAACGCCGCCCTGCCCGCGGCCGACACGGATCTCGGCGCGACGCTGCGCAGCCGGCTCGAGAAGCTCGCCGGATTGTGAGCGATGCCGACCGGGCCGCCTGGCGTCTCGCTCGACGGCGATCGTCTCCGGTTCGCGACCGGGCTCGTCGTCTCGCTCGTGCGCACGACGCGTGTTCCGGATGACGGCCGTGAGTATCCGCTGACGGCGCATCATGGCGAGTTTCCGCTGCGGTCCGCGCTGGCGTATCCCGATGCCGCGCCTGCGAACTGGGTGGAGGGCCGCGATTTCTTCGCGCCGGCGCACGAAGCGGAAGCGTTTTTCGTCGCGTTCGAGGGCGGCCGGCCGCACGCCGTCCAGGTCGACGCGGATGGCACGAACGCGATCTCGTCTGCGCCCGCGGGCGCGCCGCTGAACGACAATCCGCAGAATTACGTCGTCTGCCCGCCGCAGCCGTGGCTCGATGGGTTTCACGACGGGCAGCGTCGCGTGCGCCAGTTCAGGGCGAATGTCGATCGCGCCGGCGGATCGGGGCTGACATTGATCGTGTTTCCCGCGCATCGAACTGCATTGGCGAAGTTCTACACGTCCGCGAAAGGCGTTATCTACGATCAGCGGGAGACGTTCGACGGCTCCGATCGGAAGGGCGGACTGGTCCGCGAAGCGATCGTTCCCGATCCGTTGGGCATCGATAGCTGGGATCGCGACCGCGCGCTCGTCGTGCGGATCCATTTCGTCGATGTGAAGTGGTTTTCGGAGGTTACTGGTGAACCGTTGTCGCCGCCGCCGCCCGCGCCTCCGGCGTACTCGTAGGCGCGACGTTGATTGAAAGAGCGTTTATCGCAGAGCACGCGGAGAGCAGGAGATGCGCAGAGGCGATCTCATTCGGCACTGGAGACGAGCGGCAGCCTGGCCGAAGGCCAGGCTGGTAGGGGTGCAGGAGAGCACGAATCAGAACGACCTCTGAAGGTGGGGTCGCTCTGA
>DATBJJ010000091.1:0-13389 GCA_036556425.1 Vicinamibacterales bacterium
GGGCCCGTCGCGCGATACAGCACCGTCTCGCTGTAGTTCGTGAACGGCACGTTGAACAAGACGATCTTGCCCTTGGCCTTCGCGCCAGCCGCCTCCAGGCCGGCGAAGTTCTTGACGACGAGCAATTCCGCTTCGATGCCGGCGGGCACCGTGCCGATGCTGTTGCCGAGTCCGAGCATCGTGAGCGCGGATGGATACGGCGCGACTATCTCCACGCTCTCCTTGCCGCGCACCCAATGCGGAACTTTGACGGGCTCCGCGCGGACGTCATCCAGCCCATCCTTTTTCATTTCGGCGACGGCCCACGCGATCGCGTTCTCCAGAGCTTTCGATCCGCTCAACCGGTGGCCGAAGGTATCGCCGAGCAGCGCGAGACGATCCCACGCGAACGTGCTCGAGAGCGACTCTGTGATGAGTCGATCCGCCGGCGCTCGATAGTCGTCGAGCCAGCTTGACTGTCGCGCTTCCAACGAACGTCCGGACGTACCGGCGCACAGCGCGGCACAGAAGAGGACAGGTACGATCCACGTTGCTCGCATGAGACGGGTATTCTATAGCCATGAGTGCGGTCGAGATCGCGGTCCGCGGGACCGCATTGGTTTACGCGCTGCCCGACGGAGCGTCGGTGACGGTAGGGCGCGTCGGCCTGTGTGAGATTCACGTCGACGATCAGGCGGTCTCGCGGCGGCATTGTTCGCTCGTCGTGCGAGGCGCCGATGTCCTCATCACCGATCTGGATTCCGCGAACGGGACGTTTCTGAACGAGCGCCAGGTGAAATCGGGTACGGCGCACCCGGGCGATCTGATTCGCGTCGGGTCGACGGTGCTCGAGTATCGCGATCCCGAGACCCGGCCGTCGAGCGGCACGGCGCGGGTCGCGGCGGAGGCGGATCGCGGGATCGAGTCGGTCATTCGCCGGCGGATCGATCCAGCGGACGTCGAGTGGCTCTCGTCGGGAACGTCGGCGCTGCCGGCGCTCGAGTTGCTGCAGCGCGCGCAGCGTCATCTGAAGACGCTGCACCGCGTGTCCGAGGCGCTTGCGGGTTCGCGCGACCTGCAGGCGCTGGCGTCGATCGCGCTCGAGACGATCCTCGACGTCACCGCGGCCGATCGCGCGGCGTTCGTGCTCAAACGCGAAGACGGATCCGGAGGCGAAGCGGACGTCGCAGCGGTCCGCTTGAGGCATGGCCCGCAGGGCGCGTTCACGTTGAGCCGGACGATCGTGGCCGACACGATCACGAAGGGCGTGTCGAGCTTCGCGCGCGACGCGAGCGCCGACACGCGCTTTTCAGGCGGGCAGAGCGTCATCGGTCAAGGCATTCGATCGGTCATGTGCGTGCCGCTCAGAACGACCGATCAGATTCTCGGCGCGCTGTACGTCGACAGCCAGAGCGGCCCCGGCCGATTCAGCGAAGAGGATCTCGAGCTGCTCGCCGCGATCGGCAATCATGCCGGCGTCGCGCTGCACCGCGTGCGGCTCATCGGCGAGCTCGAGCGTCTGCTCCTCGACACGATTCGCGCGATCGCGGCGACGATCGACGCGAAGGACGGCTACACCCACCGCCACTCCGAGCGCGTCGCGGCGCTCGCCGCGCGAATCGCGGCGGAGATGGGGCTTGGCGCCGAGCATCAGGAACTGGCGGAACTGTCGGCGCTGCTGCACGACGTGGGCAAGATCGCGGTGCCCGACTCGATTCTGAACAAGCCCGGACGGTTGACGCCCGAGGAATTCGCCGAGATGCGCAAGCACCCGGAACATGGCGCGCGCATCCTGGAGAACATTCAGAGCCCGCTCGTGAAAGCCGTGCTCCCGGGCGTTCGGTATCATCACGAGCGGTGGGATGGCACCGGCTATCCCGAAGGGCTTCACGGCGATTCGATCCCGTTGCTCGGACGCTTGCTCGGCGTCGCGGACTTCCTCGACGCGTTGACGTCCGCCCGTGCGTATCACGAGCCCAAGTCGATCGAGGAAGTCGTGCAGTTGATCGTCAACGGATCCGGCGTACATTTCGATCCGCAGATCGCCGCCGCCGTCGTTCGGCTTCACGGCCGCGGCGCTCTCAATCCAGGCTCGTAGATGCGCATTGGACGCTTGGCCTTCGCGGCGTTGCTCGTCGGCGGCATGCAGGCGTCCGCGCAGAAGCCGGCAACGCCCGCGGCCCGTCCGCTCGCGCGATTCCATCACGTGCACTACCGGGTGATGGATCCGGCGTCGTTCTTCGGCGCGACCGCCCGCACGCTGAACGGCACGCGGGCGATCGTGCAGGGCGTCGGCGTCGGCGTGCGCGTCGGACGTGAGTACGTGCTGTTCGAGCGCATCGACGACATCCCCGCGTCGAGCCGCTCACGATCGCGCGCGCCCTCAGATGCGTATGCCGAGGCAGCGCGCTGGCTCACTGCGCACGGCGTTGTCGTGCATCCCCGAACGATCGGCGACACGTTCGTCGTGCAGGCGCTTCCCGCGGAGACGCTCGATCACGTGGGCTTCGCGGTCGACGATCTGGCCGCGGTCCTGCGCGTGCTGAAGCAAAAGCCGGTCTCCGCGACGGAGGACGCCGCGAAGTTCAGGGTCGGATCCGGCTCGATCGTTGAAATCGTTCGCGATACCGACCGCCCCGATGCGTTTTGGTGTCCGATGCATCCGGACGTGCGGGCGCCGGGCGAAGGGCGATGCCCGTTGTGCTCCATGCCGCTCGTGCCGATTCCGCCGCCGAAGATTGGCGAGTATCGTCTGGACGTCACGATGAAGCCGCGCGTCGCCGGCGGCAGCTCGGGCATCCGGCTCGCGGTGAGAGATCCGGAATCAGGCGAGTCCGTCGCGAAGTTCCTCGACGTCCACGAGCGTCCGCTCCATTTGTTCGTGATCAGCCGCGATCTCGAGCGCTTCGCGCACGTACATCCCACGCTGATGCCCGACGGGACATTCGACCTCGATCAGGATTTCGAGCCGGGCATGTATGTCCTGATCGCGGACTTCTTGCCGGTCGGCGGTACTCCGCAGATGGTCCAACGCACCGTGATGACGCCGTCGTACGAAGGGGACCTCTTCTCGCGCGCGCCGCGACTCCTTCCGCTGCCGGACGAGCAGCTCGTCAGCGGACTGCGCATTACGATGCGCGCCCCGACGCCGCGTCCGCGGCGCGAAACAGCCGTGAGCTTCGAGGTGTCCGACACGGCGACGGGGCGGCCGGTCACGGACTTGGAGCCGTATCTCGGCGCCTCGGGTCACCTGCTCATCGTCAGCGAAGGTCTCGCGACAGCGATCCACGGTCATCCGGAAGGCAAACCCACGGCAGGTCCAATCCTGTCCTTCGGTCCGACGTTCCCGTCACCGGGCCGTTACAAGCTGTGGGTGCAGTTTCAACGCAAGGGTCAGGTCGTGACCGCGCCGTTCGTCATCGAGGTCCCGCCAGAGTGAGGTTGATCGTGCAGTGTTCGCGAGGGGCATCGTTTCCCGCTCGTTTCGCCTGAAACTCGCTTATTAGGGTTGCGCCGGACGGAATCATCAACGAGTTTCGCAGCCAATACGTCGTCGGAAACTCTGGGTCGAACGCGCGAATCCAGCCGACGATCTCTCTACGTCCATCAGAAAATCGCACGGCCACGCCGACCGAGTCGTCCTTCTCGAGCTGCGGCTGGATCGCGACGAGTGTGCCTTCCGGCAGCGGACGATCGCCGCAGGGGAGAGCGACCTTGCGCAGCGCTGATCGGGATTCGTCGGGATCGGGCGGGCGATTGCTTGCCGCCGCGCTCCGCGGTTTTTGCTGCGGTTCGCCGCGCGGCGCGCCGCCGTCGGCCCACGCGGTGACGAGCGCGATCTCGAATGCCGAGAGCGATGGATCGTTTGCGAAGTCTCCGTAGCCGCGCGCGGCTTGCCAGTACGGCATCCGTCGCGTCATGACTTCTTCCTTCATCGCTCGCGCCCACTTTCGCGCGTCCTCGTAGGTCGCGAGCGACATCGGCCCGCGTCCCTCCGGCGAGTGGCAGGTCACGCAGCGCGTTTCGACGATGCGTGCGATCTCGCCGTTCCAGGTGACGCGGGTGGTGATTGGATCGTGCGCGTGGACATTGGCGAGCGCCGCCGCAATCAGCGCGGCGGTCGAGAGGCCAATGCCCACGGCCGGTTTCATCGTTATTGATTACCGCGCGGCGGAGTCGGAACCACCGTCCCTGGCGCGACGCCGTCGATCGAGTAGACGAACGCCGTGAACATCATCTCTTCCCACGTCTGATCGCCCCATGTGACGTTCGCCTTCGGATCGGGATTCGATTTGTTCGCCGCGGAGTTGTCGTAATGCGCGACGGCGCGGATCTTCGTCCCCTTCGGCAGCTTCATGGGAACGGTGAACACGTAATCGGTCTGCCAGTTGAAGTCGTACTTCGGCACCGACAGGAGAACTTCCGAGCGCCCGTCGGGATAGACCGCCGTGTACTGCCAGCTCTTACCGCGGAGATGCGTGTGCGGAAGAAGGCTGCGGAGCGTGATGTCGGCCGTGGTGGTCATCTCGGCGTTGACGACGAAGTCGGCCGCGCCCGCGGGAATCGTGAAGCTGCCGTTCGCGAGGTTCGCGAAGCGCATCTCTTCCCGCGGCGGTTCCTTCGCGAAGAAGAAGCCGATCTTCGTGCGATCGACCGCCTCTTTTCCATTGGTCGTGTAGTGCATCTGCACGACGATCGTCGATCCCTTGCGCAGGAGCATCGCGGAGCCGGCGGGGAATTTCAGCGTCGACGTGCCGGGCGCGAATCCCCCAATCGCGGCGCCCGTTCGCTGGGGTCTCGGATAGCGGCTGAGGCCTCGCACGCGCTTGGGTCCGTTCTCGGGCTCGGGCGGACCACCCGTCTGGCCGGCGGGGACCTCCATCCCTTCGGCGAATCCAAGCGCGGCGGGGCGCCGTTCGGGCTGCGCCGGTCGCGCGTGCACGATGACGTGGTGCACGACGTCGCGCGCGCCGGGCCGGATTTCGAGCGCTTGAATCCAGCGATCCTCGGTCAGGTTCGCCGGCACCTCGACGTACTCGTACTCGACGAACCCGTCGGACGGGACTTTGTAGTCGGGCAGCGTCAGCACGAGATCCGGCTCGCCAATCATCCATCCGTCGGTGAACTTCGGCATCGGCGGCAGATCGCTGCGGTTGCCTTCCGGCGCGCCGTTGTTCACCCACCGGAGCAGCGTCTCCCGCTCGGTTGCCGAGAGGCTGCGATCGTTGACGAACTTTCCGTACCTCGGATCCGCGTGCCACGGCGGCATGTTGCCGTCGCCGACCTCGTCGCGAATCGCTTTCGCGTGCGGCCGCGCATCGTCGTACGTCAGGAGCGACATCGGTCCGATCTCGCCGGGGCGGTGGCAGCCGACGCAGTTCTTGTAGAGGATCGGCGCGACATCCTTGCTGAACGTGGGAATGGGGTTTCCGCCGCGCGCGGCCGATGGTGCTGCCGCGGGCGCTCCCTGCTGCGGCGCGGCGCTGACGCCGGCGAGCGTTGCGCAGAACACGGCGGCGGCGAGCGCGAATGCGTACGATCGAGTCACCGAGAACCTCCAGGCGTTTGCGGAGTGGTTGCGGGGACGGCCGGGCTGAACAGAATGCCCGTGTATTGCATCTCCTCCCAGGTTTGATCACCCCACTTGACGTCGATTTTCGAATCCGGGTTCGATTTATTCCCCGCGGAGTTGTCGTACCACGCGCTCGAGACGAGCCGCGATCCCTTCGGGACCTGCAGTGGCTCTGTGAACATATAGTAGGTCTGCCAGTTGAAGTTGTACCGCGGCACCGAGAGGACGGTCTTTTTCGTGCCGTCGGGCAGCTCCAGGACGTACTCCCATTTCTTTCCGCGCACGTGCGTGTGCGGGAAGATGCCCCACACGATCGCGTCGTTCACGAACGTCAGATCGGCATCGACGCGCGTGTCCGGGTTGCCGGCCGGCAGCAGCAGCTTGCCGTTGAAGAAGTGCGACACGCGAATCTCGCGCGGCGACGCCTCCTTCGAGAAGATGAAGCCGATCTTCGTGCGATCGCTCGACGCCTCTCCGTTCGCGGTGTAGTGCATCTGCAATTCGATTACGCCGCCGGGCTCGAGACGGATGGCGGTGCCGGGCCGCATCACCTGTGGATTCGTGCCGGGCGCATACGTCGCGAGCAGCCGGCTCGGCACCGACAGTTGCTGCTGCGGGCGCGTGCCCTTCACCGTCCTCGGCGGCGTCACCATCTGATCGCGGTTGGGCGAGAGCAGCGGTTCGCGCTTGATGTCCGGCGTCGCGCGATAGAACGCGAGCGCGTGGTGCACGACTTCGCGGTTCCCCGGCCGAATCTCGATCGCCTGAATCCACTTCGCTTCCGTGAAGTTCGTCGGAATGTAGAAATACTCGTACTCGATGACGCCGTCCGCCGGGACTTTGTACGACTCGGGCATTTCGAGGACGACGTCCGGCGTACCGATCGACCAGCCGTCCGGATATGTCGGCGCTTTCGGCATGTCCTTCATGTCGCCCTTCGGCGCGCCCGCCCGCACCCACGCAAGCAGCGTTTCTTTCTCTTGATCCGTCAATCCGCGCTCGTTCAGGAACGTGCCCTTCGGCGCCGCCGCATGCCACGGCGGCATGTTGCCGTCGCTCACTTCGTCTCGGATGTCTTTCGCGTGCGGCCGCACGTCGTCGTACGTCAGCAGCGACATCGGCGCGATCTCGCCGGGACGATGACAGGCCGTGCAGTTCTTGAAGAGGATTGGGGCGACGTCTTTCGTGTAGGTCGGCGCCGCGGATTCGGGTTTGGAGGGTGCCTGACCGGACATCACCGCCAGTCCGCCCAACCAGAGCATTGCTAGGGACGCCGCAACCGCGGATCTGGCCTGCATTTGACCTCTCCAAGTTGAAGCCTCATTGTACCGCGTCGAGGCGACCGGGACCGTTAGGAAATCGTCACGAAAAACTAACGAAGTTCTTCGTTCTTCGTCCTCTGTTCTTAGTCCCCTAGAGGGCTACCCGGTGGAAGCCGCTGTGCAGGTAGTTCATCGTCTGCACCGTCAGCATGACGGTGAAGTCGAGGCGGCTGCGTTCCTCCGGGCCCGGAAGGCGCAGGTTCAACTCGTTGGCGCGCCGGATCATGTTCTCGAGCACCCGGTCGATCGTGTACTGATACTCGCCGGTCCAGGACGCCACCTTGCGCCGGACGTCCCGGCGGATGCGCGCGATGAAGCGCGCCGCCTTCATGTTGCTCGCATGCTCGGGCGCATCCGAGAAGAGCTTCCGCAAATCGCGATCGTAGAAGTGGGGATGGTCGACGCCGTAGTGACGGCGTTTGCGCTCGTAATGCGAGCGCAGCGTCTTGCGGATGCTCTGGATCGGCTCGACCTTCCGGCGTGTGCGCACGATCGCCGTCTTGCCGGCGAGATCGCCCATCAGCGATTCCATGTACTCGAGCTTCTTCAGCGCAGGCCAGTCGGCGTAGCGATTCCGCCAATCGGAGCTCGGGTTCAGCCACACCGCGAACGTCTCGGCAAAGTCTTCGTCCGGATGGCTCTGCGCGTACCAGCTATCGAGGTGCAGGACGAAGCTCTTGCTGTATGGTTTCGGGGTGTAGTACTCGGGATACTGCATGTACGACGGCCCGAAGATCTGTTGTCGCCGCCGCCGTCGCCGCAGATTGTAGGCATTGTCGATGGCGTGTCCCGCCTCGTGGCGCAGGATCTTCATGCACCATTCGGGCGTGCCACCCTCGACCTCCAGCATGTATGTTCGTTCGAGCTGCGCGAGGCGTTGATGCGCAAGATAGAAGGGGATGGCGACCCCCGGGACCCCATCGGGCGAGAACCATTCGGCCGATAACCAGAAGTGCGGCTGAAACGACAGCCCTCGCGCGTCGAGCTCTGCCTGAAGCTCGGCCAGCCGGGGCTCGAGGGCGCTGCCCTCGATCGTGACGCCGAGCTGAGAGATTCGCAGGTCGAGGAGCTTGTCGTCGGGCCACGAGGCCCATTCCTCGGGCGGGATCGGCTTGTCGACCGATCGCCTGCGGCTGCGCGCTTGCGGGACGGAGGGGTCGGAGGACATCGGAACTGAGCAGTGTACGCGCTCACGCGCCGTTGCCGGAAGCCGTCACTCGATTTACACATTTTCAACGGCTGTGGTATACGGACGGACGCTCGAGGAGAGTGTATGAATCGCCCGCATGATCGTCGAATGGATCGATGTCGAGTTGGTTTGGCAGCGACACTCACCGTGCTCGTGAGTGCCGGCCACGGCTGGGCGCAGGGCGCGCAGACCTCGCCGACGCAGCCCCCGAAGCCCGCGGCGCAGCAACCGGCCCAAACCACGCCCCCGCAAAAACCTGAAGAGCCGCCGAAGTTCGAGGAGACCGTTGTCGTCAGCGCCTCGAGGGCGGAAGAAAAGCTGATCGACGCCCCCGCGACGATGAGCGTCATCACGACGCAGGCGATCGAGACCGCGCCGTCGCCCAACTTCGCCGAGCTGCTCCGATCGATCCCCGGCGTCAACATCACGCAAGTCTCCGCGCGCGACATCAACGTGACGAGCCGCGCCGCGACGAGCACGCTCGCGACGGGACAGCTCGCGCTCCTCGACGGACGCAGCCTGTATCAAGACTTCTTCGGCTTCGTCATGTGGGATTTCCTTCCGGTGAACTTCAACGAGATCAAGCAGGTCGAGGTGATTCGCGGGCCGGCCTCCGCGGTGTGGGGCGCGAACGCGCTCTACGGCGTCGTGAACGTCATCAGCAAGACGCCGCGCGAGATGAAGGGCATGTCCGGCACGCTCGGCTTCGGCGGCTTCGACCGTCCCGACGACGACGCCGGGTCGCTCTGGAACGTCAGCGCGACGTGGGCCGATGCGCCGAACGATCGCTGGTCGTACAAGCTCTCGGGCGGCGGATTCTCGCAGGACGCGCTCGCGCGCCCGAGCCCGACCACGCGCATCCCGTGCAACCGCTCGGATGTGTGCAACGTCACCACGAACTTCTACCCCGACTTCGTCAACACGGGGACGACGCAGCCGAAGTTCGACGCGCGCGTGGACTACGACTCGCCGGACAACAGGAAGCTGTCGATTTCCGGCGGCTTCGCGGGAACCGACGGCATCATGCACTCGGGCATCGGCCCGTTCGACATCAAAGAAGGCTCGGTAATGGGCTACGTGAAAGCCAATTACACGAAGGGTGCCCTCCGCGCGGGATTCTTCACGAACATCCTGAACGGCGACGCCGATCAGCTGCTGACGCGCGGCCTGAACGGGGCGCCCATCACGTTCTCGTTCGACACGAAGACGATCGACTTCGATGTGTCGAACGCGCAGGCGTACGGCAAGCGCCACGTGTTCAACTACGGCGGCAACCTCAGGTTCAACATGTCCGATCTGTCGATCGCGCCCGACGCCGACGATCGAACCGAGTTCGGCGTGTACGCGCAGGACGAAATCTTCCTCTCCGACAAGCTCCGCTGGGTCGTCGGCGCGCGCGTCGATCGATTCGACTACATCGACAACTTCGTTTTCTCGCCGCGGACGACGCTCCTCATCAAGCCGCAGCAGAATCAGACGTTCCGCGTGTCGTACAACCGCGCGTATCGATCGCCGTCGGTCATCAACAATCACATCGACCTGATCATCTCCGAGCCGCTCGATCTTCGCGCGCTGGGCGTGCCGTTCCCGTACCTCCTGCCGGTGAGCATCGTCGGCAATCCGGATTTGAAGGAGCAGTCGCTCGACGCGTTCGAGGTCGGGTATTCGGGCGTGGTCGCGAACGGGAAAGCGATCGTTTCGGCGGCGTTCTACACGAACTGGGTCAAGAACGAGATTCTGTTCACGGAGGATGCAACCGGCCGGTACTCGGCGGCGCGTCCGCCGTCGAACTGGCCGCTTCCGGCGGTGGTCATCGCGGCGCTCAACGCACAGGGCCGCGTGCTCCCGGGCCGCTTCACGTATCAGAACTTCGGCGAGAGCACGAACAAGGGCATCGAGCTCGGCGTGAACAGCTCGATCAATCCGTACGTCGGGCTCTTCGTGAACTACTCGTACCAGTCGGATCCGGACCCGAAGGATTTCCCGCTGACGGAGCTGAACCTCCCGGCGAACAACCGCTTCAACGTCGGCGCGAACTTCACCTACAACAAGTTCATGGGCAACTTCTCGGTGACCTACAGCGACGACGCGTTCTGGCAGGACGTCCTCAACGACCCGTACCACGGCACGACCGACGCGTACACGATGGTCAACCTCGGATTCGGCTACCGGTGGGCCGACGACAAGGTCACGACGTCGATCAAGATCGTCAACCTGGCGAACGAGGACATTCAGCAGCACGTCTTCGGCGACATCACGAAGCGGCAGATTGTCGGAGAAGTGAGGGTAGGGTTTCCTAGACGATAGTCGAATGCAGATTGCGGATTGCAATCTACAATTTGCAATCTGCAATGATTAGACTCATCGTACTGGACCTCGACGGCACCGTGCTCGACAGCACGGGCCATGTTCCTGAAGCCAACCGGACCGCAATCGCGCGCGCGATCGAAGCCGGCGTCGAAGTCGCCGTCGCGACGGGGCGCCGGTACGACTTCGCGCTCCCGATCGTCGAGCAGCTCCCGTCGCCGCTCACGCTCATCCTCAGCAACGGCGCGATTGTGAAATCGCGCGACGGCACGACGCTGATGCGACGGCTGCTCGCGCGCGAGACGGCGCGCGACGTGCTCGCGCGCACGCTCGCGCATCGCGACGGCGCCGCGATCATCTTCGATCGCCCGCGCGAAGGGCAGGTCATGTTCGAGGTGATCGATTGGGAGCATCCCCGTCATCGCCGCTTCTTCGAGATGAACCGGCCGTTTGTCGGCGAGCGCTCTCCGCTGGAAGATGCCCTGACCGAAGATCCCGTCCAGGTGATGTTCACGGGTTCGTGCGCGCCGATGCGCGCGCTAGTCGACGATCTCCGCGGCGCCGCCTGCGGCGGCGACGGCGGGGCGGCGCGGTTCTCCGTCGCGCTGACCGAATACCAGCACCGCGATTTCTCGCTCGTCGACGTCGTCCAGGCCGGCTGCTCGAAAGGATCGGCGGTGCGGGCGTGGGCGGATCGGCACGGCCTCGGCCCGTCGAACGTCATGGCGGTCGGCGACAACCTCAACGACCTCGAGATGCTTCAGTTTGCGGGGTGTCCGGTGGTCATGGGGAATGCGGTCCAAGATTTGAAGGACTACGGCTGGCCGGTCACCTCGACCAACGACGAAGCAGGGGTTGCGCGGGCCATTGAGACGTTCGCGCTCCGAAAGGCGTCCTAAAACACGACATGGCAATCATGCGCGGCGGGCTGAACATGCCCCGAGCCGAACGGGCGAGAGGCCGCCGGACCGAGGTCGCACGCCCCACCGCTCCCGAGCCCCCGAAGAGGAAGTTCAACGCCTCGAACGCCTGGAAGGAAGCGCGCGCGCTGGTGCTCGCGCGCAAGGGCCGCCTCTCGCTCGGCCTCGGGCTGATGCTCGTCAACCGCCTCGTCGGCCTCGTGCTGCCGGCGACCTCGAAGTTCCTCATCGACGACGTGATCGGACGCCGGCACGTGGAGTTGTTGATGCCGCTCGCGTTGGTGGCGGCGGCCGCGACGATCGTCCAGGCGGTGACGTCGTTCGCGCTCTCGCAGGTCTTGGGCGTCGCCGCGCAGCGCGCGATCACGGACATGCGCCGCCGCGTCGAAGCGCACGTGGCGCGGCTGCCGGTTCGCTATTTCGATTCGACGCAGGCGGGCGTGCTCATCTCCCGCATCATGTCGGACGCGGAAGGGATCAGGAATCTCGTCGGCACGGGCCTCGTCCAGCTCATAGGCAGCGTGGTCACGGCGATCTGCGCGCTCGCGATCCTGTTCTGGTTGAACTGGTGGCTCACGCTCGCGACGCTCGTGGCGCTCGGTGCATTCGGCGGCGCGATGGCGATCGCGTTCAGCCGGCTGCGTCCCCTGTTCAGAGAACGCGGCAAGATCAACGCGGAGGTGACCGGCCGCTTGAACGAGACGCTCGGCGGCATCCGGATCGTCAAGACCTACACAGCCGAAAAGCGCGAGGAGCTGGTGTTCACGAAAGGCGTCCATCGCCTGTTCAGAAACATCGCACAGTCGATCACCGGCGTCTCCGCGATCACCGCGTTCTCGACGGTCGTCGTCGGGGTCATCGGCGTCATCATGATCGTCATCGGCGGCCGCTCGATTCTGGCGGGCCACATGACGCTCGGCGACTTCATTTTCTATCTGGTGCTCACCGGGTTGATGGCCGCGCCCGTCGTGCAGATTGCATCGATCGGAACGCAGATCAGCGAGGCGTTCGCGGGCCTCGATCGAATCCGCGAGCTCGTCGACATGTCGACCGAGGATCAGGAGGATGCGACGAAGCCGCCGCTCGGCTCGCTCGAAGGCGAAGTGATCTTCGAGAACGTCAGCTTCGAGTACAACGCCGGCGTACCGGTCCTCAAGAACGTCAGCTTCACGGCGCCCGCCGGAACGACGACAGCCCTCGTCGGCTCGAGCGGATCGGGCAAGAGCACGCTCATCAGCCTCGTGATGGCGTTCAACCGTCCGGGCTCGGGCCGCATCCTCGTGGACGGCCGCGATCTGACCACCGTGCGGCTGCGCGACTATCGATCGCAGATCGGCGTCGTGCTGCAGGACAACTTTCTGTTCGACGGTCCGGTCGGCGACAACATCAGCTACGGGCGTCCGGATGCGACCGACGAGCAGATCCGCACCGTCAGCCGCATCGCGCACGCCGACGAGTTCATCGATCAGTTCGAGAAGGGCTACGACACGATCGTTGGCGAGCGCGGCGTTCGCCTCTCCGGCGGTCAACGCCAGCGCGTCGCGATCGCGCGCGCGATTCTTGCGGACCCGCGCATCCTGGTGCTCGACGAAGCGACCTCGTCGCTCGACAGCGAGAGCGAAGCGCTCATTCAGGACGGTCTTCGCTCGCTGCGCAAAGGCCGGACGACGTTCGTCATCGCGCATCGGCTCTCGACGATCCGGAGCGCGGATCAGATTCTCGTGATCGAGCAGGGAGAGATCGTGGAGCGCGGAACGCACAACGAGCTGCTCGCGCTCGGCGGCCGCTATCGCACGCTGTACGACAAGCAATACACGCTCGAGGCCGACCGGTTCATCAATCCCGGCGAGGATTTCACGACGCCGCCCGCCGCGCCGCCGAAGATCACGCCTCGGCAGGGTGCGCTCTGAACTGAAGTACACTGAGGGGCTCTCAGCTCTCAGCTCTCAGCTGTCAGCTAAAACCATTCTGAGCACGGAGCCGATCGATCTAGATCTGAATGCTCTAGCTGACAGCTGACAGCTGATAGCTGACAGCTGAGAGCTGATAGCTGAGAGCCCCTCAGTGTACTTCAGTTCAGAGCGCACCCTGCCGAGGCGT
>DATBJJ010000092.1:0-12767 GCA_036556425.1 Vicinamibacterales bacterium
CACGACGGCGGCCGCGGCGGTGGCGCGCGCGGGACGCGGCCTGTCCGGCCCCGGGGCGGGCGACACCGGCTCGCTCGAGACCACGGGCGTCCGCGACACGCCTCCCGCCAGGATCACTCCCACGAGAAAGGCGACGGCCGACGAGAGCAGCACCGTGATCAGCGTGAAACGCTTCGACATACGACATCCGAGGCCGTCCTCAGTCGGACGGTGCCCGCCCTTCTATTATCGCCCGGAAGGACTCTTCCGTTAGGGTCTTCACCCCCAGATCGCGCGCCTTGTCCAGTTTGCTGCCCGCATCCTCGCCGACGACGAGATACGCGGTCTTCCGGCTGACCGAGCCGGACACCTTGCCACCCAGCCGCTCGATCGCCGCCTGGGCCTCCTCCCTCGTCATCGTCGGCAGCGTGCCGGTCAAGACGAACGTCTTGCCAGTCAATGGCCCCGGACCTTCCACATCCGGAGGTGCCTGCTGGCTGGTCGTGTTCACGCCTGCCGCGATCAGCTTGTCGACGAGGGCGCGGTTCTGCGGCTCCTCCGCGAAATTGCGGATCGACTCCGCTACGACAGGCCCGATGTCGGGAACGGTCTGCAGCTGATCCACCGGCGCGTCCATGATCGCGGTCATCGTTCTCAAATAGCGCGCCAGCGTCGCTGCAGCTTTCTCGCCGACGTGGCGGATCCCGAGCGCGTATACGAGCCGCGACAGATCGTTGTGTTTCGAGCTGTCGATTTGCGCTTTCACGTTGCGGCCGACCTTCCCGAGCTTTCTCGGTACGGCGCGCTCCGAGCGTGGATCTCTCGGGGTGACGACGAGGTTCTCGAGCTGCGCCGCATCCAACGCATACAGATCGGCGAAGTCGTGGACGAGCTGCTGCTCGATGAGCTGATCGACGAGCGACTCGCCGAGCCCTTCGATGTTCATCGCGCTGCGCGAGGCGAAATGCTCGAGGCTCCTGCGCAGGCGCGCGGGACACGAGGCGTTCTCGCAGCGCCAGACGACCTCTTCCTCGTCGCGCTTCAGCGTACTGCCGCACGCCTTGCACGTCGTGGGCATCACCCAGGGGATCGAGTCGGGCGGACGGAGATTGAGCACCGGAGCGACGACGCGAGGGATGACGTCACCGGCTTTCTCGATGACGACGGTGTCGCCCTCGCGCAGATCTTTCCGCGCGATGTCCTCGGCGTTGTGCAGCGTCGCCATCGAGACGGTCGAGCCGGCGACGAACACCGGCTCGAGCACGGCATAGGGCGTATTCGCACCGGTGCGCCCGACGTTGACGTCGATCTTCAGGAGCTTCGTGTGCTGCTGCTGCGCGGGGAACTTGAACGCCGTCGCCCAGCGCGGAAACTTGGCGGTGCTGCCGAGCCGCTCGCGAAGCGCGAGGTCGGCGAGCTTGACGACAACGCCGTCGGTGTCGAACTCGAGCTCGCGTCGCTTCGCGTCCCACTCGCGGCAGAAGGCGAGAACTTCGTCGATGCCGAGGCACCTCGCCGCGTGCGGCTCGACTGGCAATCCCCACTCGCGGATCGCGGAGAGCAGCTCGAAATGCTGCGTCGGAGCGCCCTCGGTCGGCCCGACGTATTGATAGACGAACGCCTTCAGTCCGCGCCGCGCCACGAGACCCGGATCGAGATTCCTCATCGTCCCGGCGGCGACGTTGCGCGGATTCGCGTAGAGCGGCTCGCCGGCATCGGCGCGCTCCTGATTGATGCGGTCGAACGAGGCGCGCGGCAGGAACACTTCGCCTCGTACTTCGAACCGCGCGTCCGGACCGCCGCGCAGCGTGAGCGGGATCGATCGAATCGTGCGGACGTTCGCGGTGACGTCTTCTCCACGAAGACCGTCGCCGCGCGTCGCGCCGCGCGCGAGGCGGCGGCCCTCGTACGTCAGCGCGATGCTCAACCCGTCGATCTTCAGTTCCGCGACGTAGGGCACCGGCGCGTCGCCGAGCGCTGCAGCTCTGCGCAGACGCTCGTCGAATGCGCGCAGATCCTCCTCGCCGTACGCGTTGTCGAGGCTGAGCATCTGCGTGAGATGCTCGACGGTCGGGAATCCCTGCGTGGGCCGCCCGGCGACTCGCTGCGTCGGCGAGTCCGGCGTGACGAGATCCGGATGCTGCGCCTCGAGCTGCTCGAGCTCGTGGAGGAGGCGGTCGAACTCCGCGTCGGAAATCTCGGGCGTGCTGTGAACGTAATAGAGCTCTTCGTGGCGCCTGATCTCGTCGCGGAGCTCGTCGATGCGGCTCTGGGGGTCGATCACCGATCTCGCGAGACGACGTAGTCCGTGAGCGCGAGGAGCGCGTCGCGCTCGGGGCTCGGCGGGAAGGCGGACATGCAACTCTTCGCGCGCGAGGCATACTCGAGCGCGGCCTCGTACGCGAGCTCGGTCGAGTGATGTTCGTTCAGCAGACGCAGGATGTCGCGCCACTGATCGGGCGCGACTGTACGATCGCGCACGACATCGCGAATCAACCGATCGGCGTCGGCGCCGCCGCGGCGGAGGAGGAGAATGATCGGCAGCGTCACCTTGCCTTCGCGGAGATCGCCGCCAACGGGCTTCCCCAACGCGGCGGCGTCGGCCGTGTAGTCGAGCAGATCGTCGACGATCTGAAACGCGATCCCGAGATTGAAGCCGTAGTCGCGCAGCGCGACTTCCTGCTCGGGGCTCACGCCGCCGAGCATTCCGCCAATCTGCGCGCAGCCGCCGAAGAGGAACGCCGTCTTGCGCCGGATGATCTCGAGGTGCTCGTCCTCGGTGATGTCGACGTCGCCGGTCTTCGTGAGCTGGTAGAGCTCGCCTTCGATCATGCGCAGCGTGACGTCGCACAGCAGGCGGATGATCTCGAGCGAGTCCTGCGTGAGCGCCATCGCCATCGACTTGATGTAGAGGTAATCGCCGAGGAGCACGGTGATGTCGTTGCCCCACCGCGAGTGCACCGCCAGGCGGCCGCGCCGGAGATCCGCGCCGTCGATGATGTCGTCGTGCACGAGCGTCGCCGTGTGGATGAACTCGACGACCGATGCGTAGAGGACGGCGCGATCGCCCGTGTAGCCGCTGAGGCGGGACGCCGTCAAGAGCACCGCCGGGCGCACGCGCTTGCCACCGCTCTTCTGGATGTAGCGGCCCATCTCCGGGATGAGCGCCACGCGCGACTGAATGTGGCGGACGAATTCCTGCTCGACGGCCTCGAGATCGGCGCGGATCGGACCAAAGATCTGCGCCAGATCGGGGGAAACGGCGGATTTCTGCGCGATGTCGCTCAAGGGATGTGCTGGGTCAGGTTCGTCGATCCGCGATCCCGCGAATCAGATCCGCGAGATCCGCGTAATCCGCGAGATCCGCGTCACCAGAATAGTGGAGTTTCGCGCGGAGTGTCAACGCGCTAAGCCGTTTGGAGCGTACCAGTTGGACCAAGGAATGCTTCGAAGTTGCGAATCGTTTGCGCCGCGAGGACGGCCGGCTCGACGGACCGCAGACCCGCGATCGCTTCCACGACCCGCGCGACGAACCCCGGCTCGTTCCGCTTGCCGCGGAACGGCACCGGCGCGAGGTAGGGCGAATCGGTTTCCACCAGCAATCGATCGATCGGCACGAGCTTGGCGACCTCCCGGAGCTCCTCCGCTTTGGGGAACGTCACGATGCCGGCAAGCGAGACGAAGAACCCGAGATCGAGCGCGGCGCGCGCCATCGCGACGTCGCCGGTGAAACAGTGAAACACGCCGCGTAGATCACCCATGTCACGCAGAAGGCTGAAGGTATCGTCGGTCGCCTCGCGCGTGTGGATGATGATCGGCATGGACGCCTCGCGCGCGAGCGCCGCTTGCGCGGCAAACACGCGCTGCTGCACGTCGCGCGGCGAGAAGTCGTAATGGTAGTCGAGCCCGATCTCGCCGAGCGCGACGGCGTCCTCGCGTCGAATCGCCGCGCGGACGCACGACTCGACGTCGCCGAGACGATCCGCAAATCGGCCGGCATTGTGCGGATGGATGCCGACCGAGAACCGCACGGCGGGCCACGCCTCACGCACGCGCGTCGCCGCCGCCGATTCCTTGTCGTCATCCGCGGACAGCACGCACAGCGCGCCCGTCAATCCCGCCTCCAGCGCGCGCCGTACGACGGCGTCGAGATCCCCCTCGAACGCCTCGTCGGCCAGGTGGCAGTGAGAATCGATCACCGGACGCGGGTTCCGGGCGCGATCTCTTGATCGAAGCTCACGAGCGCCGGCTTTCCGCCGTCGGGGCTCGCGGCGAGGACCATGCCGTTCGATTCGATGCCCATCAGCTTGGCGGGCTTCAGGTTGAACACCATCACGATCGTTCGACCCACGAGCTGCTCCGGTTCGTACGCCTCGGCGATGCCCGCGACGAGCGTGCGCTGCTCGGTGCCGGCGTCAATCGACAGCTTCACGAGCTTTCGCGAGTTCGGGACCTTTTCGGCCGCGAGCACCTTGGCGACCCGCAGATCGACCTTCATGAAGTCGTCGATCGTGATCTTGTCGTTGGCGGCGGACGGTGCGGCCGGCGCCGCGGGCGCCGGCGGCGCGCCGGCTTTCGTAGGTTCGTTTGTAGGTTGTTCCAACTGTGAGCTCCTTCTCTGACCCTGGCCGGGCGGCGTCGCGGCGTCGGTGCGCGGCCACAGCGGATCGCCTTTCAGAATCACCCGCTCGTCGTCGCCGCGCCATGCCGCATCGCTCAGACGAATGTCCGCGGGGGCCCGCGATTCTCCTGCGCGCCGGAGAATCTCGGCGGCCGATTTTGGCATGACGGGCAGCAGCATCACGGCCGCGACTCGCACCGCTTCCGCGACGTCGAACAGAACTTGCGAGAGCTCGGCCGCTTTCGCCTCGTCGCGCGCGAGCGCCCACGGCTCGGTGGCCGCGATGTACTCGTTGGCCGCGTCGACGATCCGAAACGCGGACGCGACCCCGCCTTCCAACGCGAACGCATCCATCGATTCGCGATACGCGCGAACCGCGTCCTGCGCGACGGCGGCCAATCGTCCTGGCGTGCCGGCCGATTTCACCCGCCCGCCGCGATACCGGTCGGCCATGGCCGCGATGCGGCTCACGAGGTTGCCGAGGTTGTTGGCAAGATCGACGTTGTACCGATCCTCGTAGCGCTCCCACGAAAAGTCGCCGTCGCTTCCAAACGTGATCTCTTTCACGAGATAGAGGCGCAGCGGATCCGGCCCGAACAGGTCGATCGCCTGCAGCGGCTCGACGACGGTGCCGAGCGACTTGCTCATCTTCTCGCCTTTGAGGTGCACCCAGCCGTGGCCGAACACCTGACGCGGCAGCGCAATCCCGGCGCTCATCAACATCGCGGGCCAAATCACCGTATGGAACCGCGTGATGTCCTTGCCGATCACGTGCAGATCCGCCGGCCACCACGTCTCGAGAAGCGAATCGTCCGTGCCGAGACCGACCGCGCTGATGTAGTTGATCAACGCGTCGAACCACACGTAGACCACGCTCGACGGATCCTGCGGCATGGGAATGCCCCAGGACTGCCCCGCCCGGCTGACCGAAATGTCCTCGAGGCCGCCTTCGATCAGGCGGAGGATCTCGTTGCGCCGGATCTCAGGAATCAGGAAATCGGGATGACTGGCGAACAGCTCGAGCAGCGGCTGCTGGTACTTCGATAGGCGGAAAAAGAAATTCTTTTCGCGGATCCACTCCGGCTTCGTGCGGTGAATCGGACACAAGCCGTCGACGAGATCCTTCTCCTGCTTGAAGCTCTCGCACGAGACGCAATACCAGCCTTCGTAGACGCCTTCGTAGATGTCGCCGCGGTCGGTGATTCGTCGAATCAGCTCCTGCACGCTGGCGCGATGCCGGGTCTCGGTCGTGCGAATGAAATCGTCGAACGAGATATCGAGGCGCCGCCAGACGTCGACGAACTCCGCGGCCATCCGATCGCAGTACGCGAGCGGATCTTCGCCGAGGTCCTTCGCCTTGCGAAACACGTTCTGCGAGTGCTCGTCGTTTCCCATGAGGAAACGCACGTTGAATCCCGCGAGCCGTTTGTATCGCGCGATGACGTCCGCGGCGATCTTCTCGTACGCCGTCCCGAGGTGCGGGCGGCTGTTCACGTAGTCGATTGCCGTCGTTAGATAGAAGTTCACGGGTTCACGGGTTCACGGGTTCACGGGTTCACGGGTTCACGGGTTCAGTTCAAGTTCGCGATTCGAGCCAGGCTTTGGTCGCCATCGCCTGCACCTCTTTGATCGGCAGGCCTCGATCGGCGGCGATGCGTGCGCAGTCGTCGAATTCCGGCGACGCGTTCAGCACGCGGCCGTCCCGCGTCGCCACTTTGAACCGGATCGGGCCGATCGGCGTCTCGATCGTCCGCATCTCACGCGCGAGGCGGTCGCGCATCATCTCCTGATACCTCACGCCGATCGTCGTCGTCTCTCCAAACAGCAGGCTGGAGAGCGCTTCGCGCTGTTCCGGACGCGCGATCACCGTCACGAGCGTGCCGGGCCGGTTCTTCTTCATCTGGACCGGCGAGTAGAACACGTCCACTGCGCCGGCGTGGTGGAGCCGATCCATCAACGGGCCGAAGAGCTGGGGGTTCATGTCGTCGATCTCGCACTCGAGCACGACAATCCGCTCCACGTGCGCGTCCGACGCCGTTTCGCCGACCAGCATCCGCAGAACGTTCGGATGCGCCGTGAAATCCCGATCGCCCGCGCCGTAGCCAATCGCCTGAACCGTCATCGGCGGCAGGGGAACGAAGCTGTCCGCGTATTCGGTGACGAGCAGCGCTCCAGTCGGCGTCACCATCTCGGCGGCGATCGGACCCGAGTAAATCGGCACGCCTTTCAGCAGGCGCGCGGTCGCCGGGGCCGGCACCGGAAACGTGCCGTGCGCGCACTCCACCGTTCCGCTCCCGACGTTGAGCGGCGACGCGACGATGCGATCGACGCCGAGCCACTCCATGCCATGCACGGCGCCGACGATGTCGACGATCGAGTCGAGCGCGCCGACCTCGTGCAGATGCACCTTCTCGATCGGCATGTCATGAATCGCCGCTTCCGCCTCGCCGAGGCGTTGAAACAACCGGATCGCGCGGTCCTTGCCGTGCCGGCTGAGCGCCGAGCGCTCGATCGCGCCGGCGATCTCTTTCAGGCTGTGGTGGTGATGATCGTGGTGATGCCCGTGATCATGATGGTGATGGTCGTGGCCATGATGATGATTGTGGTCGTGATGATCATCGTGAGCGTGCGCCTGTTCGGGGCCGACGCGAAACTTCGTCGCGGACACGCCCGCCCGGAGCACGCGATCCGCGCCGATCTCCCCGCAATCGATCGCCAGGCTGCCGAGCGCCGCCCGCAGACTGTCGAGCGGCAACCCCACATCGATCAGCGCGCCGAGCACCATGTCGCCCGACACGCCCGAGAAACAATCGAGATATGCGATGCGTCCCAAACGCCTCAAACCCTCAATCTGCAATTTGCCATCTGCAATCCGCAGTCGACCGCTAGATGTACCCGTCTTCCTTCATGCTGCAGTACCGCACGTTCGCGAGGATGACGTGATCGAGCACCTCGATCCCCATCAGCACGCCCGCCGCGATGAGGCGATGCGTCAGCACCACGTCTTCCTTGCTCGGCTCCGGATCGCCCGACGGGTGATTGTGAAACACGACGATGGCCGCGGCACCGCCCGCCGCGGCTTCGCGGAAGATCTCGCGCGGGTGCACGATGCTCGCGTCGAGCGTCCCGACCGTGACGATGGTCGTGCGCATCACGCGATGCTTCGTGTCGAGCAGCACGACGCCGAACTGTTCGACCGGCCGGTTGCCGTAGAGCGGCAGCAGCAGCTCCGCGACGGTCCGCGGCGTTGTGACCTGCACGCGCTGCCGGCCTGCGCGCGTCAGCGTGCGGCGTCCAAGCTCGACGGCCGCCAGCACCTGCGCCGCGCGAGCCGCGCCGATTCCCGAAATGCGCGTCAGCTCGTCGTGATGCGCGCGCGCCAAACCCTCGACGCCGCCGACGCCGGTGAGCACGCTGTTCGCGAGATCCAACGCGCTCGCGTTCGCCTGGCCGTTGCCGACGACGATCGCCACCAGCTCGTTGTCGCCGAGCGCCGCCGCGCCGTGCCGTTGGAGCTTTTCGCGAGGCCGATCGTGCGGCGCAACCGTCTTCATCGTACACCATTCATCGCGCGGCCTTCGCCGCGCCGTTTCCGCATCGGCGCCCTGCTATACTTGCAGGCTTGATGCGCCGCCTCATCGTCCTGCTGTGCACCGCCGCGCTCTCCGCCGCCTGCTCCGAACCCCCGCAAAAAGAGATCGATCGCGCACAAGGCGCGATTGACGCGGCACGTGCGGCCGGCGCGGAGCGGTACGCGCCGGAGGAATTCGGCAACGCGACCACAGCCTTGCAGCAAGCGCATGATGCCGTCACGCAGCGCGACTACCGGCTCGCGCTGTCGCGCGCGCTCGATGCGAGCGAGCGCGCGCAGCAGTCCGCGCGCCAAGCGGCCGACGGCAAAGCGCGCGTGCGCAGCGAAGCCGAAGCGCTCGTCACGACAACGACGAGCGCGCATCAACAACTCCTGAGCGCGGCCAAAGCGGCGGAAGCGGCGCGGGTGCCGGCGCCGCTCGTGGCTGCGGCGCGCCAGACCGCGGCGCGAACCGATGCGACCCTGCAAAAAGCGCGCGCGCTGCTGAAGGCGGAGCAGTACCTCGAAGCGAGAGAGGCGCTCAAGGGCGCGACCGAGAGAGTTGGCGCGCAAATCCGCGCGTTGAACGACGCGCAGAAGTCGAGAGCCGCGCGGCGCCGGACCTAGCGGCGCGCCGCGGTCCGCAGCCTCTTCACACCCGACGGAGCGTCGACGTGTCAGAGATTGCGCATATCAGAGAATCCACCCGAGACTCAGGACCACCAAGACGATGATCACGAAGCCGGCGATGTCGAGCGCGATCCCGTGCCGCATCATGTCGGTGATGGGGACGTGGCCCGAGCTGTAGACGATCGCGTTCGGCGGCGTCGAGATGGGCATCATGAAGCCCATCGACGCTCCTAGCGTCGCGCCGAGCGCCGGCTCCAACGGATCGATGCCGGCGGCCTGCGCGACGGCGATCGCCACCGGCACGATCATGTTCGCGGAGGCGGTGTTCGACGCGGCCTCGGACATCACGATCGCCACTGCGGTGAAGAGAATCGTCAGCGACACTTCGGATTGCACGGGCAGCCACGCGGTGATCCCGCGCCCGATCGACTCGGCGAGCCCCGTCGAGAACGCGAGCGCGCCCATCGCGAGTCCTCCGCCGAAAAGCAGGATGATCCCCCAATCGATCCGCGCCGCTTGATCCCAACTCAACGTGAATCGGCGCGCGCGCCAGTTCACCGGCAGGATGAACAACAAGATCGCGCCGATCATCGCAGCCACCGACTCGGGCACTGCCGCTTCGTACGCTCTCGCGAGGCTGCCGTCCGCGAGCCCCGCGATGCCCAACACGCCGGGAAACAGCCAGAGCGCCACGGTCGCGCCAAACGCGATGAGCGTATTGCGCTGGCCGGGACTCATCGGCCCGAGCTTCTTCAACTCGTCCTGGATGTGCGCCGCGCGTCCGGAGTCGATCGTGACGCCGGCGAGCAGGCGCCACCGGAAATAGATCACGAGGAAGCCGAACAGCAGCACCGTCAACGGAACGCCGAAGAGCATCCACTCGAAGAACGAGATCGGGTGCTGCGCGATGCGGTCCAGCATCCCTTTCCCGATGAGATTCGGCGGTGTGCCGATGGGCGTGCCGAGTCCGCCAATCGACGCGCCGAACGCGGCGATGAGCATCATGGCCGTGGCGAAATTGCGGCTGCTCGTCTCGGATTCCCGTCCCTGCGTCACATGCGCGACGATCGACAACCCAATCGGAAACATCATCGCCGTCGTCGCCGTGTTGCTGATCCACATCGAAAGGCCCGTGCCGACGGCGCCGTAGACGATGAGGATCCGCGTCGCGCTCTTGCCGACGGCGCGCGAGGAGAGCGCGCCGAACGCAATCCGGCGATCGAGGCCATGCGTGAACATCGCCTCCGCGAGCATGAAGCTTCCGATGAAGAGGAAAATGATCGGGTCGGCGAATGGCGCGAGCACCGTGCGCGCCGGACCGACTTGGAGCATCACCGCGAGCACCGGCCCGATGAGCGCGGTCACCGCGAGCGGCAGCGCCTCGGTGATCCACAACACGACCATCATCGCGAGGATCGCGGCGAGCCGGTGCGCCGGCGCCGGAATGGGCAGCGGCGCAATCAGCAGCGCGGCGAGCACGACCGGCCCTCCGAAGAGGCCGAACGTCCGCCGCCGCCGGTTGAACAGCTCTTCGGCCGGCGAGTACGTCTCCCCCGCTTGTCGCGCTCCATGAAGACTGCGCATCATCGTTTGAGCCAGCGACTGTCCGCGATGAGCTCGGCCCACCCCGTGAGAAACAACCCGTCGTCGTTCCACTCGACGCGCTGCGTGCCGCCGGGCGATTCGATCGCCACGTCGCGCGAGGCGCCCGCATAGCGGATCGCAGCGGCGGCGGCCGCGCACGCGCCGGTGCCGGACGCCTCCGTCGGACCAACGCCGCGCTCCCAAATCAGAATGCGCACG
Organism: Vicinamibacterales bacterium; assembly: GCA_036556425.1. GTDB lineage: Bacteria > Acidobacteriota > Vicinamibacteria > Vicinamibacterales > 2-12-FULL-66-21 > DATBJJ01. Next base: position 10,605 of record DATBJJ010000092.1, read on the forward strand.
TGGTTCGGCTGGACGACGCGCGCGAGCTCGACGTTGGTGCCCTCTGGAAAGCGTGAGTGCACGGCAAGGGCGGCCGCGACCGAGTGCAGCCGAGCCTGGCTCACCTCGCCGATCACGACGCATTGAGGATTCCCGACGCGAAGCGTGACGGCTTCGACGCCCTCGCCGTTCACGTCGATGATCTCCCGCGCGATTGATTCCGGATGCCCCATTGCCGCGCGAAAGGTGTATCGGCCGTCGCGCTCGTCGAGGAGCTCGAGCGCCTTGTCGCCTGCGTCGGTTCGCACGCTGACGATCGCGCCGCGATCGAGCTTCTGCGTCGACGCGATCCAGGCGGCGAGACAGCGCACGCCGTTGCCGGACACTTCCGACGGACTGCCGTCCGCGTTCAGCAGCCGCATCGACGCGGCGCGATTGCTCGCCTCGAAGAGGATCAGGCCGTCCGCGCCGACGCCGCGATGGCGATCGCAGACTTCGCGCGCGAGCGCCGCGCGGTCCGCCACGCTCTCGACATCGCGCGCATGGACGAGCAGGAAGTCGTTCCCGAACGCGTGAGCTTTGATCAGGTTCAAAGCTGACTACTATAGAATGAAACGCCGTCATGCGACCGCGCGACCTCGAGACGCTCGCCGCGACCACGTTCGACGTGCTCGTCGTCGGCGGAGGAATTCACGGCCTGACGATGGCGTACGACGCCGCGAGCCGCGGGCTGCGGACGGCGCTCATCGACGCGTCGGATTTCGGCGCCGCCGCGTCGTTCAATCATCAGAAGACCGTCCACGGCGGTCTGCGATCGCTCCAGTACGGACGGCTGCGGTACGCGCGGCACTCGATCCGCGAGCGGCGTGCGTTCGCGCGGATCGCGCCGTGGCTCCTCAGGCCGTTGCCGTTCCTCATCGGCACGTATCGCTCTTTCACGCGAGGCCGGACGGCGCTGCGCGCCGCGTTCCGGATCGATCGGTGGATCGGCCGCGACCGCAACGTGGGCGTCGAGCCCGAGCTTCATCTGCCGGCGCCGCGTCTGCTCTCGAAGGCCGCCGCGCAGCGCTTCTTCCCCGGCATCAAGCCCGATCGTCTGACCGGCGGCGCACAGTGGTACGACTATCAGATGGTCGAATCGGATCGGTTGACGTTCGCGTTCGCCGCGGCGGCGGATCGCGCGGGCGCGATCTTGGCCAATTACGTCGAGGCGCTGCGGCCGATTCGTGAAGGCCGCCGGATCGTCGGCATGCAGGCGCGCGACGTGCTGACCGGAACGGAGATCGCCATCAAAGCGTCCGCGACGGTGAACGCCGCCGGCGCGCGCGGCGGCGAGATGATGACCGCGTTCGGCGTCAAGCGCGACTACCCACTGATCAAGGTCATGAGCCTGCTGACGAGCAAACCCGCGAGCGACATCGCACTCGCGGCGCCGGCGCGCCACGGCCGCATGCTGACGCTCGTGCCCTGGCGCGGACGCGCGCTCGTCGGCACGAGCCAGTCGTCCGCGTTCGCACAGCCCGGCGACACCAATGTCACGACCGCGGAGCTCGAGACGCTCGTCGCCGATGCGAACTCGGCGTTTCCCGCGCTGAAGATCACGCCGGCCGACGTCAGGCTCGTGCATCGCGGCCTGGTGCCGGCGGTCAGGGGAAAGAACGGCGCGCCCGATCTGCGGATGATTCCCGACGTCGTCGATCACGCCTCCGAAGGCGCCGAGGGCGCGTTCACGATCATGAGCGCGAAGTACTCGAGCGCCCGCGGTGTCGCCGAGCGCGCGACGGGACTGGTCGCGCGCCGGATCGGCAAGCGCGTTCCGCCATCACGCACGGCGACGACGGTCTTGCCTGGCGCCGGCATCTCGGATCACGAGGCGCTCGCAATCGAGCGGAGCCGCGCGATTGAATTCGAGGTTTCGGTCGCGACCATCCGTCACTTGATCGCCCGCTACGCCGAGCGCGCGCCCGACATCATCACGATCATGCACGAGCGGCCGGAGTCGGCCGAGCCGTTGACGTCCACCGAGCCGACGCTCGGCGCTGAGATCCTCTACGTGATCCGCAACGAAATGGCGGTGCGGCTGAGCGACATCGTCATTCGCCGCACTGGCCTCGGCAGCGCGGGACATCCGGGAGACGAGGCGTTTCGAGTGGCCGCGCGAATCGCCGCCAGCGAGTTGGAATG
>DATBJJ010000093.1:0-28214 GCA_036556425.1 Vicinamibacterales bacterium
TAGTCGTCAGTCGCAGCCGCCAGCCGACAGTCGACTGATGACTGACGACTGACGACTGACGACTGCGACTGACGACTGCGACTGACGACCGACGACTAACGACCGTCGACTATCAGAACTTCACTTTTACTCCCAACTGCACCTGCCGCTCGACGGTGCCGCAGAGCGAGCAGGACGGGCTGGAGAGCATCGCCGAGATCGTGCCGTAGGCGGCGTTGCCGACGGTCGTGTTGGGATTCGCAAACTGCGGGTGGTTCAGAATGTTGAACGCCTCGATGCGAATCTCCGTCGAGTATCGCCCGATCTTCGTGTTCTTGATCAGCGACGCGTCGATGTTGAACGAGCCCGGCCCGCGGATCACGCCGCGTCCCGAGTCGCCGTAGGTGCCGGTGATCTCGGAGACCTGCACGAAGCAGCTCGTGTCGAACCAGCGCTCGATCGTCGGGTTGCTGATTCGGCCGTCGCAGACGCGATTCGGGCGGTTGCCGGTGCCGGTGGACTGCACGCCCTGCGTTGCCGTGACGGTCAGCGGCAGGCCGCCGCGCACCAGCATGATGCCGCTCATCTGCCAGCCGCCATACACCTTCTCACGCGCCCAGGGGATCTCGTAGATCACGCTCGACGTGAAGGTGTGGGTGATGTCGTAGTCCGCCGGGCCGCGGTTGTACTGCGGGTCGTAGACGTTGGTCAGCGTCACGGTCCCGTCGTTGTCGGAGTTGAGATCGATCGCCTTGCCGAACGTGTACGAGTTCAGCATCGAGAAGTTGTTCGCGAACCGCCGCTGGAACTTCACGAGCAGCGCGTGATAGTCGAGCGTGCCCTTCGACTGCACCTGACCGATCGTTCTCAGGGCGGGGGCCAGCTGCGCGTACGGCCGGTTCACGTTCGAGTCCGTGACGCCGACGACCGGCCGCGCCTGGTTCGGATCGCCCTTGAGGATCATATGACGTCCCTGCGATCCGACGTAGGCCACTTCCAGCATGTAGTTCGTGAACAGCTGGCGCTGCACGTTCAGGTTCCACTGCCGCGCGTACGCGTCGCGGAAGTTGATATCGAAGATCGACCGCGTCGATCCGGCGGACGGTCTATTCGGATCGACTCCCGGCGGCGGCGGCAAGCCGTCCCGCAACAGGTTGTTCACGCCGTACGCCGTCGGGTTCGCGTTGATCGTCGTCGACTGGAGGAACGGCGGGTTCTGCGCCTTCGACGACGAGGTGCCGCCGGGCGTGAAGTTCCAGAAGATGCCGAAGCCGCCGCGAACGAGCGTCTTGCCGGAGCCGTCGAGATCGTAGGCGAACCCGAAGCGCGGACCGAGATCCCGCTTCGAGTAGGTCTGCAGATAACGCCCGACGGCCACGCCGGCGATCACGGCATCATCCGATGCGACGACGAATCTGCCGGTGGTTTCGTCGAAGTTCGACTGACGGTCGTCGACCTCGATCCACGGCGGGTAGACGTCCCAGCGGAGACCGAGGTTCATGGTCAAGCGGCTGGTCAGGCGATAGTCGTCCTGCACGTAGAGCGCGTACTCAGGGCGCTTCTCCGTGTAAGTCGTCGCATCGAACAGGTTGCGCGACTTCACGTTGACGAACCCGAGCATGAAGCTCGCCACGTCGAAGCCCGTCGTGCTGTTGACCGTGCAACCGGCCGGCTGCCCGGCGCAGTTCGACGTCATGTTGTTGTTGAAGCTGAAATTTCCGACGATGGTGTCGGCGTTGAGGATCTCGCGCGATCGCAGCGTCACGCTGCCGCCGCTCTTGATCGTGTGCTTCCCCTTGATCCACGTCACGTTGTCGAAGATCTGGAAGTCGTTCTGGTTGGTGATGAGCGGCTGGTTGCCGTTCGCGCCGAGGTTGCGGATGTTCTGAAATGCGAGCTGCGTCATGCCCGACGTCGCGTCGTTCATGTTGATGCCGGGAAGGCCGACGGCCTGCGCCGGATTCTGCAGGTAGTCGATCGGCGTCATCAGGAACTTGATCGACGACCAGCCGAAGCGGAACTCGTTCAGCCAGTTGAGCGCGAGCGACTGCGTGTGGTTGAACGCGAGGCTCTGCCCCTTGATGTTGCCGTCGCCGGCGCCGAACGTCGCGCCGGCGTCGCCGTGCGGCAGCGTCGCCGGCTGGAGCCGGTGCGTCTTCTGGAAGCTGTAGCGCGTGAAGAACCGGCTGCCGCTCGACAGGTTGTGATCGACCTTGACGTCGAACTGATTGTCCTGGCGCTCCTTGATCGGATTGATCAAGTAGTTGTTGATCGTCTGCCCGTTGCTCGCCTGCCGCGTGCCCGTGGTGTTCGGCTCCGGATACAGCTGGTCGACGATGTTGCGCGCGACCGGATCGATGCGGCCGCTCGGAATGATGTTGCCCTGGAAGGGCTGGCCGGTCGTCGGATCGTAGATGGGGCGCGTGATCTCGGAGAAGTCGCCGCGCCGCATCGCGAGCGACGGGACGGTCGACAGGAACGTCTGCCCCTGCGTCTCGCGGTGGCCCTGATAATCGGTGAAGAAGAACGTCTTGTCGCGGAAGATCGCGCCGCCGAGCGTGCCGCCGAACTGGTTCTGCTTGAAGTCCGGCTTCGCGCGTCCCGCCCGATTGTTGAAGAAGTTGTTCGCGTCGAACGCGTCGTTGCGGTGGAACTCGAAGCCGCTGCCGCGCATGTTGTTCGTGCCGGACTTGATCTGCAGGTTGACGACGCCGCCGAGCGATCGGCCGTATTCGGCCGAGTACGTCGACGTCTGCATCTTGAACTCGTCGAGCGCGTCGACGCTCGGGAAGATCACGACCGTCTGCAGCCAGGTCTCGTTGTTGTCGACGCCGTCGAGCATGTAGTTGTTGTCGCGGGGCCGCTGGCCGTTCGCCGAGAACGAGGCGGACGCGCGCCACGCCAGGCTGCCCGCGCCGTCGATGTTCGCGCCGGGAATGCCGCGAAGGACGCCGGGGATCGTGCGGGTCAGGTTGACGAAGTTGCGGCCGTTGAGCGGCAGCGCTTCGATCTGCTGATTCGTGACCGTCGTGCCGAGCTCGGACGAGGAGGTCTGGAGCAGCGGCGTTTCGGCCGTCACGTTGACGGACTCGGTCATCGCGCCGATCTCGTGCTTGATGTTGATGCGGACGCGCTGGTCGACGCCCACTTCGATGTTCGAGAGCGCGACCGTCTTGAAGCCGGTCATCTCGGACGTGATGGTGTAGTGCCCCGTAGGCAGTGCGGGGACCGTGTACTCGCCGTTGCTGTCGGCGGTGACCGTGCGCGCGAGCCCGGTGCCTTCGTTCACGATGGTGACTTTGGCGCCGGCGACAACCGCGCCCGAGGAGTCCGTGACGGTTCCAAGAATGGTCCCGGTGACGGATTGGGCGCCCACCGCCCCGGGCATCAACCCAAGGCTCATGACAACTATCCCGAAGGCTCGAGCGATCATCGACCCTACGTACCTGATCATCAGTCTCCTCCTCCAATTCCCCGGGAAACGGTCAAACCAGTCGTGTGTGGCTGTTGAAAGTGGCGTTCCCAATTGTGCGCCAACCCGGATCATATATCCAATCCAGCCGAACCATTCAGGGTGCCAAGGTGCCGGGGTGCAAGGGTGCCTAGGTGCAGGGTGCCCAGGTGCAGGGTGCCGAGGTGCAGGGTGCCAAGGTGCCAGGGTGCCAGGGTGCCAAGGTGCAGGGTGCCAAGGCGCCACCGCCATCCGCGTCTATCGCGGCGGGGGCAACGTGGACGCGGGGGCCGGCTTGCCGTCGACGGTATCTGGCTCCATCAATTCCACGCGGGTCCCGTCGGGATCGAACAGATTGACCTGGCGCTTCCGGTTGATCCCGGTCCGGACCGCCATCTGCCTCGTATACCCCGCGCGGGCGGGCCGGGCCTCGAGGGCGGCAACGGCCTTGTCCGCGTCCGGCACGACCAGGCAGATATGGTGCGCGCTGCCGCGGTTATCGGCCGCAGGCTTCTCGCCATACAACATGAGCTCGATGTAGTCCGATCCGTCCGGGACCCGCATGTTGACCCAGCTGAGGGTGGGAGAGTTGGCGGCGGCGCCGCGCCAGAATTCCTCGAAGCCGAGGATGCCGTTGTAGAACTTCATCGACGCGTCGAGGCTGCCGACGAGAATCCCCACGTGGAGGGCGCGGTCGGCGATCCGCGATGCGGGCACGTGCAGGCCGCGATCGCGCGCGGTCCAGCTATCCGGCTGATATTCGACGATCTCGACCGCGTGGCCGTCCGGATCGCGCACGGTGAAGTTCTTGTTGCCCGTGCGTCCCTTGCCCACTTTTTCCGGGACCTTCACATCGCGCGACGCAAGGTAGTCGCGCATCCGATCCGCATCGTCGGTGTAGATCGCGATGTGACTGAGCTGGCCCTCCCCCTCCGTCGGGCGATTGAACAACTCGATCCACTGCCGGTCGTTGATCTTGACGAAGGCGATGTCGATCGACCCGTCTTCCTTCGGCAGCGTGAACGGTTCTTCGTAGCCGAGCAGCCCCTGATAGAAGGAGCGGGCCTTCTGCAGATCGCTCACGAACACGGCCATGTGCGCGACGCCGAGGATCTTCGGGCGCGCGACGGGTGCCTGCGCCGCGAGCGGAACGAACAGCGCGAGGACGGCGAGCCAGCGTGTCATGCGGGTAGGATACTCCTGGTGGACTTTCCCACTCCGCTCGCGGCCTATCCTCCGGTTGGAGACGGTGGACTCCTCCACGCCTTGGCGGCGCGGATCGAGATCGATCGATCCGTTCAACGCGATCGCGGCCGGCATCTTCGTCCCGCGCTCTTCTTGGGCGGCTTCATGTTCTTCCTCGGCTTCGCGCGCGCGACGCCGCGTATCAAAGCCGGATCGAGTTGAGGACGCCGCTCCTGGTCGGGTTCTTCCTTGCCGGCCTCGTCATCCATGGCGGACTGCAGGCGTGGTGGATCTCGCCGATCCTGCAGAGCCTCTCGCAGACGCCGCTCTTCGTCGGCGCCGCGCTGCTGACCGCGTTCAACGACAACGCGCTCATCACGTATCTCGCGACGCTCGTCCCCCACCTCGACGAACCGCTCAGGATGGCCATCGTTGGCGGCGCGGTCGTGGACGGAGGGCTGACGGTCATCGCCAACGCGCCGAACCCGGCCGGTCAAGCGCTGCTCGGCCGTTTCTTCGATCACGCTGTCTCACCGCTGGGATTCGCCGCCGGCGCCCTGATCCCCACGATTATTGCGGCGCTTGCCTGCCGATTTTGAGAGCAAGAGCCGGAGTGCGAGAGACGCGGATCGCGCGGATTATACGGATAGACGCGGATCACGCGGATAGACGCGGATTACGCGGATCGGATAGACGCGGATCGCGCGGATAGACGCGGATTACGCGGATCGGATAGAGGCGGATCTGCGACTATCCGCGTTTGGAGGGACAATCATGAGTGCCGTGGCCGTCAACCTCAATCGTGAACCAGCGCCGACCTTCGACACCGACGATGCGCGGTGGAGCGCGGTCGTCAGGCGCGACGCGGCCGCCGAGGGCGCGTTCGTCTATTCGGTGCGGACGACGGGCGTCTACTGCCGGCCGACGTGCGCGGCGCGGCTGCCGAAGCGTAAGAACGTCGACTTCCACCCGACGTGTGACGCCGCGGAGCGCGCGGGATTCAGGGCGTGCAAGCGCTGCCGGCCGCGCGAAGCGTCGCTCGATGCGCGGCGCGCGGCGGACGTCGCGACGGCGTGCCGTTTGATCGAGCGCGCCGACGAGATGCCGACGCTCGACGATCTCGCCGCGGCCGCCGGTTTGAGCCGCTTCCATTTTCATCGCCTCTTCAAGCGCGTGACGGGGCTGACGCCGAAGGCGTATGCGAGCGCGCATCGCGCGGAACGCGTCCGCAGCGCGCTCACGCGAACGGACACCGTGACCGACGCGATCTACGACGCCGGATTCAACTCGAACGGGCGCTTCTACGAGACGTCGTCGAAAGTCCTCGGCATGACGCCCACGAACTTCCGCGCCGGCGGATCCGGCGCGGCGGTCCGCTTCGCGGTCGGCGAATGCTCGCTAGGATCGATCCTCGTCGCGGCGAGCGACAAGGGAATCTGCTCGATCCTGCTCGGCGACGAGCCGGACTCGCTCGTGCGACTGCTGCAGGATCGATTTCCGAACGCGGCGCTCACGGGCGGCGACGCGCGGTTCGAGCAGTGGATGGCGCGCGTGATTGGATTCGTCGACGCGCCGCGGCTCGGCTTCGATCTTCCGCTCGACGTGCGCGGCACGGCGTTCCAGCGGCGCGTGTGGCGCGTGCTGTCGGCGATTCCCGTCGGATCGACGGTCAGCTACGCCGACGTCGCGAAGAAGATCGGCGCGCCGGGCTCGGTGCGCGCGGTCGCGCAGGCGTGCGGCGCGAATCCGCTCGCGGTCGCGATTCCCTGCCACCGCGTCGTGCGGCGCGACGGCGCGATGAGCGGCTATCGGTGGGGAGTCGAGCGTAAACGCGCGCTGCTCGAGCGTGAATCGGACACACGCTTCGCCGAATAATGCTGAGCGGATCGGCGGTCGCAGAGTACTGGGGGAGCCGGATAGTCGGCAGTCGTGAGTCGGTAGTCGACAGTCACAGTCGACAGTCACAGTCGACAGTCGACAGTCAGTCGACAGTCGACAGTCAGTCGACAGTCAACTGTGGACTACCCACTGCCGACTACGGCACGCACGATCTGTTCGTCTATCCCTTCCACGTGCACGCGCTTTTGACGCGAGCGATCGCCGGAGACGATCGCGACCGCGCTCTTCGGCACGCGCAGAGCCGCCGACAACACCGCGACGAGCTCCGCGTTGGCGGCGCCCTCGATCGGCGGCGCGTGCAATCGTACGAGCAGCGCATCTCCGCGTATGCCGGCAACGCCGGCGCGCCCGGATCGGGGGATCACGCGGACCGCAAACCGCACGCCGGATCCGACGCGTTCGATCGCCAGCACGCGTGCGCATTGTACCGTTACGGTGGCACCGGCCGCCGTTGCGTGAATGGGATAATCTCGCTGCGTACGATCACGGCCGTTTTTTCATGAGCTTGCTTCCCTGCCACCGCGTCGTGCGGCGCGACGGCGCGATGAGCGGCTCTCGTTGGCGAGTCGAACGGAAACGCGTGTTGCTCGAAAGAGAAGCGGTACCTCGGTCGCGTGTACCGTTACGAAAAGGTCGACACACCTCGCGCGAATGGGATAATTCCCGCTTGCGCGATCGCGCCACCTCATGAAGCTCGCGACGTTCGAGATCCCTACACCCGCCGGACCCCTCCGCCGCATCGGCGCCGTGCTCTCGGATCGATTGATTGATTTCGCCGCGGCGTACGCCGGCTATCTCGAGCGGACCGATCCCGGCTGCGACGCCGGGCGTCTCGCGTCGCTGCTCTTCCCGCCCGACATGACGCAATTCCTCGGGTCGGGACAGATCGGTCGTCTTGCTGCGGAACACGCGATCGAGGAGGGCATGAAGCGCGCCGAGGCGCTCGGCGCGCGCACCAGCTACTCGATCGACGAGGTGCGGCTGCTCGCGCCGGTGGCCCGCCCGCGCGTGCTCCGAGACTTCCTGACCTTCGAAGGCCACATGCATCAAGCCTTCAAGGCGCTCGGCCGCACCGAGCCGATCTCGCCGCTCTGGTACGAAGTGCCCGCGTACTACAAAGGCGATCCCGACACCGTTGTCGGTCCCGATGCGGCCGTGCCGATTCCGCAGTACTGCGCGAAGTTCGACTTCGAGCTCGAGCTCGCGATCGTCATCGGGCGTCGAGGCAAGAACATCCCGGTGGACGAGGCGGGTCGATACATCGCCGGCTACACGATCTGGAACGACTTCAGCGCGCGCGATCAGCAGATGCGCGAAGGCCCCCTCGGCATGGGACCGAGCAAGGCGAAGGACTTCGACGCGGGCAACGCCGTCGGTCCCTATCTCGTGACGGCGGACGAAATCGATCCGGACGACCTCGCGATGACCGCCGACGTGAACGGCGAGCGCTGGACCAGCTCGTCGAGCGCGGGCCGGCAGTTTTCGTTCCCCCAATTGATCGCGCACGTCTCGCAATCGGAGACGATCTATCCTGGCGAGCTGTGGGGATCGGGAACCGTGACGGGCGGCTCGGGCCTCGAGCTCGGACGCTGGCTGAAACCTGGCGATGTAGTGGAGCTCGGGATCGAAGGCATCGGGACGTTGAGAAACACAATCGTCAAGAGCTCGGAGGCTCGGTAGCTCGGACGTTCGGTTTCGAGGAGACACAAAAATGTACGTCGTTGCCGCGCAGTACTACGCCAAGGAAGGGAAAGCCGACGAGATTGCCGCGATTCTGAAGAAGATGATCCCGATCTCGCGGGCGGAGCCGGGCTGCGCGCTGTACACCGTGAACCGGTCGGTCGACGATCCGCGGAGATTCCTGTTGTACGAGCAGTACCGCGACAAGTCCGGATACGAAGCACACATGGCGACCGAGCCGTTCAAGGAGAACATCCTCGGTAAAGTCGTGCCGATGCTCGAGAGCCGGGTGCGCGATTTCTACGAAGTCGTCGAGCCCTGACCGTCGACATGGCGATCGAAAGCCGCAATCCCGCAACTGGCGAGTCGCTCGCGTCTTATCCGCCGCTCGACGCGCAGGCGATCGAGGCCAAGCTCGCGCGCGCGTCGACGGCGTTTCCGTCGTGGAGACGGACGGCGTTCGCCGAGCGCGCGCGCGTGCTCGAACGGGCGTCGGCGCTGCTCGACGCGAACGCCGATCGGCTCGGCCGGCTGATGACGATGGAGATGGGCAAGCTCGTGGGGCCCGCGCGCGACGAGATCCTGAAGTGCGCGCGCGGCTGCCGCTACTACGCGGAGCACGGCGCCGCGTTTCTCGCGGACGAAGCGGCCGACGTCGGTACCGACGCGGCGCGCACGTTCGTGCGCTACGAGCCGCTCGGCGCCATCTTCGCGATCATGCCGTGGAACTTTCCGTTCTGGCAGGTGTTCCGGTTCGCCGCGCCCGCGCTGATGGGCGGCAACGTCGTGCTCCTCAAGCACGCGCCGAACGTACCGCAGTGCGCGCTCGCGATCGAAGCCGTGTTCAAGGACGCCGGCTGCCCCGAGGGCGTGCTGCAAGCGCTGCTGATCGAAGTCGATCAGGTGCCGCCGATCCTCGCCGACGATCGGATCAAGGGCGTCACGTTGACGGGAAGCGATCGCGCCGGCCGCGACGTGGCAAGCCGCGCCGGCCGCGCGCTCAAGAAGACGGTGCTCGAGCTCGGCGGGAGCGACCCGTTCATCGTCATGCCGTCGGCGGACATGGCGCACGCGGTGGCCATCGCGGTGAAGTCGCGAACGATCAACACGGGCCAGTCGTGCATCGCGGCCAAGCGGTTCATCGTCGCGTCGTCGATCGCCGACGAGTTCACCGACCGATTCGTGTCGGCGATGTCGTCGCTCAAGATGGGCGACCCGCTGGATCCCGCCACGGAGATCGGCCCCATGGCGAGAGGCGATCTCGTCGAGACGCTGTCGGCGCAGGTGGGCGACGCGCTCGCGCGCGGCGCCAGGCGCCTCACCGCCGAGGCGCCGGCCGGGAGCCGCGGATGCTTCTATCCGCCGACCGTCCTCGTCGACGTCCCCAAGCACGCGCGCGTCTACCGCGAGGAAGTGTTCGGGCCGGTCGCGACGATCTTCAGAGCCGCCGACGCGGATGAAGCGATCGCGCTCGCGAATGACACGCCGTACGGCCTCGGCGCGAGCGTGTGGACCAACGATCCCGTCGAGCGCGATCGATTCGTCGAAGGGTTGGAGGCCGGGCAGGTTTTCGTCAACGCGATGGTCGCCTCCGATCCGCGCGTGCCGTTCGGCGGCGTCAAGATGTCGGGCTACGGGCGCGAGCTCGGAGCGCACGGCATCCGTGAATTCGTGCAAGCAAAGACGGTCTGGATCGGAAGCTAGCGGAGGTCGATCGCCGATGACAGCACGCGTCCGCCTGATCGACCTCAGCATGGAGGTCTATCAGGGCATGATGACCTATCCCAACGTGGCAAAGCCCGTGATCGTCGAGATGGAGAGCTATCGCGACATGGCGCGCAGCGTCGGGACGGACCGGTACGGCGTCGAGGAGATCACGAACCACTGCATGATCGTCACGGGCGATCACATCGGCACGCACATCGACTCGTGGGGACACGTGAAGCCGGACGCGCCGCGCGCCGAGGGCATCCCGATCGAGTACTGCTACGGCGACGGCGTGGTTCTCGATCTCACGCACAAAGCGGCCGGCGACGAGATCACGCCGGAGGATATCGACGCCGCCGAACGGAAGTTGAACGGCTACCGCATCAAGCCGCTCGACATCGTGCTGCTGAGAACCGACGCGGCGAAGAAGCGGACCGACAAGAGCTACCTCACCGATCACCCAGGCATGACGAAGGAGGCGGTGCACGCGATCCTCGATCGCGGCGTGAAGGTGATGGGCATCGACGCGATCGGGTTCGATCCGCCGGTGGCGAAGATGTTCGAGCGTCGGAAGTTCTGGGAAGCGCACCGCGTCATGCGCGAGCGCGAGTACTACCACCTCGAGAACATGTGCAACCTGCACGAGATCCCCGCGCCGTACCATTCGTTCACCGTCAGCGTGCTGCCGGTGAAATGGCGCGGCGCGTCAGCCGCACCGGTGAGGGCAGTGGCCATCATCAACGAAAACTGAGAACGACAAACTAGGTTCTGAACTTGTACCCCAGCCTCTCCAAATAGGTTTTGCTGATCTGCGCCGTCTCGAGCGGCGTGTACGGCGCGTTCGGGGATCCGTCGAGCTCCACCATGATGTTCGCGTTCGGGTTCGCGGCCTCGACCATGTCGAGGATCGCTTTGAGGTCCACCTTCCCCTGACCGAGCGGACAATACCCGGCGAAGTGCGGGCCGCCGACGAAGTCCTTCAGGTGCATGTGGACCGTGATCGGCAGGAAGTCCTTCACCACCTTCGCGGCGTCGGCGCCGCCCTTCTGCAATTGCCCGACGTCGGGCGCGAACTTCAGGTGCTTCGTGTTCGCCGCCTCCATCACCGCATAGGTCTCGTCGCGGCTCTCGACGGCGGTGCCGGTGTGTTGGTGCAGTCCCGCGCCGAGCCCGAGATCGTTCACCGCCATCGCGTAATCGTTCAGCGCGGCGACGATGTTCGCCCGGTGATCCTGGAAGTTGTAGCCTTCGCGCTTGACGCCGTTCGGCGCGAGCACGACGAAGCGGCCGCCGTGCTTCTTCAGCACGCCGGCCCAGCGCGTCAACCGCGCGAGCTCGTCCTTCCTCACCGACGGATCGATCACCTGCATCGTCGCGTAGACAGAGATCAGCGGAATCTTGGCCGACGACAGCAGCCCGCCGATCGTGCCCTTCGTGTCCCAGTCCTCGAGGATCGCGGCGAACGTCTCGAACCCGTGGAAGCCGAGCGCCGCCATGTCCTTCACCGCCGGCGCGAGGTTCTCGGGACTGCGCGGCAGCGCGCCCCACACGAGCGACGTACAGCCAATTCTCAGATTCCGCGGTTGAGCGAATGACAGCGACGGGACGGCGGCGGCGGCAAGCGCGCCCAACATCGCCGTCGTGAATTCGCGTCGAGAAGCGAGCGTGGTCATGCGGTCACTGCCTCCGCTCCGCGCCCCATCCGCGGAGCTCTTCATCTAGAAGCCTAATCTCAATCCCAGCCGGAACAGCCGCTCGTCGATCCCCTCGCGCCCGCTGTTCGCGGTGCTGCTGATGATACCGAAGTTGCTCGCGTTCACGCTGCCCTGCGGGTTCGCGAAGTGCGGCGTGTTCGTCAGGTTGAACGCTTCCAGGCGGAACTGCACGGTCCGCGCGGCGCCGAGCTTGAACTCGCGGAAGATGCTCATGTCGAAGTTGGCGAATCCCGGACCGCGCATGCTGTTGACGCCGGCCGTCCCAAATCGCCGTTCGGTCACGGGCGCGAACGCCGTCGTGTCGAACCAGGGCTTGCCGGCCCCAATACCGCCGAGGATCTCGACGTTCGACTTCACTTGATCCGCGAACTGCGTGCTCCCCGGCAAGTCGAGCGATGTGCCCGACGAGGTGATCGTGAACGGCGCTCCGGAGTAGAGACTGAGAAGGCCGTTCACCTGCCAGCCGCCGAGGAGATGGCCCGCGAAGCCGCCTTCGTTCAAGAACGGCTTGCCCGCGCCGAAGGGGAGCTCCGCGACGAACGACGCCTGGAAATTGTGCGGCCGATCCTGCGGCAGCCGCGCTTCGTTCAGCGAGAAGTAGTCGAGCGCCTGGACTTGCGGCGGATTGTCGCTGAGCGTATCGCAGCAGATCCCGAACGCCTTCGACCACGTGTAGGCGACGTTCACCTGCACGCCCTGCGCGAGCCGCCGCATCAAGGACGCCTGAAGTGAGTCGTAGTCGCTCCATCCGGGGTTGCTGAGGACGCCGGTTGCCCCGCTCCTCCCGAACCGCACGAACAATGGACGTCCGGCGTTGCCCGCGCCAATCACCTGACCCGCGTTCGCGTCCATGATCTGATTGATGTCGCGCTGTCGCGTCGCGACGTACCCCGCCTGGCCGGTGAATCCCCACGGCAGCTCGCTCTGCACCGTCACGTTCCACGAATGGATGTAGCCGCGCTTCGGCTCGTCGGGCAGCGCGCGCGCGCTGACGTTCAGCGGCACCGGAATGACGCCGCTGCTGACATCGGGGACGACGATGGACGGAATGCCTTGCGCGAGGCGCGCCGCCGGCTGCAGCGCGTTCGGCTGAGGCACGCTGAGCGAAATCGACGACGGGTAGTTGCCCAGAATGTTGCGGACGAAAGCGAGCGGATACGGATCGTAGTTGATGCCGTAGCCGCCGCGCACGACGATCTTCTCGTTCATGCGGTACGCGATGCCGGCGCGCGGCGAAACGTTCCCCGGCCCCATGTCGTAGCCGCAGTCGGTCGGCACTTGACCGACGCCGCAGATCAACATCTGATTGGTCTCGAGGTTGTACCGCTCCATCCCGCGCGTCGTCCGCGTGCCCATCGGGAAGCGGTCGTATCGCAGCCCGAGCGACGCCGTGAGCTTGCGCGACGGCTGCCATTGATCCTTGACGAAGAAGCTGAATTGCCAGTTGCGGCTGCGCGTGTAGTCGTTCTCGAACGGAATGACGCTCTTCGACACGCCCGTCGGAAGGCCGAGGAGGAACGCCGCGAAGCTGTTGAACTGATTCGCCGCGGGCCCGCCGAGGATCTGCGTCGGACCGCCCGCGAACGTGAACGCGCCGGATCCGTCGCCGAGCTCGTGCCGGTTCATCGCCTGCCGGACGATGTCGCCGCCGAACTTGAACGTGTGCGTGCCCTTCGTCCACGTCGCGTTCGCCGAGTACTGCACCTGCCAGTTGTCGTCGATGTACGGCGAGTGGCTGCTGCCGGCGTATCCGATGTTCGAGTAGTTGCTGATCGTGAAGTGCGGCCACCCGCCGTAGAGGCGATTGCCGCCGTTGGTTCCAGGAATCGCCAGGAAGTCGAGGCCGAGATTCTCGCCGAGCCGATCGGGCTCGGAGAGCACTTCGATCGTCGTGATGCCGGTGTACGCATCGACGAGGAACGTCGGGGAGACCACGTAGGACGCGCTTCCCGTGAACGTGTACGTGTCGCCGAGGCCCGTGCCGGCCTTCGCGGCCGTCGCGTTCACCGGCAGCCCGCCAAGATCGCCGAACATCGGCGGGTTCCTGAACTCGTATTTGAGCCAGCCGAGCCGCGCGCTCACCGAGAGCTTGCTCGTCGGGTTGTAGTTCACCTTCCCGTCGACGTTGTGCCGATCGAACGTGTAGCGCCCTGCCGCGAAGTAGTTGTCCGCGAGGCCCGCGAGGTTTGGGAGCGGCAAGCCCGCGAGGATCTTCAGCGCGATCGGATCGAAGCGATCGCGCGGAATGATGTTGCCCTGAAAAGGCGTGCGTCCGCTGCCGTTCGCCGCGCCCGTGAGCGGATCGTAGATGGGCGTCGCCGACGCGGAGAAGTCGCCGTTGCGCATCGCGGCGGTCGGGACCGTTCCGAATCGCTGCGCCGTCTGCCGATCGAACGTGCCTTGATAGCTTCCGAAGAAGAACAGCGTGTTGCGAACGATCGGACCGCCGAGCGTTCCGCCGAACTGGTGCTGGCTCGCGGCCGGCTTTTTCTCCGTCGCCGGCAAGAAGTACGGCCTCGCCTTCAACCCTTCGTCGAAGAAGTACTCGAACGCCGACCCGCGGACCTGATTGGTCCCGCTCTTGATGAGCACGTTCGCCGACATGCCGCCCGAGAGGCCCTGATCCGCGTCGAAGGTGCTCGTCGTCACGCCGACCGACTCGATCGCCTCGAGCGCGGGCACGTACGCCGCGACGTGCGGCAGCCACAGGTTGTTCGAGATCGCGCCTTCGATCCGGATCGAGTTCGCGTTGCGCGTCGTGCCGTTCGAGCTGAACGCCAGGCCGCGCGCGGGATTCACCGCCACCGAGTGCATGTTCTCGGGCGGCGAGATGCCCGGCACCGTGACGAAGAGGTTCTGATAGTTTCGCCCGACGGGCACGGGCAAGTTCTCGAGCTGCGCCGACGGAATCTCGGTCCGCACGTCGGCGCGATCCGTCTGCAGCACGGCGTTCGTCGCGGAGACCGTCACCGTGTCGGTCACGCGTCCGACCTCGAGCACGCTCCCGACGCGCATCACGGTGTCTTCCGATACGATGACGTCCGTCGTGATGAATTCCTTGAACCCGGAGAGGTTGACGCGGACGGAGTACGTGCCGGGCGGAATGGTCGCGAACGTCGCGAGGCCGACGGTGTTCGTGACGCCGCTGCGGCTCAAGTTCGTGCGCGCCTCGGTGATCGTGACGTCGGCGCCGGGCACGGCGCTCCCGCTCGAGTCGCGGGCCTCGACGACAATCGACCCGTATCGCACTTGCGCGGCGGCACGCGCGGGCCACGCCGCGGCTGCGGCAAGAACGAGAAGCACTCCAAGAACGACGTCAAGTCGGCGCGTCATACGAGCCCTCACACGCAAGAGATGTTTGCTCTTGATATAGCGAACTAAATCGGTAAAGTAAATTACTTTACCGTTACAGCCTCCCGCGACGCGGGACGGCGGGGAGCGCGTATGGTCCGGATCGCGTGGAACGAACGGCGGTGGATGTGGTCCCTGATCGCGAGCATCGCGGTCGCCGCGGCCGCTGGCGGCGCGCAACAACGCCAGACGAGCGAGCGCCCGTACACGACCTGGCGCGAGTACGCCGGATCGGCCGATTCGATGCAGTACTCCGCGCTCGACCAGATCGACAGAACCAACGTCCGCCAGCTGCGTCAGGCGTGGTTCTATCGCGTCGCCGGCGAACCGGTACGGCTGCCCTTCAACCCGCTCGTCGTCGACGACGTGATGTTCGTCGCGGGAGCGAAGAACGTCGTGGTCGCCCTCGATGCGGCGACGGGCGCCGAGCGATGGGTCTCGTCGGCACAGGCGACCGAGCGCGGGCTCGCCTATTGGGAGAGCGCCGATCGATCCGATCGACGACTGATCCTGACGACGAACGGCGGGCTGCGTGAGATCGACGCGCGCACCGGAAAATCAATCGCGACGTTCGGCGTGAACGGCGCCGTCGATATGCGCACCGGCGATCCGCGGCGCCTCGGCGGCCCGAACAAGACGCCGCCGCGCATTTTCGAGAGCCTGATCATCGTCGGATCGAACACGGGCGAAGGATACGGATCGCCGCCGGGCGATCTCCGCGCGTTCGACGTGATCACTGGAAGGCTGGTGTGGACGTTTCACACGATTCCTCGACCTGGCGAGTTCGGATACGACACGTGGCCGCCCGACGCATGGAAGTACGCCGGCGGCGCGAACACGTGGGGAGAGGTCACGGTCGACGCGAAGAATGGGATCGTGTTCTTCCCCACCGGCTCGCCCACGCACGATCTCTACGGCGCCGATCGCGCGGGCGACAATCTCTTCGGCAATTGCCTGCTCGCGCTCGATGCGCGAACGGGCAAGAGGCGCTGGCACTTTCAGACCGTGCACCACGATCTGTGGGACTACGACCTCACCGCCGCGCCGAAGCTGCTGACGATTCGCGATCCCGCCGGCTCCGGCAACACGATTGACGTCGTCGCCCAGGCGGGGAAGACCGGCTTTCTCTACGTCTTCGAACGCCTGACGGGAGAGCCGGTGTGGCCGATCGAAGAGCGGCCCGTTCCCGTCAGCGAGGTTCCCGGCGAGGTCTCGTCGCGTACGCAGCCCATACCGACGAAGCCGCCGCCGTTCGCGCGTCAGGTGTTCAGGGCGGACGACGTCAACCCGTTCATGAGCGCTGACGAGCAGGAGCAATTGCGCAAAGCCGTTCGCGAAGCGGCGAACGAGGGCGTCTTCACGCCGTCGAGCCATCTTCGGTACCACATCCAGTTTCCCGGCGCGTGGGGCGGGGCGAACTGGGGGAGCACCGCCGCCGATCCCGCGAGCGGCATGCTGTTCGTGCGCAGCCTCGAGATGCCGAGCTATCGCAAGATGTCGGTCAACGCGCCCGCGCCCGCGGCCGCGCCGTTCACAGGAACGGAGCAGCAGAAGGAGGGCATGACGACGTACGTCCTGATCTGCGCGGCGTGTCATGGTCCCGGACAAGCGCCGATGAAGTCGCCGGCAAGACTCGGGGCGGACGGTTTCCGGCAACTCGTCCGACAAGGCAAGGAGCAGATGCCGGCATTTCCCGAAGCGGTGTTGCCGGCGGCGAAGCTCGCCGCGCTCGAGGCGTACTTGATCGGCCTTCCGCTCGTCGACTCCGAGCAAGGTGACGAGGGGCTGCTGCGCCTGCCGCCAAACCCGAACCGGTACGTTGGTCCGGCGACGAGATATTCGGGATCCTTCTCGGCGGGGTGGTACACGAGCAACGGACTGCCGGCGGTCGGACCGCCGTGGACGCAACTCGTCGCGTACGACCTCAACTCCGGCACGATCAAATGGCGAGTGGCCGACGGTCAAGCGCCGGGGCTTGCCGAGCGCGACGTTCCGCTCACTGGCACCGTCCGTCCGCGGAACGGACCTGTCGTTACGGGCGGCGGTCTCGTGTTCGTCGCGAACTCGCAAGATCGGATGCTGCGCGCGTACGACAAGGACACGGGATCGGTCGTCTGGTCGCACGAGCTCGAGGCGAATCCCGAAGGGATTCCGGCCGTGTATCAGATCGGCGGACGCCAGATGATCGCGTTCGCGGCGGGCGCCTCGTGGGGATCGGGAACGGACCCGGTGTGGAAGAACGCGTTCCACCGCAAGCCGGCGAGGATCGAGGCGCAAGGCTACTACGCCTTCGCGCTGCCGGCGCCGCAAGCGGCGGCGCAGCAAAAGCCCGCGTTCGAGCGGGCGGCTGGCGCGCTCGAGCGCGTGACGTGGCGCACGCGAACGCTCGTCGGCGACGATCGCTTGACGAACTGGAACTTCGCGATCAGAGGCGACGGCCACTCGTTCCTCGAGACGGTCGTTCGCGCGGACGCGGCGATCGTGGACTTCGTCGAAGCGGCGAGCACGCAGAAGGTCAGCGCGCAGCTTCCGAAGACGTTGGACCACAACTTGACGCCCGAAGAGATCGCATCCATCCGCGCGCAGATGGGACCGGTGAAGCTGTTGACGTACCGCGCCGAGTCGCTCGGCGATTCGACGTCGCTGCAGAAGACGCTCGCGTTCGCGAAAGCCATGGGCGCTGAAACCGTCGTCGTGCCTTCCTCCGCTCGGTCGATCGCATCGCTCGACGCGCTCGCCGAGCAGACGGGGATCAACGTGGCGGTGATGGCCGACGCCGCGCGGCCGACGCGCCTGATGAAAGAACTCGAAGGCAAGAACAAACGTCTGGGGATTGGCATCGACACGGGCGTGTGGGCGCAAGAAGGCATCCGCGCCGCGGACGGACTCGCGCTGGTCAAGGACCGCCTCCTCTATCTCAACCTGCGCGACCGATCGGCGCGCGGCAACGTCCTCCTGGGCCAGGGGACGGCGGGCTTGACCGCGTTCTTCCAGCGGCTCGACGCGCTCGCGATCCGGCCGCTCTCGATGACGCTCGACACGACCGGCGTCGTGAAGCCATCGAGCGATCTCTCCGGGCTGTACGCGGCAATCGACGCGTTCGAGCAAGTCGTCCAGCCCGCGTACGGCGCGAACTTCACCGCGTTCTCGAAAACGCGGCCCATTCGCTGGGACGTCGTCATGCCCGGCAAGGGCGAGACGCCGAATCCGGAAGCGCTGCGAAAATCGGCGGACGACGTCCGCGAGAGAATTGTCGCGGCAATCCCCAGGCAACCCTACGCGAAGCCGAAGAAGCGCCGGAAGCTACTGGTCATCGAGAGCCTGCACGGCATGTCGCACAACACGATTCCGCATACGAACGTGATGATCGAGCAGATGGGCAAGATCACGGGCGCGTGGGAGGCGGAATTCAACAACGATCTCGACAACCTCAAATACCCGAAGATCAAGGAATACGACGGCGTGTTCCTGAACAGCACCGTCGGGGAGCTGCTGGCCGATCCCGCGGTGCGTGAGGGGCTGGCGCGATTCGTCCGTGAGGGCGGTGGGCTCGGCGGGGTGCACGGCACGCCATGGACGTCGCGCAACTGGGACGAGTTCGCCGACATGATCGGCGCGCAGAGCGCGCCGCACCGGATCGAGCAAGGCGTGATGAAGGTCTACGATCCGGCGAGTCCGCTCATGAAACCGTTCGGCGGAAAGGATCTGAACTTCCGCGAGGAGTACTATCGCTTCGAGCACGAGGGACGAGGCCGCCTGCGATGGGATCAAGTTCGCGTGCTGCTGACCGTCGAGCTGGACAACCCGGCGATCGAGCCGAGACCGTGGACCGGCTACAAGCGGCCGGACAACGTTTACCCTGTTGCGTGGATTCGCTCGTATGGAAAAGGCCGCGTGTTCTACAACTCGTTGGGCCACATGCCGGAGACGTTCATGACGCCCGAGATCGTGGGACACTTCCTCGCGGGCTTGCAGTTCATGCTCGGCGACCTGGACGCCGACGCGACGCCGAATCCACGCAAATAGACCGATGAGAGATCTCGCGCTTGCGGCGCTTCTTTGTGGGGTCGCGTCGCTGCTCATGCGCGCACGGTCGAGCGCAAAATCCGTCACGCTGCGCTCCAACGGCACGGTCGAAGTCACGACCGTTCCCATCACGCTTCGATAGCGTCAGAGATCCCTGACGGCGATCCATCCTTCCACGGACGTCGCGGCGCGAACGCCGCGGACGATCGCTTCCGCGATCAGGTCGGCCGCCAGCGAGCCGAGCACGGTCAGCGGAAGATCCGATCGCTGCAGGCGGCCGGTCGAAATCGCGAAGAGCTGATCGCCGTCGCCCGTCGTGTGATACGGGCGAATCGCGCGGCTCGCGCCGCAGTTGGCCATCATCGCGAGCTTGGTCAGCGCCGTCTTCGTCAGCTCGACGTTGGTCGCGACCACGGCCAGCGTCGTGCTGCGAAGCGCATTGTCCTCGAGCGCGGCACCCGGCGTCTTCATGATGATCCCGCGCATGAAGTCCACGCTGTCGGCGAGCGTGCCGTCCTTTCTTCGCGCACCCGCAACGATGCGGCCCGAACGCCAGTCGAGGATATCGCCCGCGGCGTTGACGACGGCGAGGGCGCCGATTACGACGTCGCCGAGCTTGAGGCTTGCGGAGCCGAGGCCGCCCTTCATGCCCGCGAGGCCGCGGCCGCGGTGCATCTTCCCCACCGTCGCGCCCGCGCCGGCGCCGACGTTCCCTTCTGCAACGGGCGACGCCGACGCCGCGGCGCACGCTTTGTAGGCGGCGGCCTCGTCCGCTCTGATGCGCGGATTGCCGAGCGCGAGATCGTCGATCACGGCGGACACGACGATCGGAATGCGCAGATCGGGCGTGCCCCAATCGAATCCGACTTTCTTCTCGTCGAGATATCGCAGCACGCCGCCGGCCGCGGGCAGCGCGAAGATGCCGCCGCCCGTGAGAAACAGCGCGTGGATCCGATCGACGGGACTGACCGGCTGGAGCATGACGACCTGCGACTCACCCGGCGCGGATCCGTTGTAGTCGACGCCGGCCGCGACGGCGGAGTCGAAGAGGATCGCCGTACAGCCCGTCGGGCGCCGCGTTTCGGTGAAGTGTCCGACCTTGATGCCGGGCACGTCGGTGAGCGAGCCGGGCGTCGATTGAGGCTGCGCCGCCCGTACCGACGTCATCGCTGCGGCGCCCGCGATCGTGAGGCCGAATTCACGCCGTGTGAACATGGGAAGCTCCTGTAGTCGGTAGTCGAGAGTCGGGGGTCGGGAGTCGCAGTCGAGAGTCACAGTCGGGAGTCGGAAGTCGTCGTCGGAGTCGGAAGTTCTTGTCGGAGTCGGAAGTCCTTGGAGTTGGAGTCGCAGTGACTCTCGACTCGACTCTCGACTGTGACTGGCGACTGTGACTCCCGACTGTCGACTAACGACTCCCGACTGAAACAATGTCCCTGGCTTTGGTCAAATCTTTTCGTGCCGCTTCGATCGTCTTGCGAGTGCGCTCCGCGGCCGTGGCGCCTGGGATCTCGTACTCGAGGTGCAGCGAGATCGGACCGGCGAAGCGCGCCTCGCGGATCGCGGCGCCGAACCACGTCCAGTCCACCATGCCCTCGCCGAGCGGGCAATCGCGAACGCGCCACCCCTTGTCCGACTTCTCCCAGAAGAAATCCTTCAGCGCGATCATCTTGAGGCGCGGCGCGACGAGGTGCGTCGCCGCCCTCCACGCACCCGCTCCGCCTTCGGCGACGGCGTGCCGCGGATCGAAGTAGTAGCCGGCCCACTTCGCGTCGAGCCGATCCATCGCGGGCGCGATGTCCCACAGCGCGCCGCCGATGTAGCCGGCGTGATTGTGGAAACCCAACTCGATGCCGCAGTCGCGCGCGAGCGCCGCAAGGCCCGCCAGCGCGTCGCCCGTGGACGCGATCTGCGAGCGGACGTCCCGCGAGGCGGAGAATCGCCAGTAGCCCGTCTTGAAATACTTGACCCCGTTCCGCGCGGCGGTCGTCAGCAGCGGCTTCGCGAGAGGCGTCACCGATGTGAG
The DNA here is from genome assembly GCA_036556425.1 of Vicinamibacterales bacterium. Taxonomy (GTDB): domain Bacteria; phylum Acidobacteriota; class Vicinamibacteria; order Vicinamibacterales; family 2-12-FULL-66-21; genus DATBJJ01. Next base: position 21,017 of record DATBJJ010000093.1, read on the forward strand.
CTCCGTCGTGATCATCGGCACGGCCACGCCGTGCGATCGGATCGCGTCGAGCGCGCGCGGGAGATCGTCGGCGGCGCGCTCCGGAAGAACGTGGCCGCCGGTCCTCACGGTCAAATCGACGCCGTCGAATCCGAGGTCTTTGACGGCCTTGCCGAGATCGCCCCACGCGAGCTCGGGCAGGTGCTTCGAGAAGAAGCAGAACGACGGCTGCTGGAACGCGCGCGCCTCGCGAGCGACGATCGCGCCCATCGCGGCGCCTCCGGTGGCGCGGATCCACTCACGTCTGGTCAACATGCAGCCTCCACGCGTTTGCGCGCCGCATCATGAGCTCCATGGATCGTTCGGCGACAGCGCGCCGTCGCCTGAATCGTTGAGCCATGAGATCCACTCCGGCACTCGTCGATCGCGAGCGAATGCCGTCAGCGCGTCGAGCACGTTTGGTGTCGGATACGTCCACGCCGCGGGGTAGACATCCCTCTGTCCGTTTGACAGGCAGTAGTCGATCATCGCGTCGGGCTTGCCGTCGTATGCGGGGTTTCGAGAGCTGAACCCGCCGTCGCCGTCGTACCGCAAGCACATGAGCCAACCTCGATCGCCGTGGATCAACGCGCACATCGAAGGGAACGCGTCGTGATCCACCCAGACTTCCGCGTACTCCGCATCCGCGAGAGACGTCAGGCCGTCGGCGAGCTGTTTCAGCGACCGGCTCCGCTCCGGCTCCGCGCTCGGGATCGTCACGCGGATCGCGCGGTGCGGTCCCACGCGCTACGTCCGCGGCGGCACGGCGCCGAGACCCGGACCGGTGAGCTGCCCCGTCTGCATGACGCCGTCGTTGATCGTGAAGAGACCGGGGAATCGCCGCTCCCACGCGGCGTTCGCGGCCGGCACGAACTGACGCGCGTTCGCTTCGATGCCCGCGTTGCCCGGCACGCGCGCGGCGATCCCGGCCGAGTGAATCAGCGACGCGCCCGGGCACGTCAGATCCTGGACGCACAAGAACATGCCGAACTTCTGCGCGGCCGCCGCCATCAGCATCGCCTGGCTCTGACCTTTGCACGCTTTCAACGCGACGCCCGTATAGCCCATCTCGCGCGCGAGGAGGAGCGTCTCGAGATCCGTCAGCGATTCGTCGATGACGACGGGCCGGAGCTTCGCGGCCTCGTGCATCACGTTCGAGCGGTCCTTCCTCAGATCGCGCGCGGTGGGCTGCTCGATGTACAGAATGCGATCGAATCCGCTCGGCGTCGCCTCGCGCACGCGCCTCAGGCACTCGATGAGGTACTGCACGTTCGGGCAGCCCTCGTTGAAGTCGAGCAGATACTTCCAGTCCGTCACGCCGCGCGTCTGATTCGTGCGCGTGACGATCCGATCGATCCGGACGATGCGATCGATGTCCGCCTCGAGGTTGCCGCCATTGAGCTTGATCTTGAAGCGGATCAGTCCGTCGCGCGGAATCCACTCCTCGAGCGTGTTCGGCAGGCCGTCGTTGATCCGCGAGCGCACGTCGCTCGCCTCGAGCGGATCGCTCGCCCCGACCGAGTGGAAGACCGGCATCGTCGGACGCGGCGCCGACGGCACGTAGCGATCGAGGTACTCGCCCTTGAACGCGTCGCCGAGATCGACGGAGAGGTCGTTCCGCACGTACGACGGGCCGTACGTGTCGTAGCTGCTCACCTTGAACGCTTTGCCGTACGCGTCGTGAATCGCCGCGTCGAACGCGCTGGCCACGACGAGCGTGCACAGCTTCGGGATCGGGGTCTTCAATGCGATCGTGTGCGAGAGATCGTCCGCCGCACGCAGGTAAGCGGGCTCGAGCAGGCGGAACAGATCGAGCGGATGGCCGGACTCGTCGCAGGACGCCGTCAGATTCCGCAGCACGGACGCCAGCGCCGTCATCGCGCCGAGGCCCGCCTCGTGCGGCACCGCGGGAAACGCCCACGCGTTTCCGAGCGTCATCGATCCGAATCCCCACGACTCGCGCCCGGCGCCCGTGCGAACGCGGCAATTCACGTTCAGGATCTTCACGGAGTCGACGGATCGGCCGCCGAACTGGTACGGCGCGCGGTACTTGAACTCCTCGTATTGATGATCGACTTCGACGATGCGGATGTCGGTCGGGCGAGAGGCAATGGCGGCGGGCGCAGATCGGCCGCAGGCCGCGGCGAGGGGAACGAGAGGGGCCGCGCACGCACGCGACAGGAACGCTCGCCGCGACAACATGTGCGGATGCTACCAGCTTCCCGCTTCCCGCTTCCAGCGGCACGCCCCGTAAGTAACAGGTAACTCAACCGAAACATCCGCGGCCCACACTGAAAGCATGATGACTCTAGTCTCAACCGAGGGGCTTCGCCCTCGGACTCCCCTACACGCGCTCTCGCGCGCCGCTTCGACGGCGCGCTCCGATCGCGTGGCTCGCTCGCCTCGCTCGCTCGCATCCTGGAATGGGCAGGTTCATGAAACGGGCTTCGATTATCGCCTGCAACGCGCATCATAGCTTGCCGACGCCCGAGCGCTGCGATAGTGTCGGACGAATGGCATCCACGATCATCCAACCTCGTCAACTCGGCGCGACCGGTCCAACCGTATTTCCAATCGGGCTCGGGTGTATGGGCATGTCCGGGATGTACGGGCAGGCGGATGAGCAGGAGAGCATCGCGACCATCCACCGGGCGCTCGACCGAGGCGTCACGCTGCTCGACACCGGCGACTACTACGGCGCCGGACACAACGAAATGCTCATCGGGCGCGCCCTGAAGGGCCGCGGTGACCAAGCGCTCATCTCCGTCAAGTTCGGCGCGCTGCGCGGGCCGGATGCCGGCTGGCTCGGCATGGACGCGCGTCCGGCGGCGGTGAAGAACTTCGTCGCGTACAGCCTGACCCGCCTCGGCGTCGACCACATCGACATTTACCGGCCCGGGCGGCTCGATCCGGCTGTGCCGATCGAAGACACCGTCGGGACGATCGCCGAATTGATCCGCGCCGGATACATCCGCCATATCGGCTTGTCGGAGGTCGGGCCCGACACGATTCGGCGGGCTCACGCGGTCCATCCGATCGCGGACCTGCAGATCGAATACTCGATCGTCAGCCGCCAACCCGAGACGACAATCTTTCCGACGCTCCGCGAGCTGGGGATCGGCGTGACCGCCTACGGCGTGCTGTCGCGCGGGCTGCTGAGCGGATCGACGCCCTCGGGGCGCGGAGATTTTCGCGCGTATCTGCCGCGATTCAGCGGCGGCAATCGCGAGCAGAACGATCGGCTCGTCGAGCGGCTGCGGGCGCTCGCGCGCGACAAGGGCGTCACCGGCACGCAGATCGCCATTGCGTGGGTTCTCGCGAAGAGTCCCTCGGTCGTGCCGCTGCTCGGCGCGAGGACTCGAGCGCAGCTCGACGAATCGCTCGACGCGCTCGAGATCGAGTTGTCGCCGGCCGACATCGCGCGAATCGAGGAAGTCGTCCCGGCGGACGCGGTCGCCGGGACGAGGTACGGCGAGGAGCAGATGCGGATGCTGGACAGCGAGAAAACACGATGACGCAAAGGAGAGCCACGATGTCAGTCGCAAAGGTATCGGAGATCAGCGCAACGTCGACGAAGAGCTTCGAGGATGCGATCACGAGCGGTCTCGCCCGCGCTCACAAGACGATTCGCAACATCCGCAGCGCGTGGATCAAGGAGCAGCAGGTCCGGCTCGAGAAGGGCAAGATCGTCGAGTATCAAGTCAACATGCTTCTGACATTCGTGCTCGACGAGTGAGCCGCCGGCCGAGCTCGAGGAGCCATCCGCCTCAATCTCGCTGCATGAAAAACCAGCGATGGCCCTCGAGATCCTCGACACGATAGCGCTTCCCCGGCGGGTCGTCCTCGATCTCCGACAGAATCGTCGCGCCCGACGCTTTCGACTGCGCGAAGTGCCGCTCGACATCGTCCACGAGTACGAGCACGCCATCGATGATCCACGGCACCGTCGACCACTTGCGCGCTCGATCGCAGACGTCTCGATGATGCTTCGGGCTCTGGTAGTCGGGCGACGGCGAGGCGAGCATGATCACGCCGTTTCCCGCCTTCATTTCTCCATGCGCCAGCCGCCCATCGGGCAACACGTGACGCGCGATCTCGTGAAAGCCAAATGCTCGACTGAGCCAATCCAGTGCCGCCACGCCGTCTTCGTAGGAGATCATCGGAATGACGTCGGGTGACGCAGTCGCATCGGTCCCGCGCTTCCTCGGCGGGCGCCGCGGTTTCAGCGCTTTCTTCTTGCGCGCGATCCGGCTCCCGCGTGTCGCCGCTGACCTCATCGCTCGGGCCCGCCGAACACGACGCTGACGTTCACCAGGCGGTTGGCTTCGTCCATCTGCAGCTGCATTCTCGGCGGCGCCGCCCCCGGCCGAAGCCGGGGACGGATCTGCTGCGCGAAGAACTCGTTCGGATAGGAGCCGTCGAAGACCTCTCCAGCCTTCAACTTCCAAAGCTGTCCGAGCATCTCCGCTTCCTTCGGACCGAGGCCCGGGAACGAGACGGTGCCGAGACGGTACTGCGGCCCTTCGTCGACGCGGATTTCGAAGATGGCGCGCTTCGTCTCGTCGGACAGACGCGGCACGTAGTTCGCCGCCTGCCGCATGTAGCCTTGCTTTCTGTATGCCTTCTGGATTTCCCGTAGTCCGTCATCCAGCTTCCGGACGTTCGCGAGGTCGCCCGCGCGCAGCGCGAGCAGGCGATCGAGATCGCGCGCCGCGAGCGCGGCGTTTCCAAACCACTCGGCGCGATCCCACGCGTAGGCCGGGCCCTCCTCGACGGCGAGCGTCAACGCCGCGCCGTCGCACGAGGAACCGCTTTCGAGCGCCGCCTGCGGTGCCCCGAACGCGGCACGCCAATGCCCTCGCTGACGGTAGAGATCCGTCAGCGTCCCGCGCGCGGTGGCAGCGACCGTCGCGCGCGAGTACTCGGCGCCGACCGCCGCCGCGAGCGCCGCGGTCAGCTCATTTTCCGCAATCGCCGAAGCGCCGTTGATCTTCATCGAGCACATACGCGGCGCCGGATTCTGGACCTTGAACAGGTAGCCTTGAATCTTTCCGCCCGACCTCATGTCTCCCTGGGGCATGAACGCGACCGTGCCCGGGATCTTCTTCGCCGCGAGCAGCGTCGAGAGCTCGCCCGTCAGGTATTCGACGAACCCATCGGTCAGCGGCGCCGTGCTGTCGAACGACGGAACCGTCTCTCGAAGCGCCGCCGTCAGCGCGGCGTCCGCAAACCACACGAAGTTGTCGAACGTCACCGGCATCGTCCATTCCGATTCCCGGACGTCGAACGTGATCGTCGCGCGCCCCTTCGCGGTGGTGTAGCGGTAGTTCAACTGCGTGAACAAACCGGTTCGAGCCATGCGCGCCATGGCCTTGTTCACATCGTCCAGCGTCACGGTCTGCCCCACGCGAAGCCCGCTGATTCTCACGATCTCCGCCTTCGTGTACCGGCGCATCCCGGCAGCGTCCAGCTCGCCAATCACCAGCGACATGGTCGCCTGCACGTGTCCGGTGTCGAACGAATACGAGAGGAGAACGAGGAACAAGCTGAGGTGGAGCATGGCGGGGAATAGTAGCATCACGGTTGCAACGCGGTCGCCAGCGCAAGAGATAACAACACAGTCACGGTCGGCGCCATCGTCAGATCGAAATCCGATAACGAACTTCGCGACGGCTGCCGAGCGCGGGAAGCGTCACGAATTCCCCGACGAGGATACCGCCGTTCAGCTCGATCACGCGACGCGATGCCAGATTGTCGCTCTCTGCACAGATGTCGACGTATCGCAGCCCCTCCGCCGCCGCGGTCGGAAGGAACTCGCGCAGCGCGCGCGTGGCATACCCGCGCCGCCGCTTCCATGGCACGACCGAGTAGCCGATGTGGCCGAGGCAATGCGGCGGCAGCGCTTCGGTCCCGGGTTGCCACCGCAATCCGATCACGCCGCAGAAATCGCCGTCCCAGATCCACTGCTTGTAGCCGGGAAGCCGCGGCACCAAGGTCCCGTCAGGCAAGGGAAAGGGTCCGGCGGAGGCGTCGCGGTCGACTTGCTCGGCGAGGAACCGGTCGGCATCAGCGGCGATCCGTTCCAATTCCCCTTTCGCGGCGTCGGCGCCGCGCAGGTTGTCGGACGACCATCCGCGCTCGAGCGCCGACACGTAGCTCTCGAGATACTCCGCCGCCGGCCACACCAGTCTCATTCGAACCTAACCTCGCCTCGCGCTTCTGCCGATAGCAGTATCCGCATGACTCCCAACAGATTCGTCAAGGCCGTCGTGAAAACCGTCATCGATGAAGGCGAGTCGTACAAGGATACCTTCGCGCATCCTGGCAAGGTGACGGATCCATACTGGAAACGCGTGCTCGACCTTTATCGCTCGCTGCCGCCGCGGCATCGAAAAGTGATCACCGAGATCATGCGGCAGGTCCAGGTCGACACCGTCTCGGAAATGTTCGGCATCTTCGACGGCACGAGCGCGCTGAACGGCCGCATCGAGAAGTTTGAGTTGATTCACGCAGTCGGGCGGGCACGCGTCCGGTTGAACGGCGACTTGCAGGATCTGCTGCTGAACGAAGTGGAGGGCTGACGCGGCGCGCGCGATCAGGCGAGCCACTGCTCCATCTGCGCGGCAGTGAGGTTGCCGCCCGTGAGGATGGTCGCCGTGGATCGTCCGCGGAACCGGGTGGGGTTCGCCAGAATGGCGGCCAGGCCGGCTGCTCCTGAAGGCTCGAGAACGATACCCAGCTCGTTGACCGCGAGCCGCATCGCGCTCACCATCTGATCGTCCTGGACGAGCAGCATCTCGTCCACGACGCCGATCATATCCGTGACGGCTTCCGCGAACGGCGATTGCACGGAGATGCCGTCGGCGATCGTGTCAGCCCGATCCAGCGCCTGCGCGCGTCCCGCGCGCCACGATCGCTCCATCGCCGGCGCGCCGGCGGCAACGACGCCGACGACACGCGCCGATGGTCGATGCGCCTTGACCCAACGCGCGACGCCGCCGACGAGCGCCCCGTCGCCGACGGGCACGACGATGTCGTCGATCGGCTCGGGCGATTCGAGCAGCTCCACCGCGATCGTGCCGGCGCCTTCGGCAATCGCGGCGTCACGGCCATCCTCGATTAGTATCCGGGGGGCTTCGCCCCCCGGAGCCCCCCTACTGGCTCCCTCGCGGGGACGTTC